>JBJEPQ010000023.1:0-6621 GCA_051881315.1 Acutalibacteraceae bacterium | reverse complement strand
TACAGAGCAACAAATCAATCAAGGATTATGGGCGACTGCACCGGAAGCAAAAAGCAATATTCTTTCCGCCTGACTGCCGAAAACACCGGAGAGGTTCATCTTTTTGAGTGTGCCATTGACCTGCTTTCCTATGCAACTTTGATGAAGCTGGAGGGCAAAGACTGGCGACAGTTTAACCTTGTTTCTCTTGCGGGAGTGTATTCCCCAAAGCAGAAAATTGAGGACTCGAAAGTGCCTGTTACACTCGGCAGGCTGCTTGAAAAGGACAAAACAATCAGGCGAATTGTTCTTCATTTGGACAATGATATTGCCGGAAGAAAAGCTACCAAAGCGTTGCAGACGATTCTTTCAGATAAGTATGAAGTCGTTGACGACCCTCCCCAATACGGGAAAGATGTCAACGACTTTCTTTGTAAACGCTTAGGGATAAAAGATAAAACCGAAAGGAGTTTTGCACGATGAAACTAAAAGAAATCAGAGAAATGTACCCGGAGGGTACGCAGATTGTACTCACTGAAATGGCTGGCGAAAGTCAAATGCCCTACGGTCTGAAAGGAACGGTTAAGTTCGTTGACGACGCCGGACAGATTCATATGAGTTGGGAAAACGGAAGCTCTCTCGCTTTGAATATTCACGAGGACACCTTTGAAAAGGTCGAAGCACCGGAGAAGATTTCCGTCATTCTTGTTGAGCCGGGCAGGTATCCGAAGCTCATTGAAATAGAGGATACGCTGGAAGCAATGCAGTCTCTTGTGGAGGGAGATATTGAAGAATATATGCCCTTTGAGGACGAGGTTGCCATCATCTGCAACGAGGAAGGAAAGATGAACGGTATGCCGCTGAACAGGGCGGTTTATTCCGAGCCTGAGAATGTTGAGATGAGTTATCCGCAGTTGAAAGCTCATTTCCGGCAGGCAGAAAAAGAAAGAAACCACACGACCGGATATATTGTTTTTACGGCTGACAGCTTTGACAAGCCTTACACAGAGGAACAAAGAACCTATGTTGTCAGCAGTAACAACAAGGCTTTCATTGAGGGTATGGGCGGATATTCTATCTATGCTTCTTCCCTTGACGGCTCGGATAAATGTGTGCGACTGGAAGCATATATGGCTGATGAACACGGCGGCAAGGACGGTTGGAAGATTGAAAAATGTTATGTGAAAGACGACAGCAACCGTGAAATGCTCGACATTATTGCCGGCAAGTTCTTCATTGCATACGCACCGATTGAGTCGGAAAAGTTTCTCAGTATGCCGAAAGAACTGGCTCGTAAGTACGAGGAAAAGTTCAAATACCCGGAGAGATTTTACAAGTCTTTGGACGGTATTGAAGCAAAGCCGTATAAGCCTGTCTCAAAGGATATGGAGAGATAAGAGTCAATCTATGGGGCAACCCTGAGTGTCTGCATAATCTTAGCGAGCAGACCATTTATGGACAGGAATGTCCAAAACGGTACACTCGTTAGGGGTTGCCCCTAATACCCCAAGCAAGAAAGGAGCATAAGCTATGCGGGAGATAGTATTGGTCGCCGCCGGGTTAATCATCGGCGGCTTTTTCGGAGTAACAACAATGTGCCTGTTTCAGATAAACCGGGACAGACACTATATTAACAGAAAGGACAGCGATAAAAATGAGCAAGAGAAACATTGAAAAGCACATTCTGATGAACAAGGCAGAAGCTCAGGATTTGCAGAAAAAAGCAAAACGGGCGTGTCTTTCCGAAGGCGGTCTTATCCGTTTGCTTCTCAAAGGCTACGAGCCGAGAGAAAAGCCCGACGAAAGATTTTACGATGTTATGCGTGAGCTTTCTGCTATCGGCAACAACATCAATCAGCTTGCGGCAAAAGCAAACACCCTCGGATTTGTGGACGCACCGCAGCTCAAAAAGGAAGCCGAGCGTTGGCACAAGTTTCAGGCTGATGTGGAGCGTACTTTTTTAAGACCCGATAAGAGCGATATGAAATGGCAGTAAGTAAATTGTGGTCGGTCACATCAAGGCTCGGTCAGGTAATCGACTATGCCGCCAATCCCGAAAAGACGGCGGCAGACATTTACACCGAGGAACAGTATCAGGCTCTCCGTGATGTTCTCAGCTATGCAAAGGACGAAGAAAAAACCGAGCGTGAGTTTTTCGTTGAGGGTATCAACTGCAATCCGGCGACCGCAAGAGACCAGTTTGTGTCTGTAAAAAAAGCATACGGCAAAGACGATGGCATTCAAGCCTATCACGGATACCTGAGCTTTAAGGAACAGGACATATCCCCGGAGCTTGCACAGAAAATCGGAATGGAATTTGCAAACGAAGTGTGGGGCAAAAGATTTCAGGTGGTGGTTACTACTCATCTGAACACGAAGCACCTGCACTGCCACTATGTAATCAACTCCGTTTCCTTTGTGGACGGCAAGCGGTTATGGGGCGATGAAAAAGCGTGGTTCAAGTTCCGTTTGGTTGCCGACCGTCTCTGTGAAAAGTACGGACTGTATTACAATCCGAACCCGAACCGCAGTAAGCAATCCTCTTATTACTACAAGCAGGAACAAGCCGGTATGCCGAGCCGATACTCCATTACCCGTGACGCCATTGATGAAGCGATTGCACACAGCACCAACTTAAAGACCTTTGATTATATCCTCACGCAGATGGGCTATGAGCATTGTCTCAGCGACAGCCGAAAGTATTGGACGATTGTTCCGAAAGGATACAAGAAGCCGATACGACTTAAATCCCTCGGAGAGAATTATACCGAGGACGCAATCAAGCGTAGGCTGACGGAAAATCAAAAGGTTCTTATCGTTCCTTTTGCAAAGGAAACGGTAAGAGTCACACAGTACCGACTGCCCACAAGAGAACACAAAATCAAAAAGGTCGGCGGACTGTATGGGCTGTATCTGCATTACTGCTATAAGCTCGGTTATCTGCCGAAATATAAAAAACAGAATACCGCAAGGCTTCACTATCTTTTGAAAGAAGATTTGCTGAAGCTCGACAAAATCACTCAGGAGACAAGGCTGCTTGGACGGGAGAACATTTCTACCGACGAGCAGCTTTTCTCATATAAAGAGTCCGTGTTGTCGCAAATCAAATCCCTGACTGACGATAGAACGCACCTGCGAAAACAGTTAAGAAGAAATTTGAGTGACGATGAGCTATCAAATGTCAAAGAGCAGATTACGGCAATCACGAACAAGCTGTGGACTCTCCGCAAAGAGGTAGGTCTTTGTGATGATATAGCCGAAAGGTCAAAGGTCATTGAAGCCAACCTTGAAACGGTAAGAGTTTACGAAGAAAAACAAGAACGAAAGGAGCAGAACCGTAATGACAAACGGAGGTGATGCGGCAGAACAGGTCGTCAGGCTATCGCTTGAGGGCTTTGAAGTAGCCGCAAAATTAAGCGGAGCGGCAGCAAAGAATATTGCCGTTCTTTTAGTCTCTGTTCTCAAACAGGAACAGAAAACAAAAGGCAAGGCTCGACTTACCAATATGATTAAGTCGGGCAAGGAGCTGAAAGTGTTTTCTATCCCCAACAAGGACTTGAAGAAGTTTACCGAGCAGGCAAAACGCTACGGCGTTCTCTACTGCGTACTCAGGGATAAAAACACGAAGGGCGATAATGTACCGATTGATATTATTGCCCGTGCAGAGGACGCTTCCAAAATTCAGAGAATCGTTGAGAGATTTGAACTCGGCAAGGTTGATAAGGCTGCGATTGTAACCGAGTCTCAGAAGGCTGTCGAAAAGCGTGAAGCTTTGGAAAAAGACAAGCCGACAAAAACAAAGAACGAAATCATCACAGAGGAAGCAGTCAGAAAGCCTATTCAGAAAGAGGGGTACTCCCAGTCAAACCCCACAGTCGCCAAAACGGACAAAAACCCTCCGTCAAGGCAAAACTCAGAGCCGGTAGATATGCAAACTGATAAGGGTACTGTCAGCGACAGACAGAGAAAGCCGTCGGTGAAAGCAAAGCTCGACCGATACAAGGCACAGTCCAAGCAGCAGAAAGAAGCAGAACGCAAAGAGCCGGAGGTATCAAAGCCGGAGGTTAAGAACGCCCCGGCACAGACCGTACACCAGCAGCCGAAACCCAAAAGCAAAAATGTGAAAGAGAGGTAATCACAATGACGAACAATTTTACCCCTGCTAAGGCAGGACAGCAGAGAAACAGACTTTCCAAAGAGGAATATGCCGAGAAGATGAAGGCTGAAAAGGAAGCTGTATATCAAATGGCGGACGACACCGCAAAGGCGATTGTTTCCGACCCGGAGAAGTTCAAAGCGTTCCTTGATACGCAGAGCCGTCTTGACCGATACTCTGCGGTCAACGCACTTCTGATTTTCAAGCAGCTTCCCGAAGCAAGCCAGCTCAAAAACTTTGACGACTGGAGCAAGGACAATGTGAAAATTCAGAAAGGTGCGAAAAGCATTTCCATTCTTGAACCTGTCGAGTATGCCAAGAGAGACGGTACGACCGGCATTTCCTACAATGTGAAAAAGGTCTTTGATGTTTCTCAGACCAACGGTAAGAGACCGCCTGCACCGACTGTCAACCGAGACCCGAAAGCTCTCATTACCGTTATGCTGGATTCTTCCCCGGTTGAAGTGGAAGCTACAAATGAGCTTCCGTATCCCAATATGGCGGCGTTTTACAACAACGAGGAACAGACCTTGTATGTAAAGCGTGATGTGGGAGACAGCGTTGCGGTCGCTCAGTGCGTAGCACAGGAGCTTGGCCACGCACAGCTCTCTATCAACAGCGACAGTTACAGCAGAGCGGATATGGGCTTTCAGGCGGTATGTATCGGCTATATGCTTTGCAAAAAGTACGGCGTCGATACACAGAATTTTGCTATCAACCGTATTCCTGAGAAGCTCTCCGGCAAAGAGCCGAAGGACATTCGCTATGAGCTTTCCAAGACGAGAAATGCAATGGCGGATATTCACTCCCGTGTTTCCGATGAGCTTTACAAGAAAAAGCAGGAACGAAGCAAAGACTACGAAAGATAAGGTGAGACTATGGCGAAGGAAGAAATGTATCATATCGCATTGGACGATTATGAACACGGCATTATAATCCGTTCTCTCAATGATGAGAAAACAGATTTGATGAACGAGGGTAAATCTACCGATGCGGTGGACGACCTTATCATCAAGGTCGGAACTGCCCCAAAGAAAAAGTTCAGAGTTATCGAAAAGGAACGCTCCTGTGAATCGAGATAACGAAAGGCAGTCTGCTATTATTCTTTCCGTCATCGGTATTATCCCGGTCGTATGGCTGGCACTTCTGATTGCACCTTCTGTAAAAGGAGGATTGCCGGAAATACTGCCGAGCCTATTAACAGCGTTCAACAACCCATTCCATATTGAGCTATGCGAGGACAGCCTAAAAACTGTCCTCGTTTTGCTTCTCTGCTATGCAATGGGTATCGGGATTTACTTCTCAACACAGAAGAATTACCGAAGGCGTGAAGAACACGGCTCTGCGAAATGGGGCAACGCAAGAGCCGTAAATAAAAAATACAGACAGTCTCCGGCTTCAGAGAACAAGCTGATGACGCAAAATGTCTGTATCGGACTCAATGCGAAGAAGCACCGAAGAAACTTAAACACCCTTGTGTGCGGCGGTTCGGGAGCCGGTAAGACAAGGTTTTACTGTAAGCCGAATCTTATGCAGTGCAACACATCATTTGTCATTCTTGACCCAAAGGGCGAAATACTCAGAGACACCGGAAAGCTGCTTGAAAGCAAAGGCTATGAAGTCCGTGTTCTCGATTTGATTTCAATGGAGAAAAGCCATTGCTATAACCCGTTTGTCTATTTGCAGAATGACAACGATGTGCAAAAGCTCGTGACGAACCTTTTTAAGAGTACCACTCCGAAAGGCAGTCAGGCACAAGACCCCTTTTGGGATACCTCGGCTTCAATGCTTCTGCTTGCACTTGTATTTTATCTTCATTATGAAGCACCCGAAGATGAACAGAACTTTGCAATGATAATGGAAATGCTCAGAGCCGGTGCGATTGAGGACGAGGAGGACACAAGACCTTCTCCACTTGATGAACTGTTTGCGGAATTGGAGATGTCAAATCCCGACCACATCGCTCTCAAGTATTACCGTTCCTATCATTCAGGTGCGGCGAAAACCTTAAAGTCCATACAGATAACCCTTGCGGCAAGACTGGAAAAGTTCAACCTTGAAAGTCTTGCTTCTTTAACTACCACAGACGAGCTTGACCTCCCATCACTCGGAGAGAAAAAGGTCGCTCTGTTTGCTTTGATACCGGACAACGATTCCAGCTTTAACTTCTTGGTATCTATCCTTTACACACAGCTTTTTCAGCAGTTGTTTTATGCTGCCGACCATATTCACGGCGGCTCGCTCCCTGTTCCCGTTCATTTCCTGATGGACGAGTTTGCGAATGTGAGCCTGCCCGATGACTTTGACAAGATACTGTCGGTTATGCGTTCCCGTGGAGTGTCGGTAAGTATCATCTTGCAGAACTTGGCTCAGTTAAAAGCCTTGTTTGAAAAGCAATGGGAAAGTATTGTGGGCAACTGCGACGAGTTTCTGTATCTCGGCGGCAACGAGCAAAGCACCCACAAATATGTGTCCGAGCTTCTCGG
>JBJEPQ010000022.1:0-45012 GCA_051881315.1 Acutalibacteraceae bacterium | reverse complement strand
ACACTCCCGGGTGTTGCTTTTTGGAGATATCCTTTTCTTCTTTTTCTCGCTCCGTTTCCCTCTTGTAAATGTTGAGGTGGGGTTGGGGTTCATTACTATATATAGTTATTTGTGCCGGTGTTTGTGTTCCGTGTAAGTCAATGTTAAGGTTTTTCGAAATACTTCGATAAATTTTAACAGGGGGATTATTTGGTTTCCGCAAGCTTTGTAACTTTATCGTCTAAAGTCTAACATCTAAAATCTAATGTCTGCTTTACACCTCATCCGTCACAGCTTCGCTGTGCCACCTTCCCCTCAAGGGGAAGGCTTGAAAATTTTCATCAAAACTTGAAACTTAATCGTCTAATGTCTTGCATCTATTGTCTAATGTCTAAAATAGACGTTAGATTTGGTTTGCTTCGGAGAACGAAAAAACTTCCGGGATTGCTCCCGGAAGTCCTTTTATTTAGAAATCAGATTAGAAGTCGATAGATGCGAATACACCGTTGCTTCTGTCAAAGATGGTCCAAGTCTTCTTGAGGCCAACCTTGCCGATTGCGCTGTGGTTACCAACGGAAACATTGAGGATTCCATAGATATCAGCGTGACCGGAGATGTCGATTTCTCCCTCTGTGTTAGCGCCTGCTGCAAGCTCCTTGAGATAGTCAACAGGAATTGTAAGTGTTGACTGAATAACCGGGTTGCCTTCAGCATCAACATACTTAGCGTATGCCTCAACATAAGCACCTACACCGCCCTCAACGCCTACATCTACAAGAGCGTAGCCATAGAGACCAAGTGCAACATCAAGACCAAGACGAAGCTCGAACTGGCCATAGATGTTAGCCTGACGATCAACAACTGTTGACTCGTTGATTGTGCTTACCTTATTGTTGATGATTTCAACACCGTGCATTTCCTCAGAAACAACAACGATTTCCATTCTACCGTTAACATCAATGTTAAGGAGAACATCAAATGTGATGCTCAGAGGAGTTGAGCCGAGAGGAAGTGTGAATGTGAAGAGCTTAATGGATGTAGAATCAAGCTTGCTGAGAGCATACTTGTTTACAGCCTTTGCCCAGAAGCTGTCGCCTGAGAGCTTCTCGCCTACGGAAGTAACTTCTTCACCGAAGGTCTTAGCGTAGGAACCGGAGATTGTTGTTGTATCCTTAAGGTCATAGTTGAACTTAAGATATACTTCGTTGAAGTTAAGCTTTGCAACGTTCATATCAGCCTTAGCATCAACCGTGAGGTTGGTAAGCTCATATGCCTTTGAAAGTGTAACGCCGTCGCAGATGCCCTTAGAAACGCTGAAGTTAAGACCTGTGTCTGTGATCTTAGCCTTGATATTGAAGCCCTTTACAGAGAAGCTAACGTTAGCAAGCTTCTTGAGAGTCTTCATGATATCTTCCTTAGAGATAGCGTTTGTGTCAAGATAACCGTCAGAAAGAACTTCGCCGTTACCGTCGGTGATCATAGCCGTTGCGAAATCAACATCTGAAGAACCTTCATAGTCGATCTTCTCGATAACGTCCTCCATAGCAACCTCAGAGTTTGTAACGACCTTAGTGTCGCCAACAACCTCAACAGACTCTGCCTTGTAAGCAGCACCTGTCATGATCTCGTCGGACTGCTCAACAACATAAACGTCGCCTGCAGCGATATCTGTGCTTGCGGGAACAACGATGCTGTCACCGTCAACAGTGTAGTCAGAAACTGTCTTAACACCGTCAACGAGAACGAGGTCATTTGTTTCCTCTGTGAATGTGCCGCGAAGAGAAACTGCTTTATCGATAGCAGCTGTAACTTCGTCAGCTGACATTGCGCCGAGACCAAGCTTGTTGTTAACATCAAGAGTGATGATGCCGTTCTCAACAGCTGCGGAAACCTTCGCAACGTTCTTGATGGATGTAGCGTTCTCGATAACTGTGTTTACTTCGCCAACAGGTACGCCGGCAGCGTTAACAAGAACTGTAGCTACGAATTCCGGAGTAACGGAAGCTGTAACGTCGATTGTCTCATAGTCAACGAGAACGTCATTATTAGCAGCTGCAGAAACAGCCAGATAATACTCGTTGGTCGGCTCAACACCAAGGATATCATCAACGGTGAGACCCGGGAGATAACCAAACGCTTCATCAACCTGCTCCAAGAATGCGCCTGTCTCAACCGTCTCTGTGCCCGGCCATACGAAGCCCGGGAAGATGCTGGTCATAACAAGCATGATGATGGACACGATGATTGAAATGATTTTGGTCATATCAATTCCTCCTTAAAAATTTCTCGAGGTTTGAGTATTAAACCTAATAAACGGCCGTAAAATGGTATAACGTTAGTACCACTTTATAGTTGAGTTACCCGAAAGTAACAACCCCCGGTAATACTCCCCTCAATGTGAATTATAATATTTTCATCGGCAATTTGCAAGTATTTTTTTGAAAAATCAGGAAATTTTTATTAAAAATTGTAGGAGTCACTAAATATTGTGTTAGTAAATTTCTAATATACAACTTAAATGCCTGTTTTCACCAAACACTTCCGTTGAAAATGTTGCAATTATGACATCTTCTTTGTGAAACTTATCCCTATTACATTATATATAGGCTTTAAATACGGCGGAACAAAATATTTCTTGACACAAAAAGGGATTTGTGATATCTTATGAGTAATCTGAATACACAAAGGCTGTGACGAAGACAGTAACCGCATTGCGAAGCCTCAGCGAGCCGGGGAGGGTGAAAGCCCGGCGTGACGAACCTTGCGGCGAACATCACTTCCGAGCTGCGGGCTGAATCCAGTAAGCCTTGACGGGTGTCCTCCGTTAACGGGATCGCATATGAAGTATGTTGAATAGGTGGTTACGAGTTTCCCTCGTCCTGTTTCGCACAGGACGGGGTTTTTTCCTATCACATCAAAAGGAGTCATTATACAATGTATAAGAAAGTTTCTGCAAACCTGAACTTTGTCGAGCGTGAAAAAGCGGTCGAGGAGTTCTGGAAAGAAAACAAGATCTTTGAAAAAACCTGTGAGAAGCAGGGCCCGTCCTATGTTTTCTACGACGGACCGCCGACAGCCAACGGCAAGCCGCATATCGGTCACGTTCTCACCCGTGTCATCAAGGATCTTATTCCACGTTACCGCACAATGAAAGGCTATCAGGTTCCCCGTAAGGCAGGCTGGGACACTCACGGTCTCCCCGTTGAGCTTGAGGTTGAAAAGCTGCTCGGTCTTGACGGCAAGGAACAGATCGAGGAATACGGACTTGAGCCGTTCATCGAGAAGTGTAAGGAGAGCGTTTGGAAATACAAGGGAATGTGGGAGGATTTCTCCTTCACCGTCGGTTTCTGGGCGGATATGGAAAACCCTTATGTAACATATCACAATTCCTATATCGAGTCGGAGTGGTGGGCTCTTAAACAGATCTATGAAAAGGGTCTTATCTACAAGGGCTTCAAGATCGTTCCCTACTGCCCCCGCTGCGGAACTCCGCTTTCCTCTCATGAGGTTGCTCAGGGCTACAAATCGGTCAAGGAGCGTTCTGCAATCGCCCGATTTAAGGTCAAGGGCGAGGACGCATACATTCTCGCATGGACAACAACTCCGTGGACTCTCCCGTCCAACGTTGCACTTTGCGTTAATCCGACCGAAGAATATGCAAAGGTCAAGTGCATTGACGGCAACATTTATTATATCGCCGTTGCTCTTATGGATAAGGTGCTTTCGCCCCTTTCCGAGGACGGCACTCCGGCTTATGAGATACTTGAAAAATATGTCGGCAAGGAGCTTGAATACAAGGAATACGAGCCTCTGTTTGAGTGCGCCGGCAAGAAAGCCGAACAGCAGAAGAAAAAGGCTCACTTCGTAACCTGCGACAATTACGTCACGATGTCAGACGGTACAGGTATCGTTCACATTGCGCCGGCATTCGGTGAGGACGACTCCCGAATCGGCAGAAACTACGATCTTCCGTTCGTTCAGTTCGTTGACGGCAAGGGTAATATGACAGAGGAAACTCCGTTTGCAGGACTTTTCGTCAAGGATGCGGACGTTCCCGTTCTTCAAAACCTTGAAGAGAGAGGTCTCCTTTTCAGCGCACCCAAGTTTGAACATGACTACCCGTTCTGCTGGCGCTGTGACACTCCGCTCATTTACTATGCCCGTGAATCATGGTTTATAAAGATGACGGCAGTCAGGGACGACCTTATCAGAAACAACAATACTATCAACTGGATCCCCGAAAGCATCGGCAAGGGACGCTTCGGCGACTGGCTCGAAAACGTTCAGGACTGGGGTATCAGCCGTAACCGTTACTGGGGTACGCCGCTAAACATCTGGGAGTGCGAATGCGGTCACAGACATTCGATCGGCAGTATTGAGGAGCTTAAAAGTATGTCCGATAACTGCCCCGACGATATCGAGCTTCACCGCCCGTACATTGACGCTGTGACGATCAAGTGTCCGGAATGTGGCAAGGAAATGCACCGTGTTCCCGAGGTTATCGACTGCTGGTTTGACTCAGGCTCAATGCCCTTTGCCCAGCACCACTATCCGTTTGAGAACAAGGAGCTTTTCGAGAGCCAGTTCCCGGCAGACTTCATTTCCGAGGCTGTCGATCAGACAAGAGGCTGGTTCTACTCTCTGCTTGCGATCTCCACGCTGATTTTCAACAAAGCTCCGTTCAAGAACGTCATCGTTCTCGGTCACGTTCAGGACGAAAACGGACAGAAGATGAGCAAGTCCAAGGGTAACGCCGTCGATCCGTTTGAGGCTCTTGCAACCTACGGCGCAGACGCTATCCGCTGGTATTTCTACACCAACTCCGCTCCGTGGCTTCCGAACCGCTTCCACGGTAAGGCAGTTATCGAAGGACAGCGCAAGTTTATGGGTACGCTTTGGAACACCTACGCTTTCTATGTTCTTTATGCGGAGATCGACAAGTTTGACCCAACGAAGTATGAGCTTGAATATGACAAGCTCACCGTAATGGACAAATGGCTTCTTTCAAAGCTCAACTCCATGGTAAAGAGCGTTGACAGCAACCTTGAAAACTATAAAATTCCCGAAGCCTGCAAGGCACTTCAGGAGTTTGTTGACGATATGAGCAACTGGTATGTCCGCCGCTGCCGTGAGCGTTACTGGAAGCAGGGACTTGAGCAGGATAAGATTAACGCTTATCTCACCCTCTACACAGCTCTTGTTACGGTCGCAAAGGCCGCCGCTCCGATGATTCCGTTTATGACAGAGGATATCTATCAGAATCTTGTCCGTTCTGTTGACAAAAACGCTGAGGAGAGCGTTCATCTCTGCTCGTTCCCCGAGGTCAAAGAGGATCAGATCGACCTCGAGCTTGAGAAGAATATGGACGAGGTTCTCAACATTGTCGGTCTCGGACGTGCCGCACGAAACGGCTCCAATATGAAAAACCGTCAGCCGCTTGCAAAGATGTATGTCAATGCCGATATCAAGCTTGACGGATACTTCAAGGAGATTATCGAGGACGAGCTGAACATCAAGGAGGTTATCTTTGTTGATGCCGCCGACGAGCTTTCCGACTATAATTTCAAGCCTCAGCTCAAGACGCTCGGACCGAAATACGGCAAAAATCTCGGCGAGATTCGCACCGCTCTTTCGGAGCTTGACGGCTCTGCCGCAAAGAAAGAGCTTGACGCAAACGGCAATATCAAGCTTAACATCAGCATCGGCGAGATCGAGCTGACGGCGGACGATCTGCTTATCGAAGCTGTTCAGAAAACCGGACTTTTCTCCGTTTCCGATTTCGGCGTAACGGTTGCCATAGACACAACCCTCACACCCGAGCTCATTGAGGAGGGCTTTGTCCGTGAGATTATCAGCAAGATTCAGACCATGCGTAAGGACGCAGACTTCAACGTGACGGATCACATCGTCATCAGCGTTGAGGGCAACGACAAGATTGCCGATATCATCAGCCGCAACAAGGAAGAAATCTTTACGGCTGTTGTTGCCGACGACCTCACCGTCGGTTCTGTTGACGGCCACACCGCCGACTGGAACATCAACGGCGAAAAGGTCACCTTCGGAGTTAAGGTAAACTGAACCTTTCGTTTGAAGCTGTAAACAGTTAAAAAAATAAGACTGCAAGCGATCCGAAAAGGATTTGCTTGCAGTTTTTATTTGCTGTTCTCTTTGGCGGTTCGGCATGAGGCAATTAACATTACGCGTATAGTGGCGCATTTTGAAGAAAGCGATTTAAACGTTTCTTCATCTATAATAATCAGTCTTATATAACAGTTCCAACCAATATCCGGTTTCACTTGCCTCTTTCAATGCGATTTCGAGCTTTGAAATGAAATCCTTTTTTCCCTGAGCGTATTTCGCTTCGTGAATGTTTGCACCGATAGAAGTTCCGCTTCTCCCGATTTGATTGGAAATAATGGTTTCACGTTTTTCTTTTAATTGCTTTACAAGATTTATTATTTCAACAGAAAAATCCATTGATAAGTCCGCAAGTTTGTTTTCTTTCATCTGCTTGCCTCCTCTTTATAATTCAATGATGTATCACTTTGGCGAAGTGATGTCATGCTTCGCATGATGATGTTGCTCGTTTCCCTCGCCATGATGCAATGTTTGCCATTCATCAGCGAAGCGTCATCATAAGGCGTAGCCGTCATCATTAGCATAAGCTACATCTTTTGCCAAAAGGCAAACATCATTCAAAAAACCTGATTTGTCCCGAAATAAGATTTTCTTTTTGTTGTCATTTTTAAATTGTTGCTTCATTGATTTATTATTTTTTTCAGTTGTAAATGATGTATCGCTTTGGCGAAGTGATGAAATGCTCCGCATGATGATGTTGCTCGTTTCCCTCGCCATGATGCAATGTTTGCCATTCATCAGCGAAGCGTCATCATAAGGCGTAGCCGTCATCATTAGCATAAGCTACATCTTTTGCCAAAAGGCAAACATCATTCAAAAAACCTGATTTGTACCGATAAAATACCTTTTGGCTCTCATTTGAAAATAATTATCAACTGATTTCACCATATTTTTTAAATTTAAATGATGTATCGCCTTGGCGAAGTGATGAAATGCTCCGCATGATGATGTTGCTCGTTTCTCTCGCAATGATGCAATGTTTGCCATTCATCAGCGAAGCGTCATCATAAGGCGTAGCCGTCATCATTAGCATAAGCTACATCTTTTGCCAAAAGGCAAACATCATTCAAAAAACCTGATTTGTCGAAAGACAAATCAGGTTTTTTGTTGGTGCAGGAGAAGGGACTTGAACCCTCATGAACTTGCATTCACTAGAACCTGAATCTAGCGCGTCTGCCGATTCCGCCACTCCTGCAAAATATAAAAGCTCTGATTTTTACACGGCGAGCTATTCCGAGGCGGGGCACACAGCCTGATCCGCATAAAAGATTATATCATAGAACGAGAAAAAGTCAAGATTATTCTTCGCATTTTCTGAGATTTGCAATTATTGATATATAATGATATAATATTCCGAAAACTTTTTTGGAGCGATCGCTATGTATCATTTCTTTGTACCGCAGGAAAATATCTCAGATTCTCAGGTCGTTATCACGGGCGGCGACGTCAACCACATAAAAAACGTTCTGCGTATGAAGCCGGGCGAAAAATTTGTTGCCAACGACGGGGAGGGCGCAAGCTACTGCTGTGCGATCCGTGAATTTTCGGGTGACAGGGTGATTGCCGATATCGAAAAAGGACAGCTTGAAAATACGGAGCTTCCCGTTCGTCTTGTGCTGTTTCAGGGACTTCCGAAAGCGGATAAAATGGAGCTTATTATTCAAAAAGCGGTCGAGCTTGGGGCGGCGGAAATCGTGCCCGTCGAGATGACACGGTGCGTTGTTAAGCTCGATGAGAAAAAGAAAAAAAGCAAGCTCTCCCGTTGGCAGTCGATCGCCGAAAGCGCGGCGAAGCAATCGGGCAGAACCGTTGTTCCCGAAGTCAAAAACGTGATGTCATTTAACGATGCGCTGAAATATTCCGAGACGCTCGATATGCTTCTTGTTCCCTACGAATGTGCCGACAGCGTGAAAAAACTGCGTGAGAAAATCGACCTGCTGAAAGACGGAATGAGCGCAGGAATTTTCATCGGACCTGAGGGCGGCTACGACGAAAAAGAAATAGAAAAAGCGAAAAACCGAGGCGGAGAAATTGTCTCGCTCGGCAAAAGAATTTTGCGGACTGAGACTGCGGCGATCACGGCTCTTTCAATTTGTATGTTCAATATCGAAGCGAATTTATAAAGGAAAAATATTATGTTACCGATTGATTTTTCAAACAGAATGAAAGAAATTCTCGGCACGGATTTTGAAAAATTCGGAGCCGCTTTTTCCGAGTCTCCCGTGCGCTCTTTTCGTGTGAATACAAATAAAATCAACATAGAAAAATTTGAAAAAATTGATCCGTTCGGCGGAGAACAGATTCCCTATGCCGAAAACGGATTTTACTTTGACTGCGACGGGATCGGCAACCACCCTTACCATCACGCAGGAATGATCTACATTCAGGAGCCGTCGGCAATGGCGGCGGTTGCAGGCGTTGAAATTCAGAGCGACTGGAATATTCTTGACCTCTGCGCCTCTCCGGGCGGCAAGTCAACTCAGGCGGCGGCGAAAAATCCCGACGGAATACTTGTTTCCAACGAGATTATTCCGTCACGCTGTAAAACTCTCACGGGCAACATTGAGCGTATGGGTTACAAAAATGTTATAACAACCTGTGCCGACGCAAAAAAGCTTGCCTCTCTTTTCGATGAGGTCTTTGATCTTGTGATTGTTGACGCTCCGTGTTCGGGCGAGGGAATGTTCCGCAAGGACGAAAACGCACAAAAGGAATGGAGCGTTGAAAATGTTCTGCGCTGTGCCGAAAGACAGCACGAGATACTTGACGAAATCAAAAGCGTGCTGAAAATCGGCGGACTTCTGCTCTATTCCACCTGCACATTTTCGCTTGAAGAAAACGAAAAAAATGTTGACAGATTTCTTCGGGAAAATGAAAATTTTGAGCTGATAAGCGTTGATGAAAATGTGAAAAAATTCACGGCGGACGGAATAAATTTTGACGGATGCCGAACGGAAAATATTTCAGAATGTCGAAGATTTTATCCGCACCTTGCAAAGGGTGAGGGACAGTTCTTTGCTCTGATGCGAAAGACGGACGGCACGGGAATTGAGGAGCTTCCGCAGACCGCACTCTGTGAAATTCCGAAAAACGAGCAGAAAATTATTTTTGATTTTCTTGATGAAACGCTGACGGACTACGATAAAAAATCAGTCAAAAAATACAAGGAAAATTTTGTTTATTTCTCCTCGGATTTTCCCGTTCCTCACGGTGCATTTTCCTGCGGAGTGACGATAGGAAGTCTGCAAAAAAATTATATTAAACCGCATCATCAGTTTTTCTCCGCAATGGGAAAAATGTTCAGACAAAAAATTGAGCTTGACCTTGAACAGGCTCAAAAATACATTCACGGTGAAACCGTTCCCTGCGAATTTGAAAAGGGCTGGTGCGCCGTTATGTCGGAGGGCTGTCCGATCGGCGGCGCAAAAGCGGTCGGCGGCACGGCAAAAAATCATTATCCGAAAGGCTTGAGAACGCTTTAATCATTCTGCGTCAGAGGTTGTTATATGCTCCTTATTCAGTTTGTTTTTAAATAATAGCCCTATTATTCTGTAAAACGACGCTATTTTACTAAATCGCATTGACTTTATCGGTTAAAAGTGATAAATTATTTTATGTATAAATTATCAATATGGAATTTCCGATAAACAGGAAGTTGCAATAATTCAGAGGTGAAAAAAATGGTCATTACCGAGCTTCTTGAAAGGAACGCACGGCTTTATCCCACGGACACGGCTCTCGTCGAAATCAATCCGTCGGTTGAGCGTGACAATGCCGTAACATGGCGTGAGGCAAGCCTTATCGAGAGTGCAAGCCCCGACGCACCCTACCGCCGTGAGCTTTCCTGGAAAGACTTCGACCGCAGGGCAAACCGATTTGCAAATCTTCTTTTGAGCCGAAACGTTAAGAGAGGTACCAAGGTTGCAATTCTTATGATGAACTGCCTTGAATGGCTGCCGATTTATTTCGGAGTTCTCAAGGCCGGCTGTATCGCCGTACCGATGAACTACCGCTATTCAAGCGACGAGATAAAATACTGCCTTGAGCTGGCGGACGTTGAGGTTTTTATCTTCGGTCCCGAATTTATCAGCCGTGTAAATCCCATACATAACGAGCTTGATAAAATCAAAATCACTCTTTTTGTCGGCAGCAACGTTCCCGAATATGCCGAGGACTGTATGACTCTTATCCGCTATTGCTCGTCCTCAGTTCCGCCGATTGATGTTGATGAAAACGACAATGCCGCAATATATTTTTCATCGGGCACAACGGGATTTCCCAAGGCTATTCTTCACTGCCACAAGGCTCTTTACTGCTCCTGCCTGACCGAGCAAAAGCATCACGGTCAGACGAAGGACGACGTTTTCCTCTGTATTCCTCCGCTCTACCACACGGGCGCAAAAATGCACTGGTTCGGCAGTCTGCTTTCGGGCGGAAAGGCGGTTATCCTCAGGGGAATCAAACCCGAATGGATTCTCAGAACGGTCACGGAGGAGAAATGCACGATAGTCTGGCTTCTTGTTCCGTGGGCGCAGGATATACTTGATGCCATTGATTCGGGCAGGATCAACCTCGATCATTATCTGCTCGACCAGTGGAGGCTTATGCACATCGGCGCACAGCCTGTTCCGCCGAGCCTTATCCACAGGTGGATGAAAATATTCCCCCACCATCAGTACGACACGAACTACGGTCTCAGCGAGTCGCTCGGACCGGGCTGCGTTCACCTCGGAGTTGAAAATATTGACAAGGTCGGAGCGATCGGCAAGGCCGGTTATCTCTGGGAGACGAAGATAATTGACGACAGCGGCAATCCCGTCAAGCAGGGCGATGTCGGAGAGCTTGCGGTCAAAGGTCCGGGAGTTATGCTTGAATACTACAACAATCCCAAGGCGACCGATGAAATACTCAAGGGCGAATGGCTCTATACGGGCGATATGGCAAAGGAGGACGAGGACGGTTTTATCTACCTCGTTGACCGCAAAAAGGACGTTGTTATCTCCGGCGGTGAGAATATCTATCCCGTTCAGATTGAGGACTTCCTGCGTCAGCATGAAAAAATCAAAGACGTTGCCGTTATCGGTATTCCCGATCACAGACTCGGCGAGATCACGGCGGCGATAATCGAAATAAAAGACGGTATGACCTGCACCGAGGAGGAGATCAACAAGTTTTGTGAGGATCTTCCGAGGTACAAGCGTCCGAAGAAAATCATATTTGAAAAAGTTCCCCGCAATCCGACCGGCAAGATAGAGAAGCCCGTGCTCAGAGCGAAATACTGCAAGGGCAGACTTGTCGAATCGCAGATTACGGGATAATAACAGGGAGGTAATAAGAAAATGAAGCAGTTGATGCTCGGCAACGAAGCCGTTGCCAGAGGACTTTACGAAGCCGGCTGTTCCTTTGTTTCCAGCTATCCCGGCACTCCGAGCACGGAGATAACGGAATTTGCCGCAAAGTATAAGGAAATTTACGCCGAGTGGGCTCCGAACGAAAAGGTTGCCGTTGAGGCGGCTTTCGGTGCCTGTCTTGCAGGTAAGAGAAGCTTCTGTTCGATGAAGCACGTCGGACTTAATGTTGCCGCCGATCCCGTATTCACGATAGCTTACACGGGAGTAAACGCAGGTATGATAATCGGAGTTGCGGACGACGCAGGTATGCACAGCTCACAGAACGAGCAGGATTCACGCCACTATGCGATCGCCGCAAAGCTCCCGATGCTTGAGCCTGCCGACGCAGAGGAATCCCTCGAATTTACCAAGCTCGCATATGAAATTTCCGAAAAATACGACACTCCCGTCTTTATCAAGATGTGTACGAGAATTGCCCACTCTCAGAGCGTTATCGAAACCTCAGAAAGAAAAGAATTTTCAAAGACATATGAAAAGAACGGAGCAAAATACATTATGATGCCCGGTAATGCAAAGCGCAGGCATCCGATCGTTGAGGAGAGGACTGCGGCTCTGACCGAGTATGCCGAAACCGCACCGATCAACCGAATTGAAGACGGAAGCGATCATTCCGTAGGAATAATTACCTCCAGCACAAGCTATCAGTACGCCAAGGAAGTCTGCGGCGACAAATATCCCGTGCTCAAGCTCGGAATGATCAATCCTCTGCCGGTAAAGAAGATACGTGATTTTGCAAAAAATGTCGGCAAGGTTATTGTTATTGAGGAGCTTGACGGCATAATCGAAACTCATTGCCGCAATATCGGCGTTGAGGTCACGGGCAAGAATTTGTTCAGTTGTATTGACGAATTAAGCCAGAACATCGTTGCCGACAAGCTCGGCTTCACTCCCGACAGCGGAAAGAAGCTTGACGAGAACATTCCGGCAAGACCTCCGGTTATGTGTGCAGGCTGTCCGCACAGAGGACTTTTCTACACGCTCAAAAAGAATAAGCTCACCGTTATGGGCGATATCGGCTGTTACACGCTCGGCGCGGTCGCACCTCTTGCGGCGATCGACACGACCATCTGTATGGGTGCGTCGGTTTCGGGTATTCACGGCTTCAACAAGGCAAACGGCGGAGCGAGCGACGGAAAGACCGTTGCCGTTATCGGCGATTCGACCTTTATGCACTCAGGCGTTACGGGACTTATCAATATTGCATATAATGAGTCAAACTCGACCGTTATTATCCTTGACAACTCTATCACGGGTATGACGGGACACCAGCAGAACCCGACAACGGGATATAATCTCAAGGGTGATCCCTGCACGAAGATCGACCTTGAAGCCCTCTGCCGCTCTGTCGGAATAAAGAGGGTAAGGGTTGTCGATCCGTACAATCTCAAGGAATGTGACGATGCGGTCAAGGAAGAGCTTGCCGCAGACGAGCCGTCGGTTATTATTTCAAGAAGACCCTGCGCTCTCTTGAAATATGTCAAGCACAACGGACCGATTACAGCCGATCCCGAAAAGTGCATAGGCTGTAAGTCATGTATGAAGATCGGCTGTCCTGCGATCAGCATTGTTGACGGCAAGGCGAAGATCGACTCAACCCTTTGCACCGGATGCGGTGTTTGCAGTCAGCTTTGCAAATTCGGTGCGCTTGATAACGGAAAGGAGTCCTGAGCTATGCAGACGAAAAACATTATGATTGTCGGAGTCGGCGGACAGGGAACCTTGCTTTCAAGCAAGCTCCTCGGCAGGCTCCTGCTTGAAAAAAATTACGACGTTAAGGTCAGCGAGGTTCACGGAATGAGCCAGAGAGGCGGAAGCGTTGTGACCTATGTACGCTACGGCGACAAGGTTTATTCACCTATCATTGACAAGGGCGAGGCGGATATTATAATCTCCTTTGAGCTTCTTGAAGCGGCTCGCTGGACGGAATATCTCAAGCCCGACGGAACAATTATCACAAACACTCAGCAGATCAATCCCATGCCCGTAATCACGGGAGCGGCAGAATATCCGTCCGAGCTTGTTGAAAAAATCAAGGCTCTCGGAGTGAAGCTCGACGCGATTGACGCACTCTCCCTTGCGGAGGAGGCAGGAACGGCGAAGGCAGTCAACCTCGTTCTTATGGGCAGACTTTCAAAATATTTTGACTTCACAACCGAGGAATGGATGAGAGCGATCGAAAAGAGCGTTCCCGAAAAATTCCTTGAAATAAACAAAAAAGCATTCACACTCGGCAAGGACGCATAAGATAGGAGAGATCATATGGAAAGGTATTATCAGAAAGAAATCGAATGTGCCGCACCGGAAAAAATCCGTGAGCTGCAAAACGAAAGACTTGTAAAGCAGGTCAAGCACGTCTGGGATAATGTTCCCTATTACAGAAAGAAGATGGAGGATAAGGGCGTCACTCCCGACGATATCAAGAGCGTTGACGATCTTCACAAGCTCCCGTTTCTCAGCAAGGACGATCTTCGTGACGCATATCCCTACGGCCTTCTTGCCGTTCCTAAGAGCGAATGTGTAAGAATCCAGTCCACCTCCGGCACAACAGGGAGACGTGTTGTTGCTTTCTATACTCAGCACGACGTCGATCTCTGGGAGGACTGCTGTGCACGTGCCATCGTTGCGGCAGGCGGAACAAAGGACGATGTTTGTCAGGTATCCTACGGCTACGGCCTTTTCACAGGCGGCCCCGGACTTAACGGCGGCAGTCACAAGGTCGGCTGTCTCACACTTCCGATGTCCTCGGGCAATACGGACAGACAGCTTCAGTTTATGACAGACCTTGAAGCTACAATTCTTTGCTGCACACCGTCATATGCGGCTTACCTTGCGGAGAGCATCCACGAGCGGGGACTCAGGGACAAGATCAAGCTCAAGGCAGGTATCTTCGGCGCAGAGGCCTGGAGCGAAAATATGCGTCAGGAAATTCAGAATCAGCTCGGCATCAAGGCATACGACATCTACGGTCTGACCGAGACGAGCGGCCCCGGCGTTTCATTTGAATGTTCTGAGCAGACAGGTATGCACATCAACGAGGATCACTTCATCGCCGAGATCATTGATCCCGACACGGGAGAGGTTCTTCCCGACGGAACTCAGGGCGAGCTTGTTTTCACCTCGATCACAAAAGAGGCTTTCCCGCTTCTCAGATACAGAACCCGTGACATCTGCGTGCTTTCAAGGGAGAAATGCTCCTGCGGCCGTACATTGGTCAAGATGAGCAAGCCTATGGGCAGAAGCGACGATATGCTCATCGTCAAGGGTGTCAACGTATTCCCGTCACAGATCGAAACCGTTCTGCTTGAGCAGGGCTATCAGGCTAACTATCAGATCATCGTTGACCGTGTAAACAACAGCGACACGCTTGAGGTTATGGTCGAGATGACTCAGGACAACTTCTCGGATAACCTCGGCAAGATCACCGAGATGGAAAAATCCCTCGTTGCCGCCCTCAAGGCAATGCTCGGTATTTATACAAAGGTTCGCCTTGTTGCTCCCAAGTCGATCACACGAAGCGAGGGCAAGGCAGTCCGTGTTATTGATAAAAGAAAGATTTAAAGGAGGCAGAGCTATGTCAATCACTCAGATTTCGATTTTTCTGGAAAACAGAGCAGGTCAGCTTTCGGAGATTACAAAAATTCTTTCCGACAACAGTATTGACCTCAAGGCTCTCAACATTGCAGAGACCGCAGACTACGGTATTCTCAGAATTATTTCCGACGACAGCGACAAGGCGGCTAAGCTTCTGCGTGACAACGGCTTCATCGTAACCGAAACTCCCGTTGCTGCGGCGGCAGTTCCGAACAAGGCCGGCGGACTCAACGAGCTTCTGAACATTATTTCAAAGGAAGAAATCGACATTGAGTATATGTATTCCGTTTTCGGACAGAAGGACGGTCTTGCATATATGATTTTCAAGGTCAAGGACGTTGAGGCTTTCGTATCCGTACTCAAAAAATATTTCGTCACCGTTGCCGACAACAGCGATCTCGGAATTAAATAAGTTAATAAAATAAATCGACTTTCCTTTCGGTCGGTTTGTTAAGAAAGGAATATACAACTATGCAGGAATTAAGCAGAAAAAATGCACTCTTCACCGACTCAGTCATCAGAAAGATGACCCGTGTTTCTCTTGAATGTGGTGCAATCAACCTCGCTCAGGGCTTCCCCGATTTTGATCCTCCCAAGGCGATCACAGACCGTCTTGCCGAGATCGCACCCCTGGGCCCCCACCAGTATCCCATCACAATGGGCGCACCGAACTTCCGTGAGGCTCTCGCAAAAAAATGCGGCCGTTTCATGGGACGTGAGCTTGATCCGAACACCGATATGGTAGTGACGATCGGCTCTACCGAGGCTATGGTGGACACTATCTTCGCCCTCACAAATCCGGGCGACAGGATCGTTATGTTCTCACCCTACTTTGAAAATTACAGAGCTCAGGCAATTATGGCTGACTGTGAGCCTGTTTTCATTCCCCTCGTTCCCCCGGAGTTCAACTTCGATCCCGATATTATCGAAGCCGAATTTAAAAAGGGCGCAAAGGCTATCCTCATCTGCAACCCCTCAAATCCGAGCGGCAAGGTATTCACCTATGACGAGCTGAGAACGATCGCCGATCTCTGTATCAAGTATGACGTTTACGCTATCATGGACGAGGTATATGAGCACATCATCTATGAGGGACACAAGCACATCTATATGAACAGCCTTGACGGAATGTGGGAGAGAACGGTTAGCTGTTCCTCACTTTCAAAGACCTATTCAATCACAGGCTGGCGTCTGGGTTATGCAATCGCTCCCAAGCACCTGATGGACAGAATTAAGCAGTACCACGACTTCAACGCAGTCGGTGCGGCTTCTCCGCTTATGGAGGCTGCCTGCGTCGGTCTCAATATGCCCGACAGCTACTATGAGGAGTTCGGCGCACACTACGCCCATATGAAAAAGCTCTTTACAGAGGGACTTGACCGCATCGGTATTCCTTACACCGATCCGCAGGGCGCATACTTTGTCCTTGCCGACATTGCACCGTTCCTGAAGCCCGGTCAGTCTGACGTTGATTTCTGTCTTGAAATGGCTCACAAGGTCGGCGTTGCCTGTGTTCCCGGAACATCGTTCTTTAACGAGACGGGAATTAACAACATCGTCCGCGTCCACTTTGCAAAGAAGGATGAAACCCTCAACGAGGCTCTTGAAAGACTTTCGAAAATCAAGGAAAAAATGTGTTAATTCAATAAAAACCGTGAAAGCCGAAATGTTCAGTCATTTTTCGGCTTTCACTTTATTTTTTTCTTTTTTGTGGTATAATAGATATTGACCGAAAAAAAGATCGGAGACAGGTATGAAAAAAGAAACCGTAAAAAACATAATAAAAATTGTCGTTGCCGCCGCAATATTTGTCACGGCGATAGTCAATTACGATTTTCTTTCAAATCTTGATATCCGTACTCTTATTGCAGGTGCTTCTTCAATTTTCATTGCTGAGCTTATAATTCTCGGAGTTTATGCGGTTAAAGCTGTAACGATGGTTGTTCCGGCCTCGCTTATTTACATTTCTGTCGGTATGGCTTTCGATCCGAAGCGTGCGGTGATTGTAAATCTTCTCGGTATCGCCCTTGAAGTTACCGTGACATACTTCCTCGGAAAATTTCTCGGCAAGGACGCTGTTGAAAAGAAAATCCGCAGTACAAAAGCGGGAGACAAATTTTTCACGATGCTTGACAAAAACCGCAACGCAGCTATATTTTTGATGAGATTTATTCCGGCTTTTCCGATAGATTTTTCATCACTTTTTATGGGAGCTTTTGATTTCAAATTCTTTCCTTATCTGATTTTTTCCGTGCTCGGAATTGCGCCGAGGGTTATAGCTTTCACTGTTCTCGGCGAAGGAATTTACGAGCTGATTCCGATGAAATACATCGTTTTGGCGGCAATTTGTGCAATACCTGTTGTGACAGCGGTTTTGCTGGTAAAAAATTCGTTGGCAAAAAGAAAAAGTCAGAGGAAATTCAATAATTTTTTATAAAATCTCTTGCTAAAATAACAGAAATATATTATAATAATTAAGATATTGCAGGAGATTATATCTGAAGCATTATTTCAGTCATGTGGTGTGTTGGTCCTGTGCGACGGGGTGCCGCGAACCATGTCAGGCGGGGAACCGAGCAGCATTAAGCGGTTAACACCGTGCGACACAGTACGGCCTGCACACCATGTGACTGAGGTAATGCTTTTTTATTTTAAGGAGGGATATGCCGTGTACAGAGTGCTTTACCGAAAGTGGAGACCTCAGACCTTTGACGATGTTGTAGGTCAGGAGCATATTATCTCTACCCTCGCTCATGAGATCGAGTCGGGCAAGGTTTCCCACGCCTATCTTTTCACAGGCTCAAGGGGAACGGGCAAGACAACCTGTGCCAAAATTTTTGCCAAGGCGGTCAACTGTCCTCATACCCACAACGGCAATCCCTGCAACGAATGTTCCATTTGCAATGGCATTGACGACGGTTCGATACTTGACGTTATTGAGATTGACGCCGCCAGTAACAACGGTGTTGACAATATCCGTGATCTGCGTGACGAGGCTAACTATACTCCCGTCCACACAAAATACAGGGTGTATATTATCGACGAGGTTCATATGCTCTCAATCGGAGCTTTCAACGCTCTTTTGAAAACTCTTGAAGAGCCGCCGGAGCACGTCAAATTCGTGCTTGCAACGACGGAGGTACACAAGCTCCCTGCGACAATTCTTTCAAGATGTCAGCGTTTTGATTTTCACAGGATCACTCCCGAAAACATCAGCTCAAGACTGAAATATGTTGCCGATGAGGAGAAAATCAAGCTTGATGATGACGCGGCTCTGCTCATTGCGAGAATTGCCGACGGAGCGATGCGTGACGCTCTTTCAATCCTCGACCGATGCGCCGGAATAAACGAACACGTTACCGCCGAAACGGTAGGCAATGCGGCAGGACTTGCAGGAAAAGAGCATCTTTTTGAAATCGTTAAAAATATAAATGCAAACAATCCGTCCGAGGTGCTTTCTTTGATCGACAGGCTTCACCGTGAATCCTGCGATATGGAAAGGCTCTGCTTTGAGCTTATCAATCATTACCGAAATCTTATGCTGATAAAAACGGTAAAGGATCCGCAGAAGCTGATTGTCTGCACAGATCACGACCTTGAGCTTTACAAAAAGCAGGCGGACGAAACAAATCTTTATAAAATTCTCAACTGCATTTCCGCTCTTGAGGAGGCTTCGGCAATCCTCAAAAACAGTTCAAGCAAGCGCACGGAAATGGAGCTTACCGCCGTTAAAATGACCATTCCCGGAATTTCAGGGGACAATACGGCGCTGATGAGCAGAATTGAAAATCTTGAAAAAATAATTCAGTCGGGTAAAACCGTTCCTGTTTCAACGGCAGAATCCCGTCCCACGGAAGAAGAAAAAACTGCTCCCGAAAAAGAAACCGTTTCACCGACCGTTTCCGAAGAAAAGGCAGAAAATCCCGCTCCCTCTCAAAGCGATAATAATAACGATGAGGACGCACTATTCAATCAGTGGGGCGAGGTGCTTTCGCTTCTTGATGTTTCCGACAAGCCGCTGACAGGTATTCTCGGAACTTCCTCAGCTTATGTCAGAGGAGATTTTATACTCATCAAATGCGACAATCCCGTATTTTCTCAGTTTATCCGTCAGAACAATCATTCCACGGCTATCCGTAAGGCAATCTTTGATGTGACAGGCAGAAAATACAGGCTCGGTATTTATAAATCGGGGGAAAATGAAAATAAAAAGAATGATCCGCTGGCAGACCTTATAAATAAAATCAATGGGTGATCTAAATGCCGCCGAAAATCAGTATCATTATTCCGTCCTACAACGAAGAAAAAAATATTTCACGCTGTCTTGAGTCCGTTTTAAATCAGACTTTTACGGATTTTGAGGTGCTCTGCGTTGATGACGGAAGTACGGACAAAACTTTTGATATAATAAAAAAATATTCCGAAAAGGACGGCAGAATTATTCCTTTAAAAAATCCCGAAAAAGGGGTTTCTTCCGCAAGAAATTACGGAATTGAAAATTCAAAAGGGGAGTATATCGGATTTGTTGATTCCGACGATTTTATTCAGCCGCAGATGTACGAATTTCTTTACAGAGCTTTGACTGAAAACAACTGTGATTTTTCGGTTTGCCGCTACGAAAAAACGAGCGAAATTAAAGAAAAAAATTTTGAATACAAGGCAGAAAAATTTTTACCTGAAAATTTTATCAGCTTTACAGACGCCGAGTATAATCTAAATAACGAACTTATTTTTTCTTCGGCTTGCACAAAGCTTATTTCAAAAAAATTTCTTAACAAAACAAGATTTAAAAAATTTAAAATCGGTGAGGATACGGTTTTTAATTCAGAGCTTTATTCAAAAAGTAATAATTCCGTTTTTGTCAATTCAGAGCTTTATACTTATTATGTAAATACCGAAAGTGTAAGTTATACCGAGCTTTGGCACGAAAAATGGTTTGATCTTTTGGAGACAAGATTTATTTCATACGATCTTTTAAAAAGTAAAAATAAAATTCTTTCTTCTTTTTATCTTGAACGCGGAATGAAATTTTTACTTTCTTACCGTTTTAATCTTAAAGATTCGCCAAATGAAAAAAAATTTAAAAAGCCTTTGAAAAAATATTTCAAAAAATATATTATGTCTTTTATGAAATGCAAAAGCATTTCAATGAAAAATAAATTAACAATTCCCGTTTTTTTCCTGATACCTCCGCTTTATAAGCTCTTCAGAAAAATGACGGACAAAACTCTTTAAATTGAAAGGATAATTACAATGAAAGCAAGAATTCCCGGCGCCCAGAATCAGGGCAATATGATGAAAAAGATCCAGCAGATGCAGGAGGATATGACAAGAATTCAGGAGGAGATCGAAGCAACCGAATTTACATCATCCGTCGGCGGCGGTGCAGTTGAAGTTACCGTCAACGGATCTCACGAGGTTCTCTCAATAAAAATGCAGCCCGATGTTGTTGATCCCGAGGATATCGAGATGCTTGAGGATCTTCTCATCTCTGCACTCAACGAAAGCATAAAGAAAGCTAACGACGCAATGGATCAGGGTATGGAAAAGGCTAAAGGCGGACTTTCAATTCCGGGGCTGTTCTGATGGCACGAGACGTAATTCCGCTTAAAAATCTAATTGAACAGTTTGAGCGTATGCCCGGAATCGGACACAAAAGCGCTCAGAAATTGGCTTTTTACATTCTCGGAATGTCAGACGCAGACGCAAAAAGATTTGCGGATAATATACTTATTGCAAAGGAGAAAATTCACCGCTGCAAGGTATGCTGTGATCTGACGGACAGCGACGTCTGCTCAATCTGTAATGACGAAAAAAGAGACCGTTCCGTGATCTGCGTTGTGGAGTCCTCAAAGGACGTTATTGCCATTGAAAGGACGAGGGAATACAACGGACTGTATCACGTTCTTCACGGCTCAATTTCTCCGATGAACGGCATAGGTCCCGATGAAATCACAATTAAAGAGCTTATTTCCCGTTTCGGTGACGATAATATTCAGGAAATTATTATGGCTACAAATCCCACGGTTGAGGGTGAAGCAACGGCGATGTATATTTCCCGTCTTATCAAGCCGATGGGTATAAAGGTTTCCCGTCTTGCTTACGGTGTTCCTGTCGGAGCAGACCTTGAATATGCCGACGAAATAACTCTCACAAGAGCGATTGAAGGACGTCAGGATCTGTAAAAATTTTCCACACTTTCTTCAACATTCTTTCAACACGTTTCAACATTTCAACACTGACAATCGTTTAACAAAATTTTCAACAAATTTTTAAACATCTTTTCAACTGCAAAAATTTTCATCAATCAACGCTGTTTCAAGCAAATTTACTGTTTTCCACACTTTTAACAGCCCCTACTACTAATACTATAATATTTATATTATTTATTTATCATTTAACCCAAAAATCCGAACAGGAGGAATTATAATGAAATTTGTATGTGAAACTTCAACTCTCTCCCTCGCATGCCAGAACGTGCAGAGAGCCGTATCTTCAAAGTCTTCAATTCCCGGAGCCGAGGGCATCCTTATTAAGACAACTGTAAACGGACTTTCTCTCACCGGCTATGATCTTGAGATAGGTATAAATACGAATATCTATGCAAAGGTGGAGGAAGAAGGAGCAATTATTATCAATGCAAAAATTCTTTGTGAAATCCTCCGTAAAATTCCGAACCAGACTGTCACTTTCGATTCCGACGAAAGAAATCTTGCAGTTATCCGCAGCGGCGATATTAAATATGAAATAATGGGAATTTCCGCTGACGAATATCCCGAGCTTCCGACTGTTCAGGGCGGATTTACAATCAATCTTAATAAGATGATGCTTGAAGAAATGGTAAAACAGACGATATTTGCAGTTGCCGTTACTGATACAAAGGTAGTTTATACGGGAATTAAATTTGAAATTTCCGACAATGAGCTGAAGCTTGTTGCAGTTGACGGATTCAGAATGGCGATCAGAAAAGAGTTTATCGACTACAAGGGCGAGGATATAACATTTATTGTTCCTGCAAAGACAATGAATGAGATCATAAAAATTTCCGTTGAGGAGGAAAACGAGGAAGAAACTCAGATTTCACTCAGCATCGGAAAACGTCACATCATCTTTGAGGTGAACGGATACAGCGTTATCTCACGTCTTCTTGAGGGAGAATTTTTGAATTATCAGTCAACTATTCCGACCACGGCTCAGACCTCGGTTGAGGTTGATACAAGAAGCCTTATTGAAAGTATCGAGCGTACCTCTCTCATAATTACCGACAGGACAAAGAGCCTTATAAACTGCGTTTTTGATACAGATTTCATCAGAATATCAAGTATCACATCTCTCGGCACAGCCAACGACAAGGTAAGCGCAGATGTTGAGGGAAGCAGGGTTGAGATAGGCTTTAACAACCGTTACTTTATAGAGGCTCTCAGAGCCTGTAACACCGACAGAGTAAAGATTATTCTCAACGGTCCCGTTTCTCCGATTCTTATTACACCTACAAAGGGTGACAGCTTTAATTTCCTTGTTCTTCCCGTGAGGTTAAAGAAAAATGCTTAACAAAAGAAAAATCAAACTCAGAATTAAAGAAAAACAAGTAATTCAGAAGCATATTTCAACCGATTTCATTCGTCTTGACGCTTTCTTAAAGCTCTGTGACGCCGTTCAGTCGGGAGGTCACGCAAAAATTGTTATTCAGGACGGGGAAATCAAGCTCAACGGCGAGGTCTGCGTCCAGAGAGGAAAGAAGCTTCACGTCGGAGATAAGGTTGAATTTGAAAATATAATCTACGAGATTGTTTAAGATATGAATATTGAAAAAGCTGTAATAAAAAATTTTCGCAATATTGAAAATATGGAGCTTGAGCCGAGTGACGGAATAAACGTTATTTACGGCGAGAACGGTCACGGAAAAACCAATATCATAGAAAGTATCTGGCTTTTCACGGGTTGCAACAGCTTCAGAACAAGAAAAAATATTGAGCTTATCAATAAAAATTCAGATGAAGCGGAGCTTTTTATTCAGTTCTTTTCAAACGGCAGACAGCAGAACGCCGAGCTTGATATCAAAGAAAAAAAAGACGCATTTCTCAACGGTATAAAACAGGTTTCTCCGAGGAAATTTCTCGGAGAATTTCAGGCTGTGGTTTTTTCTCCGTCCGTTCTTTCCGTCATTCGTGACGGTCCGTCGGAAAAGAGAAAATTTTTGGATATTGCCATAAGTCTGATTAAACCGAATTATGCCGCTTTGCTTTCAAAATACAATAAAACAGTTGTTCAAAGAAACTCTTTGTTAAAGCAAATCGGAACCGAAAAAAAAGGAGAAGATCTGCTTTTTGTTTTTGACGAGGAGCTTGCAAGGTGCGGCGGAAGAATTATTGATTACAGACTTAATTATTTAAAAGACCTCGGTGATTTTTCTCCCCGGATTTATTCGGAAATTTCAAACGGCAGAGAACAGATGAAAATTTCCTATATAAATTCTCTGAAAGAGAGCGGAAAAACCAGCGTTGAATGGTCGGAAATTCTTTATAAAAATCTTTCTCAAAATCATGAAAAAGATGTTATGAGACAGGCGACATCTTTCGGTCCGCACAAGGACGATCTTGAAATTTTTCTTGACGGAATGAATGTCAGAAATTACGGCTCTCAGGGACAGCAGCGTTCCTGTGCTCTTTCCCTCAAAATCGGAGAAGCTTCAATTTTGAAAAATGTATCGGGTGAACAGCCTGTTGCTTTGATGGACGATGTTATGAGCGAGCTTGATGAGAACAGACAGAAATTTCTGATGAAATATTTTGACGGCTGGCAGGTTTTTGTTACCTGCTGTGATCCGTCCCACAGAAGCAAGATAAAATCCGACAAGGTTTTTGAAATCTGCGACGGTAAAATTAAAGGGGAATAATTATGTTTCTTCATCTCGGACAGGATACGGTTATAATTGAAGACGACATTATAGGAATATTTGATCTTGATACAACGACGGTTTCAAAGCCGACAAGAGATTATTTGAAAACAATGCAGAAAAGCGGAAGCGTTGTAAACGTCAGCTACGATCTTCCGAAATCTTTTGTTATAACCTGCAAAAAAAAGTCAAAGGATAAAAAAATGTATATTTCTCCGATCTCAACCGCAACCCTGCTGAAAAGAACGGAGAATTTAAACTATCTTAAAGAAATAAAATGAAAGGAAAACTGTGATGAAAACCTGTGTTATTGACTGCGGCGGCGGACTCAGAGATATTTACGGTGCAGGAGTTTTTGACTATTGTCTTGATAACGGGATAGCCTTTGATATGTGCATCGGCATTTCCGCAGGAAGCGCAAACATTGCCTCTTTCACCTCTGGACAGAGGGGAAGAAACTACAGTTTTTATCACGAATACGCTTTCAGAAAAGAATATATGAGCTTTTCTAATGTAATAAAGAAAAAGTATTACCTTGACCTTGATTATGTTTACGGAAAGCTCAGCAACAGTAACGGTGAAAATCCTCTGGATTATGATAAATTCAGTGAGAATAAAACTGAAAAGTATATAATTGCAACCGATGCAAAAAGCGGAAAACCGAAGTATTTCGGTGCAAATGATATAAAAAAAGATAATTATTGGATTTTAAAAGCATCCTCGTGTATTCCGATGATCTGTTCGCCTGCGATTGAGGAGGATAATAGATATTTTGACGGAGGAATAAGCGATCCTATTCCGCTTAAATTTGCCCTTGAAAAGGGATGCGAAAAAATTGTGGTAATATGGACTAAACCGATTGATAATGCTGGAAATTTCTTTCTTGACGAAATGGTCGGTCATGCGATGAAAAAGAAATTTCCCGAGGTTTCCGACGATCTTCTGAACAGAAAAAATAAGGTTGAAAAATCTCTGAGCTACGCAAAAAAACTCAGAGACGAGGGAAAGGTGCTTATTGTCAGTCCCGAAAGCATCGGAAAAATGAGCACTCTGACAAAGGATAAAGAGGCTCTTGACCGACTTTATAAAATTGGATACAAGGACGCAGAAAAAATAAAAGAATTTCTATAAAAAATCGACTTGCATTTTTTGCAAGCCGATTTTTTTACTATCAGATTTCAATTACGGGAGATTTCAAAATACCCAAATCAACCAAATTATATTCATAGCTCCAGTTTTCTCCGGTTGTTCTCCAAACACCCGGTCCGTGCCATCTTTCATTTTTATTCACAATATGTACTGCGCCGAATGTGTTGTATCTGTGACCGTACAGCTTCAGAGTTATTTCATGCTCATCGTTTGTAAGTCCGTCAACCGTCAGCTCATACGGAGCATAGATAATCGTTCCCTTATCCTCACCGTCAACATAAACTCTGACAAGTCCGCCTCGGTAGTCGGAAACGGCGATTTTAACCGATCCGTTTTCAGGCTTTACCTTGAATTTATATTCGGTATTTCCGCCGTAGAAAGGCATACCGTAGGACATAATATTTCCGAACGGGATTTTTTCGGGCATCTCGGTTATAACAACCTTTCTTCCGTTTACCTTAACTCCGAAATTGCCGAGAATATAGCAAGCCTCCGTGTTCGTTCTGTTGCCGAGAGGAAGGGTTATTTCAAGAATATTTTTGCCCTTGTTGATCTTAGGCAGATCGACCTTGAATATTGAAATATCAACATAATTTCCGACAGGCTTGTTACTTATCTTTTCTCCGTTGAAAATGATTTCGGATTTTTCGGGAGTTTCAAGTGCAAGCTGTGCGCCTTCGTAGTCTATCTCACTTTCAATCGTGTAACGCAGAGTAATTGTGTGCTCGGGAGTTTCTTCGGGCAAGGTCCACGGCTGAGCAACGCTGCCGCCCCTCAGTTTAATTCCGACCGTTTCTCTTGCAATATTATCGGCTTTGAGAATTTCTTCTTCGGGAAGATATTCGCCGTCATCAACCTTAAATTCCGCAATATCAAGCAGGAAAACGTTCGGCTCCTCAAGACTGAAATCAACCTCGTTTGGAATTGCAACCCTCTTGCCCTTGTATTCGCAATTTTTATTCTCCGAAACCTCAGCACCGCTTTCATCAAGCCTGAAAAGAACGCTGTCGTGAGAATACATATCGCGTGTGATGATTGTCTTTCCGTTTCTGTGAGTGCAGGGATAGGGCTTGATATCACCGCTCAGGGTGTCGTAAAGCACGGGATAGCAAATTTCATTGATCGTTACTGTCAGCTTATCAAGCTCAGTCAGATCCTTATTTACAGGATCTTTTCCACGGCAGATAAACAGCCACTTGCATTTTTTATCCTGTCTGAGAGAATAGATATGTTTGTCGGCAAGCTTTCCGTTTTCGTATCTCATTGTCAGAGTTCTCACATCATCGAGAGCGGAAACGACCGAGCCTGCATCAAAGGGAAGAAGAATTGAAGAATCGCAGAGCTTTTTGCCTCTTTCGGAAATCTCTGCATTTTCAAGCGACGGTGCTTCTCCGAGGAAGATAAGTTTTCCTCCGTCCTTGCGGAATTTTTCAAGCCTTTCAAGAGTTGTTGAGCGCAGGGTTTCGCAGTAAGGAACAATAACTGCGTCATATTTCATTTCGCCTACACAAAGCGGAGAGCCGCCTTTTTCACATAAATCGGGAAGCATAGCTTCATTTATGAAATCAAAGTCAATACTGCTTTCAATCAGCCATGAAACAATATTTACAAATCGGCGATCCATACTTTCTCTGACAAGGAGGGTTTTATCCTTTGCGCCGAAGTGAAGCCAGAAACTTTCAATCGGGTGAATTACTCCGACCTTAACAACAGGCTTACCCCTTGTCATTGCCGTGTTTATTCTTGCAAAGTGATCCTCAAGCAGAGGATATTCCTTGTACCACGGCGACTGATAAGAAATTGAAGCGGGATAATCACGCTTTGCTTCACCCTCCATTGCATACCACGAAAGGTGCGGTACTCTGACCGTAACACCCATACACGCCTGCCAGTCTCCGTGAAGCTTGTAGCCTCTGAAATCAAAGTTCCAGCCGGTTACTCCGTAAAGCTCGCTGAGCATACCCTCTTTGCCGAGCTGATGAACAGCCGAAGAAGCCTGCTTTGCGGTTGTGTATTCATGGGCGTTGCAGAGCATATCAATGCCGGGTATTCCGAAGCTTCTGTAAGAACGCATTGCGTCGCCGACAACTCCGCTCTGAGAAGTCAGAGTCGGTTCATCCAAAACGTGACCTGTCAGAGCAATTTTATTTTCGGCACACCAGTTGCCGACGGTGTCCGAAAAGCTCCTTGCAAACAGCTCGGCAGTATGGTCGTGATAACGGTATCTTGCAACGGAAACCTTACCGTCGGGAAGCTCCCAGATAATTTCGGGCAGAGTTGCAAAAATATCCTCGTTGTACTGCTCACGGTATGTTTCGGGCAGGCGGTCTGTCCACGGCATCTCGACATCTTTTTTATCAAGAGAATTGTTGAGACACTGCTTTCTCGTGAAATTCGGTTCATCGGTAAAAATTGCGGGAACTGTCTCGTCAAATTCATCACCGATAACCTCTTTATATCTTTCGTGGGTAATCTCTACGAATTTTTTTATTGCTTCGGGATTGAGAGTATCAACATAACACTGATTGTTAAACCATGTCAACGAGTCGGTAATAATTTCAAGATAGACATACCATTTATCGTTTTCGGCTTCTTCATTTTCACCGATTTTTTTATAGCTCTTTAAATATCCGTCATTGTCAAGACAAATATCATAGCATGCCAAAAGCTTGCTGTTTTCCTTTTTTTCGGGAGTAAAGCGAATATATCTTTCACGGTAGCGTTCGTCCTTTGTGACAAGTCCGCCTGCAAAACCCGACGGCCATCTGTCCTCATCATAAAGCCAGGCAAGCATTTTGTTTTCCTTTGCCTTTTCAACGCAGTTTTTGACAAGGGACATAAATTCGTCTGAAAGATAAGGAGTTGAAAGGCCTGTGCGGACGTGCATATGAAAGCCGCCGAAGCCCATTTCATTAAAAATGTCGATCTGTCGGAGAAGCTCGTCCTTTTCAAGGGAATAGTTCCAGCTCCAGAAAGGAGTGCTTCTGTATTCGGAGGTGGGATTTTTGAAAAGTCCGTCATCAAGAGAGGGACTTGTATTTTTTTTGTAAAGCATGGTCAACCTGCCTTTCCTTATGAATTGATTTTATAATATCATTTGATAAGTTATAATTCAATAAGTTTAACAAAAACCGATAACAAAAATTCTGACACTAATTTGTGATAAATATATAAAAAAGCCATTCCCAACTTTGAATCGGAAACGGCTTTAAATAAACTGTTTTAATTATGCCTTGCCTGCGCAACCGAGAACTGTGTTGATCTTGTGCTCAACCATTCCCTCGATTGCGGAACGTGCGGGCTTGAGATACTGACGGGGATCGAAATCGCTCGGATGCTCAACAAAGTGCTTTCTGATAGCAGCAGTCATTGCAAGACGAAGGTCGGAGTCGATGTTGATCTTGCAAACTGCCATTGTTGCAGCCTGACGAAGCATATCCTCAGGAATACCGATAGCGTCCGGCATACTTCCTCCGTACTTGTTGATCTCCTCTACAAACTCGGGAATAACCGAAGACGCACCGTGAAGAACGATCGGGAAACCGGGAAGTCTCTTTGAAACTTCTTCAAGAATATCAAAACGAAGCTGCGGCTTCTGACCGGGCTTGAACTTGTATGCGCCGTGGCTTGTGCCGATTGCGATTGCAAGGGAATCAACGCCTGTGCGCTTTACGAAATCCTCAACCTGATCGGGATTTGTGTAGGATGCGTCCTCTGCGCTGACGTTAACTTCGTCCTCAACGCCTGCGAGCTGACCAAGCTCACCCTCAACAACAACGCCGTGAGCGTGTGCATAATCAACAACCTTCTTTGTTACTGCGACGTTCTCCTCATAGGGAAGTGAAGAACCGTCGATCATAACAGAGGTAAATCCGCCGTCGATGCAAGCCTTACAGGTCTCGAAATCCGGACCGTGATCGAGGTGAAGAGCGATCGGGAGACCGGACTCCTCAACAGCAGCCTCAACAAGCTTTACAAGATAGATATGGTTTGCATAGGCTCTTGCGCCCTTTGAAACCTGAAGAATGAGGGGAGCGTTGAGCTTCTTTCCGGCTTCAACGATGCCCTGGATGATTTCCATGTTGTTTACGTTGAAAGCGCCGACGGCGTAGCCGCCCTTATAAGCGTCTTCAAACATCTTTTTTGTTGTTACAAGTGGCATAAAAAACACTCCTTTATTTTTATCAGAATTATTATATCATTTTTATGCTTTTTGTCAATGTTGATTTGACATTTTTTTAACGGGCAAAAACAGAAATATCAGATAAGATTTATTTGATGATATCCGTACCCATATAAGGAACGAGTACATCGGGAATTGTGACCGAGCCGTCCTCGTTCTGATAGTTTTCAAGGATAGCGGCGGTTGTTCTGCCGACCGCAACACCGGAACCGTTGAGGGTGTGGACAAGCTGAGCCTTGCTCTTGGGATCCTTCTTAAATCTTATAGCGGCACGGCGAGCCTGGAAATCCTCAAAATTGGAGCAGGAGGAAATTTCGACGTATCTGTTGTAGGAGGGCATCCATACTTCGATATCATAGGTCTTTGCCGATGAGAATCCGATGTCACCGGTTGAAAGGCATACAACTCTGTAAGGAAGACCGAGAAGCTGAAGAACTCTTTCGGCGTCGTTCGTGAGCTTTTCAAGCTCATCATAAGAGGTTTCGGGATCAACAAATTTAACAAGCTCAACCTTGTTGAACTGATGCTGACGGATAAGTCCCCTTGTGTCACGTCCTGCCGAGCCTGCCTCAGCACGGAAACATGCCGAATAAGCGCAATACTTGATCGGAAGCTGTGCACCGTCGAGAATTTCATCTCTGTGCATATTTGTTACGGGAACCTCTGCCGTCGGGATAAGGAAAAGATCGTCAGTTGTTTTGAAAGCGTCCTCCTCGAACTTCGGGAGCTGACCTGTACCTGTCATGGAAGCTCTGTTTACAAGGAACGGAGGCAGAATTTCCGTGTAGCCGTTTTCGGTGTGGGTGTTGAGGAAGAAGCTTACGATAGCTCTCTCAAGTCTTGCACCGAGACCTTTATAGAAATGGAAGCGTGTGCCCGTTACCTTTGCGGCGGTTTCGGGATCAAGAATACCGAGGTCTGCGCCGAGGTCCCAATGGGCCTTGTAATCAAAGTCGAATTTTCTCGGCTCGCCCCATCTGCGGATCTCTACGTTTTCGCTGTCGTCTTTACCGATGGGAACGCTGCTGTGAGGAACATTCGGGAACTCGTAGATGAGAGTTTTCTGCCTTGCGTCAAGCTCAGCGATCTTAGCGTCGTCAGACTTGATTATAGCCTTGATCTCATTCATTCTCGCCATAATTTCGGAGATGTCGCCCCCCTCTTTCTTGATCTGAGGGATTTTTTTGCTTGCGGCGTTCTGCTCCTGCTTGAGAGCGTCCGTTGCTTTCATAAGCTCACGTCTCTGTGCGTCTATTTCAAGCACTTTGTCAACGACAGCGTCCATATCCTTATTTCTGGTTTTCATTGCCGCCTTAACCATTTCGGGGTTTTCACGAATAAGTTTGATATCTAACATTTATACCACTCCAATATTATTATTTACCGTAGTTTTCAAGTTTCATTGCAAGACTTTCAAGATCGTCCTTGTCAAAAAATTCAATTTCAAGCACGCCCGAATCTTTTTTTGACTCTTTTATTTTAACCTTTCTGCCAAGGTTTTCTACAAGCGCAAGCTCCACTTCGCTGAAAAATTTATCTCTTTTTTGCTGTTTTGGAACTTTAGGTGCTTTTTGTGAGTTTTTAACGAGAGTTTCAACCTCACGGACGGAAAGATCCTCTTTCACAATTCTTTTTGCCGTCTGAATAATAAGCTCCTGATTTTCAAAACCGAGCAAGGCTCTTGCGTGACCGGGAGAAATAAGGTTGTTTTTAACCATCTCCTGCACCTCTTCTGGCAGACGAAGCAGACGGATTGCATTCGCAACCGCAGGACGTGATTTTCCGACCTTTTCAGCCGCCTGTTCCTGCGTTATGTTAAGCTCGTCCATCATATAGCGATAGCCGAGAGCTTCTTCAAGCGGATTGAGGTCCTCACGCTGGAGGTTTTCAATCATTGCGATCTCAATAACTTCCTCGTCGGTCAGCTCTTTGATAACGACAGGCACTTCGGTCAGACCTGCGATTCTTGCGGCTCTCCAACGTCTTTCGCCGGCAACAAGCTGATATCCGCCGTTTGTCAGCGGACGAACGACAAGAGGCTGAAGAACCCCGTGCTGTTCAATGCTTTCCGCAAGCTCCGAAAGGGATTTTTCGTCAAAATCCTTTCTCGGCTGGTCACGGTTCGGCTCAATTTCCATAATTCTGAGCTTGTTGACGGACGGATTAAGCTCGTCAACGGAATTGTCGGCAAAGAGGGAGTCAAGTCCCCTGCCGAGACCGCCTAATTTTTTCGCCATATCAGATTACCCCCTTACCGTTAAGTTTAAGAAATTCATCGGCAAGAGCGTCATATGCCGCCGCACCCTTTGAATTTTTGTCGTAATAATGTATCGGCAGTCCGTAGCTCGGAGCTTCGGAGAGCTTAACGTTTCTCGGAATTGCCGTGGCATACACCTTTTTCGGGAAAAATCTTTTCAGCTCACCGACAACCTGCTGAGTCAGATTTAGTCTGCCGTCGTACATCGTCAGCAAAACGCCCTCCATTTCAATGTGAGGATTATAAAGCCGTTTGACCTGACGAATCGTTGACATAAGCTGTGAAAGTCCCTCCAAAGCGTAGTATTCACACTGAATGGGAACTAAAACCGTATCGGCGGCGCACAAAGCGTTGAGAGTTATAAGTCCCAGCGACGGCGGACAGTCAAGAAATATGAAATCAAAATCCGCCTTTATCGGTGCAACCGCATTTTTTATCTTGCTTTCACGGTGCTTCATATCAACAAGCTCAAGCTCTGCACCTGCAAGATTCATATTTGAGGGCAATACCCAGAGATTTTCAAACTCCGTCTTGCGTATCGCCTTTTCAATCGGCAAAGAGTTGACGATCACATCGTATGATGAGGTTTCAAGCTCTCTTTTGTTCACTCCGAGACCGCTCGTTGCGTTTCCCTGAGGATCTATATCCATCAAAAGGACTTTCTGTCCCTTTAATGCTACGGATGCGGCAAGATTAACCGTCGAGGTGGTTTTTCCGACTCCGCCCTTTTGGTTTACAACCGCTATTATTTTCGCCATATATTCACTTCCTTGCATTTTCTCCGTAAATCAAATTATATCACAACTGTATATAAAAGAAAAGCGATAAATTAAAAAATATCAAATGTTTTATAAATATGTTTCACGTGAAACAAAACAAGACGGGTTTCCCCGCCTTATTTTTCAGCCTCAACGTTCGGTTTATTGATTTTTACAATATATTCTATGTAATTTTCGGTTTCGTTCTTAGTTGCGGAAGCGTTAATTCCGCTTTTTCTCATTGTGCTGACAGCGTGGTTTAAGGTATTGATAAAAATGCGTACATCTTTAAAAACCATAACCGTTTTACCTTTTTTCTCCTTTTCGGGAGATTTGCTGAGCATATCCGTTATAAGCTGTTCTGCGGCGTTGACCGTCAGCCCCTGTTCAACAATCGTGTCAAGCGCCTGTTCCATCATTGCAATGCTCGGCAGTCTGAGCAATGCCCTTGCGTGACGCTCGGTTAGTCCGTAAAGCATTATGCTGTATCTTATTTCGTCGGGCAAACGTAGAATTCTGAGTTTATTGGATAAAGCGGACTGTGATTTGCCGAGCTTTCTCGCAACCTCCTCCTGACTGAAGCCGAAACCCTTGATGAGCCGTTCTATCGCCATTGCCTCCTCAAAAAAGTGAAGATTTTCCCTTTGCAGGTTTTCAATGACCGCAAGCATGGCTGATTTTTCCTCATCGGCATCAATGACAATCGACGGGATTGCAGAAATTCCTGCCATTTTGCAGGCTCGGAGTCTCCTTTCACCCGAAATAAGCTCATATTTTCCGTTATCTTTTTTTCGGACGGTGATCGGCTGCAACAGCCCGTTATAATGTATGCTTTCCGCAAGCCCCTCCAGATCGTCCCAGTTAAAGTTCTTCCTCGGCTGATGAGGATTCGGCTGAATAAGTCTTGCCGGCAGCATTATCACTTCGTTGCTTTTCTTAAATTTGGTTTGGCTTTTAAGCATAAAAATACCTCCTTATGCGTACCACAAAAATACTGTAACACGACAAAAGAAGGTTGTCCAATGTTTTTCATTGACTAAAAATTTGATAATTCTTGCTGTTTTTCATTTATGAGAGCGGTTTTTTTGATATTTGTGCCGAAGCACGTGGATATTTTGGCGGAGTTTGCGATATTTTTTCTGTGATAATAACGTATCTTTCACCGCAATTTGCAACATTAAGCGGTTTAATTTCTGCAATTTTGCCGCTGAGAGTTTTGATCGCTCCCCTTGCGGCGGAAACCTCCTCCTCGGTTTTTGCCGATTTCATCGGTGCAAATATGCCGCCGACCTTGACAAACGGCATACAGTATTCCGCAAGAGTGTTCAGGTTTGCAACGGCTCTTGCAGTAACAAGATCAAATTTTTCACGGTATTTTATATCCCTGCCTGCAAGCTCTGCTCTCATGTGAACAATTTCAGCTTCGAGTCCGATTTCTTCAAGCACGTTTTTTATAAAAACAAGCCGTTTGTTTGTTCCGTCAAGCAAGGTGATTTTGAGATCAGGTCTCGCAATCAGCAAAACAACTCCGGGAAAACCTGCGCCCGTTCCGACATCAATCACCTTTGCGCCGTTTTTAATCTCTACACAGGTCAAAAGGGAAAGAGAATCAATAAAATGCTTATAAACAATCTCATCGGGCTCGGTTATAGCCGTCAGATTTAACGTCTTATTCGTTTCAACGAGCAATTCGGCATATTTATCAAGTCTTTCAAGAGCGGTATCGTCGAGGAAGACGCCGATTTTATCCGCCTCGGTTTTCAAAAGGGCTTTATTTATCATTTCTTCGCTCCTTTTCAAGATAGATAAGAAGTACCGAAATATCGGAGGGACTTACGCCTGATATTCTCGAAGCCTGACCGATGCTGTGCGGTCTGATTTTTGAAAGCTTTTCCCTTGCTTCAAGTCTCAGACCGAGAATTGAGTTATAATCAATTTCATCCGAGAGCGTCTGAACCTCAAGGCGGTGCATTTCATCAACCTGAGCCTGCTGACGCTTGATATATCCCTCATATTTAATGTCGATCTCGACCTGTTCAAAAATCTCGTACGGCAGATCAGGTCTGTCCTTATCAAGCTCAGTCAGACAGTCGTAACCGATCTGAGGCCTTTTAAGCAGATCACAGAGCCGAACACCGGTAGTCACCTTTGATGTTTCACGTGAAACAAGTATATTGTTTAACTCCTCTGTGGGCGAAAACACGGTTTTTTCGGTTCTTTCCTTTTCGGCGGCTATCAGGTCGAGCTTTTTAAGGAATTTTTCGTATCTTTCGTCGCTGATAAGTCCGATTTCATGACCGATCGGCGTAAGTCGGCGGTCTGCGTTGTCCTGACGGAGCAAAAGTCGGTATTCCGAACGTGAGGTCATCATTCTGTAAGGATCGGAACAGCCCTTAGTAACAAGATCGTCAATAAGAGTGCCGATATATGATCCCGAACGCTCAAGAATCAGGGGAGACTGTCCCTTAATTTTCCTTGCGGCGTTTATTCCTGCAACGAGTCCCTGTGCCGCCGCTTCCTCATAGCCTGAGGAGCCGTTGAACTGTCCTGCGCCGAAAAGTCCGTCAAAGTCAAGAAATTCAAGGCTTGATTTGAGTGCGAGAGGATCAACGCAGTCATATTCGATCGCATAAGCCGTTCGCATAAGCTCGGCGTTCTCCAGTCCGGGAATAGTCCTGATGAATTTAAGCTGAACATCTTCGGGCAGAGACGAGGAAAGTCCCTGTAAATACATTTCCTCAGTGTGCTCTCCGCACGGCTCAATAAAAATCTGATGTCTGTCTTTTTCGGCAAACCGTACTATCTTATCCTCGATACTCGGGCAGTAGCGAGGACCTTTTCCGTCAATTTTGCCGCTGTAAAGAGGGGAACGGTGCAGATTTTTCAAAATTACGTCCTTGGTTTCAAGGTTTGTGTAGGTCACATAGCAGGGGAGTTTGTTTTTTATTTCAAGCTCATTGTCAAAGGAAAACGGAACAATTCTTTCGTCACCGTTCTGAATTTCAAGCTCCTCGCAGTTGACCGTCTTTTTATTGACACGGGAGGGCGTGCCTGTCTTAAATCTCCTTGTAGGAATACCGATGTTTTTGAGCGCTACGCCGAGTTTTTTCGCAGGAAACATACCGTCGGGGCCGCTTTCATAGGAAACATCGCCGACATAAACCTTGCCGCTGAGAAACGTTCCTGTTGCAAGAATTACGCAATCGGCGGTATAAACGGCTTCAAGGTGGGTTTTAAGCTGCCATTTTCCGTTTTCGAGCTTCCGTATATCAACAATCTCAGCCTGGCGAAGGTCAAGTCCGTCCTGAGTTTCAAGAGCGTGTTTCATATAATCGGAATATAGTCTGCGGTCGATCTGAGCACGCAGGCTGTGAACGGCAGGTCCTTTTCCGAGGTTGAGTATTCGGCTTTGCAGGGTGTTAGCGTCCGCCGCCTTTCCCATTTCGCCGCCCAGAGCGTCAATTTCGCGCACAAGGTGTCCCTTTGATGTGCCGCCGATGGACGGATTGCAAGCCATATTGCCCACCCAGTCAAGATTTATCGTAAAAACACAGGTTTCACATCCGAGACGTGCGGCGGCAAGGCCTGCTTCAATTCCGGCATGACCTGCTCCGATAACTATAACCTGATAATCCTTTGCAAAATATTCCATAAAACTTCTCTTTTCGTTTATTTTCCTACGCAGAACTGCCTGAATACCTCGTCAACTACGGCTTCGCTTGCCCTTTGACCTGTCAGTTCAAGCAAAGCGGCTATCGCATCGTCAACACAAACTCCGATTGCATCGGGTGTGAGACCAAGCTCAAGCGCATTTTGTGCGTCTTTCAGGGCGAGATCGGCTTTTTCACAGCATTGACGCTGTCTTTCGTTGACAAGCATTGCAGAGGTTGTGTCAAAATTCTTAATTCGCATTAAGTCGGCTACCCTGTCGCAAAGCTCGTCATAGCCGTCGCCGCTTTTTGCGGAAATATACAGAGGCTCACCGAGATTTTCTCTGATGATGCCGACATCAAGCTGAATATCAAGATCGCTCTTATTTATAATAGGTATAACGTTTTTGCCCCGACAGTCCTTGATAAGCTCAAAATCCTCGTCGGAAAGCGGCTTTGACTGATCGAAAACGGCAAAAACGATCGCCGCACGTTCAAGTTTTTTGCGGCTTTTCTCAACTCCGATTTTTTCGACAAGGTCGCCTGTTTCTCTGATGCCTGCCGTGTCGGAAATTCTGAGAATACAGCCGTTCAAATTTACCGTTTCCTCAACAACGTCCCTTGTTGTTCCCTCAATTTCGGTAACGATGGATCGATCATAGCCTGTCAGAAGATTCATCAGCGTTGATTTTCCGACATTCGGTTTGCCGACTATTGCCGCTTCAACGCCGCTTGTGACCGCCATTCCGCTGTCAAAGGTTGATAAAAGCTTGCATATTTCTAAATCGGCATTAACAATGGTGTTGCGAAGCTCATTTTCACCCAATTCTTCAATTTCATCATCGGGATAATCCACCCATGCGGCGATATGAGCCGCCAAACCGAGCAGAGCTGAGTTTATGCTCTCAATTTTTTTGCTGAGCTTGCCCTCAAGCTGATTAAAAGCGGCGTTTGCACCCTGTTCACCCTGAGCGGAAATGAGCGTCATAACGCTTTCGGCTTCGGAAAGGTCAAGCTTGCCGTTGAGAAAAGCTCTTTTTGTGAACTCTCCCGGAGCGGCAGGCTGTGCGCCGTTTTGCAAAACGAGCCGCAGGATTTTTTTCATCAGAAAAATACCGCCGTGACAGTTGATTTCCACAACGTCCTCGCCCGTATAGCTGTGCGGAGCACGGAAAACAAGACAAACAACCTCGTCCACAGGTGTTTCACCGTCGAAAATCCTGCCGAAATGGGCACGGTAACCCTTGGACTGTGTGAGCTTTTTGCCCGAAGCGGAAACAAATATCCTGTCGGCGATCTCAGCCGAATTTTTTCCCGATATTCTGATAATTCCAACGCCGCCGGTACCCAAAGGAGTGGATATGGCGGCGATAGCTGACAAATCAGTCATTGTATTGACCTCACAGTTTTAAATTGATGTTGAAGCCCTCAAGCCGCAGAGCAATGCGGCGGAAAGCCTCCTTTGCCTTTGACGAATCAAGAGTAGTCATACCGACAACGGAGCAGTAGGAAATCTTTTTATCCTCCGGAACAACTCCGATAAGCTGTAAAACAGTTGCGTCGATGACCTCGTCAATGTTCAGATAATGTCCCTGAACAGTCTGTTTTTTATTAAAACGGTTGATAATGAGCTTCAAATCATTAACGCCGAGTTCTTTTAATTTATCTCCGGCATATGAGCCGACACGAACGCAAACCTCGTCGGCGGTCGAAACAATAATACCCTCGTCGGCACAAGCGGCGGCAAGAAGAAATCCTCCGCTGACTCCGGCAGGAGCGTCCATAAGAATATAATCGAAGCTGTCCTCAAACTTTTCAAGCATTTCCCGAACGTTTTCGGCGGTATAGTCATCGTCAAAATATGACGGTGCAGTCAAAAGTGAAGGACCGATCGTCGAACGAACTGCCTGCATAGGCTCGCATGAGCCTTTGACAATATCGCCCCAGTTAAAAATTCCGGTATCATCGGAGGCAAGAATGAGGTCAAGACAGCCCATACCGATGTCAAAATCGACAACAAGAACGCTCTGTCCCATATTGCAAAGCTCGATTGCAATGCCTGCGGTCAGAGATGATTTTCCGACTCCGCCCTTTCCGGACGCCAATACAATTTTTCTTGCCAATTTCTTCACTTCCTGTCATACCGTGTTTTGTTTATCTCAAAAGCTCCGAATATTCTGTCGGCTCTTCTTCTTCGGGTACGTCATTGTCCTCGCCGATCGAAACCTGATTGTTGTAATAGTAATTATAGATTGAGGAAGCGATCGGAGCAAGGCTTCCTCCCGAATAAGCGCCCTCAACGGCAAGTGCAACGCAGATTTCCGGATCGTCATACGGCGCAAAGGTGATAAGGAAACCGTTTGTGTAAATTCCCTTTTTTCCGTTAATTGTTTTTTCAAGCGTGGAAGTACCTGTCTTGCAGGCAACCTCAACAACGGAATCGTCAAAGCTTCCTTTCAGGGTAACTGTCGCAACTCGGCGCATACCCTCCTTGATGATCTGTACGTTCTTCTTTTTGAAGCCTGTTTCGCAGACAATCTCAGGCTTCTTCTCCTCAATAAGAGTTGAATTGTCGGCGGAGTAAACTGATTTTATAAGGTGTGCGCTGTATCTTGTGCCGCCGTTTGCGATAGTGCTGACATAGTTGCAAAGCTGAAGCGGAGTAAACAGATTACCTGCCTGTCCGATTGCGGACTGAAGCGAAAAGCCCGTCTGCCATTTCTGACCGATCGAGGCACGGTAGCTCGGTGAATCGAGAACACCCGTGTTTTCATAAAGCTCGACTCCTGTCGGCTGACCGAGACCGAGCATCTCACGGTACATATTCATCTTTTCGATGCCGAGAAGCTCACCGCCGAAATGATAGAAATAAATGTTACACGAATCCTGAATGGCTGTTCTCATGTCAATGGTTGTGGTATCGGGGTTGTTGTTGCAGACAAGACCGTATTTATATGTTCCCGTACACTCGATTGTTGAGTTTTCGTCCGCAACACCCTCCTCAAGGATACCGATAGCGGTCGAAACCTTGGCGGTCGAGCCGGGCGCATAGGTGCTGAGAAGCGCACGGTTATAAAGCGGAGAATTTGCGTCCTTTACAAGCTTGTCATAGTCTTTATAGTAGCTGTTGAGATCATATGAGGGATAGGTTGCGATTGCAAGAATCTCGCCCGTTTTACAGTTCATAACGACAGCCGCACCGCCGCCCTTATTTGCACTGTCGAGCGAATTGATCTTATCGGCAAGCGCGTCCTGAGTTACCTTTTGCAGTCCTGCGTCAAGGGTAAGAAAAACGTTGTCGCCGTTTTCAAGTCCCTCGGTAACTATGGTCTGAGTGCCGTCAAGGGCGGTCGTGACGATTTTTTTGCCGTTTTTGCCCTTGAGCTGTTTTTCGTAAAGCTGTTCAATGCCCGTCTTGCCGACGATATCGTCCATTCCGTAGCCGTCGTTTTTCAATTCGGCATATTCCTCGGCGCTGATTACGCCCGTTACGCCGATAATGTGCGGAGCAAGAGTACCGTCCGTATATTCACGGTAGTTGGCAATCTGAACATCAACTCCCTTGTAAAATCCGCTGTTTTCCTTGATGACCGAAGCAACGAGGTCGCTGACATCGGTGGCAAAGGTGTAGGGATTTGCAGAGTTGAAGTTGTTAATTTTCATCTCATAGCAGACCGAAGCAATTTTTCTTGCGTCCGACTTTGAATAGCCTTCAAGCTTGTAGCGTTCGATAAGCTCTTTCATACAGTCGTCCGCCGTCGCATATTTATTCAGGCGGAGAATGTCACGGGATTTCATTGTTGCGATGTCCTTTTCCCTGTCGGGGGCAAACTGATAGTTGCCGTTGGCGTCAAGGACGATCGGCATATCGTCGTTCCATTCAACATTGTTTGTTTCAAAGAGGTCAATCAGGGATTTGATAAGCTTGTTGCGTTCCTCCTGCTTGGAGTATTCGGGAAATTCGGCGGCATTGAAAACAACGTCGTTGCCCTGACGGTTGCCGACAATAACATTGCCGTTGCGGTCGAAGATCTGACCTCTTGTTGCCTTAACTTCGGTTGTTTCAACGGAAGCCGTGTTTGACGCCGTTTCCGTTTTGCCGTCAATCAACTGATTTTTTGCAAGGGTGAAAACAAAGACAGCCGTTAAGCAGACAAAGATAATGACCATTGCAATAAATCTTCCCTTTTTTTCTTCACGGGCAAGTCTCATTTTTTTCACTCCTTTACATTAGTTTTAAGAAAAATTATTTGTACTTTTTTACGAGAGCTCTGACGGAGAAATAAAAAATCGGCGTGAACAGCGTCGTGTAGATCGCTGAGATAAAATAATATTTCAGATAAAATCCGAAAGAAACCGAAACACCGTCAAAAACAATAAACAGCAGAAAATACAGCGTATTGATGATAAGAGAAAACGACAGCGTGAAAATCAATGCGGTTATCAGATTGTTAATCATCAGATAAGTAATCAGCATGCCTGCCGCAAAGCCGATCAGGGTAAACATTACCGAATAGAAGCAAACGCTGTCGGGGCTGACCGTTTCCAGCATCATTCCTGCGGCAAGACCGAAGAAAAGTCCGGCAAACTCACGCTCAAACATTGCAATGCACACCGTTGCAGGAATCAGCAGACAGGCATGAATACCGAACGGCGCAGGGAAAAATCCGCTTGTCGTTTGAAGAAGAAAGGTGACAACGAGTATAACGGCAAGCAGTATTCTGCGTTTTATATTGTCCTTTTTAGTCAGTTCATCAATATAGTTCATATCAGTCACCCGTAATGGTTATAACGCCCTGACCTTCAAATTCCGTGATGATAAAGACCTCAGAAAGCTCCTCGATATTAACCGCCGAGCGTATGGAAGCGAAGGAAGAACCGTCCTCCTTGGAGCTTTCAAGCTTGACGACCGTACCGACGATGAGATCCTTGGGATATATTCCGCCGCTTCCCGTTGTGCAGATTATTCCGCTCGGTGAAACAGCCGAGTCCGATTTAAGTCCCGGAAGCTTGCAGTAAACCCTGTCCTCGGTTTTACCCGTGCCGGTAACGTAGCCGATCTCACCCGTGTAGGTTTCATAGACGCTGACATTCATCTTGGGGTTTGAGATTGAATAAACCGTGCAGGAGGTCGGGCCGACGCTTGCGACAACGCCGACAAGATTTTTACCGTAGATAACGGGATCATTCACCTTTATTCCGTTGGCAGAGCCTTTGTTAAGAGTGAAGGAAGAAAACGGATTTTCAAAATCGTTTGATATTATCGTTGCGCTTTCAAATTTAAAATCGGGATTTTCCTCCTTAACTCCGAGGAAATCCTCATAGGTTTTGAGCTTCTCTTTAATATTGTTATAGTCGATTATCTTGTTCTGGTATTCCTCAATCTGTTCTTTAAGCTCCCTGTTTTCTTCGGCGAGCTTGGAGGAGGATTTGAAGCTGTCGTTAAAATTTGAAAACTTATAGCTCAGATATGATGAAAAACGCTGAAGAGGATGAAGCACGGTGCTTGTTGCCGATGAAAGCGGCGTAGAGTGGTTATGGGTATATGCGGCGATAACTGCGCCGAGCGAAAGTGCGACAATAACGCAGATCAGCGCCTTGAACGCACGGTTTCTGAATAATTTTTTCATTCCTCTTCACCTCCTTGATATGTAAAATAAATTTTCATCAGCGGCGTTTTTCGAGACAGATGCCCGTTCCCTCAACAACGCAGTCAAGCGGATTGTCGGCAACGGTTACGGGGATTTTTACTTCCTGCTCGATGAGCTTGTCAAGACCTCTGAGAAGCGCACCGCCGCCCGTGAGAGTAATGCCGTTGTCAACAATGTCGGCGGCAAGCTCAGGCGGAGTGTTCTCAAGAGTGACCTTTATTGCGTCGATGATCTGATAGACGGATTCCTTGAGAGCCTCACGGATCTCAGCCGCCGTGACCTCAACGTCCTTGGGAAGTCCGTCGATCAGGTTTCTGCCCTTGACATTGATTGCGCCCTCGCCCTCGTATTCGTAAGCGGAGCCGATCTGTATCTTGATGTCCTCGGCGGTTCTTTCACCGATGAGAAGATTGTATTTCTTTCTGACATAGTTGATTATAGCCTCGTCATAGCTGTCGCCCGCACCCTTGACGGAGCGTGAGGTGACAATATCGCTCAGCGCAACAACGGCAACCTCGGCTGTGCCGCCGCCGATGTCAACTATCATCGAGCCTTCGGGCTTTTCAACGTCAATTCCTGCGCCTATCGCCGCCGCCATAGGCTCCTCGATAAGGCTGACATATCTTGCACCTGCGGACTTTGCGGCGTCGTTGACCGCTCTGCGTTCAACCTCGGTAACGCCCGACGGTACGCAGATCATAACTCTCGTCTTGCTCAGCGGAGAAGCGGTGATCGCCTTGCGGATGAATTTTTTGAGCATTTCCGCCGTTGCGTCAAAGTCGGCGATAACGCCGTCACGCAGGGGACGCAGAGCAACGATAGAACCCGGAGTTCTGCCGATCATGTCCTTAGCCTCAGAGCCGACTGCAACAACCTTGACCGGGGTAAATCTCTGGTCAACGGCAACAACGGACGGCTCACGGATGATTATGCCCTTACCCTTGACAAAAACAAGGGTGTTTGATGTTCCGAGATCAATTCCTATATCCTGTGAAAACAACATGATTATTTCTCCTTACTCGTTATTTGTTGTGGTGGGTTTTTCGGAAAGCTTTGTGAAAGGATCCGTGGGGTGTGTGCTTACCGTATCCGTCGGAAGTTCCTTGACCGTGGCGCACGAGCTGATAAGCTCAACGACCGAATCCTTGTCATAGCATTTATCGTAAACGGAAGCCGTGATCTCGATCATCGGCTCGCCGTCATCAATGCAGAAATAGTAAACGTCGGTATTTTCCGAGGCGACCCGATAGGAGATCGCTTTGGCATTCTTGCCCATGAGGGTGACTTCGTATTCCTTGATGTCGGAGATTGAATCGCCGAGACTGCTCAGCCTTACAACGTTTGTAAGATACTCGTTATAGGCTTCCTGCAGGGTGAGATTTTGCTGATAGCCGAAGTCGAGCTGACAGCCGGCAACGCCTGATTTTGTGCATTTACCCTTGTGGCGGAGTCTTACGAACGAGGTCTCCTCGGAAACCTCCCAACCGTCGGGAACGTTGACTGAAACAACGGCGTTTTCAATTTTGGTATTGCGTTTATTCGTGATTTTGTCGGGAAATTCATAGATCTGAGTGACCTTGTTTCCGTCGGCATCGGTGTTTTCGATGATGAGGTGTCCCCACTTGTCCTGAAGCTTGTTTCCGTCCTTATCGGTGACATAAGTGTAGGTTTTGCCGTCCTTGTCAACGATTGTATTCTTGTTTCCGCAGGCGGTCAGCGCAACGGAAAAGACAAGCAGCAGGGAAGAAATTATAATAAGAGATTTTTTCAAATAAATCGCCTACTTTACAATTTTATTCAATATAAAAGTATAACATTTAGTATGTTAAAAGTCAATGAAATAAATATATTTATGGTTGACAAAAAATACGATTTTTGATAGAATAATCAGGCAACAAGTCTCCGTAGCTCAGCTGGATAGAGCGACCGCCTCCTAAGAGTTTGTTCCACCTCTCGCCTTTTGCAAAAAGGCGGGAGGTGCGTAGAATAAAAATAACCGAATATTGCTAAATGTCTCTGTACCTCAGCAGGATAGAGGGTCCGCCTCCTAAGCGGAACGCCCCCGGTTCGAATCCGGGCAGGGACGCCACAAACAACGCCGAAAGCCTTGATTTTTCGAGGTTTTCGGCTTTTCTTATTTTCCGGCATCATTCAATCTTAACTTTTTCGTTTTGCCATCACTTTTGCCCCGTTCTTGCTAAAAAAGGCGAAAGGTCGTGCTAAGAATTATTAGCAGGAAAATCGCTGTTTTGCTAAGAAAAAAGGCTCCTCTGCTAATTTGTACCTCAGACACGGTAAAAATCCTTGCTAATTTACAGGGCGGCAGTTATGCTGTTAGCCCTGCAATATTTGAACTACGCACTTGTTGTCTTTTGTTTGCCAGATAGTCTCAATAAATCGCAAGGTTGCTTATTTGTTCTATACTGTTACAATGAAGATAGTGGAGGTGCCAATATGAAGAACAAAAAGTATTATATCAATCTAACCGAGCAGGAACGCTCTCAAATCATACATTCGCTTATAGATAAAAAGAACGCACTTATGGCTCAAGGCAAATACACCGACGCTGTTGATGAGGTTATCTGCAAGGTGCTTTCAGCAAAGAAAAGAAAACTTAAAATCAAATATATCTGACACGAAAAGAGACCGCCTACACTATGTAAGCGGTCTTTGCTTATAAAGACTTAGTCCGACAAACTTGAATTTACAATATAAAGTTCACTATTCCATATATCAAATGACAAATTGTAAAGCAGACGGCAGGAACAACCGCTATCATATTCTTTCTGTCAAGTGCAAAAACAATAAATGCAAGACAAGGCGGAAGTGTCAGCAATAATATCACAAGCGTATTTGTAATGCCATTATAATATAGCGCCCACCCTACAAAATATATGATGATGCAGATAATAGAAAATATTATCAATGGGGAAAAACGCAGTTTGGGTCTTTCCTTGTTTAGAATAACGCAAAGGGAGCCAATAAAAAATGCTTGACAAATTGAGCCTATCGTATCAACGATTGCGGTTACCGACTCATTTCTCAAAATATCATTTGGTGCAGGAACCGAAAACCAAATAAAATTCGGAATCATTACAATCAGAAAAATAACTAAACCCCAAACATCAAAACCAAATCTATATTTTTTCATCAATATATAATCCCTCTTTAAATTACGATTTTGTCTTTCTCTTGATTTCCTATTATATATCATAATTGTGAAAATTTCTACCCGCCGTCTATTGACCTCGATTAAGAGGAAAATAGGCGGCTTTTTTGTTTTTGTGAGTATAAAAAAAGCGGAACAAAAAAATTTTTTTATTTTTTTCAAATTTAGGGTGTCCATTTG
>JBJEPQ010000021.1:0-2318 GCA_051881315.1 Acutalibacteraceae bacterium | reverse complement strand
ATATTGTTGTTCAGGGCAATCCGAGAGTGTTCAAGGCCTTGCGAAATCAGCTTGCAGATGTGCTTGCAGAATTACAGCGCATTGAGGCTGGCGGGGAGGTAAATGATGAGTTGCTGGATTTAATTGAAATGATAACCGATATTCTGGGCGGATTAAAGGAGGAATCAGAATGATAGATAAAAAAGAAATGACCGCTCCGAATGTATCTGTTGGCGCAGATATGGAGCAGTCAATACAAAAATGTTCTGACAATAGTATAACCGATAATAACGAAAACTTCAAGGGCTTGGACGAAAGTTTCCGTGAAATGCAAAGAGAAATGCTGAGGCAAATGGATCCGTCATCTCTGCAAACTGTTTCAATGTCGGCACTGTATGATACAGATTTTGAAGCACAGGAATCGTTAGTAGACGGACTGCTTTACAGGGGGGACCTATCTGTTCGCAGGTTCTCCTAAAGTGGGTAAAAGTTTTATGATGGCACAGCTTGCCTATCACATCAGCACGGGAACGCCGCTTTGGAATTACAGAGTACGCAAGGCAACCGTTCTTTATTTTGCACTTGAAGATGATTACCCCCGCTTACAGCGCAGGCTCTATCAAATGTTCGGCGCTGATGGAACGGACAATCTGTATTTTGCAACACAATGCAAAACTGTAAACGGCGGTTTGGAAGATCAAATAAGAGGTTTTATACAGGAACACCCCGATACAGGTCTTGTCATAATCGACACCCTCAAGCGTGTTCGAGAGACAGGCGGTGCGGATTACAGCTACGGTAGCGATTACGATGTTGTTGCAAAGCTGAAAGCGCTTGCTGACAATTACAAAGTCACAATGCTCATTGTTCATCACACCCGAAAACAGCAGGCAGATGATAAGTTCGATACTATCTCAGGCACTAACGGTTTGCTTGGTGCGGCAGACGGCGCTTTTGTTCTTAGTAAAGAAAAGCGAACCTCCAACGCTGCAATGCTTGACATCACCGGCAGAGATCAGCAAGATCAGCGCATTCATCTTGTGCGTGACCCAAAGCGATTGGTGTGGGCGTTTGAAAAATCGGAAACCGAGCTTTGGGTGGAGCCGCCTGATCCACTGCTTGAAAAAATATCAACTATTCTTTCTTCGGACAGTAATCGTTGGGACGGAACAGCCTCCGAGTTGTGCGTGAGACTTGGCTTGGATATAAAGCCGAATGTCCTCTCGCTGAGGCTGAGTATCAACGCAGGGCGGCTGCTTAAGGATTATGGCATTCATTACAAAGCAAGCCGCACACACGGCGGACGCAAAATTTCTCTTTGGCGAGAAAACGTTGCGGAGGACGTGTCAATGTGTGACGACCGTGACAATCTTTTTGAGAACGACGGCGATGTCTAAAACACCGTCACCACCGTCACGGTTTGTCACGCATTAAAGTTTCGGCGGGGTGCAGGGAGACCTTTTCAAAGGTCTGCCCTGCTGGGGAGTTGTCCGCAGACAACGGGGCAACGCCCCTGTCTCGCCTGTCGGCTCGGTCGGTGCTTCTGCCGACTGAAGCCGGCAGAGGTCGCCACCGGCGACCCGCACCCCTCGGAGAGCGCAATAGCAGCTTTTGATGGCAGTAGGCTGTCAAAAGTGCTTTTGCGTTACTCTTGACAAGAGTAACAGAACCCCGGCTGACGCCGGATAAGGAAAGGATGTGAGATTTAATGAAAAGAACGATAAGCGCAATGGTCGGTAAAGGCTCGGTTAATCACAACAGCCGCAAGTTCAAAGCGGAAAATGTTGACGGCAGCCGAACACATCTCAATATAGACTATTGCAATGAAAATATAAAGAAAGTCTATCACGAATTGTTTGATGATGCTCTGAAAAAATATAACGATAAGCAGACAAGAGCCGACCGCAAGATAGAAAACTATTATGAAAAAATCAGAAATTCTAAGCAAGAAAAACCGTTTCACGAACTCATTTTGCAGATAGGCGATAAGGAAAATATGAGTGCGGAAAGTGAAAACGGAGAGCTTGCCCGACAGATTTTAGATGAATACTATCGTGGGTTTCAGGAAAGAAATCCTCAGTTAAAAGTGTTCTCTGCTCATCTTCATATGGACGAAGCAACACCACATTTGCACATTGATTTTGTTCCGTTCACCACCGGAAGCAAGCGTGGACTCGATACAAGAGTGTCACTCAAACAGGCGCTTGCCGCACAAGGATTTAAGGGCGGAACACGTGGAGATACCGAGTGGAATCAATGGGTAAGCGCAGAAAAATCCGCACTTGCATTTGTTATGGAACGCCACGGAATTGAATGGGAACACAAGGGTACTCACGAAA
>JBJEPQ010000020.1:0-46899 GCA_051881315.1 Acutalibacteraceae bacterium | reverse complement strand
GGGATATCGTTGTCACGACGGTAAACGTTTGCACGGGGGTTGTCCCATGAACGGAAAACAGCTTCAACAGCACCCATGAGCTGCTCCTTCGGGTCTGACGGGAAGTCAGCGCCGATCTTAGCCTTGTACTCAGCCTTGAACTGGCCTGCAAGAACCTTGAGATCCTCAGCTGTGAGGTCAACGTCCTGAGTAACGCCCTTCTCGGCCTTCATCTTGTCGATAAGCTCCTCGAAGTACTTCTTGCCGACTTCCATAACGACGTCGGAGTACATCTGGATAAATCTTCTGTAGCAGTCCCAAGCCCAACGGGGATTGCCGGACATCTCGGAAATAGCCTCAACAACATCCTCGTTAAGACCGAGGTTGAGGATTGTGTCCATCATGCCGGGCATTGAAGCGCGGGCACCTGAACGAACGGAAACAAGAAGAGGATTTTTCTTATCGCCGAACTTCTTGCCGGTGATATCTTCCATCTTGTCAATGTACTCCATGATCTGAGCCTGGATATCGTCATTGATCTTCTTGCCGTCTTCATAATACTTTGTGCAAGCTTCGGTTGTGATCGTAAAGCCCTGGGGAACAGGAAGACCGATGTTGGTCATCTCTGCAAGGTTTGCACCTTTACCGCCGAGGAGATTACGCATGTCTTTGTTACCTTCGGAAAAAAGGTAAGTATACTTAGTTGCCATGGGTATTACCTCCATTTAAAATATTACCTTAATTATTAACTGCGATCGGGCAGAATAAACCCAATAACACGTTTCGTATTATTATAACATACGAAAACTGTTATTGCTATACATTTTTAGGATAAATAAGCACAAATATCGTCCGAAACTTTTGTGAAAATTGTCGTAAAAAAAATGTATTTTTCTATTGTAAATTTTTCGATTTTCTGCAATAATTAATATGTAGTTTTTTATTTTAATGAGGAGGTATTGATATGAGTTCAAAATGTGCGGTTATTCTTGCAGCCGGTCAGGGTACACGAATGAAGTCTTCCAAGCCGAAGGTGCTTGCCGAGGTTCTCTTCAAGCCTATGATAGATTGGGTTACCGACGCCGCTGTTGCAGCCGGAATTGATGAGATTTGCCTTGTCACGGGCTTTAAGCATGAGCTGATTGAGGAACACTTTGCGGGACGGTTCAAGACGGTTGTTCAGTCCGAGCTTCTCGGAACAGGTCATGCCGTTATGCAGGCAAAGGATTTTATCAAGGAACATACTCCCGGCAACGTACTTGTTCTTAACGGCGACGCTCCTCTCATTCCCGAAGAAACAATCAAGGCGGCTCTCGATTTCCATATCGTAGGCAACAATGCCGCCACGATTATTTCCGCCAAGGTTGAAAATCCGTTCGGTTACGGCAGAATAATCCGATCAAGGGACGGAAAGCTCAAAAAAATAGTTGAGGAAAAGGAAGCTACGGCAACCGAGAAGATTGTCAATGAGGTTAATTCGGGCGCATACTGGTTTTCAAGCTCGGTGCTTCTTGAATCACTTGAGGGTATTATCGAGAAGCATGACAAAAAGGAAGACAAGGCTGTCGAATATTATCTCACCGACGCAGTCGAGGTCATTCTTGAAAAAGGACTTAATGCCGCCGCATACGACGCAAGCTCGCCTGAGATTGTGCTCGGAGCAAACGACAGAGTTCAGCTTCAGCAGCTTAACGACATTGCCCGCCGTCACGTTCTGAGGAAAAATATGCTCAACGGCGTTTCAATCCCCTGCGCCGACGGAGTTATTATCTCCCCCGACGCACAGATCAAGGCGGACACAGAAATTCTTCCCGGTACAATAATTAAGGGTAAGACCGTTATCGGTTCCGACTGTTCAATCGGTCCGAACAGTCTTATTGAGGACAGTGAAATCGGCGACGGCGTTGTTCTCAACAATGTCCAGTGCTACAGTGCTCAGATCAAGGACGGCGCTCATATGGGACCGTTCGTCAGAGTCAGACCCGGCTCAGTGATCGGCGAAAACGTAAAGGTCGGCAACTTTGTTGAATTTAAAAATTCGGTCATCGGCAGCAATACCAGCGTGGCTCACCTTACCTACATCGGCGATACCGACGTAGGAAGCGGAGTAAACTTCGGCTGCGGCTGTGCGACCGCCAACTACAACGGCAAGGATAAAAGCAGAACCGTGGTCGGTGACAACGCATTCATCGGCTGTGACACCTGTCTTGTCGCCCCCGTTAAGGTCGGCAATAATGCCTACACGGCGGCAGGCTCGGTAATCACCGAGGATGTTCCCGACAATGCGCTTGCCATTGCACGATCCAAAGAATCCATCAAAAAGGACTGGGTCAACAGAAAAAAGCCATACAGATGGCAGAAATAAGAGGTAAACCATGAAAAACAAGATTTTATTGCGAATTGTTTCGCTCATTATGGCGGCCAGCGTTGTGCTCACCGTCGGAGGCTGCAAGAAGAAGGATTCCGACAGCGGCTCAACAGACGCTTCAGGCAACAGCGTTCAGGCGGTAGTTGACGGAAAGGGAAACGCAGTTCAGCCTTCGGTTGACGAAAAGGCCAGCACGGCTGTTGTCAAGTACACAAAAGTTAATGCGGACGGCAAGGAGGAGGAAGCCACAACCGTCCTCACGGTCAAAAGTCCCATTGTCAACAAGCTCACAATGGGCTCCAAGCTCGATCAAGTCTACAAGACCGACGGTCAGAAAAACAGCTTTGTTGATAATGCCGTAAAGAACGACGGTATCGACAAGGATAAAGCTGAGGACATTGTCAAGCATCCCGAGGAATGGGTAGAATTCAACTACACAGCCTATATTGCCAACACAAGCTCTCAGAGACTTATCACCTCTTTCATCGAGGTCGGCGGAAAGAACGACAACATCGTTCTCAGGAAAAATCTCGACTGCGAATACAGCATCAAGTCGGGCTCGGCAATGGAGATTTTCATTTCCGGACTTGTCAACATTGAAAAATATCCCGACGAGGAAAGTCTTCTTGAGGAGCTTAACGGAATGAAGGTAAAGCTTATATACACCCTTGCCGATGACAAGATCACCGACATCGACAACTGGGACGAGGTTGAGCAGAAGAAGATGGATATCAAATTCGGATAATCCGTTTAAAAGAATTTAACACCGCAGAGATGCGGTTACCCTCCCCTTATCCGAGCAGACGGCAAAACGTTTGCTTCAGGGGAGGTTTTGTATGATTAAAATCACCGAGGTGCAAAATGTTCTTTAAAAGAAGCAAACCGATAGTTTCGGGGCCTCCCGAATTTCTTGTGGTAGGTCTCGGCAATCCCGGCAGAGACTATGAATTTACACGTCACAACGCCGGCTTTCTCACTCTCGACCATATCGCAAGTGAGCTGGATATCGAAATAAACCGGCTGAAAAACAACGCCCTGACAGCCGATACCGTGATCGGCGGACACCGTTGTCTGCTCGTCAAGCCGCAGACCTTTATGAACAACAGCGGCGAGGCTGTCCGTGACATTTCAAAATTTTACAAGATACCGCCCGAAAAGATCATTGTCATTTTTGACGACATCTCCCTCCCCTGCGGCAAGCTCAGAATCAGGCGCAAGGGAACGGACGGAGGTCACAACGGAATAAAAAGCATAATCTATCATCTCAACTCGGATAATTTTCCGAGAATAAAAATCGGAGTCGGCGCAAAGCCAAACCCCGATTACAATTTAGCTGACTGGGTGCTTTCAAAATTCGGCAAGGACGATATGGAACAGCTCAAATCAGCAATTACAAAAGCCACCGAAGTTCTCCCCTTTATTCTGGACGGAGACATTGACAAGGCTATGAACAAGGCAAACTGAAAGAGGCTGTCGCACCGAGCGACAGCCTCCGTTTTTTATCAAAAAACCGAAATCGGTGTGAGCCAACCGAAAAGGAAATCGAAAATTCTTGCAAAGAAAGCGGCAACACGCTTGAAGAAAGATACCTTGCCGACGATTTCATAGTTAAGGTTATTCTCCCTTACAAAATCGTAGCCGGCTGAATACTTAATAACCTCGAAAACGGTGTCCTCACATTCAAAGAACGCATTCTCGTAAAATTCCTCAACACTCTCGGCAATATATACTCTTTCGAGCGACGGACAACCCATAAAGAGGTACTCTCCGAGGGCGTAAACGCCGTCATTGAAGCTGACTCTCTTGAGATCGGAGCAATTCTGGAATGCTCCCTCGTCAACAAATGTAAAATCGCCGCCGACATTAACCTCTGTCAAAGCGGTATTGCGGAATGCCGCCATTCCTATCCACGAAAGACTGTCGCCGAAAACAACATCGGAAAGAGCCGTGCAGTTTTCAAAAGCGGAGTCGTTTATATAATAAGCGTTGCTCAAATCGGCGGATTTGATGTTTTCACAGCCCTCAAAGGCATTGTTTCCGATATAATATACATTGCTGAAGTCAAAGCTGTCAAAAGTACAATATGCAAAAGAATATTCATAAATCTCTACATTTGAAGTGAGATTTACTTTTTTAATCTGCTTGCAATTATAGAATGCATAGTTGCCTATTTCGGAAACATTTTCCGGAACAGTAAACTCGTCGGCATCGGAACCGATAATGTAGTATTCGAGCGCATAGACCGGGGACTCATCATACTCATCATCGAAATCGTATTTGTAATACAGAGCCTTGCCGTCAGTTGAGTAATGCTCGTTCTCACTGCTGACGGTTATATTTTCGATAGTGTTACAGCCTGCAAAGGCACCCAAGACATCATAAACGTTTTTACCGATATAGACGCTTTTTACCTTTGTTCCTTCAAGTGCGCGCAAACCGATATATTCGATGTTGTCGCCCAAATTAAGAGTTTCAAGATTCATGCAGTAAGAAAATGTGCCTTCTTCAATTGCCGCTACAGAATCGGGAACGGTAATCTCTTTAAGTCCGAAACAGCTTGCAAACGCATACTGTCCTATGAAATCAACGGTTTCGGGAATAGTGATATTTTCGATTCCCGAGCCGAAGAAGCACATATCCGCAATAATCGTTATTTCGTCGGGTACGGTGTAATCCGTTTCCGAGCCGAGATAAGCGAGAAGCACGTTCTGACCGATAACGATCTCGCCGTCGGGTGACTTCTCGGAAAGATAGTCGAGAACTCTTGTGCCGTCAAACACGCTGTATCCTAAATATTCAAAATAGCAATCATCGGGAATTACAATTTTACCGAGGCTTGATGCTCCGGCAAATGCGCCGTTATCAATCACCGTTATTGTAGAGGGCAAGGTGATCTCTCTGAGTGTATAGCAGTCCATGAAAGCAGTATTGGCGATAGTTGATACTGTAAATCTTTCGCCATTGTATTCAACCTCTGACGGGATAACAACCTTTTCCGCAAGCAGAGAGTTGCCCTCATCATCGATCTCATAGCCTATTACTTCAGCGTGCATACCGTCTTCATCAAAGTATGTAGCGGAGTAATACACGCCGTCGATCAAGAACATACTTTCGTCAAATTCTTCCTCTTCCCCGAATGCCGCCGAGCTGACGGTAAAGGTCAGCGCAATCATAACCGCGGCAATCATCAATGCCAATAGTTTGTTCAGTCTTTTTTTCATAAACATTTCTCCATCTCTGAAAATTTTGCAGATATATGTCTGCATGAGATGATTTTACTATTTTATTCCTCGAATGTAAATATATTTATTAAGAAAAATATTAACAAAAAAACACACGAAATTTTGTAACATCAGTCAAAATTCCGTGTGACTATTTTCCGTTTTGTTCAGTTACTCTCTGAGCGCAGACAATGTACCTTTGATTGATTTCCCAAGTCGGTCGGTAGCAGGTTGACAAAGTCAGCAGCTCTTTATCAGGCTGAATGAAAAGCCTTCTGCTTTCATTGCGTTCGGCTATCTCCTTGCTGATAACCTCATATTCAAGTGTTTCCCAATAATTTGTTATATAAATTTTATCGCCCGGCTCAAGCTCGCTTATCCTGTAAAACATTTTTACGCCGTAAAAAATATTATGAGCGGCAATAACGCAGTTGGTATTGTTTCCGCCGACAGGCAACGAGGTTTTTGCGAGATAAACGGCGCCATTGCTCATGTTTTCCTCGCTTGCTCCGTTGTAAACCGGAAGCTTGATATTTTTTGACGGAACGGAAACGTAACACAGTATATCGCTCGGAGCTCCGTAATCGGCAGGGTTAAAATCGGGAGTTTCGTATGACTCCTGATCGACAAGCGTTCGCTGACCGCTCAGATAGAGATTTTCGTTGTACTCTATCATAGCCTGCCTGAGCCTGTCAAATTTTCCGCTCTGCGACGCAGCCTCAAAGGCTTCAACGTTATCGTCCGCCTGAACCTTAAAATAGGTTTTAAATCCGAGCGGAACAACCACAAGAACCGTGCCTGCGATAAAAAGAATTACTGCGATAATCCTGATAGCCTTACTCTTTTGTTTCTTCATTCTTCTTTTTTCTCCGTTTGATTTTGCTCTTTATTCCTCCGGCAGCAAGAACCGCGACAAAGATGACGCTTATGATTATTGCGGCAAGCTTTGCATAATCCTGCCAGGTGTATTCTTTGTCAACAGAAGGCTCCTTAATATCCTTTTCGGCGCTGCCCTCTATTCTTTCCGCATGGACAAGCAGTCTGTGCGTATTTTTTCCGTAAGGTGTGCAGGTGATAAGAGTTATGATATCCTTGCCCTTGACGATGTGCAGGGACGAGCTGTCGTCGGGAAGTACGACTTCAATATTGTTAACCTTGTAAAACAGGGTTTCGTCAAGCACATGAATCTTGATGATATTATCAACTTTAAGCAGGTGCAGATCGGTGAAAAGCTTCGCCGACGGCAATCCGCAATGGGCGGACAAAACCGCATGGGTAGATTCCCCACCGACAGGCAGAGAGGTGTTTTCAAGGTGACCTACGCCTTTTACAAGAACGTCCTCTGTTGTGTGGTGATAAATCGGAAGATTTATTTTTATAGCCGGGATCTCGACAAAAGCCATAATATCGTCAGTCGCAAGAAGCTCGTCGTAATTTCCGTCCGTGATCGGATAAGCGTCCGGATCAAAGGGGTCGGTCAGAACGACGGCGTTGTTAAAAAGGCTGTAATTATAGCGGTGAGCTGCGTCCATCTCGGCGGCGATCTCTTCCTTGCTCATTTTTGCGATCGCTTCGTTGTGGTTTGTAATAGATCTGCTGCTGTTCAATTCATACAGATAGTTTGAAATCGTAGGATAAAGAAAAACGGATATTCCCACCAAGAATGCAACCACTATGAAAATTGTAGTCATATTCTTTTTCACCGTTTTCCCTCCTTAAAATACGGGGCTGTCTTGAGTGACAGCCCCTCATATTATCTGTTCAGATTAGTTAGCGCTATTGGACTTCTTTTTCTTTGTGACAATAAGCATTACTACTGCAACACCCATAATGGCAATACCGACAGCAGTAAAGATTGCTGTACCGATACCACCTGTCTGCGGAAGTGTGAAGCCGTCACTGTTTTCTACCTCAACTGTATAAATACCTGCGGTAGCCTCAACCTCTGCATCTGTGAAGTTAACCTTGATAGCCTCTGTAAGGAGATTGTAGCCTGACGGAGCCTTTGTCTCGACGAGATAATAGTCGTACTTGTCTCCGTTTGCCTCGTACTTCTCGAATACTGCAACACCGTTTACGTCGGTTACATTGTCAGCCTCAAGAAGGATACCCATAACATCTGTGTGAGGAATCTGAACTGCAACACCTGCGTCGATTTCATCAGTTGTAGCTGTTCTGTAAAGATCGAAATGTGCGTCGGCAAGCTTATGAGCCTTATCGCCCTTAGCGTACTTATCAATCTTGATTTCAAATGTTGTTACGTCAACAGATGCGTCCTTCTGATTGTGTGAATCCTCAACGAACGGATAGAAGGAGTAATCAAATGTAACGGTGTTCGTCTCAACAGTATTAACTTCTGTTGTGTCGTCATCGTTAAGAGTTGCTGTGTAGCCGATAACAAGCTTCTTGCCGCCGTTTGCAGCCCAGTAAGCGTCGTACTGATCGTTACTTACAGTGATCTTGTAAGTGTACTCGGCTGTTGCTGTTGTTGTGATGTCATATGCCGATGCGGGAACTGTTACTCCGTCAACAGTCAATGTGATTGAATCGGGATCAAGAGTAAGTCCGTCGGGCATAAGATCGGATACCGAGAAGGTCTTGTCAACTGCGTTGTCTGAATAAGTCGGGATATCAACCGAAACGGTGTATGTAACCTTCTCATTCTTTGTAACGCTGGTCTTGTCAGCCGTCTTTGTTACAGTAACCTCTGTCTTCTTTGCGGTGAATGTGTTATCGTCGATTACATAAACACCGTTTTCAACTGTCGGCTCAAGCTTCTGAAGCATAAGCTGATAAACTGAAGTTGAAGAAGTAGGTCTGATGAAATACTCGCCCATTGCAAGATCTGCGAATGTAGCTGTTCCGTCAGCTGCAACTGTCTCGGTCTTAACAGGAGCGATACCTCTTGCTGCAATATACAGAGGAAGGTTTGCAAGGAGATCCTTCAGTTCCTGAGAATCGTCTGTAAGCTTTGCAAAGTTTTCAACGGTAATTGCTGTTGCATTGAAGGAAGTTGAGCCTGCAAAATAATCTGCAAAGTCGCTGTTCCAAGCATATGCAAGGGTGTTTGAAGCTGCATCGTAAGTAATATCAATTACCTTGTATGCAGAAAGCTCGTCGTTGGGGACGGCCTGTTCAACCGTGATTGAAGCGGTTGATGCTGCCGTAACCGTTCTCGGTGCGGCAAACGCCATCATCGGCAGCATTGAAACGATCATAACAACTGCCAGAACGATGGATAAGAGGGTTTTCTTCTTCATAGTGTTTTTTCCTTTCTTTTTATATTTTTATTTTGACGGCGTTGAGTACGCCAAAACAAACAATTTGCAGCCGTTGACATACACAACGGGAGCTGTACCCTGAGTGCCAATGATTATTAATATCTGTAACCTTACGGCATATTTGAAAATTTACCGATCGGTTAAAGATCATCTTCGGCTATTTGATTTCTTGTCTTGATTTTTATAATAACAAAACATACGACAATTTTCAAGTAATTATTGTAGTTTTTTTTCTATTTTTCAACGCTTTTCGAGGATTTTGTGACGCGTTTTCTGTTTTAGAAAATACATCGGAATAACTTTTTATCAAAATATAAAATTGATAAATTTCATTGTATCTATTGCACAAAAATTTTGCGAAAAATGAAAATTATTTTTCACCTCAAAAATTAAAAAAAGTAAAAACTTGTTGAAAAAATTTTCCGGATATGATAGTATTATATTAACTATAAAATCCACAAAAATGTTCTGTGGATATTGTTAAAATAATTTAGACAAGCATACCAAGTTGTCTAAATTTTGTCGAATTTTTATGCAGGAGGAGATAACAATGTTGAAAAAAATCGGCAAAAAACTGATCAGCGTTTTACTGGCTGTTACGCTGATTGCAACAACCTTTTTGGTTTTTGATCCGAGCATATTGGTTCAGAAGTCAAAAGCGGCTGTTGATGTCAAAAAGTTGGTCAACACGGTTGAACCGGCTATCAACTTCTATGTTCCGGAAACCATTTACCTCAATCCGGTCATCGGAAGCGGCGGACAACCCTACAGCTTCCAGTATTTTGTTGACTGTGACGAAAACGGAACACTTCACAGAAGTGCAACACAGACCACGGGTACTATCTATTTCTCGTGTTCGATAGCTTGCGACTCCGTTTCCATCACCTGGGAGAATGCAACGGTCAACACCTCGACCGTCAAGCAGACCTCACAGGTCGTAAAGCAGACAATTAACGGCGGTACAACCTCCGTCAGGAACGGCAGAGTTAAGGTTACCTGCACATATGTTGTCGGCGGCGTTACCTATCACGCATACGCCTATACATATATGTATTATCCCGAGCTTGATCTTCTTACCGGTGTTGCGGCATCGTATGTTTACAAGACAAGTATCGGTAACGAGCCTAAGCTTGCCGCATTTGCGTTCGTTACCGGTGTTCACTATGTCGGTAACAACACAAGCCTCAGCGGAGACGAGCGTGCTGCCAGCAACTACTATGACCAGTACACCACATCTTCCTCAAAGGGAGCTTACGGTCTTTCACCGCTTATTCCGAACTGGACTTCGTTAGCATCGTTCGTTGTCGGTGATGACAGCGCAAATATCCCCAACAGCGAAATCTACTACGGCGAAACAACGTCTTCCACAAGCTTCGTCGAAAGCGGTAACGGCGGCGTTTACTATCGCACCAGAGTCAGAGCGGGCGACACCGACAGGTCATGGGGCGGCGCAAGCAATGCCTGGGGTACTCTCTATGTCGATACAAGCCGTATCAAGAACTACAATCAGATCCCGAACCTCCGAGGCGGTTTTATCTGCCACTGCTACTACAACTGCGGTGACGCCGGTAAGCTCGACACCTTCGGAACAACGGACGGAGCAATCAGCGTAACCTCGAACATCGACTTCAGAAACGGTGACGGTAAGGGCTACGGTATGACATCATCGGAGTCACTCTCCGGTGCGGTTGCTACCTCGAACACCGACTACACAATGCAGGCTAACTTCTATTTCAAGCGCGGTAACTCAAGCGGTGTTCACAGCAGATATAATTTCGGTTTCAGAGTAAGACCTGTAAATAAGGGCGCACTCAGAAGCGCATACAGAGACGTTATCGAAAGCGGTATTCAGGCAGAAACAGCAACGAGAAACGGCTGGTCGGCTTCAACTCAGAGCCAGTGGACGTCATATTACAACTCCTTGGCTTCCGCACTTGACACCGCAGGTACTATCCTCGGTAAGCCCTACGCAACGGCAAGCGAGGTCAGCTCCGCTCTTTCAGCTCTTAATTCGGCAAAGACAAATTGCGACAATATTATAAATGCAAACTTCAGCGCAGGTGAAAGCGCAGACCTTCTTAACAGAGTTAAGTTCTACGTTCCTGAAACAATCTTCATCAACCGTGACGACGGAGTTAATTTCCAGTATCTCTACGGTGTAGATACAAACGGTAATGCAGAACAGGGCGTTGCTCTTTCTTCGGCAACAAACGCAAGAATCTACTTTGCAGGTATCAACTGCAACCCGACAAGCGTTAAGATCACCTGTATGGGTGCAACATCCGATAACAACGCAAACTGGACCTCGGTAAGCGATTCTGCACTCAGCAGCATCACCTTCGGCGGCACAGGCTTCAATGGAAGCACGGCAAACAGCACAGGTAAGACTTTTACATCTTTCCCTGTTAACACAAACTGTTCGGGCGGTGCGTTCTCCTCGGCAATCGGATCGGGCAATTACAGATTTATCCGTTGGCGAGCAGACTATGTTGTTGACGGAATGACCTTCACAACATACGCTTACTCCACCTGTTACAGACAGCCGATATTTAACGCATATTACCGCCACTCCTCAAGGCAGTACACTTCATGGACACGAAGCCCTGCGTACATCAACGCAGAATTGTTTGTTAACGGTCTCAATGTTTCAAGCGTAAGCGGAAGCGCCGGTACAACAAGCTCGGGTTCGGGCGGCAGCGGTTCCGATAACAATAATGCAACAAACAGTCTCGATACGTCGATGATTATTGATACTTCACGTTTCACGAACTATTCTCAGATTCCGTATCTCAATGCCCGTTATAATATTCTTAACGGTCGTGAAAACGGAACGGCAACCGTAACGGCATATAACAGCAACGATTCGGGAAATACCGTCGGAATAGGTACCGGAGATACAGGCATCAGCCTCGCTATCAACGGCTCAACCCTGGTCGTTTATATGCACGCATCCGCAGTTTATAGAGATAAGACAGCTCAGAACTATACATATATAAATATAGCTCCGAACTGCGTCAACAAGTCCGCAATCCGTACACGCTACTACAATGCGGTTTCGATGAGCCGTCAGCAGGCATGGTACGCGGCAGGCTTTGACGCATATCAGAACTCAATTCTTGATATGGCTATCAAAACCGGTAACCCGGTAGGAACATCCACCTCGGGAACCGAGAACACCGATAACCTCACAAGATACAGCGGAACAACAACGGCTGTTTATCTCCGTGATCCTAATGCTATTGAAGACTACAACGGAAATAAGGGCGCAGCGATCATCGGTAAGGGAACGGATTCAAAGATCTACTCTTACGGCGATACCGTTTACGGCTACTACGACAATATTCCCGGCTTCACCGCAAAGAGCTACTCCGTAACCTACGGTTCAACGACCAAGACAAGCGGTGTTCCTCAGGACAGCGGTCACAACAATTTCTATTATATCAAGAACATAAACACCACAAACACCGACTGGAAATTCTATTACACACCGAACACCTACACGGTCACCTATGACCCCAATGAGGGTGAATTCAACGGTACAACAGCTTCAAACACCTCCTTCGCAACATTCCAGTCAAAGTTCACCGTCGCTCAGATCGGCGGCTCAATCCCCGCAAATCCGACGCGTATCGGCTGTACCTTCATAGGCTGGAAGTGCAGCGCAGACGGACTTACCTATCAGCCCGGCGATGTTATTAACTGGGATTTCGACGAAGATGTTACATTTACAGCTCAGTGGAACTTCCTTGATTATGTCACCTTCTTCAACGAGAATTATGACGGTAAATCAGCTAACCTTCTCAGCCCCGGAATTGAGAAAGAAGAAACCGTTACATCTACGTCCTCCACAGGTATTGATTGCACACTTAAAATTGATAACCAAGGCGCAGGCGCATTAAAGATCAACGGTGATATTGCAGGAAGTGTTACAATAGCTGTTATGCCCTACACCTTTAGCGCAGGAACATACACTCTCAGCATTGAGAAGCTCTCAGGCGTTATTGCTGCCGGCGGAGTGGTAATCGACCTCATCACCGACGACACAGGAACAAGCTTCAGCCCGAGAAAGTATGTTTATTCAGGCAACAATCAAAACCAAAGCACAACGATCACCCTTTCTCAGGAGGAAGCGTCACAGGTCTGGGGTTACAAGCTCTGGCTCTGGCACGACACATCGGCGGCTTACGCATCCTATAGCGACGTCGTTGTTACTCCGAGAATTGAGGAAGGAAGCACCTCTAAGGGAAGCAGCGTTTTCGCTCACTCTTACAAATATAATTTCCCCTATGAAAATCTTCCGATTCCCGAGCGTGAGGGTTACACCTTCATGGGCTGGTACACAGCGGCAGACGGCGGCGAGCTGATTACAAACGAGTCGATTGCTCCGTACTATGACAGAACGCTCTATGCACACTGGACAATCAATTCCTACAACGTTACTTATGATTACTCCACAAACGGCGGTCAGTCTGCAACAAAGACTTCGGACGTTGTTGTATATCACACCGCAGTTGACTTCTCCCCGACAGCCACCAAGGACGGCTGGAAATTCATCGGCTGGAACACAGACGAGAACGCAACGACAGCCCTCACAAGCATGGTAATGCCTGCAAAGGATGTTACGCTCTACGCTATCTACAACAAGACGGTAACGGCTAACTTCTATTCGGGAATTAACAAGGCAACAAGCGAGAGTAAATCGGTAACGATATGGAACAAGGCGACAAGCGGCACAGTCACAACTCCGACCTCCTACACCTCTGTTTGGGACTTCAAGGGTTGGACAACCGAAACAACCGCCGCATCCTCAACCGCAAGGGTTGATGCAGGAGCAGAAATTGCAATTCCTGCGGCTCAGGGAACGGTTAACTACTACGCTCTTTACAATCAGCTTCATACATTGACTTATGACGCTAACACAGGTTCCGGTGCTCCCTCGGCAACAACAAGCTACGGTTATTACAACTCCTGCGGAACGCAGAACAACGGTACTCACACAGTTTCAACGGTTGTTCCCGTTAAGGAAGGCTACACCTTCGCAGGCTGGTACACCAATAACGACGGCACGGGTACAAAGTACGAGGCAGAATCAACCTATACGAACACCTCTGCATCCGATACCCTTTACGCACATTGGACGATCAACTCCTACAAGGTAACCTACAACTTCGCCGAAAACGGCGGTCAGTCTGCTACAAAGACTGAGGATATGGTCAATTACCATGCGGAAATCGACTTTACTCCCACAGCAACAAAGGATGGCTGGGTATTCATCGGTTGGAACACCGATCGTAACGCAACAACCGCTATGACAAGCCTGACAATGCAGACAAGAGACGTTACCCTCTATGCAATCTATAACAAGACCTTGACGGCAAACTTCTATTCAGGTCTTGATAAGGCAACATCTGAATCCAAGTCAATTACGATCTGGAACAAAGCCCTAAGCGGTACAGTCACAACTCCGACCTCCTATGCCTCCTATGATCCGGCTTGGGACTTCATAGGTTGGACAAAAGCCACAACGGCAACTGCTTCAACCGCAAAGTATGCAACAGGAGCAGAGATTACAATTTATGCCGATCAGGGAACTGTTGATTTCTACGCTCTTTACAGTCAGCTTCAGACCCTCACCTATAACGCTAACACAGGCACAGGCGCTCCCGAGGCTACCGAGAGCACGGGTTACTACAACTCCTGCGGAGTTAAGAACAACGGTAAGCATACGGTTTCAAGCGTTGTTCCGACCAAGGAAGGCTACGACTTCATGGGTTGGTACACAACTGCCGATGATTCCGGCACAAGGTATGCGGCAGGCTCAACCTACACGAACGCAGAGCAGAACGATACGCTTTACGCTGTATGGAAGATCAGAAAGTACATTATCACTTTCGTTGATTCCGACGGAACGACAGTCCTTCAGAAGGGCGAATGGGAACACTTCTCAACTCCCGTTTACAGCGGTCCTACCCCGACAAAGGCCAGCGACGCAGAAAACGAGTATCCCTTCATCGGATGGACACCGGAAATTGTCACGGTAACAGAGTCGGCAGTATATGTTGCAACATACGATACCGTTCCTCATGAGTTTGAGTATGTTTGCCTCAACGACAAACAGCACAAGAAGGCTTGTAAGAACTGTTCTTATGAGGAAGCTCCCGTAGACCACGACATCATTTACGAGGAGATCGCAATCGGTGACGGAACGGGATACAGAGTTTCCTGCACATATTGTAATTACAGCTTCGAGTCAACGGCGATTAAATATACGGTTGATTTTTCATCAGACATCTACATCAACGACGAAGAAAAGCTCGAATCCGAGTGTACGGTAAATCAGAGAATTGACGAAACACTCTCGACCAAATACTTCCTTGCAACCATTCAGGCTCCTTCGAGAGTCGGTCTCAGATACTTCGTTTACTGGATGGATGCAAGCACAGGCGAGATCGTCAGCTCCTACAGAACTTACACATTCTTTGTAACAAAGAATTGCAACTTCACTCCCGTATATGCTTACCAGCAGGATTATACGGCAGAGAGAAACAAGGCTGTTATCTCATCGAGAGTTCTCGGTTGCAGATCGAATAACGACAGCGCAACCTACACCCTGCTCGCAGAACACAGCGTTGCAAAGACAGGAGCTTCAATCATCGGTCACGGCGTTCTCTACACAACAGATTCCGCAAACTCAGGCGCTCTGACGGTGGATAACGACAGCATCGAGAAGAAGGCCGCAGGTCTTTCACAGAGAGTTCTTACCGGTCTCTTTGAAGTAAAGATTGATCCGGGCAGCGCTTCAACGGTATGGGCAAGATCCTACGTCATTGACGGCAACGGCGATGTTCATTACGGAAACGTTAAGACTTACAACTTCCCGACAACCTCGTCAAGCGATGAGCTTGCTGTACTGGAGACTGAAAGCCTCGACCTTACGTCGATCAACGTTGAGGATGAAATCAATCCGCCGGAAGAGGACAATCCGACAGATATTCCCGACGATACACCGACAGAGGACGCACCCACAGAGGAAGAAACAACTCAGTCCGTATTCGAGAAGCTTGCTTCCTTCTTCGCAAAGATTATCGAGTTTATCAACAAAATCCTTTCATTTTTCAGAACTTCGGAGGTAATCAAATGAAATACATAAAACCTGAACTGAAAATTGAAAAGTTTTCAATCATCGAAGACATCACGGCAGACGGCGAAAGCAGTACCATTCCCCCGTGGTTCATCGACGAAAATAACGGCGAAGACGGCGATATCAGCTTAGAGAATGCTTTCATCGAAGCAATCGGAAACGTTTTCGACTTCTGATAAACGTCATTAAACAAAATAAATACGGTATTCAAGTGATTTGCTTGAATACCGTATTTTTTATTGCTTATTTTATTTGACCGAGAGTACAAGCTCCCTGAATCTGACTGCGTGTTCATATGCCTTTGCAACATACTGCTCAAAGCTCAGTCCGAGATACATATCGTTGGAGTGACTGCCGCATCTTCCCTTGGAATCAACCTCAAAGGTCAGGCTTCCGTCAAATCCGCATTTATTCAGCCTCCGTGCTATCCCCTCCCAGTCTGCATAACCGTCAAACGGTAGCAGATGGTAGTCATCGAGGAAGTTCGGATGTTCGGGATCACTCATCCCGTGGTTGTCGTCGAGGTGAGTTGAAACAAGATACTTTCCGTACTTGCCGAGCATATCCGATCCGCCGTTGTAGCAAAGCTCGTGACCTGAATCATATGTAAATCCGACATTCTCAATCTCACCGAACCTGTCAAACAACGCCTTGAGGTAACATTCGCCCTCGGTGTTTTCAAATCCGATAACGACTCCCCTCTTAACAGCGTAATCAATGATTTCTCCGATGCGTTCAAGTCCGAGCTCGGTCGGCGTGTGATTATCCATACCGATGATTGCGTGCATTACAACGAGCGGCACATCGAGATTGCGGCAGTTGTCGATCGAATTAAACAGCTCTTTTCGCATGATCTCCGCAAGCTCTCCGTCCTCATCGTGCCAGAGGTCGTCCATTCCGTAAAACGGAGCATGAATCGAATGAAAACCGATGCCGAGCTTTGCCGCCTTTTCGGCGATTGCCTCGTCCTCGGCTCTCGGCTGATTTCTCCTCTCCGTGTAAAAGAATTGGTCGAAGCCTGCCGCCTTGATAACCTCAAGCTGATCTATATCGGCAATCTCATTAAAATCCATTCCCGTTCCGAGACAGAGCAAGGGTTTCTTATCCATAAATCACATCTCCTTAAAAACATATTCGCCGGGTGCAAGCCTAATTATTGCACAGCCGTTTTCATTCTCATACTCGTCAAAGCTGTGTTCAACTCCGTTTACGGTGAGCTTATCTCCGAGAATCGGAAGTCTCAGCTCGGCTGTTACGGGGATATTGCACCTGTATGTAAATCTGTCCGCATTGTGCCATTCGCTCTCAATAAGTCCTGCGGCGGATTTATAGCTTGCCTTAACGTCTGTCATTCTCTGCTGTCCGTCAGGAAGCTCGTTCGCCGTTCTTGTGTCAACTCTCGGCTGAAGGATTATCTCCTCAAATCCGGGCTTACCCGGCTCGATACCTGCCATATAGCGATACATCCACTCAACAACCGAGCCGTAGGCATAGTGGTTGAAAGAATTCATTCCGACATCGCCGAAGCCGTTCTCCTTGGTGTAGGAATTCCAGCGTTCCCATATTGTCGTAGCTCCCTGATCGACGCTGTAAAGCCATGACGGCTCCTTGCGCTGCATTAAGAGCGTGTAAGCCATATTATCCTTGCCGTACTTTGAAAGCGTCGGACAGAGCTTACAGGTGCCGACAAATCCGCTTGAAAGCCTGTTGTCGTTCGCCTTGATCTGCTCGACAAGCTCGTCTGCAAGCTCCCTTGCATAGCTCTCATCAACGAGGTCAAAAGCCATGGCGATAATCTTATCCGTCTGAGTCTGACCGATGAGTTTGCCGTCCTGCATAAAGTTCTTGACAAAGTAAGCGTGAGCCTGCTTTCTGAGGTCTTTATAATACTCCGCCCTGTCGGACTTTCCGATAACCTCGCTCATCTTCACCATAAGGTCAATATCATAAATAAAGTATGCGGAAGAAAGATACTCATTCTTGCAGTAATCATATGCAAGCCAGTCGCCGTAACGGGGAATCGGTCCCGACATACCGAAGTTCTTTATGAGCTGAGCAATGTATTTCTCCATCGAAGCATAGTGATCTTCGATAATCTTCACATCGTTATACATCATATATATGTTATACGGCACGATGATGCCTGCGTCCGACCATGCCGCCGCATTCTCGCTGCTGCAACAAGTCGTTCTCGGAATAACATCGGGATATGCGCCCTCGTCGCTCTGCGAATCGCGGGCGTCCTGCATCCACTTGTGGAAGAAGCCGTCAACGTCGGCATTGTAAGCGGCGGTGATGCTGAACGCCTGTGCGTCGCCCGTCCAGCCGTAGCGTTCGTCACGCTGAGGGCAGTCGGTGGGAACGCTGAGGTAGTTGCTTCTCTGTCCCCAGAGTGTATTTGAAATAAGCTTATTTATGAGCTTATCCGAGGTCTCGATGCTTCCGATTTCCTCGGTTGCGGAGCCTACGACCTCTGAAACGAAGTCAAGAATCTCAATATCTTTTTCGGCTGTGATCTGAACATATCTGTAACCGAAGAAGGTAAACCTCGGTCTGTATGTTTCCGCCTTGTCACTGCCGATTATGTAAACCTCCTTGCCCAGCGCAGAACGGAGATTTACCGTGTAAAGCGAGCCTTTTGCTCCGTCGTTGCCTCTTTCGATTTCGCCGCTGTCGTTGAGAAACTCACCGTAATGGACGCTGACAAGCGTTCCCTTTTCACCCTTGAGGGTAAATTTTGCCCAGCCGACCATCTCCTGACCGAGATCAATAATTGCGGTCTGTCCCTTTTTGAGGGTGAACGGGAATTTTTCAGGCTCGGCGCAAACGTTGATCTCGCCGTAGTTTGAGCCGTTGTATTTAACGCCGTCATAGACGGTGATTGTTTTTTCTCTGAGGGAAAGCTCGTCACGCACCTGAACGGTAGGTCCGACAAATTCGGTAATCTCTCCGTCAAAATAGTCGCTGAGCTTTGCCTTTTTCCAGTCGTCAAGCTCATATCCGACCGTTGACATCTGCTCATAGCTGTCATAGCTTGCGTCACAGTATTCGCCGTCCCATATGTCAGCCGTGCGTATCTGACCGCCGACCTTTGTGCTCCAGTTTTCATCCGTTACAAGGACTGAGCTGCCGTTGTGAATAACATTGCAAAGGAATGCCGGCGGATTTGCGCCGTAACAATCAGTGACGATCCTGCCCGAATACCAGCCGCCTGCAAGTACGGCAAGAATCCTGTTCTTTCCCTCGGTGACATATTCAGTAACGTCATAGGTATAATAAAGCACACGCTTGTTATAATTCGTCCAGCCCGGCTTCATCTCGTCATTGCCGACACGCTTACCGTTGATGTAAATATCCACCACACCGAGAGCAGTGAAAACAAGCTCTGTCTTACCGCTTCCGCAGACCTCAAAATCGCTGACAAACATCGGCAGACCGTTGTTGTCCGTCAGTTCAAGGTGCTGATAAAGGCGGGCTCTCCTTGCTCCCCATGGCTTTGCATACGGATCGAAATGCGGATTATAATCCGTATAAATGAATTTTGCATTATTCCAGATCTTTTCCATTGTCATACTCCTTTTAAAAAAAGGACAGGAAATAAAGCCTTTTTTTTATGCTTTATTTACCTGTCCCTGATTTCAATGTTTATTTGCTGAGAAAATACCAGATGATATCAACAATCTTAAAGCCTTCGAGAACCCTTGCAAGAAGCTTTACAACGGTGTCGCAGATAAGGCTTGCGGGTTTGCCTAAGTCAACCGAGCAGGTCTTTTCGGCAGTCGGTGCACCCTCATACTCAAGCGTAAACGGCTGAGTGTAGATAACTCCGCCCTCACCGATGATCTCAGCTCTTACATATGAGCCGATCTGATCCGAATAATCGTCAAGGTCAATCGTGTTGCCCGTAGCGATAATGTTACCGTCGGCAATCCAATGAACCATATATGCGTCCTTGGTGCTGATTGTGATTGTGTCCTCTGCATCATCGACAGAAACGGACTTAACCTTAGGAGTAACGGCTTCCTGATCGAATTTGAAGATCGTTCCCTGCTTGCCGTTGTTCTCCTCCTCCTCAACAATCTTATCATATGCCTCTGCAAACTGTTCAGCAAGCTCAAGACCTACGCCTGCGGCTTTGAGCTCCTCTGCCCAAGCTCCGATTTCAACCTTGCTGCCCATATAGTAGCTTGCGGCAAAGAATGCGCCGTCCTCCATTGCTGTTCTGAGAGCCGTAACACTCTTTTCGGGCATACACATAAGGGTGTAACCGGAATTGATTATTCCTACGTTATGCGAATCGGAGGTTGCAATTCCGTAAACGTTTCTGCCTGTCGGAACAACCTTCTGAAGCAGGATATCCCAGAGCTTTCTGTCATAACGTGTTCTGTTGTCGCCCTTACTGTTTATGTCGATGCCGAGGCAGGACTGATACTCTGTGAGTAGGTTTGCAAACTTGTTTACAATGTATTTGTATTTCACATTGTCCATATTGTAGGCTTCGTCATAGTTGGCGGAATGTCTTGCTCCGGTGTACTCGCCCGGATGATTGATAACCGAAAGTCCGCCGAGCTCGTCAACTTTTTTGATCGGTGTTTCATAGTCGCTTGTTCCGCCGACAATACCGTTGCCGTAGTCAACAAACCATGAGCAGACATGAGCGTTGTTGAACGAGGTAGGATTCTGCTCGTTGCCGAAAGGCACTCTGAGCATTGAATTCTGAGCAATTCCGTTTTCGTCATATTCGGTGTAGCTGTCACCGTCATATGTATAGTTCTTTCCGTCCGAGGTCTGTCCCTCTGAGGAAAGCACCTCGATAGGAGTCTTTCCCTCCTTGGCGGTCATTGCAACCTTTATAACCTTGCTGAGAGAGGGATCGTCCCAGCCGTAATCTATCGTTCCGTGGTCGGTGACGGCAAGGATGTCGAAGCCGTAATCATAGTGCTTCTCGATAGTCTCCTTCTTCGTCGATGAGCCGTCGGATGCAGTCGTGTGGCTGTGAAGATCGGTCTTATACTGCTTGTAGGTGTTCCAGTCAACGTTTTCATAGGTGCTGTTGATCTTGTAATCAACGTCACCGCCCTGTGCAAATGCGCCGACAGCCGAACACGTTGTGATAAGTGCGGCAGACATAACGACCGAAATTGCTTTAGTAAATTTGCTGTTCATTTTTTACCTCCTGAACTTTAATTGCTTTTGCTGATAATATTTTGAAAAACTGCTGTGAGGTCAACGTCTGTGTTCTGCGTTTCACAGTTTTCAGACGTAAGAGGATCAAGCGTTTTCGTTTCCTGATTGTTTAAAAGGAACTGCGGATATTCCTCCGCGTCGCTTACGGTCGGCTGACTTGCAGACTGAGCAAGCCACCAGGTGAAATGATAATATCCGATAGAATACCATGTGTGCATCATATCCTTGACAAACCAAGTGTATTCCGGATAAATACAGGTTGAAGCGTCGATAACATTGTCGCAGGAAATGTGATTGTGTCCGTCGGCGTTTTTCTGAACGTAACCCTCGCCGAGAGTTTCACCGTAATCGGCACAGGTCGCACCGAGAGAAGTCCTCGCCGTGTCGATAAGGAAATCGCTCTGATAGCCGTCATCGGTAAGAACGGGAACTGCCGCTTTTCCGTAATTGGAAATTATAGCAAGCTTCATTCCGTCCTCCATAGCTTCGTCCAGTATCTCCTGAGTCGAGTCCATAACTCCGTAGTGGTAGGCGTCAAGCTTCTTGATAAGCTCTGCATTCTCGGTTTCATCGAGCATATAGTCCTTTGCCTGCTCGTAATATTCATTCGGTACAAAAGTCCAGATTCCCGTCAGGTTTCCGAAAAGATCTCTCAGGCAGTCCTCATAGAGTACCTCTTTGCCCTCGGTGAACACCCTGTCCACGGCATTGCAGACAGGCGAAAGAAGGAAGCCGCAAAGCATATTGAAAAGACAGCGGTAGAATACCGTCATCGTGTCGTTGCCCTCAATAAAGTTTCCGATATAATTCATAACGGACTTTGTTTTTATATTGAGGTCGCCCGTAAAAAGTCCGCCGACAAGGTTTATACCGTTAAAGGCAGAGGACTGCATTATAACCGTTTCAACGCTGTCGCTTCCGTAAACCTTGAGGTAGGTCATAACGACTGCGCCGCCCATGCTTTCTGCCTTGAGAACGACCTTGCTGTGACCTGTAATTTCCTTGGTTTCTTCTATGTAGTCATTCAGCTCCGCCGCAATATCGAAAACATCTTCGCGCCAGTCGTAATTGAAGCGGTTGTCATATCCGTAGCCGTGCTCGGCGGTGGGATCAACCCTGAACTTGACGTCAACGTTTTCATTGAGCGGATCACCGTTATCGTCGCAGGCGGCATCCTTCATCAGCTCGTTCAAAGCCTTGCTCAGCGAAGCGGCAAAAGAATTATAGTTTCCTGTAATGCACAGAGAAATGACAGGCACAATGAGCTGTGCAACCGTACTGACGATCGCAGAGGTCTCAGGCATAAACACATTGTACTGTTCGTCCGTTCCGGGATTGGCAACCAGATCGGTCATTGCAAAACCCGTAACATATACAACTGGTGTTGTACCGCAGTGACATTCGTCGGCAGCATAGGAAGAAAATGTTGCCGCACTGACAGAAAAAGCCATTATAACCGCAAGTAAAACAGAAAGTGTTTTTTTCATACATTCCCTCCGAATAATCGAGTACGCAGAAAACAGAACACATAATCGGTAACCCGATCAGTCCCCTCCTGCCGAAAATTACTTTAGTATTATAACATAAATAATTCGCAATATCAATTCTTATTTTATACAAAATGTCATAGATATTTATACGGAGTGATTATAATGACTAACGCAAAAAAGCTGCTGACCAACACCCTATTGCTGACGGCAACGGCATTTCTTATGAAAACGGTGGACGTCAGCTTTAACGTATATCTGTCCAACAGAATAGGTGCGGACGGCATCGGTCTTTTTCAGCTCATAACTGCGGTTTACGGTATGGCGATCACATTTTCCGTTGCCGGAATACGGCTTGCGGCGATGCGCCTTGTTGCCGACAATATTGCCCTCGGCAAATACAACGACCGCCAGATAATGCGCCGATGTCTTATCTATTCGATAGTCTGCGGTACGGTAATTGCCGTTATTCTTTCGGGCTTTGCGGATTTGATCGGCTCAAAATGGATCGGAGATATCAGAAGCGTACCGTCATTAAAGGTTCTGAGTCTCAGCCTGCCCTTTGTATCAATGTCGGCGGCACTCAACGGCTACTTCACCTCGGTTAAAAAGATCGTCCGATACACGGCGGTTCAGCTTGCAGAGCAAATTTTCAAGATCAGCGTCACGGTCTTTGCCCTAAAAAACGCACTCTCACGGGGACTTGAAGCCTCTTGCGTAGCTATTGTTTTCGCCATTACTTCTGCCGAGTTTTTCTCGCTTCTATGTTCATACACGCTTTATCGGCTTTCGGTCTGCAAGCCTAAGCAGAAAGAAAAAGGCAGGGACATTTGGAAAAGACTGTTCAGAATATCAATTCCCGACACGGTCGGCTCGGAGATGCGCTCCATTCTGATGACGGTCGAACATCTTCTTATTCCCGTAGGATTCCGCAAATCCGGCTGTAATCCTCAGTCCGCACTCGCTACCTACGGCGTTATTCACGGTATGTCGCTTCCGCTTGTGCTTTATCCCTCCGCCCTGCTATCCTCGCTTTCGGGACTGCTTGTGCCTGAGATATCCGCTTTGCACATTTCCGGCAACAAGCCGAGGATAAACTATATGATAGCAAGAGTTCTGCATCTGACTCTGATATTCTCCATAGGGACGGCGGGAATAATGTACTTTAACGCAAAAAGGCTGTCACTGGCGGTTTACGGCAATGACAGCGCTTTTATCTATATTCAAATTCTATCACCGCTGATTCCGATTATGTACTGTGATATGTCCGTTGACGGTATGTTAAAGGGGCTCGATCAGCAGATGAGCTATATGCGCTACAACATTATAGACGCTTCACTCTGCGTTGTTCTTGTCTACTTTCTTGTCCCTATCTTATCGGTCAAGGGCTACATAATCGTTGTTTTTGTCAGCGAAGCCGTCAATTTTATTCTCAGCTTCAGAAGACTGACAAAGGTAAGCGATGTACGGCTTTCTTTTTTCAAGGATGTTTTTATTCCGCTTTTCAGCGTGATCGGAGCAAATCTTTTAAAAAATCTTTTGTTCTTTTCTTTTAACATCAGCAGTTATAAGCTTGCCGCTTCTGCGGAAATAATTACCGCAATTCTGATATACATCGGAATGATAATCGCTTTTCATTCTATTGATAAAGAGGAGCTTGACTGGCTTAAATCCTTGGTGAAGTAATCAGGAAGCCTTGAGCTGAAGGCGGAGCTTGTCGGCGATCATGGCGATGAACTCCGAATTTGTCGGCTTGCCTCTCGATGACTGAATTGTGTAACCGAAATAGGAGCTGAGCACATCAACGTCTCCCCTGTCCCATGCAACCTCGATAGCATGACGGATAGCACGTTCAACCCTCGACGAGGTTGTTTTGAATGTCTTGGCAACCGTGGGATAAAGAAGCTTTGTTACCGAGCCCATCATCTCGGTATTGTTGACCGAAAGGATTATTGCCTCTCTGAGATACTGATAACCCTTGATGTGTGCAGGCACACCGATCTGGTGCATAATCTCCGAGACGACTACCTCAAGGTCGTTGGAATTCTTTTCGTGCTTTTCAGAGCTGTTCCAGCCCGAAAGCTGAGAAATACGCTGAGCAATAACTTCCGCCTCAACAGGCTTTAAGAAATAATAATCAGCGCCGCCGTTAAGAATTTCACTTTCAAAGCGCATATTGTCAACGCTTGAAAGAACAATTATCATCGGTTTTTTAATGTCCTTCATATCCCTTATCTGCTTGATTACTCCGAGCGCATCAATGTGAAGCATAAAAGCGTCCATGATGATAACATCCGGTTTTTCAAACTTCATTTTCGTCAGCACCTGCGCCCCGTCCTTGTCCGTCAGCACGACATTGTAGCCGTATGACGAAAATTCCCTGACGCAGTTCTGACCGAATTCGTTGTTCTCTGCGATTAAAATCTTGACCTTATTTTCCATATAAACTACCTCCGTGAAATATTTTCACCATTATGTTACCATTTTATGGCAAATATGTCAATAGCTTTTTACTAAAACTTACCAAAAAATTTTTATGAAATTTCACTCTTTGTGTAAAAAGGCAGAAAATGCTGTTAAATATTGGTAAAAAGATTAAAAAAACCGCATCTTTCTGCGTTTTCACGTGAAAGATGCGGTAAACTTTTCAATATTTTTCGATTTTTTTCTACATTTTTCGCATAACAAAATCGAAGTTTAATATTATTTGAAGTATTTTACTGCCGATTTAAAGAGCTGCATATCGTAATTTCCGGGAACATTTTTGTAAAGTCCCTCGCCTATTCTCTCAGAGTGTCCCATCTTTCCGAGAACTCTGCCGTCGGGAGAAAGGATACCCTCGATAGCGGCAATTGAGCCGTTCGGGTTGTAGAGAATGTCCTCGGTAGCGTCGCCGTCGGCGTCAACATACTGAGTTGCGATCTGTCCGTTTGCCTTGAGCTGTTCAAGCACCTGCGGCTCGGCAAGGAAACGTCCCTCACCGTGTGAGATCGGCACATTGTAAAGCTCGCCCACCTGAGTGCCCGAAAGCCACGGTGAATTTGCGGAGGCAACCCTTGTTGTAACAATTCTCGACTGGTGTCTGCCGATTGAGTTAAAGGTCAGCGTCGGGCAATGCTCGTCGGTGTCAACGATCTTGCCGAACGGTACAAGTCCGAGCTTGATAAGCGCCTGGAAGCCGTTGCAGATGCCGCACATAAGTCCGTCACGCTTTTCAAGAAGCTCTGTAACCTGCTCCTTGATAGCGGCGTTGCGGAAAAATGCCGTTATAAACTTGCCCGATCCGTCAGGCTCGTCGCCGCCGGAGAAGCCGCCGGGAATGAAGATGATCTGCGACTTCTTCACCTGCTCGGCAAACTTGTCAACGCTTCTTGCAATACCGTCGGCAGTCAGGTTGTTGATAACGAATATCTCAGCCTCTGCGCCTGCGTCGGTCGCCGCCTTAGCGGAGTCATACTCGCAGTTTGTGCCGGGAAAAACGGGAATAAGAACGTGCGGCTTGGCAGTTTTAACAGCCGGAGCCTTATATTTTTTCTCGGTAAAGGAGATATTTTCAAGCTTCTTCTTGCTTGAGTTGAGGTCGCAGGAATAAACGCTTTCAAGCTTCTCCTCATAATCCCTCTGAAGCTCTGAAAGCCTGAGAGACTCTCCGCCGTATGTGATACTGCCGTCATCGGTTACAGTACCGATAAGCTGAGCTTCGGGTATATCCTCCGTAACCTCAAGCAGGAAAGCGGCATAATCAAGACCGAAGATCTCATCAAGACCGAGCTTATCGCTGAAGCTGAAGCCGAGCCTGTTGCCGATCGCCATTTTGAATACGGCTTCGGCAATTCCGCCCATGCCGGGAGTGTAGCAGGCAACAGCCTTGCCCGAACGCAGAAGCTGTGTAACCTTATCGAAAAGAGCGATAAGAGAATCGGTTTTCGGCAGTCCGTTTTCGTCAAACTCGGGGCTGAGCCTTACAAGGCTGTGACCGCTCTGCTTAAATTCGGGTGAAACAATATTCTTAATCTTGTCCGTTGAAACCGCAAAGGAGACAAGCGTCGGGGGAACATCGAGATTCTCAAAGCTGCCGCTCATTGAATCCTTGCCGCCGATAGCACCGATGCCGAGCTCTTTCTGTGCTCTGAAAGAGCCGAGCAGAGCCGCAAGAGGCTTGCCCCATCTTTCGGGATCCTTGCCCGGACGCTCAAAATACTCCTGGAAGGTCAGGTAAACATCCTTGAAATCCGTACCCGTTGCAATAAGCTTGCAGACGGATTCAACTACGGCAAGATATGCGCCGTGGAACGGACTTTTCTCCGTAACGAAAGGATTGTAGCCGAATGCCATGAGGGAGCAGTTGTCCGTATGACCTTTCTCAACGGAAATTTTCTGCACCATTGCCTGAATGGGAGTCTGCTGATACTTTCCGCCGAACGGCATAAGCACCGTTCCTGCGCCGATCGTGGAGTCAAAACGCTCCGAAAGTCCCCTCTTTGAGCACATATTAAGGTCGCTGACAGTCTTGCGGTAATTCTCCGCAAAGCCGCCGCTGATATCTTTCTTATATATTTCCGCCTTGGCGGGAGCGATGTCGATATGCTTTTCCGCACCGTTCGAGTTGAGGAAGTCACGGCTGATATCAACAATCTTTTTGCCGTTCCACGTCATCGTCAGTCTCGGATCGGCTTTGACCTCGGCAACAACCGTCGCTTCAAGGTTTTCGCCGTCGGCAAGACTGATGAATTTCTCAACATCCTCCTTGGCAACCACAACAGCCATACGTTCCTGAGATTCGCTGATTGCAAGCTCCGTACCGTCAAGTCCGTCATATTTCTTGGGAACGGCATTGAGGTCGATATCAAGTCCGTCCGCAAGCTCGCCGATAGCGACGGAAACTCCGCCTGCGCCGAAATCGTTACAGCGTTTAATCATACGGCTGACTTCGCCGTTTCTGAAAAGCCTCTGGAGCTTGCGCTCCTCGGGAGCGTTACCCTTCTGAACCTCTGCGCCGCAGCTTTCAAGGGATTCAAGGGTATGCGACTTGGACGAGCCTGTTGCTCCGCCGCAGCCGTCACGTCCCGTTCTGCCGCCGAGAAGAATTACTATATCGCCCGGTTCGGGACGCTCACGTCTGACATTCTTTTCGGGAGCGGCGGCAATAACCGCACCGATCTCCATACGCTTTGCGGCATATCCGTCGTGATATATTTCATCGACTATGCCCGTGGCAAGTCCGATCTGATTACCGTATGATGAATAGCCTGCCGCCGCAGTTGTGACAATCTTTCTCTGCGGGAGCTTGCCCTCAAGCGTTTCGCTGACGGGCTTGAGCGGATCTGCCGCACCCGTGACACGCATCGCACCGTAAACATAGGATCTGCCCGAAAGCGGATCTCTGATAGCTCCGCCGATGCAGGTAGCCGCACCGCCGAAAGGCTCGATCTCCGTCGGGTGGTTGTGGGTTTCGTTCTTGAAAAGCAGAAGCCACGGCTCGGTTTTGCCGTCAACCTCAATATCCATTTTAACCGTGCAGGCGTTGATCTCCTCGGACTCGTCAAGCTTATCGAGCTTACCCTCTTTTCTGAGATATTTCACGGCAAGCGTTGCAATGTCCATAAGGTTGATCGGCTTAATCCTGCCGAGCTGTTTTCTTGTTTCAATATAGTCGTCATAGGTCTCCTGAATGAGACTGTCCTCAAACTTAACGTTGTCGATCGTTGTCAGGAACGTTGTGTGACGGCAGTGATCCGACCAGTAGGTGTCGATCATACGGATCTCGGTTATCGTGGGATCACGCTTTTCGGAGATAAAATACTTCTGACAGAAAGCGATGTCGTCCTCGTCCATGGCAAGACCGTATTTACGGACAAAATCGGCAAGCTCCGCTTCGCCGTATTCGCAGAAGCCGTTGAGAGTTTCAACCTCTGTCGGTACGGAGTAGTCGGTTTTGAGCGTCGCAGGCTTCTCAAGTGACGCTTCACGAGCCTCGACGGGGTTGATAACATATTTCTTCACAGCCTCGATCTCCTCAGCGGAAAGCTCACCGTAGAGAAGATATATCTTCGCCGTGCGGACGGTCGGTCTTTCGCCCTTGGAGATGATCTGAATACACTGAGCCGCAGAATCCGCACGCTGGTCAAACTGACCGGGCAGATACTCAACGGCAAAGACAGCGGAAGCTCCGTCGGGAATTTCATCCCTGAGAACGTCAAGCTGAGGCTCGGAAAATACCGTCTTTTTTGCATATTCAAAAAGCTCAGAGTCAAGATTTTCCGCATCGTAACGGTTGAGTATTCTCAGCTCCGTCAGCTTATCAAGCTGTAAAAGTGATCTGAGGTCGCCGAGCAGAGCTTTTGCCTCGTTCGCAAGCTCCTTTTTCTTTTCAACATAAATTCTGTAAACCATTATCCGACCTCCTTGGCTTTCAAGGCTCTCTGTCCGATGTCACGGCGCAGATAGGAATTTTCAAATTTTATTTTTTCCGTATTTTCATATGCTTTTTTGAGCGCATTTTCAAGAGTGTCGGCAACCGCAACCGAGTTGAGCACACGGCCTCCGTCGGTCAGGAGCTTTCCGTTTTCTTTCTTTGCGCCTGCGATATAAACGCTGTCGGCAATATCTTCGGGAATTGTAATTTCATAACCCTTTTTGTAATCCTTGGGATAGCCGCCCGAAGCCATTACAACACAGGCACAGCTCTTGTCGGAGAATTTAACCTCGGTCTTGTCAAGAGTTCCGTTTGTGACCGCCTGCATAATTTCAAGCAGATCGCTTTCAAGCAGAGGCAGTACAACCTGAGTTTCGGGATCGCCGAAGCGGCAGTTATATTCGATGACCTTGGGACCGTCGGGAGTTATCATAAGTCCGAAATAGAGACAGCCTTTGAACGTTCTGCCCTCGGCTTTCATCGCTCTGATAGTCGGCAGGAAGATCGTTTCCATACACCTGTCGGCAACCTCTTTCGTGTAGTAGGGATTGGGAGCGATCGTACCCATTCCGCCTGTGTTAAGTCCCGTGTCACCCTCTCCGACTCGTTTGTGATCCATTGAAGAAATCATCGGAACAATCGTTTCACCGTCGGTAAAGCTGAGAACGGAAACCTCGGGGCCTGTGAGGAACTCCTCAACAACAATGCGGTTTCCGCTTGCACCGAAGATCTTGTCCTTCATCATGGAGTCAACGGCGTCAAGAGCCTCGTCCAGATTTTCGGCGATTATAACGCCCTTGCCGAGTGCAAGTCCGTCCGCCTTGATAACCGTCGGGAAAGTCGTAGTTTTAAGATAGTCCGCCGCCGCTTCTGGAGTGTCGAACACCTCATAACGTGCGGTGGGAATGTTATATTTTTTCATCAGGTTTTTGGAGAAAACCTTACTGCCCTCGATCGCCGCCGCCTTTGCTTCAGGGCCGAAGCACGGAACACCGATCCCGTTCAGAGCGTCAACAGCTCCGAGAACGAGAGGATCGTCGGGAGTTACAACAGCATAATCAATCTTGTTTTCACGGGCATAATTGACGATTCCGTCAATATCCTTTGCACCGATCGGAACACAGGTCGCGTCCTCTGCAATTCCGCCGTTGCCGGGCAGAGCAAAGATTTCCTCAACCGAAGTGTTTTCCTTTAATTTTCTGATTACGGCGTGTTCGCGTCCGCCGCCGCCGATTACCATTATTTTCATAGCTTATCAAATCCTTTCGATAAACAGGTCGGCTTTCCCGAAGAAAGCCGTTGTATAGCAAATTTTTCCACCTCATCCGAGCGGCTAAAGCCGCCCACCTTCCCCAAAATAGACGGTAGACAGTAGATGTTAGATTTTAGACAGTTTCTACAAGCTATTTACTTTGTCTTCTAACGTCTGATATCTGAAATCTAAAGTCTGTCATGCCTTCCCCAAAATAGACTGTAGACGGTAGATGTTAGATTTTAGACGATATCATTTTAAGTTTTGATGAAACTTTTCGGCTCCCTTGTGTAAAGGGAGCTGTCTGCGAAGCTGACTGAGGGATTGTAAAAAACTAATGGTTTAATTGGGCTTTATCATTTGCGTTTATCCCCTCCGTCACGGCTTCGCCGTGCCACCTCCCCTTGCTTCAAGGGGAGGCAGAATTGGTTTCTGCAAACTTTAAGTTTACACGTCTAAGGTCTAACGTCTAAAATCTAAAGTCTATCTTGCGGAAAAAGATCCGTCAAAACCTTAATCAAAATTGTTCACAGTGCATTTTGCAGTAAATCTCTGCGTTTTTTGACGAGAGATTTTTTTGTCAGACAGTTCAAGGTTTTGCCGTCAATACTATGTGTATTGACAAGAAAGCTTGGGCTGTATGACGGAAAAAGAGCCTGAAACAACAGGTACAACAAAATTGTTCACAGTGCATTTTGCAGTTCGGGTGCTGTATGAAGATACTGCCCCGAACGAAAAATGTGCTGTGGGCGATTTTAGTGGTGGAAAAGACGCATGCCCGTAAATGCCATAGCTATATTTCTCTCGTCACAAGCCTTGATAACAAGGTCGTCACGGATTGAACCGCCCGGCTGTGCGATGTAGCTTACACCGCTCTTGTAGGCACGCTCAACATTGTCGCCGAACGGGAAGAACGCATCGGAACCGAGTGAAACGCCGCTGATTGTGTCGAGGTAGGCTCTGATCTCCTCAGAGGTGAGGGGTTCGGGACGCTCGGAGAAATACTTCTGCCAGTTGCCCTCGGCGCAGACATCCTCCTCGTTCTTGTTGATGTAGCCGTCGATAACGTTATCACGCTCAGGTCTGCCGAGTGTGTCAAGGAACGGAAGATTGAGCACCTTGTCGCACTGACGGAGGAACCATGTGTCCGCCTTGCCGCCTGCGAGACGGGTACAGTGAATTCTTGACTGCTGACCTGCTCCGACGCCGATAGCCTGTCCGTCAACGGCATAGCAAACCGAGTTAGACTGGGTATATTTAAGAGTGATAAGTGAGATTATAAGGTCTCTCTTTGCAGATTCGGGAAGCTCCTTGTTTGCGGTGACAACATTGTCAAGCAGAGCCTTGTTGATCTCAAAGTTATTTCTGCCCTGCTCAAAGGTGATGCCGTAAACCTGCTTGCGCTCGATCGGAGCAGGAACATAGTCGGGATCAATTTCGACGATGTTGTAGTTGCCCTTTCTCTTTGATTTGAGAATTTCAAGAGCCTCAGGCTCAAAGCCCGGAGCAATTATTCCGTCTGAAACCTCCCTTTTGATGAGGTTTGCCGTTGTGACGTCGCAGACATCGGAAAGAGCGATGAAATCGCCGAATGAACACATTCTGTCAGTACCTCTCGCCCTTGCAAAAGCGCAGGCAAGCGGAGAATCGTCAAGTCCTTCGATATCGTCTACGAAGCAAGCCTTCTTGAGCTTGTCGCTGAGGGGTACGCCGACAGCCGCAGAGGTCGGGCTGACATGCTTAAATGAGGTCGCCGCAGGAAGTCCGAGAGCCTCTTTCAGCTCCTTGACAAGCTGCCATGCGTTGAATGCGTCGAGGAAGTTTATGTAACCCGGTCTGCCGCTGAGAATTTTGATCGGCAGTTCAGTTCCGTCCTCCATAAAAATTTTTGCAGGCTTCTGATTGGGGTTACAGCCGTATTTCAGTTCAAAATCTTTCATATTCAACCTTCCTTACCGTTCCTGTTAATCAGTTTTTCCGTATAGCTTCCGTCCGTGAGGTCGGTATATCTTACATAAAGTGAAATTTTGTTGTCATCATTGAGATTTTCCCAGATCTCCTCGGCAAAATCGTCGATACTGTCGGGAATCGCAACACGCTCAGGCTCGCCCTGAAACGTGGGAATGGGATTGCCGTCGGTCACATAGGTGTGGATAAAGTGTCCGAGACCTGCCTTTGAGGGATAGGAGAAAGTGTATCTGGCGCAGTCACTGCCCTCCTCGTCAAGGCTCTTGAGTATGCTCATTTCATAGGAAAAGCCGCCGTCCTTAAAGGTGAGCATACCGCTGATACGGGGAGTGAAATTCGGAGCGTCAGGCTCAAATTCACGGCTTTCAAGGCTTTCCGAGAAGCTCTTGCCGTCCTTAACTCCGTCATATATCGTGTCGGTCTGATCGCCGTTTGTAACAATCAGCTTGTTTTCAAGGCTTCTGAGCGCCGCATAGATGATAAGCGAGGGATCCTCGACCTTTGATGCGTCAAACGGCTCTGTGAAAACCTCGCCGTTCTTCACCGTGAAAATACGGTTGCGGCTGTTTGCGCTTCTGCCCATGATGAAATAGGCTGTTGCCGCCTTTGTTCCGTCGGCGCTTCTGCCGATTACAATTCCACGGCCGACATAGGGGTTGCCGCTGATGCGGTCTTTCATTGAAGTGACTTCATATATATTCATTTCAAGCTGTCCTTTCTTTGAGAATACGGGCTGCGACAAGCTCGGCCGCACGGGGCAGAATTATCCATTCCGCCTGCTCCATTACCCTTTTCTGTAATATTTCGGGCGTGTCGCCCTCCTCGACCGAAACGGCTTTTTGAAGAATTATTCTGCCGCCGTCGGGTATCTCATTGACATAATGCACCGTTGCACCCGTGACCTTAACTCCGTAGTCGAGCGCCGCCCTGTGAACTCTGAGTCCGTAGAAGCCCTCGCCGCAGAAGGACGGGATAAGCGACGGATGCACATTGATAATCCGTTCGGGAAAATGTGAAACAAAATCTGCGCTTAAAATACTCATAAATCCTGCAAGAACGATCATATCAATTTTGTGCTTTTCAAGCTCGTCAAGCATTTTTCTCTCAAACCCGGCAGAGTCGGCACATTCCTTTTTCAGCACGACAGCCGTTTCAATCCCTGCGTTTTCCGCCCTCGTGAGAGCGTAGGCTGAGCTGTTGTTTGACAGGACGAGGACTATCTCGCCGCTTGTGATTATTCCGCTGTTCTGAGCGTCAATGAGCGCCTGCAAATTCGTTCCGCCGCCTGAAACCAGCACGGCTATCCTTGCTTTGCTCTCCATCAAAATATCGCTCCTTTTATTTTTCATCGGGCTTCGGTATTCCTTTAAGCGCAGGAAGAAGCATTGCGCCGAACGTGTTGCCGGCAACGACCAAAGCCATAAAAAGTATTATTTTTGCATCGAACAGTCCCGATGTTCCGAAATAAAACATATCGGCAATCGAGTGTTCAAATCCGCAGAGTATGAACACGGGAACGCAGAAAAGCACGCCTAAAACGGAGCTTTTCTCCTTATAGATGCTGACCGCAAGGTACATAAGTATTCCGCAGAAAAAGCCTCTGATAAATGTATGTAACGGATTTTGCATCAGCTTTGCCGAGCACATCTGTGCCGCCTTAGCTCCTATATCCGGCAATACGTTTCTCAAAAGCATACCGAGCAAAAATGTGCAGATCAGATTGCCGAGCAAGCCGATCAGAAGGTCGGCATAATCTTTTTTCCCGTGCTGTTCGACAAGGTAGCCGATTTTGCCGGTGAAAAGGTAATAACCCTTATAGCAGATGCAAAGCAGTGCAACCGAAAAGAGCACCGCTCCGACCGTCTTGTTCTCGCAGGAGAGAAAGACGGTTCCGCCGATCGTTATCAAAACGCCTGCGCACAGGCTTTCTCGAAATGTTTTCAGCATATCGTTATTTTATCCTCTGAATTTTCAATTTTACCGATAACATATGCGTCCTCGCCGTTCGCCTTCAAGACCTCAAGAGCCTTGTCTGCGTCCTCGGGAGCAACAACAATGCTCATACCGACGCCCATATTAAAGGTGTTGAACATATCACGCTCGGAGATATTACCCGTCTTGGCGATCAGGTCAAAAATCGGAAGTACCTTTACTGCACTGCGGTCGATAACCGCGCCGAGACCGTCGGGAATACTTCTCGGAATATTTTCATAAAATCCGCCGCCCGTGATGTGGGAAATTCCCTTGACCTTAACCTGCTCAAGCAGGGCAAGCACAGGCTTGACATAAATCTTTGTGGGAGTGAGGAGGGTTTCTCCGACGGATTTTCCGCCGAGCTCCTCACAGGGAGCTTTAATATCGCTGTTTTCTACGTCAAAGACCTTTCTGACGAGAGAAAAGCCGTTTGAATGAACTCCGCTTGACGGCAGAGCGATCACAACGTCGCCTGCTTTCATTGTCGAGGGATCAAGGATCTTCGCCTTATCGACCACGCCGACGGAGAAGCCTGCAAGGTCGTATTCGTCAACAGGATAGAAGCCGGGCATCTCGGCAGTCTCACCGCCGATGAGAGCGGCTCCGCTCTGAACGCAGCCCTCGGCAACACCCGAAACGATCGAGGCGATCTTCTCGGGAACATTCTTGCCGCAGGCAATATAATCGAGGAAGAAAAGCGGCTTTGCTCCGCAGCAGACTATGTCGTTGACGCACATTGCAACGCAGTCAATTCCGACCGTGTCGTGCTTGTCCATGAGGAAAGCGAGCTTGAGCTTTGTGCCGACTCCGTCTGTTCCGCTGACAAGCACGGGCTTTTCGATACCCTCTGTGTCAAGCTCAAAGAGTCCGCCGAAGCCGCCGACGTCCGAGCATACGCCCGAGGTCATTGTTTTTGCGATATGCGACTTCATAAGTTCGACAGCCTTGTAGCCTGCCGTAATATCAACGCCTGCCGCGGCGTAGCTTTCGGAATGTGATTTTGTGTTCATCACTTTTTCTCCTTTTGTCTTTCGGATATTTTACATTCAAATTTGCTCTTGTGGGTTTCCTTCGGCACTTCGGTGGGATAATTGCCGTCGAAGCAGGCGGTGCAATAGCCCTTGCCGAGGTCGCCGCAGGCGATCTTCTTAACATTGTCAACGCTGAGATATCCGAGGCTGTCAACGCCGATAATCTCGGCTATTTCCTCAACGGTATGATGACAGGCGATCAGATTGTCACGCGAATCAATGTCCGTGCCGTAATAGCAGGGATTGAGGAACGGCGGAGCGGAAACACGCATATGGATTTCCTTTGCGCCTGCATTTCTGAGCAGTTTAACTATTCTGGCGCAGGTCGTACCTCTGACGATCGAGTCGTCGATCATAACAACTCTTTTGCCTTTGATAACATTGGTTATCGGATTGAGCTTGATACGCACCTGGTTGGTACGGCTCTTCTGACCGGGGGAAATGAAGGTTCTGCCGATGTATTTATTCTTAATGAAACCTATTTCATAGGGAATACCGGACTGCTTTGAAAAGCCGAGAGCGGCATCAAGTCCCGAATCGGGAACGCCGATTACAACATCGGCCTGAACGGGATGCTCAAGAGCGAGGAATGCACCTGCTCTGATTCTTGCCTCATGTACGCTTGCGCCGTCGATAACGGAATCGGGACGTGCAAAATAAATGTACTCGAAAACGCAGGTGTGCGGCTTCGCCTTTCCGCAGTGATCCTTGATACTGCGGACGGATTTGCCGTCAAACACGACGATCTCGCCGGGTTCGATATCCCTGACAAATTCAGCTCCGACCGCGTCAAGAGCACAGCTCTCGGAGGCTACGACATAGCCGTCCTCCTCGGGCAGTCTGCCGATACAAAGCGGACGGAAGCCCATTTCGTCACGGGCGGCGATCATCTTGGTCGGTGACATTATAACAAGCGAATACGCTCCCTTAATACGGTTGAGCGCACGGTTTACCGCCTCCTCAATGGACGGTGCGGTCAGTCTTTCCTCGGTGATTATGTAGGAAATGACCTCCGTGTCCGAGGTGGTGTGGAAGATTGAGCCTTTCAGCTCAAGGTCACGGCGCAGCTCATAGGAATTTGTGAGGTTGCCGTTGTGAGCAAGAGCCACTCTGCCGTTGATATGATTGACAACAATCGGCTGAGCGTTGTCCCTTGCCGAGCCGCCCGTAGTTCCGTAGCGAACGTGACCGATGGCGATATTGCCCTGGCTGAGCTGTGCCATATGCTCCGGTGTAAAAACATCGTTGACAAGTCCCGTATCCTTATATGCGGTAAAAAGTCCGTCGTCATTTACAACAATTCCGCAGGATTCCTGTCCTCTGTGCTGGAGGGCATAAAGTCCGTAATACACGGTCTTGGCAATTTCATACGGTTTGCTTGTATAAACGCCGAAAACTCCGCATTCTTCATGTATATTCGACATAAATAACTCCGTTTCTTATTTAAAAACTCTCTTCATCATTTCTTCGTAGGCATCCTCAACTCCGCCGAGGTCTCTGCGGAAACGGTCCTTGTCAAGCTTCTCGTTTGTCTCGCTGTCCCAGAAGCGGCAGGTGTCGGGAGAGATCTCATCGGCAAGAACGATTGTTCCGTCGGAAAGCTTACCGAACTCAAGCTTGAAATCAACAAGGGTTACCTTGAGGCTCTTGAAATACTCTTTGAGTACGGAATTGATCTTGAATGCCATATTCTTAATATTCTCGATCTCCTCACGGGTTGCAAGTCCGAGAGCAACCGCATGGTATGAATTGAGAAGAGGATCGTGAAGATCGTCGTTCTTGTAGGAAAACTCGATTGTCGGCTCGGCAAATACAATGCCTTCTTCAACGCCGTAACGCTTTGCGAAAGAGCCGGCGGAAACGTTGCGGATGATTACCTCAAGCGGAACGATTGAAACCTTGCGTACTACGGTCTCACGGTCGGAAAGCTCCTCAACATAGTGCGTGGGGACGCCCTGCTTTTCAAGAAGCTTCATAAGATAGTTTGACATTCTGTTGTTTACAACGCCCTTGCCTGAGATCGTACCCTTTTTCAGTCCGTCAAAAGCGGTTGCATCGTCCTTGTAGGAAACGATGACGTACTCCGGATCCTCTGTTGCAAAGACCTTCTTTGCTTTGCCCTCGTAAAGCTGTTCACATTTGTTCATAATTATGCGTCCTCCTTTAATTTATCCATGACCGCCCTGTCCTTTTCAAGCACGGCAAGGCTGTCTTTTTTACGTTTTTCAAGTATTTTTTCGGCAAGCTCGCCGTCCGAAACGGCAAGCATTTGCAGACAAAGAAAAGCGGCATTGGCTGCACCGTTCACGGCAACTGTGGCGACAGGTATACCCGTCGGCATCTGAACAGTTGACAGAAGTGCGTCAATGCCACCGAGTCCTCCCGAAGCGATCGGAATACCGACAACGGGAAGTGTTGTATTTGCGGCAATAGCTCCTGCAAGGTGAGCCGCCATTCCTGCGGCGGCGATGATTGCTCCGAAGCCGTTCTCCCTTGCATTGCGGCTGAAATCGGCAGCCTCCTCGGGAGTTCGGTGGGCAGAGAATATATGTACCTCGTAGGGAGCATTGAATTCCTCAAGAACCTTGACGGCTTTTTTTACTACGGGAAGATCGCTGTCGCTTCCCATGATGATTGCGATTTTTTTCATAAAATCCCTCCGTAAAACAATAAGGGCGCACTTATGCCTTTATAAGCAAGGAATAAGTGTGCCCAGACGGTCGGCTTATGTGATCCTTTGCTTCCCTGTGGTTATCCACAATTTCCGTCAGTCACAAAGAACCTTTCTTATTTTGATTATATTTTAACATAGTGCCCCTGCAAAGTCAACCGAGCAAAAGGGCAATTATTTTCGATTTAACGACTATAATTTGTTCAATTTGACATTATTTTATGAGGCTTTAAGATACTCCTCAACTCCCTGAGCTGTTTCCGTCATATTTTGGGCGAATATCGCATAGCCCTCGGTCGGATCGTCCACAAAAACATGTGTGACCGCCCCGACCAGCATACCGTTCTGGAGTATCGGACTTCCGCTCATTCCCTGAACAATTCCGCCCGTTTTTTCAAGCAGAACGGGATCTGTAACCTTTATCACCATATTGCGCTGGTTATCCGTTCCGTCAAATATTTTCTTGATCTCAATGTTGTAATATTCCGCTCCCGTGTCGTCCACGGTGCAAATGATCTGAGCAGCGCCGGTCTTGACCTCCTGTCTGAGTGCAACGGGAACAACCTTATCATCTGCGTCAAAGGAGTCCATTATTCCGTAAACACCTGTTTCTCCGTTGATATAGAGGCTTCCGATAGAGCCTGAGGAGAAAACTCCGCACAGCTCACCGGCGCTGCCGTTTGTGCCCTTGTAGCACCCTTTGATCTCGGCTTCGACCGCATCTCCGCCTGAAAGGGGCATTATCTCTCCCGTGTCCGCATCACATACGGCATGACCGAGACCTGCAAAAATTCCGTTAGTCCTGTCATACCAAGTCACCGTTCCTATTCCCGCCGTGCTGTCTCTGATCCACAGACCTCCCTTATAGGTCGAATCCTCCGAGCATAGAACAGGAGTAAAATTTATCTCCTTTTTCTTTGAGTCACGCTCGATTTCCAGCTTCAGCGTCTTACCGCCGCTCGACGCAAAAATCGCCGAAAGCTCACGGTTGCGGTAAACATCGACGCCATCGACGGAGATTATCATGTCTCCCTCTTTTAGCCCGGCAGCCTTGCCGGGACTGACGTTACCCGACGGGGTCGTTACCCCGTCAATGCGGATAATCATCACGCCTTTTGTATACAGGCGTATTCCGAAAGCGTTTCCTCCGGGGACAACGTATTTTCGGCGTGAGACCTTAACCTTTGCGGATTTAACGGGAAAGATATTAAAGAGCTTTACGGAGGTCGAGTATTCGGTCTCAACGGGAGAAACATCCTCTGCCCCGTAATTCACAAGAGCCTGACATACATATGTTTTTCCTACGTTAATCTCGTCATATTCCGTGATCGTCATTTCATCGGGAATACGGACATATCCCACCACAAGGAGCATCATTATAACTCCCGAAACAAAAAAACAGATCACGCTGACAATTCGAATACACTTTTTCAACGAAAAAGCACCTCCGGTTATATTTTTCACCCGGAGATGCTTTGTTATTCAAAATTTTTATAATATCAATCTGTTATCGGAAGGCTGTCAATCATGCCGATCATATCCATGTAATAATCAACCAAGGCCTCTGCCGTAACTCCGATTCCGATGGCGTTTCCGTGGTCGCCGATGCTCACCGGCATAACGTTCCACATACCCGGCTCGATGCTTTCGGGATCATAATCCTTGTGAGGATTGCCGAACGGATACTGAGCCGCCACAACATTGACAAGTCCGTCATTCGGTCTCCATGTCTCGTCGATCGGATATGGAGCGTCGGGATTATCGGGATAAATACCCATCATCTCGGAATATGAACGGAGGATACAAAGCGTGCTTGGAAGCGGAACCTGAGCCTTACCCGTCAGCGGATCGGCAACCGTTGTGCTGAACGCATATGAGAAATAGTAAACGTTCGGATCGGGAGAAACGTGATCGTTCAGAGCCTTTGCTCCCTCGCAGGAAAGGTCGAACGCAACGTTGTCATATTTTTGCTGGAGTATCGTGCTGATTGCTTTAAAAATATCGCTGACCGTAGTTTTCTGTCCCGGAACGTATGTAAGACCAAACTGTTCAAGGTGGAAATCAACATAGCCGTTGATAGGAGAACGTCCCAAAACTGCGGCATAGAGGAACAGCGCAATTTCGCCGATCGCAATAAGGTGAAGATCATCGGCAATATACGCAAGGCTTGTACCGTTGTTTGGCGTGCAGATTGTCGTAACCGAATTGACGTAATTTGCCTTTCCGCCTGTGAAAAGCGGAGAGATATCGTCGGGATCGGTCGCTTCGATTTCAGCCGCATATCCCTTGGACAAAAGTCCCTGCATAAGTCTTATTGTGTTTCCACCGAAGGAATGACCGACAAGATTTACCTTTTTGATATGTCCGTCTTCGTCAATTTCGCCCCAGCCCTCAACCATAGGCTCGGTATATGTTCTGCCGAAACGGGCGTGGTTGTGCTGCTTAGAGTGAGCGACACCGTAATCAACCGTTGATCCGGTAAGCTGAGCATAAAGCTCGCAGGCTCTGTCCCAGTTACTTGAGAACGGGCCGACAGAAGCATTTCGACATTCTACTCCCCTATCTCTCAGCTCTTGCATAAGGTAACAGGCAGAAGCACCCCAGTAGGAAAGATCCTCGTCGATGCCCTCTTCCTCTCCCCAGCCGAGAAAGCCGTGGACAAAAATGTAGGGGTAGCTTTTTCCCTCTGCACCCGTATTCTCGGGAGCAACAAATCCGGGAACAAAGCTGACAAACATCATAACAAGTGAAACCCAAACTGAAACAAACGAACGATACAATAAATACATCATCTTGTGCGGCACGTCCTTTCTTTTATAATATTAACATTGTAAACAAGTTTCCGGTAATTTACAACAACACGAAACAAGCTTTTTGTTGTATTTAAGCATACAATCTTTTATTTAATAATATTGTAAAATTGCCCATTTGTCAATATCTTGTGCAAAATATTGTCTATTTTTTATCAAACATCTCACATATTGATACTAATGTAAAGTAATTTTTGTTAATATTACATCACTTTATGCCTATCCGATTCACTGTCAGCATACTTTTGCAATATTTTCTCATTCTTTTACTGTAAAATTTTCTCTGTTAATTTGCGGCGATAATTCATTGCCGCATAAAAGATTGACAAAATCGGAAAATAATTATATTATTATTGTGATCCGTTTAAAGATTATTTCAGGAGGGAAAATTATGAACAATGAAACTCGCAAACAGCTTATACAGTCCGTGACGGCGGTACTTTGCGTTGCCGGAGTTTGTATTTCGGCAATTTCCGTAACAGACAAGGTTGCGGAAATGATAAAGAGCACCGCAGTTCCGGCATCGGTTCAGCAGAACGGCGTCTCGGAGGAGATCGGCGATGTCCCGACCGACGGAGATATTGCTGACATTCCCGCAGACGGCGAAGATGTAACTGCCGCCGACGGTACGGAGCAGACAGATGCGGCTCAGACAAGCGGAGAAACCGCAGGCACAGACAGCGGCTCGGCTTCTTCGTCAGGCAGTTCTTCGGCATCAAGCTCTGCCTCAACAACAAAGAAGACCTCAAACGTTCCGCAGACAAAAGCCGAGATCCTCAACTACTGCAACACCGCCCTCAACAAGGCAAAGGCCGCAAAAATCGGTTATGACAAAAAGATGGTAAGAGAGGTCAAGGGAAGCACGGACGGTATTTCTCCGAGCCTTATCAAGCTCGTTGCCGCAAACAAGAGCACAACAATGAAAAAAGGCAGTGCGGATATCAAGGACGATTTCCCTGCGGCAGGCTATGATTGGTCGAGCAAGCTCAGGGAGCAGGACATCACCAACGCAACCCTCAAGCAGAACGGCAAGTATTATGAAATCAGGCTCACTCTCGGCAAGGAGCAGAACCCGGCAAAGGGCGAAGCAAGCAGCTACGGCAGAGTAATGTCCGTTATCGACGCCGCCGAGGCAGGCAATATGGTGCCCGGCATCAAGACGATCAATATGAGCTATCACGACGGCTATGTCTATGCAAAAATTGACTCGACAACAGGCAAGCTCGTTTCCGCAGAATTTTCTGCGGCGGCGGATATTCAGGCTTCAATCACCATCTTCGGCGATGTCGCAGTCAAGGATATCGTAAGCACCGAAACATTTACAAATATTGTTTGGTAACACACGGATTTAATACCTCAAAAGCCTGTATCGGGATATCACCGATACAGGCTTTTTTATGTTGGAATTTAGACGTAAAAAATTTAAAATTCGCAGAAATTATGCAAGGCTTCCCCTTGAGGGGAAGCTCCGCCGCAGGCGGTGATGAGGTGAAGAAAGACTTTAGATTTTAGACCTTAGACTTCAGACGTTTAGGTTTCAAAATTTGATGAAATTATCCGGCTGTCAGCGATGCTGACTGAGGGATTGACGAAAAACTTATGTTTTAGTTTATCTTTTATGGTTTCAATAAACTATAATTTTTCTCGTCTAAAATCTAATATCTAAAGTCTACCGTCTAATTTTACACCTCATCCGCCTCGTTCCTCGGCACCTTCCCCAAATAAGACGTTAGATTTTAGACATTAGATGTTAGATGACAACATTTTAAAACTTGCAAAAACCATATTTTAAAAACCGTCGGCACAAAATGTGAAAATAATTCACCAAACAATATAAAAAATAAAACCGCTTGAAACAGATCGTCAACTGTTTTTGCGGTTAATCATATCATTACAATCTTTAATTGTCGGATAACGCTTAGGCTCATCGGTCATACCGAGGAGGTAGTCTATGCTGACTCCGTAATAATCAGAAAGCTTTATCAAAATCGAGGTCGGCAGATCATTTTCGCCGGTTTCGTATTTTGAGTATCCCGTCTGTGACATACCGAGGATTTTAGCGATCTGAGTCTGATTAAGATCACGATCCTCACGGAGATCACGAATGCGTTTGTACATATAATTCACCTCAAAAGAATTATACGATAACCTGTTTCAGGGTATTGACTTTTAACCTGAAACAGGTTAATATATGTTTGACACATTAAGTGTAATTTAACAATTTTTTGAAAGGAACGAGAAAAATGACAAAAAAATTCAAAAGAATCTTATCCGCACTGCTTGTTGCGGTGATGCTTGTCGGCATTGCACCGGTGAGCGGCTTGGCTCTCGATGGCGATGAAGCACTTTCTTATCTGACTTATGAAATAAATGACGGCGAAGTTACGATAACCAATTGTTTAGATCATACATTAATTGGTGTGCTGACAATACCGTCAACAATTGAAGGCTACCCGGTGACGAGCATCGGTGATTATGCGTTCGAGTATTGCAGTGAACTTACAAGTATAACAATACCTGATAGTGTTACAAGTTTTGGTGTTTTTGCATTCGGTCGTTGCACTGGACTGACAAGCATAACGATACCCGATAGCGTAACGAGTATTGGTGATGATGCATTCTATGGTTGTACCGGACTAACAAGCATAACCATACCATACGGTGTAACAAGTATTGGTGCTGGTGCGTTCTGTGAATGCTCTGGACTAACAAACATAACAATACCTGACAGTGTGATTAAAATCTGTGACGTGACATTTTACGGTTGTAGCGGACTGAAGAGTGTAACAATAGGAAATGGCATAACATATATCGGCAATCAAGCATTCGGAAATTGTACCAACCTTATCAATGTAGTAATACCGGATAGTGTATCATTAATATACACTAATGCATTCGAGTATTGTACCGGACTAACAAGTGTTATAATAGGCGATGGTGTAACATATATCGCAGACGAAGCGTTTGAATATTGCACCTCACTTACAAGTGTGACTATAGGCAACGGCGTAACGAATATAGGTCGTGAAGCATTCTATAATTGTACAAAATTGATGAGCGTTTTTGTTCCGATAATGGTTAAATCCATTGAAGAAAATGCGTTTGGATACATTGATGATTACAAGAATAATGATTTTAAAATTCTTTGTTGTGCAAATACAGAAGGTGAGAGATATGCAATTGACAATGGATTTGATTATGAATTACTTGATTCTTCAAAAGTTTCTTATTTGGGTTATGAAATAGTAAATGGTGAAGTAAATATAACAGAATGTTACCCATACATAACAGGCGAATGTGTTATACCAAGAACAATAGCGGGATATCCGGTAACAAGTATTGGTGATGATGCGTTCAGTAGTTGTAGCGGACTGACAAGCATAACGATACCGGACAGTGTAACGAGTATTGGTGATGATGCATTCAGTAGTTGTAGCGGACTAACAAGTATAACCGTACCATACGGTGTAACAAGTATTGGTGCTGGTGCGTTCTATGGTTGTAGTGGACTAACAAGCATAACGATACCGGACAGTGTAACGAGTATTGGTGATTATGCGTTCTATGGTTGTAGCGGACTGACGAGCATATCAGTTGGCTCAAATAATAAAGCGTATGATAGCAGAGGAAAGTGCAATGCAATAATTGAAACAGCAACTAATACATTGATTCAAGGTTGTCAAAACACAATAATTCCCGATAGCGTAACGAGCATCGGCGATTTTGCTTTCTATGGATGTTCTGGCTTGGTTAGTTTAGTGATTCCGAGTAGTGTAACTGATATTGAAACACATGCTTTTGATGAGTGTATAAATTTAAAAAAAATTGAAACACACGATGGTATAGTTAGTATTGGAGATAGAGCTTTTGAAAATTGTAAAAATCTCATGCAAATTAACATCCCTGAGAGTGTAATAAGTATGGGAGAAGGAGTTTTTTGGGGATGTTCAAATTTGGAGAATATTACTGTTGATATAAACAATAGTAATTATAGTAGTGATTCATATGGAGTATTATTTGATAAAGAAAAGACTATTCTTTTACAATATCCTCTCGCAGGAGAACAAAATGCTTATTCCATTCCAAACAGCGTAACAATTATTGAAACGTATGCCTTTGGGTATTGTTTAAATCTTGTTGAAATAACAATTCCGAAAACTGTTTCCGAAATAAGATTTGCAGCTTTTAATGGATGTAAAAAGCTTGAAAGCATTGTAATACCAGAGGGTATAACAATCATTGAAGGTTGCTTGTTCCAAGAATGTTACGCTCTGAAAAATGTTACCCTTCCCGATACTTTGATACAGATAGGTGGAGCGGCATTTTATAATTGCTCATCATTAGAATACATAGATATTCCGAATGATGTGACGACAATAGGTTATAACTCGTTTCATGGATGCTCAAGCTTAAAAAAAATAAAAATACCAGATAAAGTTACTTTTATTGATCATCTTTCTTTTTCGGACTGTATAAGTTTATCAGAAGTTATTATTCCAGAAGGTGTAAAATCAATTGGATTTAAAGCTTTTTTTGGCTGCATAAATTTGAAATCTGTTACAATACCAAAAAGTCTTGAATGGCACTTAGAATATCCTTTTGGATATTGTTTTAATGAAGACGATGAGCTTTGTAAAATACAGGATTTTAAAATTTATTGCTATGCTGACACGATAGGAGAATACTATGCAATCAACAATGGCTTCGATTATGAAATCCTTTCAAATGCTCACTCCCACACACTCAGCCACATTGTTATTTCTGCGACTTGCACGGTAAACGGTATGGAATATGATATCTGCACAGAGTGCGGCGAGACCTTCAACGCGGAAACGCTTCCGCTTGCGGCTCACACATGGGGCGAATGGGCAGTAGTCAAAGAGCCGACCACCACCGCCGAGGGACAGGAAAAACGTGTCTGCTCTGTCTGCGGAGAGGAAGAAACCCGTGCAATAGCTAAAATCAACGGCATACGCGACGGCGAAACGGGCATTGAAATTGTATATGAAGATGAATTTGCCGACGGTACGGAATTGAAGGTCGAACAGCAGTTTGACGGCGCATCGTTCCAGCTTATCAATACGGCATACGGTCAGACAAACTCTGTGATTTACGATATCGCAACCTACAAAGACGGCATAAAGGTACAGCCTGACGGTGAAATCACAGTCAGAGTTCCTCTGCCGGAGGGCTTCAATCCTGAAAAAGTTTTCGTCTGCTTTGTTGATTCGACAAACGGCAAGGTTACAACCCTTCCCTGTGAGGTAAAGGACGGCTATGTGACTTTCAAAACAGATCATTTCAGCTATTATGCGATAGTTGAACAAACTGCAAAAGTCAACTCCGTTTCGGTCGGAGATATTACGCTGAATTACAAGAAAACGGCTACGATAACTCCGATTATTGAGGCTGACGAGGGAGCGGAATACACCGTGACCTACACATCCTCAAATCCATCCGTTGCGAGAGTTGATGAAAACGGCAAGGTTTACGGCGCAAAGAAAGGCAGTGCCGATATTACCGTTACTGTCACAGATTCCTACGGCAACTCCGTTTCCGACACCTGCAAGGTCAACGTAACCTACGCATGGTGGCAATGGATAATCGTCATTGTTCTTTTCGGTTGGATTTGGTATTGATTATAAACTAAACCGGTTTTCTCCCCTCGGACTGAGGGGAGAATTTTTATTATAGGCACAACGCAACAGTGGTTCATTTTCACGTTTTCTTGCTAAAAACTATATGCTTTCTTCAATCTATAAAATGTTGTCGTCTAATGTCTAAGGTCTAAAATCTAAAGTCTAAAGTCTAATTTGCCTTCCCCTTGAGGGGAAGGTGCCGAGGAACGAGGCGGATGAGGTGTTAAAAGCTGAAAACAAAGAAGAAATATAATGTCATCAGACCTGCTCCACCTCATCACCGCCTTCGGCGGAGCTTCCCCAAATTAGATGTTAGACATTAGATTTTAGATTTTAGACGAGAAAAATTTAAGTTTATATAAACCATTCAAGATATACCAAGAAATCAATTTTTACAATCCCTCAGTCACGACCTGCGGCCGTGCCAGCTCCCTTTACACAAGGGAGGGTAGATTATAATATCAAGTGCAACACT
>JBJEPQ010000019.1:0-104603 GCA_051881315.1 Acutalibacteraceae bacterium | reverse complement strand
TCGCTATTCGTCACTTCTTTTTTACTTTTTGTAACACATCTATTGTAAACCTACATTGTTATAAAAAAGAAAAAAAATATTGACTTTTGTCTATTTATATGATTAAATAGAATTGGTATAAAATGAACTAATAATATCCAGAGGTAGCATTATGAAGCTGATGAGAATACTGATTTCAATCATATTTATAATAGTTGTCGGATCATGGACAGTCAATAAAATTCTCTACATAACCGTCAAGGATCATACTGCGCCCGTTATAACCTCCGACCGTGAAACACTTGAGCTTTCCGTTAAGGATGACAAAGAAAAGCTGCTGGACGGGCTCACCGCAACGGACGACCATGACGGCGATCTGACAGACGATATACTCATAGGAACTCATTCAAGATTCATTTCGGACGGAGTCTGTGACATCACCTATCTCGTCTTTGATTCCAGCAACAATGTAGGCAAATTCACAAGAAGAGTAAACTACACCGACTATACCGAACCTCAGTTCACGCTTAAAGAACCGCTCATGTTTAAGTCCGGCGACACATTCTCCATGTTTTCAAAAATAAGCCTTATCGACTGTCTGGACGGAGATATTTCCTCCAAGATTAAAATAATCGTAAATGACGTTGACAGCTCAAAGATCGGTACATACAGCGTCACCTTCGAGGCCTCAAACAACTACGGAGACGTTATCAACCGCAAGCTCCCGGTAAATATCGTAAACGATACCTCAGATTCTCCCCAGCTCACACTTTCCGACTATCTCATTTATGTTGACGTCGGAGCAAGCGTTGACGCCAAGAAGTACCTTGTCTCTGTTGAGGACAAGTATGACGAAAAGGTCAGTCTCAACGATGTTGAGATCACATCTATGGTCGATACGAAAGCTCCCGGAGTGCATCAGGTCAAATACACATATACAGACTCAAGAGGTCTTACCGGACACACATTTCTCACCGTTATCGTGGGAGAGGGGTAAAATATGAAAGACAACGGCACAGCAAGATCAAATCATACAAACATATATATTGTTCTGCGGGATCTTTTAAGGAACGCCGTTTTCATCCTGATGGCGGCAATTATCGGTTTCTTTTCCGTCACGGTTTACGGAAGCTATATTCGCAAACCGGAATACACCTCGGAATCCACGCTTGTGGTCAGTGCGAAAAGCACCACCTACGCCAATGCCTATGCGGCTCTCTCGACAGCGTCCTCAATGGCAGGCGTACTTAAAGAGGTTTTCGAGAGCGATATTCTGATGCAAAAGGTCAAGGAAAGCACAGGAGAAATTGCAGACGGAGTTACCGTTTCCGCAAACGTTATTTCAGGCACAAATCTGCTTGTCCTTAAAGTCACCGCCAAGGATCCGAAAACAGCATACATAGTCAGCAACTCAATTCTTCAGAATTATAACGGAATCTCCGACTATCTTTTTTCCAACGCAGTTTTGGAGGTCGTGTCCGAGCCTCATATCCCAACAGCGGTTTCAAATCCATTCAACACAACGCTCTACCGCCTGTTTGCCGCAGTCGTTATGGCGGCGCTGGTCGTAGCGGCAGTCATTTTCTCCTGCATAACAAGAAAAACCTTTAAAACGATTTACAGTGCTCAGGACGAGCTTGAGGGCGAGTGTTTCGGAGTAATCAGTCATGAAAGGAAGGCAAAAACCTTGCGTTCCCTGCTCCGAAGATCACGGAAATCCGTACTTATCAATTCCCCGACCTGCAGCTTCGCATTTGAGGAAAGCAACAGAAAGTTTGCCGAAAATCTCAGGTTCAAACTGGAGCAGAACGGATACAAACGTGTGCTTATAACAAGCGTTGCGGAGAATGAGGGAAAATCCACAATTTCCACAAACCTCGCTCTGGCACTCAGCGGAAACGGAAAAAAAGCAATTATCATCGACGTTGACTTCCGCAAGCCTGCGCTTTACAAAATTATGGAACGTGATAAGCGTTCATTGACCGATATTGTTTCTTACATTGACGGCAACTGTAAAATTGAGGATATCATTCACAGGATTCCCCACAGCGGCGTCGATATGGTAATGAACTTCGGCGCAAGAAAAGAAGCCGCCTCATATATACGCTCAGTCAAGCTGGCGGAGCTTCTCGACTATGCCGAAAAGAATTACGACTATGTCATTCTTGACGCTTCACCGATCATGGTCGGCACGGATGTTCAGCTTATCTCCGATATCGTTGACTGCTCGATTGTTGTTGTCCGTCACGACTATGTCCGCATCAACGATATCAATGCGGCAATAAGCGATATTAAAGAGGGTAATTCAAATTACCTCGGCTATGTACTGAACGATTACCGTGAATTGAATATGCAGTTTACGGGCGAAAACATTTATAGCTACGGTAATTATGACAATTACGAATACGGCAATAAAACACCAATAAATATTCAATCCGAGGAACTGAAATGAATAATAATATTAATTCCAACGGTCAGAAGGACGATGTCCTTGACCTTCACGTCTTGCTCAGAGACGCCCTTAATATTGTAAAGAAAATATGGTGGATCAGCCTTGCGGTATTCGTATTGCTTTCATCTGTCTATTGCGGATATCAGAAGTATTCATATGTTCCGACCTATGAATCAAAGGCTTCCTTCACCGTCAATACCACAACCTCCTACGCCGAGGTTGCCGCCTCCTACGGCTTCTACTACGATTCCGCCAATGCCGAGCAGATGGCAAAGGTTCTCCCCTATATTCTCAAAAGCTCTGTGTTCAACGAGGTTCTTAAAGAGGAGCTCGGAACCGACAGGGTGAACGGTACCATCTCCCTTTCGGCGATCAAGGATTCAAACCTTTTCTCGATTTCGGTTGTCAGTACCAATCCCGAAGACGCCAAGGCTGTGCTTGACGCAGCGGTGAAACGTCTTCCCGATGTTTCGAGATACGTTATCGGCGAGACAAAGCTGAACATTATTCAGCCGAGCGCAGTTCCCACCTCACCCAACAACCCGATAAACTATTTTATTTCGATACTTATCTGCTTTGCGGTCACATTCGTGATCAGTGCAGTTGTCGTTGTGATTATCGCACTTTTCAGAAAGACGATACATAGCGAGCAGGATTTTCGTGATCAGCTCAATATGGTATGTATGGGAACTGTTCCGTTCAAGAAATCGGCAAAAAAGAAGAAGAAAAGAAACAAGAAGGACGAGACTCCTTTCATCATAAACACCTCAAGCGAAAGTGGAAAGCACATTGCCGAATGTATGAAGGGCATCGCCCTCAAGGTTACAAGAGCAATGAACAAGAAGGACTACAAGGTTCTGATGGTCACAGCCGCAATGGTAAACGAGGGCAAAAGCTCCGTTGCGATGAATCTTGCACGGTACATAAAGCTCGGCGAGCCGGATAAAAAGGTTGCTCTGATTGACCTCGACCTGCGTAAGTGCTCGATCAGCAAGGTGTCGGAACATAAAAAGAATTTCTGCCTGATCAACAAGCTTCTCGGTGAGCAAAAAACAGTCAAAAAGTCCTTCGGCAACCGTAAGGTTCTTGTTATCCAGTCCGAGGGCAGTCCCAAGAGAATAAAAAGGCTCTTTGACGAAAACCCGAATGACGTTGTTGTCTTCGGAAACGACAGACCGAGTAAGAATCCCGAAAAGAAGATTGACAGCGACGGAATGCGTGATCTCATTGAAGAAATTAAGAAGAACGCAGACTATGTCATTATCGACACTCCGCCGTGCGCTATTACTGCCGATCCGCTTCTGATATCCGAATACTGCGACGGCATACTTTTCGTTATCCGTCAGGATTCAACCCACAAATGGACAATTCTTGACTGCATAAACAACGTATCCTCCCGTGGCTGTAAGATAATCGGCGGTATTCTCAATGCCGCAAAGGACAGCATCCTCGACGCCGGCTACGGTTACGGTTACGGAAAATACGGACGCTACGGAAAATACGGCTACCGCAGATACGGCTACGGCTACGGTTACGGAAAATACGGCTACTCCGAAGATGAGGAACGTATTGAGGAACGTCGATAAAATCAATAATTCAAGGAGGTATGGAGTGTGAAGGTTAAGGATCAGCTTGTTCTTCGTGAAATAGCGGGACAATACGTTATCGTTCCCGTGATGGAGCGCGTCAGGGACGTACAGTCAATGGTATATATCTCCTCCTCCGCCGCATATCTTTGGCAGTATATGGAGGGCAAGGAGTTTACTCTGGACGGGCTTGTTGATCTTATTCTTGCAAAATACAAGAATGTCACCAGGGAAAAAGCTCAGGAGGACATCATAGCTTTCCTGCAAATTCTGGCAAAGAACAATATTATGGACATGAGTGAGGAGCAATGAACGGCGGTATGAAATTACCCATTGCGGCCGCACCTTATGAAATGATGATGCAGGCGAAAGAGAAAGCAATTCCGATTTTTGCATCTTTCGAGCTGACGCCGAGATGCAATTTCAACTGCGGTATGTGCTATGTTCATCTCAAAAATTCGGAGATCGGAAAGCACGGCACTGAGCTTACGGCAGAGCAATGGATCTCTTTAGGCAGACAGGCTTCGCAGTCAGGCTCGCTCTTCCTGTGTATCACGGGCGGCGAACCGACTATGCACCCCGATTTTTGCCGTATCTATACGGAGCTCAGCCGAATGGGGTTCATCATCACCCTGCAAAGCAACCTCTATCATTTCAGCGAGGAATGTTTTGAGCTTCTTGAAAAATATCCGCCTAAAGTAATTAAGTTCACTATCTACGGAGCCGACGACGAAACCTACCGCAAGGTATGCGGAGTTCACGACGGCTTCACAAAAGTAGTTGAAAATATCAAAAAAATCAAAGCGATCGGAATCCCGCTTGTTGCCGTAACAACGGTTACAAAGGACAATTCCGACAGCCTGCCGGAGATTGAAAAGCTGATGCGTGACGAGAATATTCCGTGGACTGCGTCCGCCACGCTCAGGAAATCAATCCGAGGTGCAGAAAAATCGGTTGAAAAGCTTCGTATTTCCGAGGCTGAGCTGTGTGAAAACATCGGCAAATTGACCGAAAACAATAAATTTGCTTCAAAGCCCTGTGAAAAATGCAGAGAATATAAAACGGGCTTTTGGATAAAGTGGGACGGTTCTATGAGCTTTTGTTCATTTTTGAGAGAGCCTGAACTCAACGCCGCTTCTCTCGGCTTTTCCGAGGCATGGAAACGCCTCGTCGCCTTTGAAGAGGAGCTTGAATGGCCGCAGGAATGTAAAGACTGCAAATGGTTCAGAGCTTGTCCCCGATGTGCCGCAACCCTTGCAACAGAGAGCGGCACAGTAAACAAGGTCAGCAAGGATTACTGTCATTTTATTGACGCAATCTTTAATAAAACGATTGGAGGAAAATAGCATGGATGAATACGTAACCGTAGAAGCATATGACGTAATGCTCGGTTCAAGCGGATACACGACTGTCGGAAGCGACGATCCCGATAAGTCGTCCACCGCATCAGGAACATCTTCCGCAAGCTGGAATCTCAGCACCGGAGTCACCGGTCAGGGCTGGGATCTTCCGTATTACGACTTTATGTCCGGAACTGTTAAAACAATGAATGTTCAGGGCGCAACTCACGAGGAAGTCGAGGCAAAAATCATACCCTACCTTCAGTATTACGGCGGAAGCTATATCAATATGATCGGTTGCTCATAATGGACGGGAGCATCTACAACATCGTCTTTCCCTTTCGGCTGGACTATGAGGATTATTACTGGAAAAAATTTGCCGCAAAAGAGTCGGACGGAGAGCCGATCGCAAGTATAACCTGCGTAGCACCGTCACCCGATCTCTATGCCGTTGAGAAGCTGCCCGTTTATAAGGGTGGGAGCGTCTTCCGCTCATCCGAAAGTCTGCTCTTTATGAGCCGTGACTTCACCGAGGGTAAAATAATCTGCGATACAACCGACCGTTCAGGTGTGTACGGCTGCGCCATGATAGCCCTTTACGGCAATCTGATACGCAGGGACACCCTTGTTATGCACGGCAGTCTGATCGAGATTAACGGCAGGGCGGTTGTTTTCACCGGTCCGTCGGGAATCGGTAAAACCACTCAGGCACAGCTCTGGGAAGAACACCGCAGCGCAGATATCGTCAACGGCGATATGACCTTTATCCACAAAGACAGCGACGGCGTTTTCTATGCCTACGGCTCCCCGTGGCACGGATCCTCCGAATACTGCCTTAACAGGAAGCTGCCGCTTGCGGCGATAGTAAGCCTCTCACAGTCCGATGAATGTAAAATCTGCAAAATATCGGGACTTGAAATGCTCCGAAACATTCTTCCCGAGGTTATGCTGCCCGACTGGTTCGACGGCTGTAAATGTCTCGGCATCGGTACGCTTGACAGCCTGCTGAACGCCGTTCCCGTCTATCGGCTCGAATGTACAAAGGATATTTGTGCGGTTGAAACCGCTGAAAAAGAGTTAGGAAAATTGCTTTGAAAACCATTGATAAGATCAAAAAATATCTCAATCACAAAGAAATAAAGAACATTCTCCATTCCTGGAGCTGGATCTTCAGCTATATTCTGAAATACAAAGGTCAGGTAATAGCTTTCTCCTGTATCGGACTGCTTTCAACGGCAATGGGGCTTTTCTCCTCATGGGTATTGAAGGACCTCATCGACTCCGTAACAGGACAGATCTCAATGGCAATCGCTCCCGTAGCGGCGGTTTATATCGGAACTGCCGTGGCGAAGATTTTCATAACTGCTTTAACAAACCGTCTCTCGCTTCAAATCAAGCTGAATGTCGGTATACGGATAAAAAACGACGTTTACGACCGGCTTATGAACACGGAGTGGACTGCGATCTCGGCTTTCCATTCCGCCGACATAATGACAAGAACAGGTACGGATGTCGGCATCGTTTCCAATATGGTGCTCAGCTATATTCCGAACGCCGTCACCGCTCTTGTCAACTTCATCGGAGCATTTTTCATTATTCTTCACTATGATCCTCTTATGGCTCTGATCGCCCTTGCCGGTGCACCCGTCACCGTTCTGACGGCTAAATTCCGCCTCGGTAAAGCAACGGAATTCCAGAAAAAAAACCGTGAGCTTGCCGGCGAACGCCTTGCCATCGAAGAGGAAAGCTACCAGAATCTTCAGACCATCAAATCATTCGGTCTTGTCGAGGTCTTTTCACGGCGATTTAAGGAGTTTCAGAAAAAGGGCTTCGGCGTAGCTATGGAACAGAACCGCTATCAAAATCAGATGATGATTGTGATGAGCCTTATGGGACAGCTCGTAACCTATTCCTGCTACGGCTTTGCGCTCTACCGACTTTGGAGCGGCAGTATTACATTCGGCACTCTTTCGCTGTTTATGTCAATGGCGGCCTCGCTCACCGGCTCCTTCAGCTCGGTCGTTTCGCTTGTCCCCTCCTTCATCCGTGCGGGAATAAGCGCAGGCAGGGTGCTCGACATTCTTGAACTGCCTAAGGAAGAAACCGAGCTTACACCTCAGGAGAAGGAATTTATCAAAAACAGCAAAGATCAAAAGCTCACTCTTAAACTTGACAATATCACCTGCGCCTATAACGACAAGGCTTATGTATATAAAAACTCCTGTATGGAGGCTCAGAGCGGAAAGATTACGGCACTCATCGGTGCTTCGGGAAAAGGCAAGACCTCTACCCTGCGTCTTCTGCTCGGACTTATTAAACCTAAAGACGGAAAGATCACCGTCAGCAATGAAAGCGGAGAGCAGATCGCTCTCAGCGCCTCAACCAGAGAGCTTTTCAGCTATGTTCCGCAGAACAACACGATTTTTTCAGGCACGATCGCCGAAAATCTCCGCCTTGTAAAGCAGGATGCAACCGACGAGGAGCTTGAAAAGGTGCTTCGTGACGCTTGCGCATGGGAGTTTGTCAGCAAGCTTCCCGACGCTATGAATACCACCGTTACCGAGAGAGGTCAATGCTTCTCCGATGGTCAGAATCAGCGTCTTTCCATTGCAAGAGCACTGCTTGCGGACACACCGATACTTCTTCTGGACGAGGCTACAAGCGCACTTGACGTCGCAACCGAGAAAGAAGTTCTTTCAAATATTCTCCGAAACAATCGGAACAGAATGATTATTTTAACCTCACACAAGCCCAGCGTTTTCAACCTTTCCGACGTGATCTACTCAGTCTCGGAAAACGGAATTGAACTGCTGGACAAAAAAGACTTGCCAAATGAATAATCAATACGAAAATTTTATCAAAATTCTGAATACCGCCCTGACGGAAAAGACTGCGGAGCTTGAAGAAGCCGATTTCAAAGTGCTTTCCGAGCTTGCTTTTCAGCAGGATATCGCTCCTGTCTTTTTGGAGGGAGCTGTTAAATATCCCGAATTTGCCGCCGCTCCCCTTTCCGTTAAGGCTCGCCTGATCGACACCTCGACAAAGGCTGTCGTCACTCAGACGCAGAACACCGCAGAGTTTTGTTCAATATATTCAAAGCTGCTTTCGGCGGGACTCAGACCGATCGTTTTGAAAGGACTGATCTGCCGCAAGGCCTACGGAAAGCTTGAAAACCACCGTATTTCGGGTGACGAAGATTTCTATGTCTCTCAGGCGGATTTTCCGATCTGTCACCGTATCCTTGAGGAAAACGGATTCAAGGCGGAAACGGAAAATGAGTTTTCCGAAAGATTTTTACAGAACGTTCACACCGTCGCATACAAAAGCGACCGCTCGGCTCTGAGGCTGGAAGTTCATCTCAGCCTTTTCGGGAATCAAAATACTTTCCGAAAAGCGATGAACCGCACATTTGATGAAGCTCTGAAGTCGCCTTACAGCGTCAGCTTTGACGGAGTTGAGTTCTTCACCCTTGATCCTACGGATCACTATCTGTTTTTACTTTTTCACTATCTCAAGCATTTTATGACCACCGGCGCAGGAATCCGCCATATTGCGGATCTCGCCGTGTTCGGAAATAAATATAAGGAAAGCATCGACTTTCCCATGGTTGAAAAAAAGCTCACCGAGTTTATAGACGGTTCGTTCTATGCCGATACCGTTGCCTTGATGAAGCTTTTGGGCGGCGAAGAGGAAACCTCCTTTTCTGCTCTCAGCCGTGAAGCTCTCTGCGCCGATCTGTTGGATGGAGGGACCTTCGGATTCGACGACAGAAAAATTACCTATGCAAGCACCTTCATTTTTTCAAAGACCGGAGGAAGCCGATTTGCGCTGATGCGTTCCGTCTTCCCCTCCTATTCACTGATGTCTTCGATGTATCCCGAGCTGTACGACAAGCCGTGGAAGCTGCCGTCGCTCTACTGCAAAAGAATCGCAAGATACGTTAAAACAAAAAGAGAGCCGGAGCTTGAAAGGGATGCAATAAAAAAAGGTAATGCAAGAATTAATCTGATAAAAAATTACGGATTAAAAAGAAAATAGGATTTTCTCAGCAAAGGGGATGTTTATATGAAAATACCTTTTTCTCCACCGGATATGACCGACGCCGAAATAGATGAAGTTATATCTGCAATAGAATCCGGCTGGATAACAACAGGACCGAAGACAAAAGAATTGGAAAAACAGGTTGCTTCTTTATGTAAAACCGAAAGGGCGGTTTGTTTATCGTCCCAGACCTCAAGCGCAGAGACTGCTCTGCGTATTCTCGGCATCGGTGAGGGCGACGAGGTTATTGTTCCTGCCTATACCTACACGGCAACCGCTTCGGTCGTCTGCCACCTCGGAGCTAAGCTCGTCTTTGTTGACAGCCAGCCCGACTCGGTTGAAATGGACTATGACGCCGTCGAAAAGGCGATCACACCTAACACAAAGATTATTATTCCCGTCGATCTCGGCGGCGTTCCCTGTGACTACGACCGTATCTTTTCGATAGTTGAAAAGAAAAAGGGACTTTTCAAGCCGTCAAATGAGCTTCAGGCGAATTACGGCAGAATAATCATATGCGCCGATGCCGCTCATGCTTTCGGCTCGTTGTGGAAAGGTCAGTCTATCGGCTCTGTCGCAGACTTCACTTCCTTTTCGTTCCACGCAGTTAAAAACTTCACAACCGCAGAGGGCGGCGCATTGACGTGGAAAAAGCGTGACGGAATTGACTCGGAGGAGATATACAGGTTAGCACAGCTTCTCTCTCTGCACGGTCAGTCAAAGGACGCTCTCAACAAGGTTAAGCTCGGAGCCTGGGAATACGACATTCTCGGCCCGTGGTATAAATGCAATATGACCGATATTCAAGCGGCTATCGGCTTGGCTCAGTTCCGCCGCTACCCTGAGCTTCTTCAAAAAAGAAAGACTATCATCGAGCGGTACGACGCCGCATTAAAGCCTTTGGGTATTCACACGCTCGCCCACTACACTCAGGAGCACACGTCCTCGGGACACCTGTATATTACAAGGGTATTCCGCAAGAACGGCGAACCGATCACCGACGAAGAACGCCGTGAGATCATTATCAAAATGGCGGAAAGAGGCATTGCGACAAACGTCCACTACAAGCCCCTGCCGATGATGACGGGATACCGCAAGCTCGGCTTTGACATAGCGGATTATCCGAACGCCTATGCGCTATATTCAAATGAGATTACCCTGCCGCTTTTCAGCCGTCTGACTGACGAAGAAGTGGATTACATAATTGAAAATTACAGTGAAATATTGAGGGATTATATTTAAAATGATTAGTGGAAAATACGTTGAAATCAGGGGTATTGCAAAGGAAGACGCCCCCTTAATATATGAATGGGTGAACAGAGAGGATCTGCGTGATCTGACGGGAACGCTTTATCCTGTTTCGGAATACGAGCATGAAAAATGGATTCAGAACGTAACACTCGCTCAGGATAAAAAGCTTTTCGCAGTTTATCGGGACAACAGATGTATCGGCACGATCGGACTTAAATTCATCGATCATGTCAACAGCAATGCGGAGCTGTTCATCAGTCTCGGTGACATAAGCATACCCGGCATCGGAACGGACGCCGTTTCAACCCTTGTTGACTACTGCTTCACTCATCTGAATTTTCACAAGATATATCTGCACGTTTTTGAATCCAACAAAAGGGCAATTTCCTGCTACAAAAACGCAGGCTTCACCGTTGAGGGAGAATTAAAAGATCAGCATTTCTCCAACGGCACTTACGAAAGCGTTCTTATAATGAGCAAAATACGTTCCCTCTGAGCTTTGACTTTCACTGCATATTCCAAAACAGATGGGAGCGAATAATATGGCAAATAATTCAAAACTATCCGGAAGCTTGGGTTTCCGATTTGTTAAACGAGCTTTTGATATCGTATGTTCACTCTTGTTGATGATTCCCCTGCTCCTTATTATCGGGGCTTCGGCGGTGTTCATCAAAGCGGAGGACGGCGGCCCTGTGTTCTATATGGCTGAAAGGCTCGGCTGCTTCGGCAAACCGTTCAAGATGTTTAAACTGCGCTCGATGAAGGTGAACGCTCCGGATATCCGCCTTGCCGACGGCTCAACCTATAACGGCGACGACGATCCGAGAGTTACGAAATTCGGCAGATTCGCAAGAAAAACAAGTATAGACGAGCTTCCCCAAATAATTAACATATTAAAAGGAGATATGAGTTTTATCGGTCCCCGTCCCGACACTCTGATCGGTTTGGATGATTATTCCGAGGACGAAATGAAGATTCTGACCGTCCGCCCCGGAATTACGGGCTACAATCAGGCGGTCAACCGCAACGCCGTGCTCACTAAAGAGAAGCATAAAAATGATATCTATTATGTCGAACACCTTTCAATCGGATTTGACATTAAAATAATATTTATGACGCTCGCAACGGTTCTCGGCAGAAAGAACGTAAACCGTGAGGACATAAATATCGAAGATACATACATTCTGGAAAACCCGAAAAGTGAAACCACGGAGATTAAATAGTAGGACTGTTATATGAAAAAATTGATGATCTTAGGCGCAAGCATTCTTCAGCTTCCCGCAATAAAAAAAGCAAAGGAAATGGGACTTTTACCCGTTGTGGTAGATATGAACCCCGACGCTGTCGGCTTTCGTGAGAACGATATTCTCAAGGAAGTTATCAGCACGATCGACATTCCCGCCGTCGTAGCCGCCGCCGAAAAGCACAGGGTGGACGGAGTTATGACTCTGGCTTCGGATATGCCGATGCGGAGCGTTGCCGCCGTTGCCCGTGAGTTGGGTATTGTCGGAATAAGCGACGAAACGGCGATCAAAGCGACGGACAAGGGCGAAATGCGTAAGGCTCTTTCGGCCTGCGGAGTACCCATTCCCAAGTTTTTTGTTGCGTCCTGCAAGGATGATTACGATAGGATCATTTCTTTTTTTACCAAACCGTTCATTGTAAAGCCTGCCGACAATTCGGGAAGTCGCGGCGTAGTAAAAATCGACGATCCCGAAGATTGCTGTGCAACGGACGAGGCATATGAATACAGCCTTAAATCCTCACGCAACGGAAAGGTCGTTGTTGAGGAATATATGAGCGGCCCCGAGGTCAGCGTTGAAACTCTCACCGTTGACGGTGAATGTCATGTTATTCAGATCACGGATAAGATCACTACGGGAGCTCCCCATTTTGTTGAAATGGGACACACCCAGCCGAGCCGTTTAAGCGCAGATATCACCGAACAGATCCGCAGTATTGCAATCGCCGCAAACAAAGCTGTCGGCATTGACAACGGCCCGTCACATACGGAAATAATCGTGACAGATGAGGGTCCGAAAATAGTCGAACTCGGAGCAAGGCTCGGAGGAGACTGTATTACAACTCACCTTGTTCCTCTCTCAACGGGTACTAATATGGTCGAGTATTGTATCAGGATAGCATTAGGAGAAAAGCCTGACTTTTCCGCACCGATCAACCGAGGCTCGGCGATCCGTTATTTCCCACAGCACAGCGGAACAGTCAAAAGCATTGACGGCATTGAAGAAGCCGAGGCGGTGGACGGAGTTGTTCAGATCAGCATTGTTCACGGCGTCGGGGAAAAGATTACAGATGTAACCGACAGCGGATCAAGAATGGGTTTTGTTATCGCCCAAGGGTCAACGGCAGACGAAGCGGAAAAGATCTGTGAAAATGCGATGAAGAAAATTAAAATCTCTATTTGTTGAGAGGATCAATCGGATAATGAAAATTTTGACATTCAGCGGTTACTATACTCCCGAAATTGCGGCGAGTATGTACCTTACCGAAGATATGCTTCAAGCCATGACCGAGGCAGGACATGAGGTCGAGCTTTATGTTCCGACTCCGTGCCGAGGCGTAAGCGACGAGGTAAGACAGGAATATAAGAAGAAAAAGACGGAGCGTCTTCATTCGGACAAGCTCACCGTTCACAGATTTGCATTATATAAAGAGGGCAAAAATCCGCTTCTGCGTGCTTTGCGCTACGGATTACTCAACCTCATATTTATCATCAAAGGACTTTCAAAAAAAGCGGACGTTATTTTCGTCCAAAGCACTCCTCCTACTCAAGGCTTGGTTGCAGGATTTTTGAAAGCCGTTAAGCACATTCCATTTGTCTACAATCTTCAGGATGTTTTTCCTGATTCTCTTGTCAACACGGGACTTACCTCCGAGGGTAGTCTTATCTGGAAGATCGGCAGAAAGGTCGAGGATTTCACCTACCGCCATGCGGATAATATTATCGTTATTTCCGAAGATTTCAAAAAAAATATTATGGCAAAGGGCGTGTCTGAGGATAAGATTACCGTTGTGCCGAACTGGGCGGACACAAAGGGTGTGTACCCTGTCGAGCGGAAAGACAACCGACTTGTTGAAAAATACGGGCTTGATCCTGAGCTCTTTTACATAACCTACTGCGGCAACATCGGATATACGCAGAACACGGAGCTTCTGCTCGCCTGTGCAAAAAAGCTTAAAGACGAGCTTCCCGACCTGCGCTTTGTCCTCATCGGAGAGGGTGCGGCAAGGGACGAGGTTGAGCATGAAATTGCCCGGGAGAATATCGGAAATGTTATTCTTCTCCCCTTTCAGCCGTATGAGGATATCGCCCATGTTTTCAGCCTCGGCGATGTCGGACTGATAATCAGCAAGCCGGGAGTCGGAAGCAACTCCGTCCCCAGCAAGACCTGGAGCATTATGGCGGCAGAGAAACCGATTCTTGCCTCCTTTGACCGTGACAGTGAGCTGAGCAGGCTGGTTGAGGAAAACAACTGCGGATGTGTTGCCGACGCAGGCGATGAAAACGGCTTTATCACGGCAGTCAGGGAGATGTACTCTGACCGTGAGAGAACCGCCGCACAGGGTAAAAACGGACAGGCCTTCCTGTCCTCGGAATTTGATAAAGACATCTGCGTTGCAAAATATGTTGAAGTTTTGGAAAAGGTCGGAGGAAAAGCATGAGCGCATTGATAAGTGTTTTGATTTCAAAAATAAAAAGCGTTTTCAATCCCCGGCTGTCTTTCTCTGCGGTTTTGCTCAACTGCAAGCTCGATAAAACCGCCGCCGTCCGTCAAAGCTCAAGACTTTACAATGTGAGTATGGGAAAGTATTCCTATGTTGCCCGTAACACGTTAATTCAGAACACCTCGATCGGAGCTTTTTGCTCTGTTTCCGAGGGTTGCAATATAGGAATGCCTTCTCACCCGACGGACTTTGTCTCCACCTCCCCTGTTTTTCTGACGGGCGGTAATTACCTTAAAAAGAGCTTTGCCGAAATACCGTATGAGGACTGCCCTGAAACGACAGTAGGAAACGATGTGTGGATAGGCGCTCACGCTCAGGTTAAAAGCGGAGTAACGCTCGGCAACGGTGCTGTTATTGCGGCAGGCGCAGTCGTTACAAAAGATGTGCCGCCTTATGCTATCGTCGGCGGCGTTCCTGCAAAAATAATACGCTACCGTTTTGACGACGAAACCGTCGAAAAACTGAATGACAGCGAGTGGTGGAATATGTCGGAGGATGAGCTCCTTGAAAAAGCAAAATATTTCAACGATCCTCAATCCTTTTTACGGGAGGACTTGAAAAGATGAAGATAGTACACCTCTGTCTCGGTGCGTTTTTCCCCGATAATTATTCATATCAGGAGAATATGCTCCCGAAATTCCATAAAAAACAGGGCTTTGATGTTGAGGTCATAGCTTCTCTTGAAACCTTTGACAAGGACGGTAAGCCGAGCTGTTACAGCGAGGCAAGGCAGTATATAAACGAAAACAATGTTTTGGTTACAAGACTTGATTACAAAGAGCCTAAGAAGCTTTACAGAAAACTCAAGCGGTTTTCGGGCTTTAAAGAAGCTCTTGAAAAATCAAAACCCGATATAATTTTTATACATAACGTTCAGTTTCTTGATGTTGACACAGTTGTAAGCTATCTTAAAAAGCACGAAAACATCAAGGTTTTCTGCGACAACCACGCCGATTTTATCAACAGCGCAAAAGGCTTTGTTTCAAAGAGCATACTTCACGGCATCATATGGAAACGCTGTGCGCGGCTTATTGAGCCTTATGTTGAAAAGTTCTACGGCGTTCTGCCTGCAAGAGTGGATTTTTTGAAAGATGTCTACGGCTTGCCGAGTGAGAAATGCGAGCTTCTTGTTATGGGCGCAGACGACGACAGAATTGACGCCGCTTCCGAGCCTGCCGTCAGAAAGGCAACAAGAGAGCGTTACGGCATAGAGGACGGAGAAATTCTGCTGATGACGGGCGGAAAAATAGATTATCACAAGCCTCAGACTCTGACGCTTATGGAAGCTGTAAACGAGCTTGACAATCCTAAAATAAAGCTTGCGGTTTTCGGAAGCGTTGTGCCCGAATTAAAGGAAAAATTCGACTCCCTGTTAAGTGATAAAGTTTTCTATGTCGGCTGGAAAAAATCCGACGGGATTTACGATGAGTTTGCAGGGGCGGATATTGTGATCTTCCCCGGACTTCACTCGGTTTTGTGGGAACAGGCGGTCGCAATGGGCAAGCCCTGCATCTTCAAGAAAATCGACGGCTTCACCCACATTGACCTCGGCGGAAACTGCCTTTTCTTCGAGAAAGACGACGTTGAGGAATATAAAAATAAAATCGGGCTTTGCATAGCGGAGCTTGATTCTATGAGAAGCTTTGCGGAAACACACGGAAAAGAAGAATTCTCCTACAATAATATTGCAAAAAGATCCGTCGGGATAGAATAATACCCGGCGCAAAAATAAAGGAATCGGTGATCGGTTATGTCTTTGTACGAAAAATTAGTTGATAAAGAGGAAACAATGTCCGTTGTCGGTCTCGGATATGTCGGTATGCCGCTTGCGGTTGCTTTTGCAGCTAAAGGTATCAACGTCATCGGCTTTGACCTCAACGAGAAGAAAATCGAATTGTATAAATCGGGCATTGATCCGACAAAGGAGGTCGGCGACGAAGCGATCCGCACAACAACGATCCGCTTCACTCCCGATGAAAACGAGCTGAAAAAGGCAAAGTTTCATATTGTCGCCGTTCCCACTCCCGTCAACACCGATCACACGCCCGATCTCACTCCCGTTATCGGCGCTTCGGAGATAGTAGGACGCAATCTTACCAAAGGCTCGATAGTAGTTTTTGAATCGACCGTTTATCCGGGCTGTACCGAGGACGTTTGTATTCCCGTTCTCGAAAAGGCTTCGGGACTTAAATGCGGCGAGGATTTCAAGATCGGCTACTCCCCCGAAAGAATAAATCCCGGCGACAAGGTTCACCGCCTTGAAAATATCCGCAAGATCGTCTCGGGTATGGACAAGGAGTCCGCCGAGGAGATCAAAAACATCTACGATATCGTAATAGAGGTCGGCACTTATCCTGTTTCCAACATCAAGACAGCGGAAGCGGTAAAGGTTGTCGAGAACAGCCAGCGTGACATAAACATTGCCTTCATGAATGAGCTTGCGATGGTATTTGACCGTATGAATATCGACACCAACGAGGTCATTGACGGAATGAACACCAAATGGAATGCTCTCGGTTTCCGTCCCGGACTTGTCGGCGGTCACTGCATCGGCGTCGATCCCTACTACTTTACATATGAGGCCGAGAAGTTAGGCTACCACAGCCAGATCATTCTCAGCGGCCGTATTGTCAATGACAATATGGGCAAATACGTTGCCGACGCCGCCGTCAAAAAGATGGTTGAAGCAGGACAGGCTCCGAAAAACAGCAAGGTAGTTATTATGGGACTTACCTTCAAGGAGAACTGTCCCGACATCAGGAACTCCAAGGTTGAGGATATCATCAAGCGACTCGGAGAATACAATATTAAACCGCTCGTTGTTGATCCGTGGGCAGATAAAAACGAAGCCCTTGCGGAATACGGAGTTCAGCTTACCGATATCAAGGATATCAGCGACGCCGACTGCGTTATTATGGCGGTTGCCCATAAGAAATTTAAAGAGCTCGGACTTGAGGGCGTTGAAAAGCTCTTCAAGGACACGGACAACGCAAACAAGGTCTTCCTCGACGTAAAGGGATTGTATACAGTAGAGGACCTTAACGCTTCGGGTATGAAATACTGGAGACTGTAATCAAAACAGAGGGATAAATATGATCTATGTTTTCACCGCGGTACACGACCGATATAAAATAACCGAAAAATTTGTGGATCAGCTTTTACGCCAGACCTATAAAGATATCCGGCTTGTCCTCGTTGACGACGGCTGTACCGACGGGACTGCGGATATGGTGCGTTCCAAAATGCCCGACGCCGTTATAATTCAGGGCGACGGAAACCTTTGGTGGGGCGGTGCTCTTCACGAGGTATACAAATGGACTGTCAGGAATGCCGACAGAAACGCATATGCCATGTTTGCAAACGATGATTCCGAATTTGACGAGGATTATATCGAAAAAGCAATAGATATTCTTGAGAAAAAAGAACGCACTTTGCTCACAGGCTGCGGAGTAAGCCGTCAGACGGGCAAGGTTTTTGACGGTGCGGTCGATTACGACTATGTGACCACCACGGTAAAAAGAAGCGGAGCAGGCACGGGCAACTGCGCCTCAACAAGAAGCCTGTTTTTCAGAATTGAGGATTTCCTCACCGTTGGCGGCTTTCATCCCATTCTTCTGCCGCATTACGGCTCGGACTACGAGTGGACAATCCGTGCGTGCAGGAAATACGGCTACACGGTTTACTGTGACGAAAATCTGCAATACCTTGTTGATGAGGAAACGACGGGCGACAATTTCTATGACAAGCTGAACAGAAAAAAACTTTTCAGCAAGCGTTCAATGAGCAATCCGATTTATAAATTCACGATGATATTCCTTTCCACTCCGGCAAAGCTCATTCCGAAAACCGTCGGCAACCAGCTCAGCCGGGTTTACAAAAAGAGAGATATTTTTAAGACTATTATAAAACGCTGAAAACGGAGGAAATAAAATGCCAAACAGCAATAGGACCGTAGGGCAGACTATAACTCATCTGATAATAGTCATATGCTCCTGTGCGTTCATCAGCTTCTATCAGGGCGGAATCTGGCTGCTGATACCTCCGCTTAACGGAACAATGGCTTTCGGCATCAGCCTTATCCTGACATTTCTGATCCTGACCTCAAGAACCGAACGCAATTATCTGTATTCCGATTTAAAAATCTACGGCATTGCAGTTTTCATACTGCTTTCGCTGATCTATATGTTTGCAAACAAGGAATCGTTTACTAAGTCCGGTTTCCTGATCTCTTTCTACTGCTTTGTAATGATGTGCATCGGCGCATATATCCATAACAATGAAAAGGAACGTAAGTTCATTTTACTTTTTATCCTTGCCGAAAACATACTCAAGGAGCTTGTTGACATATACGAGCTTCTTAAAAATCCGATGATTATGCGTAATTCCGCCTTTGATTTAATCAACATCAACGGTTCGGGACTTGAAAAGCTCGTAAATATTCCCTCGATTTATACCTTTGTGGTTGTCTATTTCATTGTTCTGTGCAATTTCAGAAGATCAAAATACAAGGTTCTTTCCGTTGCATATATGGTAGTGACTCTCTATGTTCTGTACCTTTCTCAGATGTCTCTTCCCCTGCTTTTAACGATTATCATAACCTTGTATCTCCTGCTTGTAAAGAGCACTGATATGAAAAAGGTTGTTGCTTTTTCTATTTTTTTCTTCATTTTCTTTATGATACTTCTCCCGACTATACTGACGTTACTTTTGAAAAGCGATTTTCTCACAGTCGAGTTTCAGAAAAGAATACAGGATATCTACGATATTTTCTTCTCGGACGCTTCGTTCGCCGAAATTATTCAGACCTACGGAAACGGCGCAGAAGAAGACTACACAAGCACCGAGGGCAGATTGTCTTTCTATATTCAAAGCTTCCGTGCAATGGCACACAACTTCTTTCTCGGCACGCTCACACCGAACAGCATTAAACCCGGCGGTCACTCAACATGGATCGACTATATTGCAAAATACGGCTGTCTTGTTTTTATTTATTATTTCTCGCTCATTCAGTACACACGCAAAAATTTCAAAACCGCCGATCTTGAAACCAAGAAAGTTCTTATTGCGATCAGCATTTTCTATCTGTTTTCCGGTCTTTTAAATTCGTTCCAGATCGTTATGTTCACCATGCATATGTTCATCATTATCCCCTACTTTGACGAGCTGCTGACCGACGACACAAAACTGATTATTAAAAGGAGGCCAATGTAAATGAAAGTTTTATGGATCACCAACAGACCTATTGCGGCCGCTGAACGCAAGTTTAATGTTCAGGCGATCAGCGGAACATGGATGGAGCCTACCTTGATCGGTCTTGCCAAAACAGACGATATTGAAATTTCCGTTGCCTCCGTTGCACCGGTCAATGCCGTTGAAGCTTTTACAGAGGATAACATCATATACTACCTTGTTCCTGCGGATCATAAAAGGATTTACGGCTATGACGAGCCTGAACGTATTAAGCAATGGGAACAGGTTCTCGATAAAGCGAAGCCCGACTTAATCATGCAGTGGGGCACGGAATATGCCCACGGGCTATGCGTACTTAATATCGCTAAAAAGAGAGGTATCCCCTCCGTCACCGAGATACAGGGAATTATGGAAACAATAGAATATTATTACCTTTCCAACCTCACAAAGTCTCAGATCAAAAAGGCATATTCAATCAGAAACATTATCAAGCGTGACGGTCTTTACGAGGAGCAGAAATTCTTCGGCAAGAAGGCCGAAATTGAAAAGGAGATGCTTGCCCTTTCCGAAAATATTATTATCGAAAACGAATGGGCAATGGCTCACTGCAAATTTATCAGTCCCGACTCCCGTCTTTTTGTCCATCACCAGAGTATAGGCGAGATGTTTTTTAACAAGAACTGGTCTCTTGAAAACTGCGAAAAACATTCGATCTTCACCTGCGCCTCGGCTTATCCGCTCAAAGGACTTCATGTTCTGATTGAGGCTCTTGCTATCGTTAAGAGGAGCGTTCCCGACGTCAAGCTGTATGTTCCGGGTATGCGGGATCCGTTCTCAAAAACGGACTTCAAATCAAAATTCAAAAGGCAGGGCTATGAAAAATATCTTATGTACCTGATAAACAGCCTTGATCTCAGAGATAACGTTGTTTTCACAGGCCGCCTTACTCAACATCAAATGGCGGACAGAATGGAAAAATCACATATTATGGTTATTCCGTCCTCGATTGAAAACCTCAGCACAACGCTCAGAGAAGCTATGGCTGTCGGAGTGCCGAGCATCGCAAGCTATGTCGGCGGAATCCCCGAAACCGTTAAACACGGAGAGAACGGTTACCTTTTCCGTCACGAGGAATATATTCACCTTGCCGATTTTATTCTCAGGCTTTTCAATAATGATGAAACCGCAAAAAAATTCAGCACCAACGGAAAGAACTTTATCCGCCCCTATCTTGATGAAAACAAATGCACCGAACAGCTTGTTGAGATATACAGGAAAATTGTGGGAGGCTGTAAATAATGAAACCGCTGCCGATACTCTTTGTTCATACGGGAAACAGCAACATCATTGCCTATGCCCTTAATCAGGCGAAGCACTTCAATCCCGATTCGGAAATTATTCTCCTCGGCGATGAGAGCAACAGCTGGGTAAAAAATCAAGGCTTCACTCACGCCAAGGTTTCGGATTATTCAGAAATGTCCGAAAAATTCTGCGAAGTCTATGTTCATATGAGTCCAAATCCTGTCGGCTACGAGCGTTTCTGCTTTCAGCGCTGGATGGTGATGAAGGAGTACCTTAACTCCCGTGAGGATATCGAAGCTTTCATCTATCTCGACACCGATGTTCTGCTCTATACCAACGTTACAGAGTACCGTGAACGTTATCTTCAGGGCGTTGATATCACGGTTTGCAGGGATCAGGGACCTCAGTACACTTTCCTGACAAAAAAGAGCGTGTCCGACCTTGCCGACTATATGTTCGACAGCTATGCCGAAGAAGAAAAACTGGAACAGATCAAAAAATACTACAACGAATACTTTGTCGAGGGCGGACGCTACGGCGGAATATGCGATATGACGCTGTTTGAATGGTTTGCAAAATCGCAGAAATCTTTCGACACAAATACAATAGTTGACAACGGACTTTTCGACAATTCGGTCAATCAGTCCGAGGGCTTTGAAATCAAAAATAAACGAAAAAAAATTGTCATTAAGGACGGTAAAGCATACGGCTTTAAGCAGGGAGACAGTAATCCCGTCACCTTTTACGGACTTCACTTCCAGGGAAAAGCCAAGTGGTTTATGTATAGATACTACACGGGCGATCCGACAAGGGTAAGGTCAAAGCTCAAAAGCTTTGCGGCGGAAAAAGGATATTTTCTCAAGGTCTTTTTGTGGTCTCTGGTCGGAAAGCTGAAGCTTAAAGCGTTGTTCAAAAAAATATTTAAAATAACAAAACCGAGTGTGTGATCTTTATGATCCTTTGAGGTAAAGCTATGAAAGTCGTTTTTATATCCAATTTTATGAATCATCATCAGCTCACCTTTTCCAAGGAAATGGTGAAGCTTTTGGGTGACGGATACCGTTTTATTACAACCGAGCCGATCTCAGAAGAAAGGCTCAAGCTCGGATATGCGGATATGAACCATTCTTATGATTTCATCGTTTGCCCCTATGACGGCGGGGAACAGACAAGCCTTGCAAAAAAACTCATCGACGAAGCGGACATTGTAATTCAGGGCGGCTCATCGACAGAATGGATAAGAAACCGACTTGAAAACACGGATAAGATTACCTTCCGCTATTCTGAGCGTCTGTTCAAGCAGGGATATAACCGACTGCTTGATCCGAGGGTGCTGAAAAATTCTTATAATTATCATACCCGTTACGCAAAGTGTAATTTCTATCTGCTCTGCGCCGGCGGATATGTTGCAAGGGATTGTCAGCTCATACACGCTTATCCCGACAAGATGTTTAAATGGGGCTACTTTCCCGAAATAATCCGCTACGATGATTTTGATGACATTCTCGACGGCAAGGAAAAGAACAGCCTTATGTGGGCGGGACGTTTTATCGACTGGAAGCACAGCGAACACGCTATCGAAATGGCGGAGAGGCTGAAAAAAGACGGGGTTGATTTTAAGCTTACAATGGTCGGAACAGGACCGCTTCTGCCTCAGATGAAGCAAAAAGTCAAGGACTGCGGACTGGACAGCTGTGTTGAATTTACAGGTGCCCTCCCCCCTGACGAGGTCAGAAGACTTATGGAAAAATCCTCGGTCTACCTTTTCACAAGCGATTACAACGAGGGCTGGGGCGCCGTTCTCAACGAGGCGATGAACAGCGGCTGCGCCGTGCTCGCTAACCATGCAATCGGCGCCGTGCCGTTCCTGATAAACGACTGCGTAAACGGAATGATATACAAAAACGGTGATCTTGACGGAATGTACTCCGCTTTATGCACCATGCTCTCCTCGCCCGAATTCTGCCGAAGCTGCGGCAAGGAGGCTTACCGTACAATATGCGAAAGCTGGACACCGCAGGTGGCGGCGAAAAGATTGGTCGAGCTGTCTGAAGCTCTGCTTTCCGGAAAGGACGCATACAGTCTTTATGATAACGGACCTTGCAGCGTTGCCGTTCCCGTGCCGCAGTCGAAACAATATTTGCTTTTAAAAGGAAAGATCTGATTATGAAAAAAATTGTTATGGGTGGATATACAGGCCGTGAAAACCGAGGCTGTGAAGCGATTGCAAGATCGACCTCTGCAATGTTTCGTAAATTCGGCTCCAAAACCGCTCTCGCATTCAGAACAGAATATGAATTTGCAGAAAATCAAAACCGCAAATATATTGACGAAACGCTGATGTACCGCAGATGCGACAGCAAGCCTGAGCTTCTTTTCAAGGCAGGCTGGAACAAGATCTTTCACAACACCTTTCCCTATGAGAAAGTCAAGCAGGGAGAGCTTTTAAAAGCCGCAGACGGCAACGTTATGGTACACATCGGCGGCGACACCTACTGCTACGGCGTGTCGCTCGAAAACGAGTCGCTTATCCATTGGTGCAAAAAGCTCGGCATACCCGTTGTGCTCTGGGCGGCTTCCATTGAGGAAAGCTCGGTAAATAACGCAAGGATAACCGAAACACTCAAAGCATATGACAAGCTTTATATCAGAGAGAAGCTCACCTATGATATTCTTTTAAAGGCAGGCTTTGACAAAGAGAAGCTGTTTCTGACCGCCGATCCTGCCTTTACACTTGCGCCCGAAGCGGTCGAAACGGACGAGGACTGGTGGAAAAACGGTGCAGTCGGAATAAACCTCAGCCCCATTGCAATGGAGGAAAATCCCAATCACATGCTTGCCGTTGACGGCTGTATAAAAATTGTTGACGATGTTCTCAGAAATACGGATATGAACGTTATGCTCGTCCCCCACGTTTTTATGAACGATTTCAAGGAGAGGGATTACGAGCCGCTCAATATGATTAAGGAACGTTTTTCCGATAACGACCGTGTAAGAATACTCAAGGAAGATTACAACTGCAATCAGCTTAAATATATCATTTCAAAATGTTCAATATTTGTTGCGGCAAGAACTCACGCTTCGATCGCCGCATATTCAAGCCTTGTCCCGACTCTTGTGCTCGGCTACTCTGTCAAGGCAAAGGGAATTGCAACCGATCTTTTCGGAGATTACAAGGGTTACGTTCTGCCCGTTCAGGAGCTGAAAAGCTCAGACGAGGTGTTTGACGGATTTAAATTTATTCAAAATAACAGGGAAGAAATCCGTGCAAGACTTGAAAAGGTAATTCCCGAATATCAAAGGAAGGCGGAAAGTGCCGCTGAGGATCTTATTGTTTTCAACGAAAGGTAAAAAGATGAGCAGTGTGATAAAAGTACCGAAAAACTGTACGGGTTGTGCCGCCTGTTCGGCAATCTGTCCTCATAACGCCGTTGATATGAAACCCGATTCGGAGGGCTTCCGCTATCCCGAAATCAATACCGGGCTTTGCGTTAATTGCGGAATGTGCGCCAACGTCTGCCCCGTCACAAACAATTCAGGTCAGCGTTCGCAGGCAAAGAGAATTGTTGCCGTAAGGACAAAGGACGAACAAATTCGACTTAACAGCTCATCGGGCGGCTTTTTCACCATGCTCGCCTCAAAGGTTATTGAAAGCGGCGGCATAGTTTACGGTGCGGCTTTTTCTCCCGACTTTAAAAAGGTGCGCCACATCGGAATTGAAACCGCCGAGGAGCTTAGGCTTCTGCGCGGCTCAAAATACATTCAGTGCGAAAACGACCGGGAGCTTTTCCGTGAAATAAAAAGCAAGCTGAAAGACGGCCGCTTGGTTCTTTTTTCGGGCACACCCTGTCAGGTCGAGGGACTCAAAAGCTTCCTCAGAAAAGATTACGAAAATCTCCTGACTGCGGATATGATCTGTCACGGAGTTCCCTCCCCCGAGGTCTGGCGCAGTTATCTCGCTGAGTTGGAAAAAGAAAACGGCAGTCCTGTCAGCTCGGTAAATTTCCGAAACAAGGTCAGCGGATGGAAAAAATATTCCTTTTCCGCCCGGTTTGAAAACGGCAGGGATTTCACCGTTATAGTGACTGAAAATCCGTATATGAGGGCGTTCGTCCGCAGTGTGACGATCAGAAAAAGCTGTTACAGTTGTCCGTTTCGCAGGTTGGAAAGAATATCCGATTTCACAATGGCGGATTTCTGGGGATGCGAAAAATCGGCTCCCGAAATGAACGACAATACGGGCATAACTCTCACGTTCATCAACAGCGAAAAGGGTGCAGAATTTTTTGACAGCTTAACTGATACAGAAACGTTAGAAATAGAAAAAAACGACGCACTTCGTGAAAACCAATCCATGTATATACAGACCGACTACAATTTCAACCGAGATTATTTCTTTGACAATTTCGGCAAATCACCTGCGGCGGCTCTTCTGAGAACGGCGGCTGACCGTCAGACGCTTTTCACAAGGGCAGTCGGAAAATATCGGAGAATTAAGCGCAAGATCGGAGACAAATAATGAATCGCAGAGGCAGAGGAATTGCAATTTCCTACATCTATACAATACTGAACACCGTTATCGGTTTCTTTATGTCGGCATTCGTGCTGAGAATGCTCGGCAAGACCGACTACGGCGTTTATCAGACTATGACCTCGTTCCTGACCTATCTCACCCTGTTCGAGTTCGGCACGGGCACGATAATGACGAGGAACATCTCCCTGTGCAAAAAGGACGGTACGGAAAACGAGGATATCAAAAAGAATATTTCAACGGTATGGACCGTGACCTGTATTCTCATCTTTATTATCTGTATCGGTGTGTTCGTTTTTTATATGCTGATCGGCACGATCTACAAAAAAGCTCTGACTCCCGAACAGATTGAAACGGGAAAAATAATTTTCATTATTTCCGCCGTGAAGCTTGTTTTCAATTTCCTTGTTCAGACGCTCAACGGAGTTGTCCTCGGATTTGAAAAATACAGCCTCGGCTCAATCGTTTCTCTGACCTACCTAATAATCCGTTCAATTCTTGTGATTGCACTTCTTATTGTAAAGCACAGCGCAATCGTACTTGTCACGATCGACACGGTGCTGACGATATGTATTTTCATCTTCACTATCTGCTATTGCATAATAAAGCTTAAAGCACGTTTTACATTCAGATATTTTAATTACGGAATTTTCCGTCAGATCTTGCCGCTGGCACTCGCAATGTTTTTGCAGACGATAGTCAATATGGCGAACAACAACGTGGACAAATTCGTTATCGGTATCGCAATGTCGCCCGAGGCGGTTTCGGTCTACTCGGTCGCAATGTATATTTTTTCGACCTTCTCCGCACTTACAACCATGCCGATCTCAATGTATATGCCGCAGGTCGCAAGGAATATGCGTGAGGGCAAGGAGGGCGCAGAGCTTACCAAAACTCTTGTACAGCCGTGCCGTCTTGTCGTAATCGTCGGCGGTCTTGTCCTGTTCGGATTTATTGCTGTCGGCAGACCGTTTATCTCGGTCGTCTACGGCAAGGATTACCTTGAAGCGTGGCTGATCGCAATTATCATTATGGTGCCGATGTTCGTCAATATGTCGAACGGAATTATCGTCAATGTCCTTGACGTTCTGCGCAAGAGACACGTCCGCTCGATCTGCCTCGGCATAACGGCAGTCGGAAACATTCTGCTTACAATCTGGTGGATCAAATACTGGGGAATGATCGGTGCGGCGGCGGCAACGGCTGTCTTCACCACCATCGGACAGATCATTCTTATGAATATTTACTACAAAAAGAGTATTCATATTGATGTCATATATCTTTTCGGTCAGTCCTTCAAGGGACTTCTCCCTGCTATGCTGATCGCCTGCGTATGCGGCGGAGCGGCGTCCTATTTCATCTCAAATAACTATCTTTCGCTGATTGTTGGAGGCGTTGTATTCTGCGGCGTACTCGCTGTTTGTATGCTCAGCTTCGGAGCTAACAAGACGGAAAAGGCAATCTTCAAAAGTAAACTAAATAAACTCAAATCTCATATCGGCTGATTAGATCACAAAGGAGGTTTTCCGATGTCTGACAACGTTTTTTCAAACAAATTGACAAACAACGCTATGATATCGCTGTTCTTACAGCAGTCTTTGCTTGATTCTCAAGCCGACTTTGACCGTTCGGTCAGCAATCCGAATTTTCCCCACTGGGACTGTATTGTTATTACGGCAAGCAACACGGCACAGGCTGACGGATACCGCAAGCAAATCGAATATCGGAGATCCCTCGGCAGAGTACCTTCGTTCACCGATTTTCTCATTGTTCCCGACAGGGACAACAAGCGTGTCGGCTCGGCAGGCTCCACGCTTTCGGTCATTCGTGAATTAAAGAATAAATACGGCGATTTCTCGGAAAAGAGGATTATGGTTATCCACGCAGGCGGCAACAGCTCACGAACTCCGCAGTACAGCGCACTCGGCAAGCTGTTCAGCCCCATTCCGACCGCCTTTGACGGCTTTCCCGCAACGCTTTTCGATATGTTTATGGTGACAATGGCGAGCGTTCCCGGCAGGCTCAAGAACGGTATGCTTCTTCTTTCAGGCGACGTTACCCTGCTTTTCAATCCGCTGATGTGCGATTTCGGCTCGTCCGACGCCGCTGTAATCAGCTTCAAGGAGGACGCCGAGACAGCAAAAAATCACGGTGTTTACATTAAAAGCGAACGCGGAAACGTTAAAAAATTCCTGCATAAACAGCCGATTGAAACCCTGACGGCAGAGGGTGCGGTTGACGAAAGAAACAAGTGCAGTATCGACACGGGCGTTCTGTGGCTCAGTCCCAAGGTTTTGGATAAGCTCTACGGCACGGTCGATACCGATGAAAAATACGATGTGATGGTCAACGACAAGGCCCGTCTTTCGCTTTACGGCGATATCGCCTACTGCCTTGCGGAAAGCTCCACTCTGGACGATTTTTATACTCAGGCTCCCGACGGCAGTTTTTGTCCCGAGTTGAGCCTTGCGAGAAAGGCACTTTTCGAGGCTATCGGTCAGTTTAATATGAAGCTTCTCAACCTCTCCCCTGCACGTTTCATTCATTTCGGCTCGATTTCCGAAATAATGAAGCTGATGAACAGCGGCGTTGAAGAATACAAAACTCTCGGCTGGAAAAAACAGATTAACAGCAGTATTCCCTGCCCCGACATCGCTGGCTACAATTCCGTTCTCTCGGAGGGAGCAGAAGTCGGAGATTCAACCTACTTAGAGGTGTCCTACGTTCACTCAGAGGCGAAAATAGGCAGGAATTGCTATATCAGCTTTATCGACATTCACGATGAGAAAATCCCCGACAACGTCCTCCTGCACGGTCTGAAACAGACCGACGGAAGATTTGTCTGTCGAATTATGGACGTTCACGACAATCCGAAAAATTCTCTGCTTTTCGGCAGAGAGCTTGATGAAATTGTAAAACAGCTCGGAATTTCCGACAAGGACATCTGGAACGACGGTGACGGACACACGCTCTGGAACGCCGCCCTTTATCCCGAATGTGACACTATAAAGGAAGCTGTCGCTTCGGCGCTCACTCTTTACGATATGATAGTCAGCGGCAAGGGTGACAAGGCTTCGTGGCTTGAAGCCTCAAGAAAATCTCTGTGTTCGGGCTTTAACGATGCCGATCCGCAGGCGATTATCGACTGGACAAAGCGTATGGAGGAGCTTGTCCGAATGGATGAGCTGAAAACCTACATTCTTGACGGCAAGCCTGCCTGTGACTGTGCAGGTATACTTAATTCCGACACTCTGACTCCCATACAGTCGAAATGGCTTGAAAGGGAGCTTAAAAAGCTCGATACTTCAAAGCTGTCCGATTTTTCCTATGCGATCAGGCTTTACTACTATCTCGGCGTTGCGCTGAACGACGAAAAATATGTCGGCAACTGCTTTAGCACGATAGCCGACACGGTACTCAATTCAACTATGAAGGGACTTCGCTACAACGACTCCTGCCGCATAGTCTCCGACGAAACGGTGGTCAAGCTTCCGCTTCGAGTGAACTGGGGCGGCGGCTGGACAGATACCTGTCCTCACTGTCTTGAACGGGGCGGAGTGGTGCTCAATGCGGCGATCTCCCTCAACGGAGAGCTTCCCGTTGAGGTCAGACTTGTTAAAATTCCCGATCGCAAGATCATTTTTGACAGCCGTGATATGGACGTACACGGCGAATTTGACACCATCGCTCCCCTGCAAAATACGGGCGATCCGTTTGATCCCTTTGCTTTGCAGAAGGCTTGTCTGCTTGCCTGCGGTATCATTCCGAAAGAGGGCGGCAGTCTTGAAGCGATTCTCAACCGTCTCGGCGGCGGATTTGAGATGCACTCCGAGGTCACAAATGTGCCCAAGGGTTCGGGACTCGGCACCTCGTCAATCCTCTCGGCGGCGGCAGTCAAGGCGGTTTTCGAGTTCACTGGCATTGAATATGATGACGATGCGCTCTATGCAACCGTGCTCGCAATGGAACAGATTATGTCCACGGGCGGCGGCTGGCAGGATCAGGTCGGCGGCGTCACTCCGGGCATTAAGTTCATAACCTCCTCGCCCGGCATCAATCAGCAAATAAATGTTGAGCATGTTAAATTGGACGAACAGACTAAAAAGGAGCTTTCCGAACGCTTTGCGGTTATTTATACAGGTCAGCGGCGATTGGCAAGAAACCTGCTTCGTGATGTTGTCGGCGGATATGTCGGCAACGAGCCGAAAAGCCTGAAGGCTCACAGCGAAATTCAGAAGGTTGCGGCTCTTATGCGTTTTGCGCTTGAGAGAGGCGATGTTGACGAATTTGCAAAACTGCTTAACGATCACTGGGGACTTTCAAAGATGATCGACGAGGGCAGTACAAACACCCTTATTGACCAGATCATTATGACCATTGACGATCTTGCCGATGCAAAGATGATCGTCGGCGCAGGCGGCGGCGGATTTTTACAGGTTATTCTCAAAAAGGGAGTTACCAAAATGGACGTCCATAACCGTCTGAAAGATGTTTTTCAGGACTTTGATGTTGATGTCTGGCAAAGTGATTTTGTTTTTTAATAATAATATAACAAGTAAGGCTTGTATCGGTTAAAAAAATCCGATACAAGCCTCTCTGTTTAGTTTAGTTTCTTTTGTTCTTCGCTTAGTTCTACAGTCCGATGTTTATTTAGCGTCAATAATGTCGATATACTGATATGCTCTGACATAATCGACTATGAAATCCGCAGGTGCGGCATTTTCGTCACGCTCTGAGGGAACTGCATTTTCTCCCCACATCTCAACGGAAAGGATAAGGAACAGAGGATTTTGGCACACACCGCCATCATTCGTTCGGTAAAATTCCTTGCCGTTTACATAGAAGATGTATTCATTCTCGTTCCATTCAAGACCGTATGTGTTAAATTCTTCATAAGGATTATTGCCGATGACGTAGGTCTTGCAATGACCTCCGCTCTGATGCGCTTCGCCGTAGCCGTCCCAATGGAGATTGCACTGAACAACATTCGACAGCAGATCGCCGTAGCTGAAGCTTTCAAAGATATCAACCTCGGTGCCGTCCCTGCCCACTCCGTCAACATTTCCCACGCTGTCATTAAACATCCAGAATGCGCTCCAGATATCAGCGCCCTTAGGAAGAATACATCGGCACTCGAAATATCCGTATTTCTGAGAAAAGCCGTTCGGTGCGTCGGAGTCGGTGTCAAGACCTGCCGTGTACCAGCCTGCTCCCGTTCCTCCCATACCGTCAGGCAGATATCTCAGCGGTATAATCAGGTTGCCGTCCTCGGTATATGCCATATTGTTGTTCCAGTATGTGCCTTTCCGGATTGATGAAGCGTCGCCGTATGTATAATGTCCCGACCAGACGCTGCGGTCAAGCTCGCCGTCAAATTCATCTTCAAACGTCATTCTGAACTGAGACAAATCAACCTTTTTCGTCGGATTTGGAATTACGGGTTGATTTAATTCAACGGCAAACATAGAGATAAGAGTGATAATAACCGAAAGAAGTTTACAGAAAATCGCTTTCACAGAAAATCCCCCTTTTTCTTTTAATATATCATATCCGAAAAACGTTTTCAATATTTTAACAGCAACAACCGCCGAATTATCAAATCATAATTCAGCGGTTGTTTGATTACACCTTGTATTTCTCCGCAAAATAGCGGTAGCTTGTCTCGAAGCTCTTGTTATTGTGCTTGAAATTGCTGAGAGTTTCGTGGAGATTGAGGTTGTGGTCTGCGGTGTCGATAACACAGCCTGCGATGTTGGAACAATGGTCGGAAACACGCTCAAAATTCGTCAGAATATCCGACCAGATAAAGCCCATTTCAATTCCGCACTCGCCGTTTCTCATACGCTTGACATGGTTGGTTCTCAATATCTCCTTGATGTCGTCTATAACCTGCTCAAGCGGCTCAACGCAGCTCGCCTTTTCACGGTCATTGTTGACGAAAGCGTCAATCGCAAGCTCAAGAATTTCGTTGACCGCCGAGGAAATAACCGAAAATTCATTTGCCGCTTCCTCGGAGAAAACAAGCTTCTTATCCCTCAGCTCCTCAGCCGATTCAATGAGATTGACAGCATGGTCGGAAATTCGTTCAAAGTCACCGAGAAGCTTTAACAGCATTGTAGCCTGCTCGCTGTCGCTGTCCGAAAGATGCTCCGCACCTATTTTAACAAGATAAGTCGCCAGAATATCCTCATAATGGTCACAGGAGTTTTCTTTTTTTCTGACACTTTCGGCAAGCTCCGCAGAAAAGTCCGTTATTGAGCTTATACTGTTGCAAAGAGCCTCCCGTGCAATTTTTGCCATCTCGGTCTCCTTGGCTCGGCATTGCTGGAGAGCAAGAGTCGGAGTGAAAAGAAGTCTCTCGTCCAGCTCGACATCCTCCTCGACCGTATCCGAATCGGGTACGAGCTTGCAGACAAGCTTTTCGAGCACTCCCGAAAGAGGCAGGAAAAGGGCGGTATTGAGCACCTTGAAGCCTGTGTTGATGATAGCGATGCTGACAAAGGTTGCCGAAGAATCAAGGATTGCCGGCTTGAAAATCACCTTGATGATCCAATAAACCGTAACCCAGATTATCGAGCCCATTGCATTTATCAAAAGGTGGGTAACTGCGGCACGCTTGGCTTCTCTCTTTGCGCCGATACCTGAGAACATCGCTGTGACGCAGGTGCCGATACCGTCACCCATAACGATCGGTATTGCCGCACCGATCGAAACCTGGCCCGTTACAGTCAATGCCTGCAAGATACCGACCGAAGCGGAGCTTGACTGAATGACCGCCGTAAGAAGCATACCGACAAGAAGTCCTAAAAGCGGATTTTTAAACATTATAAACAGTTTCTGAAATTCGGGCACTTCGGAAAGACCGGAAACCGCAGACGACATAGTCTCCATTCCGAACATCAGAACGGAGAATCCGAGCAGTACGGCTCCCGTGTCCTTCTTTTTCGAGTCCTTGACAAAGAGATACATAACAATACCGACAAGGGCAAGCACCGGTGTGAAAGCGGTCGGAGTGAGCATCTTTACAAAAACATTGTCGCTGCTGATTCCGCCGAGCGAAAGCACCCAGCTTGTTACCGTCGTGCCGACGTTTGCGCCCATAATGACGTTTATCGCCTGTCTGAGCGTCATCAAGCCGGAGTTTACAAATCCGACAACCATTACCGTCGTTGCGGACGAGCTTTGAATAACGGCCGTGACGCCGAGACCTGTCAAAAATCCGGCAATTTTGTTTGAAGTCAGTTTTTCAAGCGTGTTTCTGAGGCTGTTTCCTGCACGGCGTTCAAGAGCCTGTCCCATAATATTCATTCCGAAAAGGAAGAGGCACAGACCGCCGACCATTGTTAATGCATTGAAAATATCCATATTGTCACCGAAATAAAGCTGTATATTTATTATTATGTTCAGTTATTTTACGGGAACGCCGATCTCATCTGAAATTTTTCCCGATTTTCTGTCCTGTATGTAGGACGAAGATGCGGGAATCACAAATTTAAATGCCGACGGAATAATTTCAAAGGTGCTGTCCGTAACCATATCACATTCGCCGTCAACGTTTACCGAAGCAGGAATATCGCTGTGTACGGTCATTTTCTTTCCTCTGACATAAGTTGTTTCCGGCCAGTTAAAGTGTCTGCCCTTTTTATAGTTACCGATCTGAGAAAGCAGGCGTGGAATCTTCATCGTTGTAACAAGACAGAAATCCAGCTTTCCATCCTCGGGTACGGCATAGGGAGCCGCCTGATAACCTCCGCCGTAGTAGCGGCTGTTACCGCAAAAAGCAAAGATAAAATCATCTGTAATAGGTTCTCCGTCGTCGATGGTGACGGTAAAACGGTTCGTCCTCTTTGACCATAGGCAGTAAAGCAGGGACGCCGTGTAAGCCGACTCACCCGTAAGCCACGGAATTTTTTTGAAATCCGACTGCTTAGAGCAAACCTCGGCGTCCATTCCCATTGAGCATTGGTTGACGGCTATCCTGTCGCCGCACTTTATAGCGTCGATCTTGATCGGTGTACCGTCAATCTGTGCGCCGATATCCGTAAATTCCTCCTTTGTTCCGAAAAGACGGATAAAGTCATTGCCCGAACCGAGAGGAATTGCGGCAAATTCAACATTGTCGAAGCCGTGTATCGCATTGACAACATCGTAGATCGTTCCGTCTCCTCCGCAGGCATAAATACGGAGCTGATCTCCGGTCTCGCACATTCTTTTACAGTAATCATGCGTATCCTGTGAGGAACTGCTGACATACACCTCGTAGTCTATTTCTCTATCCGCAACTGCCTTTTTGATAAGCGGCATAACCGTATCAAAAGCCTTTCCCTTGCCGGCGTTCGGATTGATAATAAATAGGTGTCTCATTTCAAAATACCTCCGTAAATCATTTGAAATACATAAACAGCTGACACTTTATCATACCGTTGTAAAGCTTGCGGCGTTTGTCCGCCTTGCGTCCGAACTCCTTTTCAAATTCTTCGGACGGACTTATGACATAATACGCCCAACCGTGCTTTCTGATGAATTTTTCCCCCATAATTTTATAAAGCCTCTGGGCCTCCTCGATATCCAACAAACGCTCTCCGTAGGGCGGATTGCATATCACCGTGCCCTTTTCGCTTTTCGGCTCAAAATTGCGGATATCCGCCTTTTCAAACCTGATCTTTCTTTCAACTCCTGCCCTCTTTGCATTTATCTGAGCGATTTCAAGAGCAGCTTCGTCTATATCGGAGCCGTATGCGACAAAATCGGTGTCGTAATTTACAAGCTCCCTCGCACGGTTGCGCTCCTGAGTCCAGACATTTTCATCAATCACGTCCCAGCGTTCCGCCGAGAAATATCTGTTCACTCCGGGCGCGATGTTGTGCACCATCATAGCACCCTCTATGAGTATTGTTCCGCTTCCGCACATCGGATCGTAAAGGGTGTGATAACTGCGGAGTCTTGCAAGGTCACAGAGTGCCGCCGCCAAGGTCTCCTTGATCGGAGCGGCATTAGCCTGCGGACGGTAGCCCCTCTTGTGAAGACCTGCTCCAGTTGTGTCAAGAAGCAGACTGACCTTGTCTTTCATTATAGAAAACTGAATTTGATGGACAGGTCCCGTCTCGTCAAACCAGCTTATTCCGTACTTTGATTTCAGTCTCTCGACAACAGCCTTTTTGATTATCGACTGGCAGTCGCTGACGCTGAAAAGAGTGGAGTTGAGGGAATAACCCTTGACGGGAAAAGCATCGTAAGCGCCGATCCACTCCTCCCACGCAAGGGACTTTGTGCCCTGAAAAAGCTCCTCGAAGCTCCTTGCGTAAAATTCTCCGACAAGGATCTGTATTCTTTCGGAATATCTTGAGCAGATATTCGCCCTTGCAAGCATCGTTTCGTCGCCGCTGAAAAGAACTCTGCCGTTTTCGGAAACAACGTCCTCTGCGCCGAGGGTTTTCATCTCGTTCGCTATGATAGATTCAAGACCTAACAAGCACGGTATTACAAATCTAATGTTCATTATCTAACCTCAAATAAGTGTATTGACAAGAAGGCTTGGGCTGTATGACGGAATTACTTCACCTTTTGACGAAAAAAACCGTCAAAAACTCTCTGTGGACGATTTTAAAGATTTTCACTTGCGTGACGGGTGACGTGGCATCCGAAATTCACCGCAACGGGAAGTCCTGCAATATGCGTCGGAGCGGTCTCAATGGCAACGGAAAGAGCGCTCGTGTCGCCGCCGAAGCCCTGAGGGCCTACGCCCGTTTCCCTGTTGATGCGGTCAAGAATTTCAGCTTCCATATCGTTATAAAATTCATCGGGATTTTTCTGAGAAACGCTCCTGCAAAGAGCCTTTTTGGCAAGGAAGGCACATTGCTCAAAGTCGCCGCCGATGCCTATGCCGAGAACGATGGGCGGACAGGGATTGCCGCCTGCGGTTTTCACGCAGTCAAGAACATATTCGATGATATCCTCCCTGCCCCTCGCAGGCGTCATCATTTTAAGACAGCTCATATTCTCGCTGCCGAAGCCCTTAGGAGCAACGGTGATCTTCACGCCGTCGCCGTCAACAATATTCGTGTGAATAACGGCAGGAGTGTTGTCCCTGGTGTTCACCCTTCTGAGCGGATCGGACACCACCGAACAGCGCAGATAGCCGTCCACATAACCGTCATGGACTCCCCTGTTGACCGCATCGTAAAGACTGCCGCCGACAAAATGCACGTCCTGACCTATATCAAGAAAAACGACCGCCATACCCGTATCCTGACAGATCGGTATATCCAACTCCTTTGCCGCATCAAGATTTGCCTCGATATCTCCGAGCACGCTTTCGGCAAGAGGATTTCTCTCACAGCCTCGGCAGGAAGAAATTGTTTCGGCAAGGTCGTCGGGCAGGAGCTTGTTTGCCCTGATGCAAAGCTCGGCAACCGTCTTTGTTATTACGCTTACATCTATTTCTCTCAAAATAATCACCTACAAAAAACAGGAGCAGAAACCTGCCCCTGAAATACCTCACAGTTTATTTGTACCGCGACGGTTGTATCCGCCGCCGTGCTTGGAGTCACGCTTCAAATCCGACATCTTCTCGTCGCTTACCTGCTTGAATTTCGCCATCATGCTTTCAAAGGACTGAGGTTGATTATCCGTGCTCTTATTGCCCTGCCAAACGTTCGCCGCAGGTCTTCTCTGCTGGGTGGACTTTGGCTTCTGAGTTTTAGGCTGTTCAACGGCTTTTCGGATAGACAGGCTGATCTTACCGTCATCTGCAATAGAAAGAACCTTTACCTTGACCTGCTGACCGACTTTCAGATGATCCTTGATATCCTTTACAAATTCCGTCGCCACCTCGGAAATATGTACCATTCCCTTTTTGCCGTCATCAAGATCGACAAAGGCGCCGAAAGACGTAAAACCTGTTACTTTTCCCTCAACTATTGAACCAACTTCCAACTGCATAAAATGCGTACTCCTCTTTTTTCCGAACCGTCAATCGTTCACAGAGACTTCGTAATAGACGTGCTCGCCGGGCTTAACATACCCAAGCTCATCTCTTGCAATCTTTTCGACGTATTCATCTATTTCACCGCTGTCAATTCTTTTCTTAATCTGAGCGTTTTCCGCAACCTGCTCGTCATAGGATGCCTTGACATCGGCAATTTCAGCTTTGGTTTCTCTGATCTCTCTATGTATGGTTATCAACGAAATGGCGAAATATGCACACAGCGCAATAATGCAGAATGAAACAATGAAACTATGCTTGCGCTTCTTCTTTTCAGCCATTTCAGTCACCTCGATTCCGAATTTCTTCTTGCAACGGACACTCCGTTACGGAATGATTATACACTATATTGTGTCGATTATGCAAGTCATTTTTAGAAAATTTTTTATATTTTATAATATTTTTTTACAGTTTTGGATTTTTCTGACGAAAGATATCGCTTTGCGCCTTACAGAGAGGACAAAGCCGGAAATTCTTTTCCTCACCTTTCTGAGAATTTTTCGGATCAGGTAAGAGATAAACGAATCCGTTAGCTTAAACGCACCGTATCCTCCGAGGAGCTCCCCTGCCACGGCGAAAAACATCACCTTGCCGTTGTATCGGATAAGGAAGAAAAAGAAGGTGACGGTCAGGCAGAACAGCAGAAATATTATATCCCTTGTAAGAGTGAATTTTTTATCACTTCCTGACAGGAAAAAAAATAATATTCTCAGCAATCCGTAGACAAACCCGAGGGCAAGCCCTATCCCGACGGAATAGATAAACCCTAAAAGCTGTTCGGAGGTTTTAGGAAGATAGTCGATCATCGGAACACCCTGTTCAGAAAACTGCCTTTAACCTTGGGTGCATTGTAGCCGACGCTGTCAATGCCGCCCTCGACGGTCATATCCCCTGTTTCAACGGACAGACGGCTTATTTTCAGATCACGTCCCCTGATTACGATCTCACCGCACTCGCTCTGAGCGATTATGCAGTCCTCCTCGTAGCTGTCAACGTTTTCGATGCCGGTTGCGCTTAGCTTTTGCCGATTTTCTATTACAACATCGTGGATAAAATCTTCAGACATAAAAAACACCTCATAAAAATATATGAGGCGAGGTCAGAACATATTCAATCTATTACCCTATACATCAAAGCCGCATCGTCCTTGTTGGCGTGCTCCGTAACCTTGGTGACCTGAATTTTGGTAGTGTTCGAGCCCATGGTTATCTCGATGACATCATTCTCCTTGACGTCGTACGAAGCACGGGCAATCTTGCCGTTGACAAGGACGTGCTTTGCGTCGCACACCTCGTTGGCAATAGTTCTGCGCTTGATAACACGGGAAACCTTGAGATATTTATCCAGTCTCATATTCTTATCCGATCCTTTCGGTGAAACATAAATGTGCCGTGGGCAGTTACCTTTAAAAAATTTTGCAAGAAAACCGTTCACGGTGCTTTTTGCAGCGAGCGGTGCTGTACAAAGGTACTGCCCCGAACGAAAAATGTGCCGTGGGCGGTTTTATTCAAAATTTAAAAAACAGAGGCAGGACATTTTTGTTTGCCCTGCCCATTACAATCGAACTAAAATAGAATTATTTAACAGCGTCCTTGAGAGCCTTACCTGCCTTGAAAGCCGGTACCTTGCTTGCGGGAACAGTCATTGTTTCGCCTGTTCTGGGGTTGCGAGCCTGCTTCTCTGAACGCTCTCTGATCTCGAATGTGCCGAAGCCAACAAGCTGGATCTTCTCACCGTTCTTGAGTGCGTCAGTTGTTGCGGCGATAACAGCGTTGACTGCTTTCTCGGCAGCCTTCTTGTCCATTTCACCCTTAGCGGCAACTGCGTTGATAAATTCTGTCTTATTCATTGTAATTCCTCCAGTTTTTTATTATGAAATCTCCAAGGTCTCCGAAGCACCATTCGTCAGCCTTAAAGCATATCATTTGAATTGATTAGTTTTGTTTGGCTTCGTCCCAAAGCCTGTCAAGCGTTTCGATATCCGACTGCTTCATATCTATATTTCTTTCACGGGCAAGCTTTTCAACAGTCTTGAAACGTGCAACAAACTTGTCCGTTGCGTCGGTGAGAGACTCTTCGGCATCGGCATCGACAAAGCGGGAAACATTGACGGCGGAGAAAAGAACGTCGCCGAGCTCTTCATTGATGTTATCCTTATCTCCGTTTGCGATCGCTTCTTTAAGCTCTGCGATCTCCTCGGAAAGCTTGTCAAGCGCACCGCCGACCTCGTCCCAGTCAAAGCCTGCCTTTGCGGCTTTGGACTGAATTTTCGCAGCTCTCATAAGTGCAGGAAGCTCCCTCGGAACCGAGTCGATCGCCTGTGAGGTTGATTTCTGCCCCTTGGACTTTCTTTTGATAGCGTCCCAATTTGTCAGCACATCGTCAACCGAATTAACATTGACCTCTCCGAAAACATGGGGATGACGCTCGATCAACTTTTTGCAGTTTTCATCGGCAACGTCGTCAATATCAAAGACGCCCTTTTCCCTCTCGATCTGAGTGTGGAAAACCACCTGCATCAGCACATCTCCGAGCTCCTCACGAAGCATATCGGGATCGTTCTTATTGATCGCTTCGATCGTCTCATATGTCTCCTCGATGAGATTTTTCTTGATGCTCTCGTGAGTCTGCTTGATGTCCCAGGGACAGCCGCCCTCGGAGCGGAGTATTCTCATGATCTCAACAAGATCGTAAACGTTGTATTTCTCTTTAAATTCAAATCCGTTTTTCATATCCATATTATTTTAACCTAAAAATCCTCGTTTTTCAAGGGCTTCGGCAATTTTTTCTCCCTTTGGTATCATAAGGAGGTCATCTTTTGAAATTCCCTTGAAAAGAAGTATAGTAATAACGTACGAAATAACTGCCGCAATGACGGCGATTATCAGAGCAACGGAGTTTCCGTTAAACATTCCGTCGGGATTGCCGAGATTGCCGAGGAACTTGCCGAATACAAGATTGGTCAGGAAAGCTACGACAGCACTGATCGCCGAGCAGATGCAAGGCTTGATGAAAACCGACATAAAGTTGATCTTCACTCCCGTGAGCTTGATGATCGAATACATATTGATTATCACAACAACGAGATAGCAGGCGATTGAAGCGATCGGAGCACCCTGAATATTGATATGCGGATTTCCGATAAGCACATAGTTGAGCACAATTTTTATTACTGCGCCGACGATCAGCGACTTTAGCGGAATATCGGTTCTGCCGAGTCCCTGGAGCATACTCGTTATCGGTGACGAAACGGCAAAGATGAATATTGTACAGCCATAAACCGCAAGTATCGGTGCGCCTATATTAGCCGTAGCCGCAGGATAGAACATATCCAGAAGCGAGTGGGCGACAGCCGCGAGACCGAAGCCTGTCGGGAGAGAGATGAGCATCGTTACCCTGATAACCGACTCAACGGCAACCTTGATATCGTTGCGCTGGCGGTTTGCCCACGCCGCAGAAAGCACGGGAATTGCACTAATTCCGAGCGTCATTGTGATGGTCGGAATTAGATTTTTGAAGTCAAGAACCTCGTTGTAAATTCCGTAGATATATTTTACAACCTGAGAATCGGCAATTTTCATAGCCTCAAACTCTGCGCCGTAAAGAGCGTTGATAACATCGGGTGCTTTTTCAAAAGCATATTTAAGTCTGTTCTGAATTGTTGCGGCGTCGATGAGGTTTGTGATATTGGTAACAAGAGAGCTTGCCGCAATCGGCAGAGCCGTCATAATAATTATCTTGGCAAGCGTTCTGCCGCTCTGCGGCTTGGGTGAAGCTAAAAGCTCCGACTTTGTAATTCCGTCGCCGGCAATCTTATGCCTGATAACGAGGTAGATAAGACCGAGAATCGTACCGGAGGTAACTCCGAGAACTGCCGCTGCGGCGGCAAAAGGATAAATGGCGGCAAGAGCTTCCTCCTCGGTCGCCCTGACAGCGCCGAAGACAGGCTGACCTGCCGCAAACTTGGCAAGCTGAGTTTTGAGAAGAATATAGCTTGCGCCGAGACCGACAACAAGCTTGCCGACAACCTCGATAACCTCGGATATCGCCGTTGGCACCATATTCTGCATACCCTCGTAGTAACCTCTGTAGGTTGACATACAGCAGCAGAAAAAGATTGACGGTGCAATGGCAAGGACGCAGTAAACATTCTCAACAAAGCCGACAACGTATTTTGTGTACGGATAAGCTATCAGCAGAAGCAGAACCGTGCCGAGCACACCCATGATAAGAAACAGCCGCCTTGCGACGCGCCTTATCATTCTGACATCACGGAAATTACCGAGTGAGCGTTCCTTGGCAACAAGCCTTGAAACAGCGACAGGCAAGCCTGCCATTGATATTGAATAAAGCGGAGTGTAAATCTCATATGCCGTGCTGAAATATCCTCTGCCGACCTCTCCGATCAGCATGGAAAGCGGTATTTTGAATAACGCTCCTATAACCTTAACGAGAATTGTGGCAACAACAAGTATAAAGGCTCCGCTCAACAGCGATTGAGACTTTTTACCTGACTTTTCCTCAGCCATCGTGTTTCCTCCTGTTCAGATCTCTATATAATAAAGAAAACATTTATCTATAAAAAATCGGTGAAATTTATTTTACCATAAAAAAACTGAATTATCAATATTTTTCAAAACATTTTACAAATGCTTAAACAAATTCTCTGAGTAAAGAATTTGCAGGAAGCTTTGACATATCTATTGTGTCAAGCTCCGAGAAGCTGTTTTTCAGCTCGGAGGCTATCGGATACACGTCGCTGTCCTCCCCCACGCTTTTGAGCAATTCAACGGCTTCGCTCTTGAAAAGGCACGGCTCATACGGGTGGAAGGAGTCAATTCTGAAGCTTGAGTTCCTCTCAAACGGGAAGATATATTTATTCTCGCCCTTGAGCACCTCGGACCATTGGGAAAGCGTCTTTTCAACCGAGGTGTTTCTGTAATGATAATCCCTTATCATTCTGCGGACAAGGCGAAGATTTCTCTTGCTGAAAATCACCCTGCCTGAATCGTCGGTCACTCTTGACGAAACGCTGATATAAACTTTCGTGATATGACTTTCATCAAGTCCTTTTGTGATTATAGGGTTGAGGGCATGGATACCCTCAACGATTATCAAATCGTCCTTTTTCAGCTCCATCCTTTTGGTCTCGGACTTTCTCGTTCCGCTGACAAAATCAAATTCGGGCACCTGAGCCGTTCTTTTTTCAATCAGGTCGCTGAAGGTCTTGTGAATAAGGTCAATATCCAGTGCGCTGACATTCTCAAAGTCCTTCAGTCCCTCAGCCGTCACAGGAATATCGGCGGCGTTTCTGTAATAGTCGTCCAGCGACAGGGTATATGCGTTTCTGCCGCTGTTTTTTATCTTCTGAGCTATTTTGCCTGCTGTCGTGGTCTTGCCCGACGAGCTGGGACCTGCAAGCAGAACAATGTCGCAGTCGGAGCTAAACCGATCCGCAAGCTCGGAGACGGAGCTTTCAAATCGGCTCTCGGCATCGTTGATAAACGATTCAACATTCGACTCAACATTTTTATTTATATCGTTTAAAGTAAAGTATGCCATTCAGCACCTCTGTATTCGTTGATAAAAATCCCTGATCTGCTCCTTGCGCCCGGCAAGGACATCAAATCTCGAATTATATTCGTACGGGTATTTGTAGTTAAAAATTCTCTCAATGTTTCGGCTGTACGGATCTTTGAGCTTGGTGACCGCTCCTGCACCGACGGCAAGCACCGTGTGGCACTCCTCCATCATAAACACGTTGTAAAGGCACTCATAGCCCTCCTTGCACCAGCCGACATTCTCAAGATTGCCGAGTGAGCGTGACTGCCTATACATATAGTACGGTCTGTACCCCGATGAATAGAACTTATTCTGAGCATATTCCAGCATTTTATTTGCGGTTTCACCGTTCTGAACATCAACTCCGTGAGTTACGATAGTCGATGAACGCTTGAGAGCGAGGGTGTGCAGGGTGATGTTTTCGGGATTCAGCTCAATCGCCCTGTCAACGGAATTGCAAAAGCTTTCGTAGGTGTCGTCCGTCAGACCTGCGATAAGATCGGTATTGATATTGTCAAAGCCTGCGTTCCTTGCTTCGGTGAACACACGCATAAAATCATCGACGGTGTGACGTCTGCCGATCGCCTTGAGAACATCGTCGTTAAAGGTCTGCGGATTTATGCTTATTCTTCCGACACCTGCCGACTTTATCACCCTGAGCTTTTCGGGCGTAACCGTATCAGGTCTGCCTGCCTCAATCGTATATTCACGGATATCGGAAAGGTCAAAATCTGCGTTTATCTCGGCGCAGATTCTTTCAATATCCTGAGCCGGGAGGGTGGTCGGTGTGCCGCCGCCCCAGTAAATTGATTCAAGCCTCAAGCCCAGATCGTTGGCGATATCCGCCGTCATTTTTATTTCCCTGCAAAGGTTTTCAACATATTCGGGCAAAAGCTTTTTCGCCTGAGCTATGGAATGGGAAACGAATGAGCAATAGTTGCACCTTGTCGGGCAGAAAGGGATCGAAACATAGAGACTGAAGCTTTTTTCGTCGGAGAGGGACATTATTCTTTCCTCTGCCTTGGCAACGGAATAGGCAAGCTCGGTTTTGTTCTCGCTTACAAGCAGCTTATCTTTAAAATAAGCCTTTGCGCCCTCGTCGCCAAAGTCGGAGATCAGAGTGTTCATCAGCTTTGACGGTCTTACACCCGTAAGTATGCCCCATTTCGGAGTGTAACCCGTTTTTTCGGAAAGCAGAGAGAAAAGCAGGATCGCCATTTCCCTCTCGCAGTCGTCAAAATCGGCAACAATCTTCTCCTTTTCGCCGATTTCTCCGTCAATATCAACGCTGACTTTAACAAGGTATTCACCGCAAAGCTCGGTTGTGACGGTTATTTTGTCGGTTTCACCGTTGTACTCCCTGATAACACGGATCGTTTCGTGAGGATAGAAAACCCTGCAAAGGTTTTCCATTTCATAATGAAATTGATGATCGACGACCCTGAGTATCATTTAAATCTCCTCATATATCTGTTTCTTCTTCTTTCGTATTCCATCGTTGTTGATCTGTTGTGACCTGTATATATCGCATAATCTCCCGGCATTTCATAAAGCCTTTTGATTGAAGCATACATTTCATCATCGTTTCCGCCGTAGAGATCGGTCCTGCCCACGGTAAGGCAGAAAAGAGTGTCGCCCGTAAAGAGAGCACGCTCGCTCTCAACATAGTAGCATACGCTTCCCTTGGTGTGACCGGGAGTGTGCATAACGGTGAAAACAAGGCTTCCGAGAGTTATCCGGTCGCCCTCGTCCACCGTGATATCGGCTTCGGTATTTTTCTGCCTGCCGGGAGCAATACTTACTCCGAGGCTGAATCTTTCGTCCGTAAGACAGATCGCATCCTCCCTGTGAATAACGATCTTCGCTTCGGGAAAGGCCTGCCTGAGACCGTAAACTCCGAGGATATGGTCAGCGTGACCGTGGGTCAGAAGAATATATTTTACATTTTTGTCGCTGAGCTTTTCAAGCAGCTCTGCGGTACATTCGCCGCAATCGATCACCGCTGTTTCGCCGCTTACATCGTCCGTGACAATGTAGGTATTGGCACTTACGGGACCGAGAACAAGTGTTTCAACCGTCATTTCAATCCCTCTTATTCCAAATTGTAGTGTCCATAATTATCGTCACGGGGCCGTCATTGTGTATCTCGACCTGCATATCCGCTCCGAATGAGCCGTGTTCAACCTTTTTTATGCCGTTTGCTTTGAGCTGTTCCATAAAGTATTCATAAAGCTCGTTGGCATATTCGGGCTTTGCGGCGGTAATGAACGAGGGACGGTTGCCTTTCTTGATGTCCGCACACAGCGTAAACTGCGAAATTGCAAGCACCTCACCGCCGATATCCATGATCGACAAATTCATCTTTTCGTCCTCGTCCTCAAAGACACGCAGTTTTGCTATCTTTGCGGCAAGTATCTCTGCGTCCTTTTTTGTATCGTCGGGAAAAACTCCTAAAAGGACATTATATCCCCGTCCGATCTCACCTATTGTTTCGCCGTCAACAACGACTGCGGACGATTTTACTCTTTGAACTACTGCTTTCATAAAAAATCCTCTTATATTCTATCTTTAGCTGTTGGCTCTTTCGATATCAAGAACGCCGTTTATTTTTCTGAGCTTTGCCATAACGCTGTTCAGATGCTCTTTTCCGTTTACGCCGATCGTCAGCTCAAGCGAGGCTCTGCCGTCCTTTTTGCTCTTTGTGTTAATTCCGTAGATCATAACACGCATATCGGCTATCATTTTTGAAATATCTGCCATCAATCCGACACGGTCAAGACAGACAAGCGAAACCGTTGCCGTAAAGTCCTCCTTGGCGGAATTATCCCAGCTTGCGGCGATCCATCTGTCAGGCTCGTCGGAAAGCTCAATGACCTTCGGCACGTTCGTGCAGTCACGCTTGTGTATGGAAACTCCGTGTCCTCTTGTGATAAATCCGATTATATTGTCGCCCGGCAGGGGACTGCAGCACTTGGAAAGCTTTATAAGGCAGTTGTCGATGCCCTCGATAACAACGCCCTCCTGACTTTTTGTCCGCTTTTGCTGAGCAGGCTTGGATATCTTGATAACATCCTCCTCAACGGGCTCGGGCTGTTTAAACTCCTTGACATATTCGTCCTTGATATGCGGCATCAGCTTGTTGATTGAAATTCCGCCGTAGCCGATGGCGGCAAAGAAATCGTCGGCGCTGTTAAAACGCTGGCGCTGTGCGATCTCAAGAACAAACTTTTCAAACTGCTGATCCGTCAGGCGGATAAAGTTGCGCTTGAACTCACGCTCAACCTCCATTTTGCCCTCAAGAATGTTTTCCTCCCTGCGTTCTTTCTTGAACCATGAGCGGATCTTATTTCTTGCGCCGCTTGTCTTGACGAATTTGAGCCAGTCACGGCTCGGTCCTTTATTCTGCTGTGACGAGGTTACAATCTCAACGATCTCACCCGTCTTGACAACATAATCTATCGGAACTATTCTGCCGTCCACCTTGGCTCCGACCATTCTGTTGCCGACCGCCGAATGGATAGCATAGGCAAAGTCAACAACGGTAGAGCCTGCGGGAAGATTGATAACGCTTCCCTTCGGTGTGAACACGAAAACCTCCTCCTGAACGAGGTCGGTTTTGATCGTGTTGACGATATCCTGCGGATTTTCCGAAACGTTCTGGCTCTCAAGAAGCTGACGGATCCACGAGAATTTCTCCTCAAACTTCTGTCTGCCGTTCATTCCGAGCTTATACTTCCAATGGGCGGCAACACCGTATTCGGCGGTGCGGTGCATCTCCCATGTTCTGATCTGAACCTCAAACGGAATACCCTCGTCGCCGATAACAGTTGTATGGAGCGACTGATACATATTCGCCTTGGGAGTTGAAATATAGTCCTTGAAACGTCCGGGAATGGACTTGAACATATCGTGAATTATTCCGAGACAGTTGTAACAGTCGATAACGTCGTCAACGATAATTCTGACGGCATAGATGTCGTAAATCTCGTCGAAGCTCTTGCCCTGCATATACATCTTACGGTAAATTCCGTGAACACTCTTTATTCTGCCGGAAATACTGCTGTTGGGCACAACCTGTTTAATTCTGTCGCTGATCTTCTTCTGAATACTGTCAAGATATTCTTTTCTCTTGGACTGCTGATGCTCAAGATTTTCCTGAATTTCCTTATAAGCAACGGGATCAAGGTAACTGATCGCCAAATCCTCAAGCTCCTCCTTGACGCCTCTGATACCGAGACGGTGAGCAATGGGAGCATATATTTCTAAGGTTTCCTGAGCTTTTTCACGTCTTTTATCCGGTCGCATAAAAGACAAGGTTCTCATATTGTGTATGCGGTCTGCCAGCTTGATGATAATGACACGGATATCCTGCGACATCGCCATAAGCATCTTGCGGACATTCTCCGCCTGCTGCTCCTCCTTGGTAAAGATAGGCACCTTGCCGAGCTTTGTAACGCCCTCAACAAGGTTTGCAACATCCTCGCCGAATTCCTCCTGAATATTCTCTTTTGTCATATCCGTATCTTCGACAACATCGTGCAGCAAGGCCGCAGCCATCGACTCCCCGTCCATACCTAAGTTATAAAGGATAATTGCGACAGAGATTGGATGAATTATATAAGGCTCGCCCGAAAATCTGAACTGCCCCTCATGAGCCTTTTTTGCAACGAAGTACGCTTTTTCAACGAGTGAAACGTCATTTTCCGTCATATTCTCCCTGACAAGCGTAATCAGCTTTGAATAAAGCTCGTCGGGGTTTTCGGGTACGAAGTTTTTTTCTCCGTCCGGCTTTCCCTCGGGTGCAGTTATCGAAGAAGTTAATTTATTTTTTTCATTTGCTTCTGACATTTTCTTACCACTCGGCATTGTTTGCCGATCCCTTTGACAATTCTGTTAATCTTTTGAGTATGGGCGCATCCTGCAAGTTGACCTTCTCGCTTGTTTTCGAAACGCTCAAGCCCTGATTTTCGTCTTTAATAAGTATGCCCATTTCGAGCATCGCTTCAACGGACACCGCTACCTGTCCGTAGTCCTCCGCCCAGAAATCAAGCCTGTGGCAGAGGGTTTCGATATCGTAATTCCATCTTCCGACGGAGCGGATAAATCTGTAAACCTTGGCGGAGGTCTCCCTTTGCGGAATGAGTAACTCCGCGTCAAAGCCCTGAGTTTTACCTCGCATAAGCTTTGAAAAATCGCTCATCGAGCTGAAAAGATCCTCCTCGACCATATCGTGAAGTTTAATGTTTTTTAACAATATGTTGACTCTCAGTTGACCGAGATATTCATTCGCCTCAAGCTGAACGGCGGCGTCCACAACATCGCCCTTTCGGTACGGGAACTCCGCCTGTACGGTTTTGAACTTCACCGTTTGCAGGGAAACACCGTTGCGTTCAAGTATTATTCTCAGATGCTTTCCGTTGCCGATAGGCTGTATATCTGCCACGGTCATATTGTAAAGACCGAATATCGGCTGAGGATTGCCCGAGCCGAACGGCTCAAGCTGATTTATCGTTTCCAGCATTTCTACGCTGACGCAGGCAGGATTGAGCTTGAAGTCGATATTCTGTATCGGACACGGCATTTCCATACTGTCGGCATAGTCGTTTATCGCCTTTCTGAAAGCGTCTATATCCGAGGTTTTTAGCCCTATTCCTGCGGCAAGAGTATGTCCGCCGAAGTGTGTCAGACATTCACCGCAGGCGTTGAGCGCGTCATAGAGACTGAAACCCTCAATGCTTCTGCCGGATCCTTTTGCCTCCTCGCCGTCAACCGTAATTACAAGAGTCGGCTTGCCGTATTTTTCAACGAGCCTTGAAGCGACAATTCCCACAACTCCGTCGTGCCAGCCCTCGCCTGCGACGACAAGCACATTCTGATACTGCCAATCGGGATTTGCTTTTATCTGTTCAACAGCCTGACCGAGTATCTCCTGCTCCGTCTGCTGTCTTAAAACATTTTCGTCGTTTATCTCCTGAGCAAGGAGAGTTGCCTCGTCGTAATCGTCCGTCAGCAGAAGTCTTATCGCTCTGTCGGCAGAGCCCATTCGTCCTGCGGCATTTATCCTCGGACAGATACCGAAAGCAACGGAGGTTGAGGTGATCGCTCTATTTCCCAGTCCTCCGACCTCGATGAGAGCCTGAAGTCCGATTCTGTCGGAATCCGCTATCAGCTCCACTCCACGGCGTACAATGTCCCTGTTCTCTTTGATGAGGGGCATAATATCGGCAACCGTTCCGATAGCCGCAAGGTCGGCAAAGCTGTCGGTCACTCCGTTCTCCTCTCCCTCAAGGGCGCATATCAATTTATATGCAACTCCTACGCCTGCATAGTCTTTGAACTCTAAATTGCAGTCCTCTCTGTGAGGATCAACCACGGCGACCGCCTGCGGCAGAGTGTTCGACGGAAGATGATGATCCGTGACGATAAGCTCCATTTCAAGCTCGTTGATATATTTCGCCTCGTCGATTGCACTTATTCCGTTATCGACGGTGATTATCAGCTTAACGCCCATCAGGCTGAGCTTGTCGATAGCCTCATAGCTCAGACCGTAGCCCTCGGTGTGGCGGTTCGGAACGTAATAGACAACGTCAGCACCCTGCATTTCAAGGTAAGAATACAACAGCGCAGTCGAGGTCACTCCGTCTGCGTCATAATCGCCGTAGACGGCAATTCTTTCAAATCCGTCAAGGGCCTTCTGTATCCTCTTAACCGCAGGGTACATATCGGGAAAGTCCATTGGATCAACGCTTTTGCGTTCATCAAGTCCGAAAAATTCCCTCGCCTGCTCAACCGTATTTATTCCTCTCGTCGATGCGATCAGAGCGGAATAAGGACTGATTCCGAGCTTTTCGGAAATAAGCGTTGCGTTCTCTTTGTTTCCGCTTTTGACTATCCACTTTTTCCTGCTCATATCGCATCTCCTTTCGTTTTATTTATCGTATATTTCTTCAAGCTGGCGAACTGTATTGGAAATATCAAACAGCGCAAGCTTGTCTTTGTCGGCCGTTTTTTTCGGCTCGTCAAGCATTTTATTTATTTTTTCCGCCCATTGAGAGGCTCCGTTTTCAAGGGAGAAATACTCTATCAGTCCGACGTCGGCTTCTCTTGTTACAACATCGGAAACCACGCACCTAAGTCCTGCCGCCTGAGCCTCGACAAGCGAAAACGGAAGTCCCTCAAAGAGCGACGGCATCAGGAAGCAGTCACAGCAGGCAAGGATTTCCCTGACGTCGGTTCTCACTCCCGTGAAAATAATTCTGTCGGAAATTCCGAGCTGTTCGGCTCTCCCTTTCGCTTCGGCTTCAAGCTCGCCTGCGCCCACCCAGACATATTTGAAATCATTCCTCAGCTTTGCAAGCTCTGATATTATCTCAACGGCAAACACGGGATTTTTCTGAGCGGAAAGTCTGCCGACCGAAACAACAAGTCGGTTTTCGTCTCCGCTTGCTCCGAAAGCCTTTGAATATTCCCTGCGATCAAAGCCGTCGGGCATAATGAAGCTCTGCGTGTCAATTCCGTTGTAAATCAGAGTTGACTTTCTGCCGCCGTAGAAATAGTCCGACGCAACATCGGAACAGGCAAGCAGCTTTGTCGAGGAGCGGATTATCAGCCTTTTCATCGTTCGGCTGTAAAGCTTTTGCAAAAGCTTTTTAAGCGAAGCCAATCTGCCGACCGGAGCGTACTGACTTTTTGAATTATGTGCGTGACATATCCGCACGGGTATTCCGCATCGTTTTGCGAGCGTAAGGGTGATGCCGTTTAGCAGATCCATATTTGAGTGAGCAATGTCAAAATGCTCGGAAGCTAAAATCTTTTTTACATTTTTAATATAAATCAGCTTTTTCTGCGGAGCGTCAAGATCACCTGCGTGAATAACTCTGATACCGAGATCGGTCACGGTCTTTTCGTGCAGACACTCAACTCCCTCGTCAATGGCAATAACAACGGCAATGTCATATTTTTCCCTGTTGATTTTTTTCAGCACATTTACAAGAAAGGTTTCAATTCCGTTTGCGCTGAGTCCGTGCGAGAAAAATACAATTTTTTTCATAAGGTCAACACCTGCCGCAATTTATTTTTCCTCTTTGTTGTGCTTCTCGGAAACAGCCGCAAGCACTTCCCTCTTAAAATCGCCGTAGATCTTGTACTTCTTTGAGAAAACAATGAATGAAATTATGATGAGCACCGGCGGCACAATAAACATGAGCGCAGAAATAGCGTCCTTAGCCGTCTGAGTCTGTTCGGGTGCTGTTCCCTCATATTTTGTGACGCTGAAGGTCAGGTACATAATGATGCACTGTACCGTGTACGCCATTTTCTGCAAAAAGCCCTTCATCGAGAATGTCAGGCTTTGATTTCTCTTGCCGAGCTTGTACTCACCGTAGTCAACAACATCGGCGAGCATAACCGTCTGATTGACGAACATACTTCCTATACCGACCGAGGTGAGCAGATAGCATGCGCCGAGCCCGTAAACATTGCCGCCGAATCCGTAGCCGATTATCGCCATACCGATATATCCTGCGGCGGCCATACCGAGAGAAAGCTTGTAAATAGAACGGTTGTTCATAAACTTGGAGCAAACGGGAATAACGGCGATACCTATGATCGAGCCGACCGCACCGAACATATTGAACTTTGACTGGAGACCGAGATCACCTGCAACGGAGGTGAAATAATAACTGCTGATACCGGAGGTCATATAATAGCCTGCGTTCGAAATCATCGCAAAGAGCATAAATACCATAAGCTGATCGTTCTGTCTTACAACGTTGATAGCGTCCTTAAACGAGAACTTTTCGCCGCCCTTGACAACGTTTCTTTCCTTGGTGGAAATAACGCAGATAAAAGCAAAAAGCACAAGCAGTACCGACGCAAGGATTGACCACTTACCGAAGCCTACTCTGAGGCTCTCCGGCGTCATTGCGCTCAGGCTGTCGGCACTCGATCTGCCGAAAAAGGCAACGATCGGTGCGGTGAGAATAAGCACAATTCCCTGACCGAGACCGGAGAAGGTTCTTGCGATTGTGGAGATGAAGTTTCTGTCCTTTTCCTCTGTTGCAAAGGATGGTATCATCGACCAGTACGGAATGTCGGCAAGTGTGTTCGTCATTCCCCAAAGGACATAGAACACGGCGACATAGACATACATCCAGACCGATTTAGTGTCAATTCCGGGATTGTTGAAAAGCAGGCACAGAACAACGGCGTTTGCCACCGCACCTCTTAGTATCCACGGACGGTATTTGCCCATTTTGCTGTTTGAAATATCAACCAGCGTTCCCATCATCGGATCGTTGATTCCGTCCCAAAGTCTTGCTATCGGAGCAAGGATGAGAAGGAACAGCGGACTGATTCCGAGTGCGTTTGTCAGATACAATGACAGGTAGGAATAGAATAAACCGTAGCTGAGATCAAGACCGACTGCGCCGACGCCATATCCGATTTTTTCTCTGAAAGGAACTTTTTTATCCATATTGATACCAACTTTCATAAATTAGCCTAAGCTAAATTATATAATAACATAAAAAAAGGATTTATACAATAGAAAAATGACGTTCCCTGTAAAAGAAATGTATCGAACCTTCACCGCCAAGTTATTACGCATGCCGAGCACACTACATAAAGCCACGCTGAGACGGTTAATCTCAGCGTGGTTGATTTTGTTCACATCAAATGCTGTGCGTTTCCGTATTATCCTTTGCGGCAAGCATTTCCTTTCTGAGCACATCGAACTTGTCCCACAGCTTAGGATTGGTATATTCTTTCCAGCGGTCAATATTGCCGTTGATAAAGCACTCCCGCATTTCGGTTGCGGAAATGTCGATCGTTTTCGGGATATAAAGCTCGGCTATCGAAGCGCCCTCTACGCTGTCAAACCAGCTTATGCGCCTTGCCTCCTTACCCGAAATCAGCAGATCGGGCATCTCTCCGAATCGGTCAACGACATTTCTGAGGACATAATCTCCCCATGACGAGTTGTTTCCCACTCCGATATCAGGAAGAGGATAGATATAAATATCTTCGCCGAAAACCGATCTCAGCATATCCTCTCTTGTTTCAAATGAAAAGGGATTTTTGTATGTCCCATTTTCATCGGACGAGCCGATGAATATACCGACCTTGTCGCAAAGCTCGCACGCCTTGTTTATCATCATCTCGTGCCCCGAATGAAGCGTCTGAAATCTACCGACCAGTATTCCGAGTTTATACGGTTTGCTTTTCAAAAAATCACCTGTGTTCTCAATTTTTTATATAATTACCGACTTTATTATACACATATATTTACTTCATTTCAACCAAAAGTTTGCATAAAAAATTTGGGATGCCGCTAAGCGACATCCCTTTATTATTTAACTTATGTTACATCTTAAAGCCAGTCATGCTGACTGTTGAAGAAGCTGTGGATTTACCTGACGATCCCATAATGTTTGAAAGCTCAAACTTAAAGTCAAACTTTGCGGTAAGGGAAACAAGGTTGCCTGTTGTTGCATTGACAACAGCGGTGATAACAGCATTGCTGTAGCTTTCGCTGATATTAGCGCTTCCGGCAACATCAGAAACTGCCGACATAACATTTTCCGCAGTCTTGTGATCCCAGTAATCCTTATCCTTGTCACCGCAGGCAAGTCCGCTTCTGTCAAGCGGAGCGTTGTTTGAAGAAACTACCTTGCCGTCCTTAACGGAGCTTGAGCCGTCCTTAATGTAAAGCGTTATGGTATAGTTGCTTCCGCTCTTTGTGCAGGTTGCTTTTGTGACATCGGACACAGTAAACTTGGAAGCCTGGAAGTACTTATGATAGCTTTCAGCATCAGCTGATGTTACAGACTTGGTGAATTTATTATCATCGCCGACTCCCATAAACTTGTTAACAAGGCTCTTTGATGCCTTGAGCGGAAGACCTGCTTCGTAGGACTTTTCAACGGTCGTTCTTGACTTGCTGAACGGAGCCTTCTTAGCGGCAACCTTAGCTGTTGCTGTGTTGTAATAGCTTACGATCTGAGCAACGCCTGTCGGTATGCCTGAGCTTGCGGCAGCAGTAGTCTTGTTGCCTGTTGAAGCTGTTCCTGCGCTTGAGCTTGTACCCGTGCTCGAAGCACCTGCGCTTGTATCGTCGGCAGGAGCGGCATCTGTCGGAACTTCCTCACCGCTTGCGTCAGTCGGTACTTCATCAACAACGGCACCATCTGCCGGAACCTCTCCGTCAACTGCGGCGTCGTCGCCCATTGCTTCGGTTGCGGCTGAGCCTCTCTGCTCTGCGGCTTTCTTTGCGGCATCGCACATTTTGCCGGTATTAACAACTGCGGTGATGCAGACGGCGATAACGCAGATCAAAGCCGTAACGCTCTTTAAAAGAGTCTTCTTGGAGTCAAGATCCATCGGAGTCTTTTCCTTCTTAGCCTTCTTTTTCTTCTTTTTGGTATCGACTGCTTCAGTCTCTAATACTTCCGAATCAACAGCTTCGGAAACTTCTTTCTTTGCTTTTTTCTTCTTTGAGCTCATAATGTTACCCCTTTCAAAGCATAAACGTTTACTATATTATACTTTTTTCAGCAAAAAAAGTAAATGCACGTTATCACAAAAATAGCGTGCATTTTTTGTGCAATTTTTATACAAGAACCTTGGACAGGAAGTCCTTACAGCGGTCGGTTTTGGGACAGGAGAAGAATTCGTCGGGAGTATTTTCCTCGACCATCTTGCCCTCGTCCATAAAGATAACCCTTGTTGCCGCCTCTTTGGCAAAGCCCATTTCGTGAGTTACGACAACCATCGTCATACCCTCTTTTGCAAGCGACTGCATAACCTCAAGAACCTCTCCGACCATTTCGGGATCAAGAGCCGAGGTCGGCTCGTCAAAAAGCATTACATCGGGCTTCATTGCAAGTGCACGGACGATTGCAATTCGCTGTTTCTGTCCGCCGGAAAGCTGGGACGGATAGGCATTCGCCCTGTCTGCAAGTCCGACCTTTTTCAGAAGCTCCATAGCCTCTTTTTCCGCCTGCTCTTTGCTGATCTTGTGAAGCTTCATCGGAGCAAGCGTAAGGTTTCTCAATACCGTCATATGAGGAAAAAGGTTGAAATGCTGGAAAACCATACCCATCTTCTGACGGTGAACATTGATATCAACCTTTTTATCCGTGATATCAACACCCTCAAACTCGATTTTACCGCTTGACGGCTCCTCAAGGAGATTGAGAGAGCGCAGGAAAGTCGATTTTCCCGAGCCCGAGGGTCCGATTATAACAACAACCTCGCCCTTTTTGATCTCTGTGGAAACTCCGTCAAGAGCGTGAAGCTCACCGTAAATCTTGTGGAGATCAGTAACTTTTATAAGTGCATTATCGCTCACTGTTACGCAACCTCCTTTCAAGAATTGACACAAGCTTCGTAAGGATTATGACCATTACAAGGTAAATAAGCGCAACGGCAATGAGAGGCATAAACGCCGAGAAGGTTACGCCTCGGATCATATCGCCCGCACGGGTGAGATCCATCATTCCGACATAGCCTGCAACCGACGTTTCCTTGAGGAGAACGATAAATTCGTTAGCAAGAGTCGGAAGTACAGTCTTGAAAGCCTGCGGAATTATAATGTATATCATAGTCTGGAAATAGTTGAGACCGAGCGAGCGGCCTGCCTCCATCTGTCCCTCATCGACAGCCATAATACCGCTTCGGAATATCTCGGCAACATATGCGCCCGAATTGATACCGAAAGCGAGCACGGCAATGAGAAACTTGTTGTTCGATGAAGCAAAGATAACAAAATACATTATCATAAGCTGAACGACGACGGGAGTACCTCTGATAACGGTCAGATAAAGCTTTGCAACAGCATTGAAAAGCTTCAGGATAAAGCCGCCGACTCCGCGGAGCTTGGTTTGGTTTTTATCATGACTTGAACGTATTGCCGCAATTACTATACCTATGGCAATACCGAGAAGCACGGCGCAGGCTGTAATCTTGAGAGTTGAAGCAAGACCGTTCAGCAAAAGCTGCCAGCGGTTGCCGTCTATAAAATTGAGAATGAAGTCCGCCTTAAAGTCAGCGAACCATTTTGCGATAGTTTCCGTCATTTCGGATTTCCTTTCATAAACGCACAAATCGAGGGTTTATCGCCCTCGATTTACGCAAAAGCGTTGATGTGCCTTTTATTATTCAGCCGGGATATACTTGTCAACAACCTTCTGAACAGATCCGTCTGCAATAAGCTCCTTGAGAGCGGCGTTGATCTGATCGCGAAGCTCTGTGTTCTCCTTGGATACGCAGATAGCGTAATCCTCGGTGACATACTCTGTCTCAAGAATTGTAAGTCCGCTGTTAGCAGCTACGAAAGACTTTGCAGGCTCGTTGTCGATAACAACACAGTCGATCTTGCCTGCAACGAGAGCGGCAACAGCGTCTGCGCCTGTCTTGTACTCCTCAACGGAGCAAGACATCTTCTTATCTTCAATATCGCCGGAAATATAAATATCGCCTGTTGTTGAAAGCTGAACGCCGATCTTGTACTTTGCGCCTGTTGCATAAAGATCGTCAACCGTCTTGATAGCCGAGCCTTCCTTAACGATAATTACCTGAACGCCCGTAGCGTAAGAATCGGTGAAATCAACGCTCTGCTTACGCTCGTCTGTAACTGTGATACCGGACATACCGATATCGGCCTTGCCTGTCTGAACGGAGCTGATAACAGAGTTGAAGTCCATGTTCTCAACCTGAAGCTCCATGCCGAGCTTCTCTGCGATGAGCTTTGAAACCTCAATATCAATACCTGCATATGCACCGTCGTCACCTACAAACTCATACGGCGGGAAGTCTGCGCTTGTTGCAAGGATAAGAGTTTTCTTTTCCTCTTTCTTTGATCCGCAGCCTGCAAGCATAGCAACGCCTGCAAGAAGCACCAATGACATTACAATAGCAATAATCTTTTTCATACTTTTTGTCCTCCTCTTATTTTTAGACGTGAACAATATACCACTTTGACTTAAAAGTGTCAAGCAAAAAGCGAATATTTATTCATTGTTTAATTTATTTTTTGATTTTAAATACTATTTTGAGTACATTTTCAATTTCTTTGTGCATAACGTTAGGTCTGTGACCGTCTTCGGGAAAAAGGACGGCGCACTGAGCTGAGCTGAGAATAACCGTTGAGAGTGCCTCTCCGTCATAAAAAGCGATATCGTCTCCCCTCTCAAAGCCATTGTCGGTCATTTTGAGAGAGCTTGTTTCCGCCCAATCAAGCTCCTCTTTTCCGTCAAGAACAATCTGGATATCTATGTATTTCCTGTGGCTTTCAAATCTTCTGTCCTCTCTCGGCTCGGTGTCATATCTGCTGACAGCGGCAAAAAGCTCGTCACCGAGAATATCATATCTGCCCGTTTTCATCTCGGTCTTTTTAAAACCGTCAATAAAATCAATTACCTCTTTTGCGTGAGGCACTTCGGAATAAAATTCAAGGTTTCTGTAATCCGTAACTATCATAATTCATATCTCCGTTCTTATTTTTTCTGTATTTATATTGCTGAGCTTGGCATATATTCCGCCGAGCTCCAACAGCTCTTTATGGTTGCCCTGTTCGGCAATTTTTCCGTCCTCAAGGACAATAATATTATCCGCCTTCATAACCGTGGAAAGTCTGTGAGCTATAACAACAACCGTTCTGCTCTTTGAAAGCTCGTCAATCGCCTGCTGAATAAGAGCTTCCGTTTCGTTATCCACCGCCGAGGTTGCCTCGTCAAGAATCAGAATGGGTGTATTTTTCAGGATAGCCCTTGCAATGGCAATTCTCTGCTTCTGACCGCCCGAAAGCCTTACTCCTCTTTCGCCGATCACGGTGTCGTAGCCGTCGGGCATACGGCAGACAAAGTCGCTTACCCTCGCTGTTTCTGCGGCTTTCATAATCTCCTCTCTGCTCGCCGCAGGATTTCCGAACGCAATATTGTCGTAAATTGAGCCGTTGAAAAGGAAAACGTCCTGCAAGACCATTGATATGTTTCTTCTCAGCGATTCAACGGTGATATCCCTGATATCCTTTCCGTCAAGAAGCACCGCTCCGCTGACGGGATCGTAAAATCTCTCCATAAGCGAAACAATCGTCGATTTTCCGACTCCCGTTGCTCCGACAAAGGCAACCATCTTTCCTGTTTCCACCTTAAATGAAAGATCTCTGAGAACAGGCTCGCTCTCCTTATAATAAAAGGAAACATCTCTGAACTCTATTTCACCCTTGGCTCTGCCGATATCGACCGCATTTTCGCTGTCCTTGATTTCAGGCTCCATATCAAGAATACTGAGCACCCTGTGACCGCCGGCAAAAGCGTTCTGCATATCCTCGACAATACGGGAAAGCGTTGCTATCGGCGAATAGAAAAGCGAAAGATACATAAAAAATCCAACAACGTCGGAGACAGAAAGCACGTCCTTCAAGGCAAGCGCTCCGCCTATTCCCATTACCAGAACCGAGCCGATAGAGGTCAGAAACTCTATCGACGGGTGGAAAATTGCGGCGAAGAAATTTGCCCGTATGTTGACATAGCTGTAATATTTACAGCACTCTTTCATACTGTCATATTCATAAGCCTCCCTGCCGAAGGACTGGATCTCACGGATACCCGAAACATCGTCCTGCACCTTGCTGTTCAGGTCGGCAAGAACCTCCTGATTTCTTCTGAAAAGCGAGTGTACCCTGCCCGAAAACCTTGCGCTGACAAAAATGATAAACGGAACAGGAATAAGAGAAAGCGCCGCAAGGATCGGATTGATAGTAAATATCATTATCGTAACCATTATTACGATAAGAATATTTGAAAACAGATCGGGCAGAGCATGGGCAATAAGCGTTTCCATATTCCTTGAATCGTTGATAACACGGCTCATTATTTCACCCGTCTGCTTATCGCCGAAATATCTCATTGAAAGAGTCTGGAGCTTTCCGTAAACCCTGAGCATCAGATCTCCGACAAAATTCCAAGCCGCTTCGTGAGCCTTGAATTTGGAAATAAAAGTAAGGAAAGCCTTTGCAACATAAGCGGCAAGAAGTATGACGGCATAGGTAATAACCCTCTCCTTTGTCGCCGTTCCCTCGGTCAGCATCGCCGTCAGCCTACGCACCATTTCCGGAGTTACAAGGCTTACGGCAGATACTCCAATAAGTGCGGCAACCGTCAAGACAAGCAGCCCCCAATACGGCTTTGCCATGATAAGATACCTTTTTAAATCTTTCATTCAATCACCCTCTTAATGAGATTATTTTATTATGTTTTTACATTTTTTACAAGTATAAAGCATAAATAAAAACGGTTATATGCTATAGAAAGCAGTCAGCTTCCGTCAGCTTACAACCGTTTAATACTACAATTTTCAGCTATTTTTTATTCTTCGTCCTCGGTCTCACCGGGAATTTTGTCGGTCTTTATCGACTCAAAAAATTCGTTATAATGCTCCGCCCACTTTGCCACGGCTTCACGGTCGTATTCGGCAGGAAGCAAAGGCTCGACAAGCTTTTCCCTGCCAAACCATGTCACAAACCTGAGTGCCTTATTTCTCAGCTCAGGCATACCGTTGAGCAGCTTCAGCTTGTTTCTCAAGGTCGAAACTATATTATTCTTTCTGAGATATTCGATCTTATCAACACTCAGCTCGGCAAGCTCCTCGCCCGTAAGTATTCCGCTGTTTATAAAGTCGCTGACCTCTTTAGCCGTCAGATACGGGAGAAGATTTTTTTCGACAGCGACCGTGCAGGCACTGAAGCCTATTTCACGGAAAAAGCTGTGTTCATATTTCCAAAGCGTATCGCAGTTGAACAGTCCGTCTGTATCCTCCCTGACCGCTTCGGCAAGAAGAACTCCCGCTTTGATCGAATAGCCTATGCCGGAGCCCTTTATCGGGACGGTCATACATGCGCTGTCGCCCACTGCGGCATAACCGTCGGCAACAAACACCGCCAAGGGCTGACGAACAGGGATATCGACAATCTCTCCGCCCCTGACAAGCTTGCGGCTCATATGCTCATTTCCCTCGCAGAGGAAATCAATATTCTCCCGAATGTCCTCCTCGGTAATGTCATTAAATCTCGCAACAAGAACATCCACGCAGTCGCTCTCTGTTATAAGCCATGTAAAGCCGACAGTACCGTTGCGGTTGACATAGACATTGTATCGATGCGGCGGATCGGGCTTGTCGGGAATTCTTTCGTAATATGCTCGGTAAACATGCAGGCGGTCAAAAACTCCGAGATGCTTTTGAATGTTCATAAAATCGGGAAGTCCCGTACGCACGGGAGAATCTATTCCGCAGGCGTCGATAATAAGATCGGCAAGTCTGATGCCCTGATCAGTCATAATTCCGATGACACGGCTTCCGAGCATAACAGGCTCACGGACTGTGCAGTTAAAAACGAACTTAACCCCTGCTTTTTTGCAAAGATCAATCAGAAAAGCCAAAAGCTCCCTGCGTTCAACAATCAAGGTTGACGCACCCTTTTCCTGAGGGAGCGTAAACGGCTCAACATTTTTATCTAACGGGACAAGGGTGATAACATTGTTCGGAGCTTTCCAGCTTTCGGGGTATTCAATCTCGGCAAAATCAAAATATGCGGCGTCCACGGGATCCTTTTGATCGTAGCCGAGGTTTTTTTCGGCATTACGCTCATAAACCGTAACTCTGTGACCGAGCTGTGCCAGCTTCCATGCGGCAACCAGTCCGCCGTGACCTGCTCCGGCAACAATAATATCCGACATATTCCGCCCCTACCCTTTCACTTTTATTCTTATTTTATATTATATCATATTTGAAATTATTGTCAATTTTTTCTTAACTTAGTCAAAAGGCTTTCATTTGCCGAAAAACAAACGAAAGCCGTAATAATTTTTATAATTTATCCGCAATATCGAAGATGAGCTTTTCGGTCTTTTCCCAGCCGAGGCAGGGATCGGTGATCGACTGTCCGTAGACGCATCCGTCGGTCTTCTGCGCTCCGTCTTCAATGTAGCTCTCGATCATAAGACCTTTGCAGAGCTTTCTGATATCGGAGTTTTCTCTCATGCTGTGGATAACATCGAGCGCAATTCTCGGCTGTTCCCTGTACTTCTTGCCTGAGTTTGCATGGTTTGTGTCAACGATAACGGCGGGATTCTCAAGACCCATTTTCTGATAAAGCTCGCTGACCTTGAGAAGATCCTCATAGTGATAGTTTGAAACCGTTGCGCCGTCCGTTGTCTGGAAACCTCTGAGAATAGCATGGGAAAGCGGATTGCCGAAGCTTTCAACCTCCCAGCCGCGGTAAATAAACGTATGGCTGTGTTGGGCGGCTGTGATGGCGTTCATCATAACGGAAAGATCGCCGCCTGTCGGGTTTTTAAGTCCTACGGGAACATCAAGTCCGCTCGCTGTCAGCCTGTGCTGTTGATTTTCAACAGATCTTGCACCGACCGCAACATAAGAAAGAATGTCGGAAAGATATCTGTGATTGTCGGGATAAAGCATCTCATCCGCCGAAGAAAGACCGTAATCACGGAGTGCGCTCATATGAAGCTCACGGATAGCGACAATGCCCTTGAGCATATCGGGGTGAGAATTGGGATCGGGCTGATGAAGCATTCCCTTGTAGCCGTCACCTGTAGTTCTCGGCTTGTTGGTATAAATTCTCGGAATAATAATGATCTTGTCCTCGACCTGCTCGCTGACTTTTTTCAGTCTGCCGATATAGTCGAGAACGGAGTCGTTCCTGTCCGCCGAGCAGGGACCGATTATAAGGAGAAACTTGTCGCTCTTGCCTTCAAATACCGCCTTGATTTCAGCGTCTCTTTTTGCCTTGACAGCTTTCATACTGTCTGTTACGGGGTAGTGCGCCTTTACATCCTGGGGTATCGGCAGCTTGTGGTAAAAATTCATGTTCATAGATTAGCCTTCCTTTACTTTGGGTTTATCAAATTTTTCTCTGCGCTGTGTTGATATTTGCATCATTCTGCACATACCCTCTTTATCTTCATTTTCAAGCATATCGCGCAGAAGTGTAAACTGATTTATAAAATTATCCATCTCGTCGAGTAGGAACTGCTTATTGCTGATAAAAAGCTCGCTCCACATTTCTCCGTTGATCTTTGCGATCCTTGTAAGATCCCTGAACGAGTCACCCGTGTAAGCCTCAAAGCCTGGTGTGTCGTTCGTACACATCAGCGAAACGGCAATGCAGTGGGTAAGCTGAGACAGGAAAGCTATCATCCTGTCGTGCGATTCGGGGTCAAGCACGCTGATACGGTAAAAGCCAAGCGCTTCTCCGAGCTGTTTGCAGTATTCGACCGCTTCGGGTGTGTTATTATCTGTCGGAACAACAATATAGTTTGCTCCTTTGAAAACGGAATCGTCGCTGTGACGGACGCCGCTTCTTTCACGGCCTGCCATCGGGTGAGCGGCAATAAACTCCACTCCGTCGGGCATAAGAGCCTGAGCGTCATAAACTATACAGCTTTTAACACCCGTAACATCGGTGCAAACCGTACCTTTTTTAATAAGACCTGCGTATTTTTTCAGCCATTCGAGCAACGTGTGCGGATAGAGTGAAAAGACGATAATATCCGCCCATGCGAGATATTCCTTTGTCACCGCCGTTGTACCGTCCTCGATAAATCCCTCTTTGACGGAATATTCAATATCGCTGTCTTTACGGGTTATCGCCCTGACCTTACAGCCTTTTTTTGTCAATGCCTTTGCGTAGCTTCCTCCGATAAGACCGAGACCTACGATCAGCACCTTTGTGTCTGAATCAATCCTTTTCATATTAACCTTCTTCTGTATCTATACCTATTGACCTGAGCATTTCAAAAAACTGCGGCATACTTTTCGCCACGGCTTCGGCTCCTTTTATTGTTCCGCCGTATTTTGTCAGCAGGACTGCCAGCGACATCACTATTCTGTGGTCGTTATGACCGTCCAAAGCTTCCGTGGGAGCATGAATATCCGCAGGATCGACCGTTATACGGTTTTCGTCCACCTTGACCTTAACGCCCGATTTTGCAAGCTCCTGCGCCATCGCCTCTCCCCTGTCGCTCTCCTTTATTCTAAGTCTTGCCGTGTCGGTCAGCACCGCACCGTTGAGACAGGCGGCAAGCGACATCAGTATCGGTCCGAGATCGGGACAGTCCTTGATTGAGATTTCGGGTTTTCCGTCCGAAAGCAAGGGAAAAAGCGATCTCCAAACCCTGTCGCCCTGACGGCTGTTTTCGTTGAGATTATTAAGCTTTACATCGCCGCCGATAAAGTTCAGAGCCGCAAAGAAAGCCGCTCCCGATTCGTCGGCTTCAACGCTGATTTTGTTCGGAGTTTTTCTCGTCTGTCCGCCCACGATATACCACTCACGGTCGGAGCGTTTCTCGATTTTTATTCCGAACTCGGCGAGGGAATTGACCGTCATTTCAATATAGGAAAGGCTTTCAGGCTCGGTCGTCAGCCTGATAACGCTGTCCTTTTCAAGCGTCGGCAAGCTCAGCATAAGTCCGGTAATAAACTGACTGCTGATGTTACCGGGGATTTCATATATTCCTGCCGTCAGTTTTCCCTGTACGGTTATTTTCTCACCGTCAGACTGCCAGAGAAAGCCGTTCTTTTCGCAGATTTCACGGTAAACGGAGTGAGGTCTTTCGATGAGCCTCGGCGAGCCGTAAAGCTCCGTTTTCACTCCGTCGAGACAAAGAGGAAGCATAAACCTAAGCGTGCTTCCGCTCTCTCTGCAATAAAGTCTGCGCACCCCGTCAACAGTCTTTTCCGAAGCTCCCGTGACCTCGCATATACCCGCCTGCGGCAATTCGATCCTTGCTCCGAGAACCCTCAGGCAGTCAATCGTTGCGCTGATGTCCTCGTTCAAAGAAAGATCTTCGAGTACGGTTTTGCCGTCGGTCAAGGCGGCATTTATCAGCAAACGGTGGGCAACGCTCTTGGACGAGGGTATTTTCACCTCACCCGACGCCGTCCCCGTTTTTATTGTTACATTCATGCTTACCAATCCTTTTGGTTGAGTCTTTTAAAGGTTACTGCCCCGAGCGAAAAATGTGCTGTGGACAATTTCAGCCGATCAGAATATCTATCGCTTCGCAGTAGCCGTCCGTCCCATGCCCCTTGACGCACGCAACACAGCACGGTCGGACATAGCTGATCTGACGAAATTCCTCACGGGTGTCAACATCGGAAATGTGCACCTCAACGGTCGGTATTCCGACAGCCTTCAATGCGTCGGGAATGGCAACGCTCGTGTGGGTGTAGGCGCCGGGATTTAAGACAATACCGTCGATTTTCCCGTATGCCTCCTGAATTTTATCTACGATGCTGCCCTCATGATTGGACTGGAAAAACTCAACCTCGATTTCCTTTTTGTCAGCGTGACGTTTTATCTTCTCCAGCAGATCCGAATATGTTTCTCTGCCGTAGATATCAGGCTCTCTGATGCCGAGCATATTCAAATTCGGTCCGTTAATAACTAATATCTTCATAACTGCTCCTTTCGGCAAAAGCTGATAAATTCTTCGGCAAGGTTTGCGGCGACCGTCTCAACGCAGGAATTGGAGTCAAGCTTTATATCCGCCGCCGAGCAATAGATCGGATAGCGTTCACGGTATCTTTTTTCTATCGCTTCCCTGCTGCTGCCGAGAGGTCTGTCCGAGGTCGGAACAATGTTTTCAACATCACGGTCAAGGAAGAAGATCACTCCGTTTTGTTTGAGATGTCTTACATTCTCCTCTCTGAGGACTGCACCTCCGCCCGTGGCGATGACAAGGGAGTTCTTCGCTCCGAGACTTGCGACAATCTCGCTTTCCCTGTCACGGAAATCCTTCTCGGTATGCGATGCAAAGTAATCGGAAATTGTCGTTTGCTCCTCTGCCACAAACACCTCGTCTGTGTCGTAAAACTCTCTGCCGAGGCTTTTTGCAACGAGCTTACCGATCGTGGTCTTACCGCTTCCGGGCATACCGATAAGCACAACATTGAGCTTTTCTTTATATATTTCGGCAAAAACTTCATCGGTTTTTGAAGTCATGGTTTTGTCGTTAAAAAACAGCTCCGCCGCCCTTGCCGCCTGAGCGACAAGCATATAAAGACCGTTTACGGCGTTCGCTTTGCAATTTTGGGCTTTCCGAATAAATTCAGTCGTCAGCGGATTGTAAACTGCGTCCGCCGCTCCGCTGAGATTGGGAAATTGTGACGGCTCGACCGCCGAAGCATCGGGCTTGGGGAACATTCCGACAGGCGTGGTGTTGATGATAACCTCGACGTTCTCTGCGTTCGCATACATATCATCATAAGAGATCTCACCGTTTTTCGGAGTTCTCGAAACAACGTAAATCTCCTTTGCTCCGAGTGACGCCGCAACTGCTCTTGCCGTTTTTGACGTGCCGCCCGTTCCGAGAATGTAAACGCTCTTTCCGTCAACATCAATGCCGCCCTTTTTCAGTAACTGCGTCATTCCGTAAAAATCGGTGTTGTAGCCTGTCAGTACGCCGTTTTCATTGACGATCGTGTTTACCGCTCCTATCCGACGTGCCGAAACATCTATATGATCGAGGAACGGAATTACCGTCTCCTTATAAGGTATCGTAACGTTGATGCCTTTAAAATCCTTTTTATTCATAAATTCGGTCAGCTCGTCCTCCGTCAGCTCAACAAGCCGATAATCGTAATCGCCGAGCTTTGCGTGAATGACAGCCGAAAAGCTGTGACCGAGTTTTTTACCGATACATCCGTACTCCATACCGTTACCTCGCAAGCCAGTCCGTGCCGTATCTCAAACTGAGCATATCCGCCAGAGTAAGCGCAGTTACGGCGTCAACAACCGCTCTCGCACGGTGAACTATGCAGGGATCGTGCCTGCCCTTTATGGCAATTTCCGTATTGCATACATTGACAAAATCGACCGTGTCCTGCTTCTTGACTATCGACGGAGTCGGCTTGACGGCACAGCGGAAAACTATCGGCTGACCGTTCGTTATGCCTCCGCCTATTCCGCCGTTGCTGTTGGTTTCGGTGATTATCCTTCCGCTTTCATCAACACGGTAAGCGTCATTGGACTCGCTTCCCCTCATATCGGCAAGGGCAAAGCCGTCTCCGAACTCAACTCCCTTGACCGCCGGAACGGAGAAAAGCGCATGGGAAAGCAGGCTTTCAACCGTGTCGAACCACGGCTCGCCCACCCCGGCAGGCATACCGACAACAGCCGTTTCAAGGATTCCTCCGACGCTGTCGCCCTCTGTTCTCGCCTGCATAATTGCCGCTTTCATCTTTTCCTCAAGGCTTCCGTCAACAAGCGGAAACTCCAAATTTTCAAGTCTTTCAACATCTTCCGTCGGGTTCATTTTGCTGTCGCTGATACCTGCAAGGCGGCTGATGTGTGTACCGATGACAATTCCTTTTTCTTTCAGCGCACTTTGAACTATTGCGCCTGCGGCAACGAGAGCCGCAGTAATTCTGCCGCTGAAATGACCGCCGCCCCTTGCGTCCTCAAAGCCGTGATACTTGCAAAACGCAGGAAAATCGGCGTGTCCCGGTCTCGCCTTGCCTGCAAGGGAGGAATAATCCGAGCTGTGAGTGTCGGCATTTTTGATAACCATACAGATCGGCGTACCGGTTGTGTGTCCCTCATAAACTCCGCTTTCAAAAACGATCTCGTCCTTTTCACTTCGAGCGGTCGAAATTTTTCCGCTCGGTCTGCGCAGAGCCATTTTTGTATCAATATAATCCCTGTCTATCTTCACTCCGGGAGCTATGCCGTCTATCACCGCTCCGATAGCTTCGCCGTGGCTCTCGCCGAACAGAGTTACCGTAAGCACGTTTCCGAATGTATTCTTCATGACAGCACAAGCACCTCCTCACATCGTTTTACGATCTCATCGACCGTCAGCTTTTCCTCTTTAAAGGTTCCGATTGTGTCCACCGTTATGACCGTTATCCTGTCGCCCTTGGCTTTCTTGTCGTGGAGCATAGCCGCTTTCAGCTCTTCCTCGCCGCCTCTCCAGGAGGTCGGAATATCCATTCTGTGAAGTATGTGTCTGAGCCGTCTTGCGACCTCGGGACTGCTCAGGCAGAGCATTCCGATGCCCACACATTCGCCGTGGAACAGCGGATAATCGCTGTTTTCCTCGATGCTCTCTATGGCGTGACCTACCGTGTGACCGAAGTTCAGCACCTTGCGAAGTCCTTTTTCCTTTTCGTCCTTTTCGACAACATCTCTTTTGATTTTGAGTGCTTCAATTATTATCTTATCAATATCCTCGTCGGGATTTTTCTCGACCGCTTCAAACATCTCCGCATTAAAGGTTGCAAACATCTTCACAGCCTCCGCCATTCCGCAGGCAAACTGCCTTGATGAAAGGGTTGAGAGAACATCCGGATCTATCAGCACGGCTTTCGGCTGATAAAACGCACCGACAAGATTTTTATATCCCGCAAAATCCACGGCAACCTTGCCGCCGATCGAAGAATCAATCTGAGAAAGGAGGGTTGTCGGCACATTGTAGAAGTCAACGCCCCTCATATAGGTGGAAGCGACAAAGCCTGCAAGGTCGCCCATCACTCCGCCTCCGACGGCTACAACGCAGTCATTGCGGTCAAATTCGTTTTTCACCATCACTTCAAGCAGATCGGAATATGTTTTCATACACTTGTTCTGCTCGCCCATCGGGAGAGTGACCGTGTACGGCTCGGCGCAAAAGGAGGCAATTTTTTCGGCATATTCCTTCGGTACGCCGTCATCGGTCACTATAAGCACCTTTCTGTCAAGCTTCAACAGCTCGCCTGCTCTGTTCAGCGCACCGCGTTCAACGGTTATGTCATAGCTGTTTGCTCCAAGCTCCATATGCAAAACGCTCATTATATAGCTCTCCTTTCGTCAAGGATCTTCTCGTCCGAAAAGCTGCCGAGAATTTTAACATTCTCACAAAGCTTCTTTAAGTCGTGTATCATCTTTCTGCCGTCAAGGGAGTCGATATTGCCCTCGCCCTCGGCATAGAAATAGTATTCCCAGTTCGCATTACCCGTCGGACGACTTTTCAGGCTTCTCAGATTAAACCTGTATTCGCCGATAACGGCGATCGCACCGCCGAGGGAGCCGGGTTCATTCTTGGTCGTGAACATAATCAGGAAATGCTCGTCCTTTGGAGTTACCTTACATTCAGACCTTGTGAACACCGCAAATCTCGTTGTGTTCTTCTTATTTTCGTTAATATCCTCCTGCAAAATCTTCAATCCGTAAAGCTCAGCCGCATCCTTGGAGGCTACGACGGCGATGTCGTTTCTTTCGCCCTCCGCAACGGACTTCGCCGCAACTGCGGTATTGACTGCCTGAGTCAGCTTCCAGCCGTGCTCCCTGAGATAAGGCATACATTGGGAAAGCGCCTGCGGATGGCTTCTGACCTCCGTGATATCTTCAATATTCGTTCCCGGCTTTGCAAGCAAGCTCTGACCGAGGGGCATATCGTAGATACCCGAAACGGAAAGCTTGCCGTGGAAAGCAAGGTCAAGCACACGGTCAACGTCACCGGCGTAGCTGTTCTCTATCGGCAGAACGGCACAGTCGCACTCTCCGTCCTCGACCGCCTTGTATGCGCTGTCAAAATCGGGGCAGGACACCGCTTCGCCGCATTTGAAGATCCTCATTGCGGCAATGTGGGCAAATGCACCCTCCACTCCGCTGTATGCAATTCTCATACCCTCGAGAAGACGCTTCTGATACTTTTTGGAAACGTCCATAACATTTTCGATAAAACTTTCGTAATACGGACGGTATTCAAATGAAACAAACTCGCAGTTTTTCGCTGTCAATTCGGCCTCACGCTTTTTATCCTCTATGGGCAATGCGTTTTCCTTTTTAAATTCAGCGACAGTTTCCGCCGCTTTCATTCTCTTTTCAAAAAGCTCCGCCATCTCGGCGTCAATCTTTTCGATCGTTCTTCTTGCGTTTTGCAGATCGTTCATTGAATATCCCTCGTTTTCAGAAATTTGCATTAAAAAACCCGCATAGTTCATTCTTACGAATTTTCTATGCGGTGTCTCTACACTTTATTTTTCGGCAACGGCGAAAAAGCCATCAGGTCAGCCGAGTTTTTTAAAGGAAGAAAGGCCGCATTGATGGTAATAAAAGTAATAAAATCGATTGTATATTTTTTTGTTTAACATCGAAGCTTCCTCCCACCTAAAAAATTTTCTATATTATAAAGCCTATTTTAAAGTTTGTCAATAGAAAATTTTGATTTTTCGCAGATTTTTCTTGTGCTGTCAAATCTGTGCTGTTATAATGATTATATGAAAAATTGAGGTGGCGATTTTATGTCTGCTTTCACGGTTATCATCGCTTTTGCCGTCACCTTGACGGCTGTGAGCTACGCATGGGGAATGAGGGGTGACCTCATCGGCGGCGAGGAGGGCGCAATGCTTCCGGGTGCGGTGCTCGGTCTCTGCCTTGCCGTTTTTTCGGGCAGTGAGATAATAAAAGAAAATTTCTTCGTCTTTGCCGCTGTCGGTGCCGCCGCAATGTTTATGGGCGGAACAGAGCCGTATGCTCAGACAATGGCGAAGCTTTATTGGGGAGAGAAATATATAGATCGCCGTGATGTCAAAAAGCACAACCTCGGTCTCGGAATAAAGGGAGCGGCGTGGTTCGGAATCGCCGGCGGATTTATCGGAATGAGCTATACTGCGGCAACGGGCTGCTATTACAAAGCGGCAGACATTCCGCTCATGTTTGTTATCGCCGTGATTATGAGGTATCTCGGAGTGCGTATTTTCAACAAGCCGCTTGATCCCGACAAAAAGATATTTCCGCGTTATTATTTTTCCGATACAAGTCAGGAGGAATGGGGCGGACTTTTGGGAATACTGCTGACGATGATCGGGTTTATGATCCTGCGTCACGATTTCTTTTCATTGAAGCTGATTTTCTGCGGAACGGTCAGCGGAAGCGTCGGCTGGCTTATTTCCAACTTTCTCAACGCATATACCCTTTTTCCTCAGAGACGGAACGGCAAGTATTTCTTCGGAAAATTTCAGGAAAGAGGAAAAATCGACAACTGGAAGATCATGGAGTTTTCCTACGGCGCACTCGGCAGTCTCGGAATACTGATCGGCTTCTTTTCAAGCCGAAGCATTCTTTTCTCCTATTACCGTGTTATAGAATTTAACGGAGGGCTTTGGTCTCCCCTTTCGGAAAATTCAGATCGGTTTGACCTGTCCGCCGTCCTCTCCGCTGTGTGGATTGCATTGATTGTGCTTGACGCTCTGCACCATTGCATTAAAAATCCGAGCGAAAAATTCAGCCGTCTTGTCACCCTTTGCCGCAGACCTCTGTTTTCGTACAGCGTACTGTGTCTCTGCCTGCTCGGAGCGAAACAAGCCGCAATTTTCGCCTCGTTCTCACTTCTGCTTTGGGCGGGAGTTGAGGAGTTCTGCTTTGTTTCATTACCGCAGGAAAAATACAAACATTCGGGAATTGCAACAGGTATCTGCATAGCTTTGACGGTCATTCTGAGCGTACTGCCTGTTGTCACGGGTATAAACTACGGATATAAATCGACCTTTATAATGTACTGCCTGTCCTATTTCCTTGAAACGGTATTTCTCTGCGTCATCAGAGCAAAAAAAGCACTTCCGAAATACCTTTCCGAACACCCCGAAGCCGGCGGAACAACCGCATTTTTCGAGTGTCTTGAAAGCAGTGTTTCCGTCAAACTGCACTATCTTTTCTGTATTGTCCTTTCCTCGGCGTTGCTGTTCATCTTTGCGTAAAGATTTCAATAATACTATTTAAAGTCTATTTTGCCTTCCCCTTGAGGGGAAGGTGGCACGACCGTAGGTCGTGACGGATGAGGTGTTATGTAATTTCATAAAACCTGTTACACCTCATCACCGCCTGCGGCGGAGCTTCCCCTCAAGGGGAAGCCTTGTAAGGTCTCTTCAAACTTTAAAACTGTATCGTCTAAAGTCTAACATCTACCGTCTAAAATCTAAACGACTGCAAGCATATCCTTTCGGGATTACCTGCAGTCGTTATACTTTTATTTTGAAATATCCTTAATCAGCCTTTCAAGCGCTTCTTCAAAAGCCTTATCCTGTTCGGGTTTACGCTTTGACGGTCCTTTCAGTCTGCCGCCTGAGTTTCGTATCTTCTTTGATACATAGCGTGTGAAAAGGAGCTGATCTATGTTTTTGTCGGTGTAAACCATTCCGTTCTGACTGAGGGGTACAGCCTTTCTTGCAAGGCACATCGCGGCAAGTCCGTAATCCTGTGTAACGACGATATCGCCCTCACGCACAAGATTGACAAGCTTAAAATCCACGCTGTCCGCACCCTTTTCGACAACAACGGTTTGAGCACCCTCACGGTTAAATTCATGCGCCGTGTCACAGAGTATAACGCACTCTGCACCGTGCTTTGCCGCCAGTCTCACCGTCAGATCAACAACGGGACAGCCGTCCGCATCAATCAAGATTTTCATATTAAAGAGCTTCTACAATCTCCTTGGTGTCTCTTGCGATCATAAGCTCCTCGTTGGTGCAGATGACATAGACCTTAACCTTTGAATTCGGAGTTGAGATCTCACCCTCGGGGCCTCTCTTGAGCTTGTCGTTGATGTCGTAGTCGATCTCAACGCCCATAAACTTGAGCTGATCGCATACTCTGTCTCTGTACTGCGGATTGTTCTCGCCGATGCCGCCCGTGAATACGATTGCGTCAAGACCGCCCATAGCTGCCGCAAAGCCGCCTATGTACTTCGTGAGCTGATGGCAGAGCATGGACTCGATGAGCTTCGCTCTCTCGTCGCCCTCTTTTGCTCTCGCTTCGATAGTTCTGTTGTCGCTTGTTCCGCAAAGACCGAGCATACCCGACTTCTTGTTCATCACGGTATCCATCTCATCGGGAGAAAGTCCCTCTTTTTTCATAATAATCGGGACGATGGCAGGGTCGATCGAGCCGCAGCGTGTACCCATCATAATACCCTCAAGAGGAGTAACGCCCATCGTTGTGTCGAAGCACTTGCCGTCAACAACAGCGGAAATTGAAGAACCGTTGCCGAGGTGGCAGGTAACGATCTTGCTGTGCTCGGGATTGCCGAGAAGCTCGTTGCACTTCTTGCTTACAAAGCGGTGAGATGTGCCGTGGAAGCCGTAGCGGCGGATGCCGTACTTCTCATAATACTCATACGGCAGAGCATACATATATGCGTAGTCGGGCATCGTCTGGTGGAAGCCTGTGTCGAACACGGCAACCTGGGGAACATCGGGCATAATCTGCTGACAAGCCTTGATACCCGTAAGGTTTGCGGGATTGTGAAGCGGACCGAGATCGAAACATTCCTTTATAGCGTCCTCAACCTTATCGTCCACAAGGACGGAGCCGCTGAACTTTTCGCCGCCGTGAAGAACACGGTGACCTACTGCGTCGATCTCCTTGACAGAGCCGATAACGCCGTGCTCACCGTCAACAAGAGTGTCAAGCACGATCTTGAGAGCCGCAGCGTGATCCTGCATCTCCATGGGAAGTGCCTTAATGTTTTTGGTTTCATCTGCCGGTACCTTGTGTGTGAATGTGCTTTCGGTTCCGATCTGTTCGCAGTTTCCTTTTGCAAGAACCGACTCATTATCCATATCAATAAGCTGATACTTCAGGGATGAGCTTCCTGCGTTGACAACGAGAATCTTCAAAATTTTTCCCTCCAAGATATTGTATCAAAAAGATTTCTGTTATATTATATTACTGTGAAATATGTTTTTCAAGTAAAGATTGTAAATTTTACGGAATTTTTGGATAATAAACCGAAACAAGGAGGAATTTTATGAAAATCGGAGGAATTGTGGCGGAATACAATCCGTTCCACAACGGTCACAGCTATCAGATTGAAAAGAGCAAGGAGCTCGGAGAGTGGACTCACGTTGTAGCCGCAATGAGCTCAAACTATGTTCAGCGGGGAGAAACCGCCCTTATCTCAAAGTGGGCAAGAGCCGAAATGGCGGTCAAAAACGGAGTTGATCTGGTTATTGAAATTCCGACGCTCTGGAGCACCTCCTACGCTCAGCGTTTCGCTTACGGCGGAGTATCGCTTCTCAACAGTCTCGGCTGCGTAGATATGCTCAGCTTCGGCAGTGAGTGCGGTAACATCGACGAGCTTATAGAGTGTAAAGACGCTATCAACAGCGAGGCTGTCAGCGAAAGGCTCAAGGAAAACCTTGAATACGGTCTGAGCTTCGCTTCCGCACGCTCGGAAGCCCTCAAAGCCGTCTGCGGCAACCGCTTCTTTGACATACTTGAAGAACCGAACAACACCCTCGGAGTTGAATATCTTCAGGCTTTGGACAAGCTCGGCTCGGATATGATACCGATGACGATCAGAAGAATCGGAGCGTCTCACGATTCCGTTATGAGAAGCGAAAACTTCGCCTGTGCCTCGGATATCCGCCGTATGATGCTTGAAGAAAACAAGGAGTGGGAAATGTACGTTCCGCAGTCCGTTGCGGACATCTATGCCCGTGAGGTTGAGAACGGCAAAGCACCCTGCCCTATCTCCAAGCTTGAATTCAGTATCCTCTGCTGTATGCGTCAGCTCAGCGCCGAGGATATAGGACTTTCTCCCGACGTCAGCGAGGGTATGGAATACAGAATACACGACGCCGCTCTCAGAGCAAGCTCGCTTGAGGAGCTTTTCCAGCTTGCCAAGACCAAGAGGTACTCTCACGCAAGGATCAGACGAATTGTTCTTCACGCCTTTATGGGCTTTGTTGCCGACGATTACAGGGGTGAGCCGCCGTATATCCACGTCCTTGCAATGAACGACAAGGGCAAAGAAATACTGAAAGAGGCTAAAGAAAAGGCGACCAAGCCGATCGTGACAAAGGCTTCGGATTTCAATGAGCTTGACGATTACGGCCGTCATGTTTTCGCCCTTGAGGATATGTGCACCGATGTATATTCGCTGGCTTCGCCGGTCATCTTCCCCTGCGGCAGAGAAAAAACCAACGGCATTACAATAATTTGACAAAGTTGATAAAAATGTTGCAACAATTATAATAATAAGTTCAAAAAATTTTGCTGTTTTTTTGTCAATTTCATTTGACTTTGAACGATTTATTTGGTACAATATTATGGAAAATATGCTTTGTATAAAAGCGATAAGGAGGAATGCACCTTGACAGATGCAAAAACACTTGCATACATCAATATGTATGCCGTGCTCGGCACACTTGAAAACCTGTGCGAGCTCGATCCGAAAGCAAGCGCCCTTGTAGCTGATATTAAGCCTATCTCCGTAGGCTTTGAGGTTAAGGACGGCCCGTCTGCAACAATCACCTTCAAAAACGGCAGATGCCGTATGGAGCAGGGTTGTACAGACTGCGACATCAAGCTTCCGTTCTCATCATGCGAGAAGTTCAACGGTCTTATCGACGGTACAGTCACACCCATTCCCTCAAAAGGCTTTATTCATATCAAGTTCCTTTTGAACACATTCACGAAGCTCACCGACATCCTCACAGCATATATGCGTCCGAGTGAGGAGGATCTCAAGGATGAGGAGTTCTTCAACATGAGCACAACGCTTATGTTCTATACCATCACCGTTGCTATCTCTCAGATCGGTAACTATGACAAGATCGGCAAGTTCTCCGCAGATCACATCGTAGACGGCGACATCATGATGTCCATTAAGGGCGGTCCCAAGTCTACGATCCGCGCAAAGAACGGTCACCTTGTTACAATCAAAAAAGCTCCCGAAGATCCCCGTTCCGTTATGGAATTCGGTTCCATGAAGCTTGCCAACGACCTCTTCAACGGTAAGGTGAGCGCAATGGCACAGATCGGCGAAGGCAATATCACAATGAGCGGCATGATTAACATGCTCGATAATATGAACCGAATTCTTGACAGAGTCGGTCTCTATCTTGCATAAGGGGGATACGAAAAATGGCAAATTTTAAGATCAATGAGTACGATAAGAGCCGTGAATGGTTCAACCGTGCTACCAAAGTAATCCCTTCAGGTGTTTACGGTCATCTCGGCCCGGCTGAAGGTAACTTCATTCCCGTAAGCGCATGGCCTTTCTTCTCAGAGAAAGCAAAGGGTACATACTTCTGGGATGTTGACGGCAATAAATTCATCGACTATATGTGTGCATACGGTCCCAACATCATGGGTTACAACGATCCCGATGTTGACAAGGCTGCTCTTGAGCAGGCTAAGTCCGGCAACTGCATCACCTCCCCGTCCTACAAGATGGTTGAGCTTGCAGAGCTTATGGTTGACACAGTTAAGTCAGCCGACTGGGCTTTCTTTGCAAAGAACGGTAACGACGTTACGACTCTTGCCATCATGGCTGCCCGTAACGCTACTCACAGAAAGAAGATCATCTTCGTAAACGGCTTCTATCACGGTGTTTCCGCAGTCGTTCAGAAGATCGACTATCCGGGCGTTCTTCCCGAGGACGTTGCAAACAATCTCTATGTTGACTGGAACGACTTCGACGCTCTTGAGAAGCTCGTTGCAGAGAATGAGGGCGAGATCGCCGCATTCATCTCAACTCCTTATCTCCACGGTAACTACTTTGACAATCAGCTTCCCGCTGACGGTTACTGGCAGAAGGTTCGTAACCTCTGCACAGAGAAGGGCATCGTACTTATCGTTGACGACGTTCGTGCAGGCTTCCGTCTTGACGTTGCAGGTTCCGACCACTACTACGGCTTCGAGGCAGATATGATCTGCTTCTGTAAGGCTATCGCAAACGGCTGGAACGTATCCTGCCTCTGCGGTAAGGACTTCCTCAAGGACGCTGTTTCCGGAATGTCATACACCGGTTCTTACTGGATGAGCGCTATCCCCTTTGCGGCAGGTATCGCAAACATCACCAAGATGAGAGAGCTTAATCTCCCCGTTATCCTTAAAGAAAAGGGACAGAAGCTCTGCGACGGTCTCAAGGAGGCAGGAAAGAACAACGGCTTCGATCTCGTTGTTTCCGGTGAGCCGGCACTCTTCTATCTCAGAATTGCAAACGACAACACAATGATGCTCCATCAGGCATGGATCGCAGAGTGCGTCAAGAGAGGTATCTTCTTCGCAGGACACCACAACCACTTCATCAACTATGCTCTTTCCGACGCTGACATCAAACACACCCTTGAGGTTGCCGACGAGGCATTCAAGGTTGTTAAGAAAGAGCATCCGGAAGCATTCTAAAAATATCATAGAACCTATTCTCAGGCGGTGAAAGCTACCGCCTGAGATAAATAATAAAAAAACAGGGAGGAAAACTCTTATGGCATTGACCAAACAGGAATGGTTGGCTCTCGAAAAGAAAGCTTTCGAGCTTCGTAACCTCTGCCTTGACACTACATACTGGGCAGGCAGCGGCCACATCGGCGGCGGTATGAGCGTTATGGATATGATGACCATTCTCTACCACAAGTACCTTAACATCAAGGTTGACGATCCCAACTGGGAGGACAGAGACCGCTTTATCCTTTCAAAGGGACATTCGGGAATCGCTTATGCTCCCGTTCTCTGCGACTTTGGTTACAACGATCCTGAGCAGCTCAAGACTTTCAACCTCACAAACTCAAAGATGGGTATCCATCTTGATTCCAACAAGGTTGTCGGCGTTGACGCTTCAACAGGTTCACTCGGCCACGGACTTTCAATCGCTCTCGGCACAGGTCTTGCCGCCCGTGTTCTCGGCAAGAGCTACAAGACCTACTGCATTCTCGGCGACGGCGAGTGCGACGAGGGTTCAAACTGGGAGGCAGCTATGTCCATAAACGCTTTCCACGCAACCAACGTTATCTCCTTCGTTGACCGTAACAAGTGCATGATCGACGGACCGACAGAGGATGTTATGCCTCTTGAGCCTTTCGCCGACAAGTGGCGTGCATTCGGCTTCCATGTTTTCGACATTGACGGTCACAACATGAACGAGCTTTCAAACGCTATCGACTACGCTCTCGGCGAGCCCGACGCTCCCGTTATGATCATTGCCAACACCGTTAAGGGTGAGGGTATCGACTTCATGGAGGGCGACTACCATTGGCACTACGGCGCAGTTGATGAGGAAAAATACAATCAGGCTAAGGAAAGCCTTAAAAAGCATTATGAGAAGCGTATTGCTCGTGTAGAAAAGGAGGCAAAATAATGGCAGGCGGACTTTCATATACGGCTCTTGAATCCACAGAGCTTTCAACAGCGGAAATCTACGGCCAGACACTTGTTGACCTCGGTCGTGAGCATAAGGACATCGTTGGACTTTCGGCAGACCTTGCAGGATCTACCAAGATCGGCGTTTTCGGCAAGGAATTTCCTGACCGTTTCTTCAATGTAGGTATTGCCGAGCAGAATATGTTCGGTATTGCCGCAGGTATGGCAAAGGCAGGACTTGTTCCCTTTGTTTCCACTTTCTCAACCTTCGCATCTCTTCGTTCGGCAGATCAGATTCACACCGACATCTGCTATCAGAACATCAATGTTAAGACAATAGCCACCCATTCGGGTACTTCTTTCGGTCAGGCGGGTTCAACTCACCACGCTATCTGCGATATGGCGGTTATCCGTTCCCTCCCGAATATGACGCTCATCTGCCCTGCTGACGGTATTGAGACAGCAGAGGCTGTTAAGGCGGCATATGAGAACTTCGGCCCCTACTACATCAGAATCAACCGTGGATTTGACCGTACCCTTTACGGTAAGGATTATCCCCGTGAGTACAAGTTTGAAGTAGGCAAGGCTATCGAGGTCAATCCCGGTACAGATATCACTGTTATCGCTTGCGGATCCTGCGTATTCCAGGCTTACCAGGCAGCTAAGTTCCTTGAGCAGGCAGACGGACTTAAAGTTCGTGTTCTTGATATGCACACCATCAAGCCTCTTGATAAGGAAGCTGTTCTCAAGGCAGTTATGGACACTCGCCGTATAATCACGGTTGAGGATCACAGCGTTATCGGCGGTCTCGGCTCTGCTGTTGCAGAGGTTATGGCTGAAGCCGGAAAGGGCTGTGCTTTCACACGTCTCGGACTTCAGGATAAGTTCGCTCCTATCGGTCTTCATGAGGACATTATGTCCATGATCGGCATCGACTGCAACGGTATCGTTGCCGCTGTCCGTGAAGCAATGAATAAGGACTTCGAGGAAGACGATAACTGGGACGACGATGTATAATATCGAAAGGATTGATTGATAATGGCAAATGATGTATTGTTAACCAATAAGATCTTCCTTAACGCTGCATTGCCGTTGCTCAAGGTTATTGCTACCGACGATCCTAAGATTGCAAAGAAATTCGAGCATATTCACTGTATCTATCAGGTCAGTACATTGGATCCCGATGCTCCGAACGGCAAGTATGCAACTCATTTCACCGTAAACAACGGTGAGTGGAAAGTCTGTGCAGACAAGGTTGCGACAAACGCTCACATTGAGCTTGAGTTCAAGTCAATGGAGACGATGAACGCATTCTTCAAGGGTAAGATCGCTCCTGCGACTCTGCCGAAGATGAAGGGCGTACTCAAAAAGCCCGTTGAGTTTGCAGCTTTTATGGCTGTTCTTCTCAAGATGTCATCTCTTCTTAATATCAAAGCCTGTCCCGAGGACGAGGCAACACAGGTTCTCGCCTGCAAGTGCTTCTTCTATCTCCTCTCCTCAGGCATCAGCCAGCTCAACAAGAACGGTCACGAGGCTGTTCACGACTGGGCAAAGAAGAGCCCCGACCGTGTTTATGCATGGGCGGTTGACGGACATCCCGAGGTCAGCGCATTCCTGCGTGTTAAGGCAGGTAAGACCAGAGCGGGACGCGGCACTTACAAGAGAGCTATGCCGTTCTTCACCATGAGATTTGATTGCCTTGAAAGCGCATTCGGTATTCTCCTTTCAACGGACGATATGCTTGAATCCACAAAGAAGGGCAAGCTCATCATGGACGGTGCTCCTGAGTTCGGCGCACAGATCGGCGACTTTATGATGCAGGTCGGTGCATACGCACAGGGTTAAACAACAAACATTCGCAGAACTGTCGTATTTTGGTACGGCAGTTCTTTTTTATGTTACCCTTTATTCTATTTTAAAAAGAAAAAGAGCTGTACCGTCGCTCAAAACCGAGCGAAGATACAGCCCTCAATTATTGACTGTTATTTATTTACGGTCTCCTCTTTTGCTGCCTCTCGGACCGCCTCTGCGGCGATCACCCGAAGGACGTCTCGGAGCGTCGGAGATCTCATTCTCCGGAACAAGTCCCTCAACCTCGATAAGAGCCTCACGGCGTGAGAGGTTAATTCTGCCCTGATCGTCTATCTCACGAACCTTGACAATAACCTCGTCGCCGACATTGACAACATCGGTTACCTTGTCAACTCTCTTGACATCAAGGTGGCTGATATGAACAAGTCCCTCTTTGCCCGGAGCGATCTCGACGAATGCGCCGAAGTCCATAATTCTTGTGACAACGCCCTTATAGATAGCGCCGACCTCAGGATCGTTTGCGATCGTCTCGATCATAAAGATCGCACGCTTTGCATTCTCAATATCCTGAGAGCAAACAAATACACTTCCGTCCTCCTCGACATCGACCTTACAGTCGCACTCGGCGCAGATCTTCTGAATAACCTTGCCCTGCTTACCGATAACCTCGGCAATCTTGTCAACGGGAACCTTGGTGGAAAGCATCTTGGGAGCATACTTTGAAAGCTCTGCTCTCGGCTCAGCGATAACGGGAAGCATAATCTCGTCAAGGATATAGCAACGAGCCTTGTAGGTCTTTTCAAGGGCTTCCTTGATGATTTCGGGAGTAAGACCGTGAACCTTGAGGTCCATCTGAATTGCTGTGATACCCTTCTTTGTACCTGCAACCTTGAAGTCCATATCGCCGAAGAAGTCCTCAAGTCCCTGAATATCAACCATTGTCATAAAGCGGTCGCCCTCGGTGACAAGTCCGCAGGAAATACCTGCAACGGGAGCCTTGATGGGAACACCTGCCGCCATAAGGGAAAGCGTAGATCCGCAGATTGAACCCTGTGAGGTTGAACCGTTGGAGGAAAGAACCTCGGAAACGACACGGATGCAGTACGGGAACTCCTCAACAGACGGGATTACCGGCAGGAGAGCTCTCTCCGCAAGAGCACCGTGACCGATCTCACGGCGTCCCGGTCCTCTGCTCGGACGGGTTTCACCGACTGAGTATGACGGGAAATTGTAGTGATGAATATATCTCTTTTCGGTCTCGTTATCAATGCCGTCAAGCATCTGAACATCGCTCATAGGTCCGAGCGTTGTAACAGAAAGGCACTGAGTCTGACCGCGGGTAAACATACCTGAACCGTGAACACGGCTGAGGAGGTCAATCTCTGCGTTAAGCGGACGGATCTCGTCGATAGCACGTCCGTCAACACGCTTGCCCTCGTCAAGAAGCCAGCGGCGAACGATGAACTTCTGGAGCTTATAAAGACAGTCGTCGATCTTTGCGATATCGTCGGGATAAACCTCGTCGAACTTCTCGTGAACTGCCGCATAGATCGGACGGAGAGCCTCGTCACGGACTCTCTTGTCGTCCGTGTCAAGGGCAACCTTAACATCATCAATGGCAAACTCCTTGATAGCCTCGAACATTTCGGGAGCCGGATCGTTTGACGGGAAGTCGATCTTCTCCTTACCGATCTCATCACGGATACCCTCGATGAACTTAACGATCTCCTGGTTTACCTTGTGAGCGTACATAATTCCGTCGAACATATCTTCGTTGGAAACCTCGTTTGCACCTGCCTCGATCATTGCAACAAGATCCTTGGTAGAAGCAACGGTAACTGCCATCTGAGAGACCTTTCTCTGCTCCTCTGTCGGGTTGATGACGTACTCACCGTCAATAAGTCCGACGGATACGCCTGAGATCGGGCCGTCCCACGGAATAGCTGAAATTGAAATAGCAACCGAAACACCGATCATAGCGGTGATCTCGGGTGAGCAGTCGGGATCAACTGACATAACTGTTGCAACAACGCCTACATCGTTACGCATATCCTTGGGGAAAAGCGGACGGATAGGACGGTCGATAACACGGGAAGCAAGAGTTGCCTTTTCGGAAGCCTTGCCCTCACGGCGCTGGAAAGAGCCGGGAATACGGCCGACGGAATAGAGCTTCTCCTCGAAGTCAACCGAAAGAGGGAAGAAATCAACGCCCTCTCTGGGCTTGTCTGCCATTGTAGCAGTACAAAGAACTTCGGTCTCACCGTAGCGGATAAGACATGAGCCGCCTGCAAGCTGAGCCATTTTACCGGTCTCGACTACGAGCGGACGTCCTGCAAGAGTTGTTTCAAATTTTCTGAAATCCTTGAAAAACATTGTTTATACCTCTCTGTAAAATTTATTTCTACGTCGGGCAAGGATTTAGCAATAAATCCGCAGTTTGAGCTTCAAGCTGTCGATTCACTGCTAAAACCAATAAGCTGCCCGACAAATAGATGCATTTCAAATAACCGACACTGAGGCAGACAGTAAGAAAATGCTGTCTGCCTCATAAAGCCGAAATTATTTACGAATACCGAGTCTTGCAATGATAGAACGATATCTTTCGATATCAACTTTCTGCAAATATGCAAGAAGGTTACGTCTGTGACCAACCATCTTCAGAAGACCTCTTCTTGAGTGGTGATCCTTCTTGTGAGTCTTGAGATGCTCAGTAAGGTCGTTAATTCTCTTTGTGAGAACAGCGATCTGTACTTCGGGTGAACCTGTGTCGCCCTCGTGAAGAGCATACTCGGCCATGATAGCCTGCTTTTCTGCCTGTGTCATAATTTTCACCTCATTTATATTTTTTGCGCCGACCTCCCAGGTTACGGCAGGTGAAGACCGCATTGCGGTATAACCCGTAATCCGAGAAAGCGGAAACACAACGTTATTATTATACCACCCGAAAGCGGTTTTGTAAAGGGTTTTGAAATAAAATTTCTGAAAAACCCTTTTTGCCAAACAAGTAAACAGTTTATACAAAATGGTGTATGCGTTTTAACAATAAGTAAAAAACGAATCTGTGTATTATTGATTTTTCCCGAGACTGGCGTACATAGGTACGTCGAACCGTAAAAAATTCCTTATTCGCAGAAAAACAATTTTCTCAGGATTGCTTTAGTTCGGATGAAGAAGGGATTTTCTTGCGGTGATGGCGTACACAGGTACGTCGAACCGCAAAAAATTCCTTATTCGCCGAAATAAACAATCCTCATCGGTCTTCACGGAAGTATGACAGTCCCAAACTCTCCGGCGGCTGGAACTCCCTCTTCTTGAGCATACTGATTACAACAAGAACAATGATCGTAACAAGGTACGGCGTCATTTTGAAAAGCTCCTGATCGCTCATGCTGAGATTCGGAATATAGTTGTGAATGATAAAAAGTCCGCCGAACAGGATTGAACCGATGATGCTGAAATTAGGTCTCCAGATAGCGAAGATAACGAGTGCGATTGCAAGCCATCCTCTGTCGCCAAATGCGTTGTTTGACCAAACTCCGCAGGCATAGTCCATAACATAGTAAAGTCCGCCGAAGCCTGCAATTATACTGCCGAGACAGATCGAAACATACTTGTATCTGCCGACATTGATACCTGCGGCGTCCGCAGTTGCCGGATTTTCACCGACCGCACGGAGATTAAGTCCCGAACGAGTACGGTTGAAATAAACCGAAACGATGATAGCGATAGCTATTGCGGCATAGGCAAGGAAGCTGTATGAGAGGAAAACCTCTCCGAACCAGCCGAGCTTATCGGCAAACGGAAGTCCCTTTTTAAATGCGAGACTCGTTGCAGAAAGTGTAACAGACGGAACATCGCTGTCCGTGAGCTTAATGAGCGAGCCGCCGAAGAAGTTACCGAAGCCGACTCCGAAGGTTGTGAGCGCAAGACCGGTAACGTTCTGGTTTGCACGGAGCGTAACCGTAAGAAAAGCATAGATAAGTCCCATGAAAAGCGAACCGAGAATAGAAGAAAGGATCGGAATAAGAATTGTCAGGAAGGTGTTCATCTGAGCCGCATTCTGCTCATAGAGGAAAGCTCCGATAACTCCCGTAATTCCGCCGACATACATAACTCCCGCCGTACCGAGATTGAGGTTACCGCTCTTTTCGGTAAGGATTTCGCCCGTTGAGCCGAACAAAAGAGGAATACCCTGAACGACTGCACGCTGAATAAACGCAACTAACATTATTTGTTCGCCTCCTTCTCACGGAATTTAAGCTGATAATTAACGAAAAATTCGCTGCCGATGATGAAGAAAATAATAATTCCCGTAATGATCTCCGAGAAAGAATCGTTGAGACCGAAGCTCGTCGAAATCTCGCCCGCTCCTCTCTGGAGAAAAACAATAAGGAGTGAAGTAAGTATCATATAAAGCGGATCAAACTTTGCAAGCCATGAAACCATGATCGCCGTAAATCCCCTGCCGCCTGCCGTGTCACGGTTGACGGTGTGATCCGTTCCGCTGACAAGCAAGAATCCTGCAATTCCGCAGAGTGCGCCCGAAAGAAGCATCGTTCTGAGAATAACTTTTTTAACGTTTATTCCGATGTACTTCGCCGTGTTTTCACTCTCGCCGACAACGGAAATTTCATAACCGTGCTTGCTGTATTTGAGGTAAATATACATAAACACCGTGAGCGCCGCAACAACAAGAATGTTGCAAAGGTAAGCCTTGCCGCCGATCGACGGAAGCCAGCCTGCCTCGGTTGCGTCATTGATAACGCCGATGTGTCCCGATCCCTTGGGAACCGACCATTCATAAGAAAAATACGAAACTATACACATTGCGATATAGTTCATCATAAGAGTGAACAGGGTTTCGTTTGTGTTCCAATGCGCCTTGAAGAACGCCGGAATAAGTCCCCAAATTGCGCCTGCGGCAACGCTGACAACAAGCATAACAAGTATCAGCAGAACCGGTGAAAGCTTATCGTTAAGGAATATCATACAGGCCGCCGTTGCAAGACCTCCTGCAAGCACCTGTCCCTCGGCTCCGATGTTCCAGAATTTCATTTTGAAAGCCGGAGTAACCGCCAAGGCAACGCAAAGAAGCATCGCCGTGTTCTGTGCAAGAGTCCAGATTCTTCTCTCTGTACCGATAGCGCCCTCGACCATCTTGACATAAACCTGAATGGGATCCTCGCCCGTCAGGAGGACGGTAACAACACCGCAAACAACAAGAGCCGCCAAAACGGAAACGATACGCACAACCCAGCTCTGCCACTTGGGCATTGCCGTGCGCTTGATGATATGAAACAAAGGCTCATGAACCTTTGACGGATTATTTGTCATCGTCGCTGTCTCCCTTCGATTTAGTCATAAGCAGACCGAGCTGCTCTTTAGTTGCCGTTCTTGCGTCAACGATATCGGAGATCTGACCTGAGCTGATAACAACAATTCTGTCGCAAAGTTCAAGGAGAACGTCAAGATCCTCACCGACAAAAATGACGGCAACGCCTTTCTGCTTCTGCTCATTGAGCAGGTTATAAATAAGGTAAGATGAGTTGATATCAAGTCCTCGGACGGGATATGCCGCCATAAGAACTGTCGGTGAAGCGGCAATTTCACGTCCGACAAGAACCTTCTGAACGTTACCGCCCGAAAGACGGCGAACGGGAGTGTTCACGCTCGGAGTGACAACCTCAAGCTCGTCTATAATCTTTTCTGCAAGGTCTCTCGGCTCTTTCTTTTCAAGGAAAGCGGTTTTACCCTTCTTGTAGCTTCTGAGCATCATATTATCAACGATGTCCATATTGCCGACAAGTCCCATACCGAGTCTGTCCTCGGGGACAAAGGAAAGTCTGATTCCAAGCTCCCTGATCTGCACGGGAGTTTTGTCTCTGAGATTGTCCTGCTTGCCTGTCTTTGCATTATTGTAGAGAATTGAGCCGTGGGTAAGGTGACGAAGACCTGCGATCGACTCAAGCAATTCACGCTGTCCGCTTCCAGCAATACCTGCGATACCGAGGATTTCGCCCGACTTTGCGGTGAAAGAAACATGGTTGAGCACCTTAACTCCGTCACGGTTGACATAGCACATATTGTTGACGATGAGCCTGTCCTCTTTATTCTCCACCTCTGTCCTCTCGATGTTGAGGTCAATCTTCTTGCCGACCATCATTTCGGTAAGAACGGATTCCGTAGTCTCCGAGGTGTTGACCGTGCCGATATACTCACCTTTTCTGAGAACGGCGACCTTGTCGGAAATCTCCATAACCTCGTTGAGCTTATGCGTGATAATGATGATGGACTTGTCGTCCCGGCGCATATTTCGCAGAACGTTGAAAAGCTTCTCCGTCTCCTGAGGAGTGAGAACGGCAGTCGGCTCGTCAAGAATCAGGATATCAGCACCCCTGTAAAGCACCTTGACGATCTCGACCGTCTGCTTTTCGGAGACAGACATCTGATATATCTTTTTGTTAAGATCAAGCTCGAAGCCGTAACGGTCAAGAATCTCCTGGATTTTTTCCGCGGACTTTTTCATATTAAATCTGCCGTCGTCATAGCCGAGAACGATATTTTCCGCCGCCGAAAAGACATCAACAAGCTTGAAATGCTGGTGGATCATTCCGATCTTCAAATCAAAAGCGTCCTTGGGCGATCTGATAACGACCTCTTTACCGTCAACAAAGATCTGACCGTGATCCGGGAAATAGATACCCGATATCATATTCATCAGCGTTGTTTTACCGCTTCCGTTCTCACCGAGAATCGAGAGGATCTCTCCCCTGTTGACGGTGAGGTTGACGTCCTTGTTGGCGACAACAGAGCCAAAGGTCTTTGTAATGTTTTTAAGTTCAATAGCAACCTGTGTACTCACCTTATGCCCTCCAAATTTTTATTGTCAAAAATATGTTAAACCGATTTTTAGTTTTAACGTATTTTTCATAATAAAACAGATAATTATAAAACCAACCAAGGCGGAGCTTTTAAGGCTCCGCCCATAAATAAAGTTCTTCCTATTTAGTCACCGTAGTCAAAATTAAGAAGAGTAATACCGTCGATCTGTACATCGAAATACGGAGCTGAACGGAATTCGGACTCGTGGAAGTAACCGTCCTTAACAACCTCTGTATCGGCGGTGTAGTTAGCGTCGGTATCAACGTCTGCCATATAGTTTGTGAGGTGACCGTTAGCATCAACCTTAGCGTTGACGTTAAGCTTCTTTTCAGCGTCAACAGTAACTGTGAAATTGTTCACATCAAATACATGAAGTGTGCCTGCGTCGAACTGAGCCTTAACCTTATCAAGCTCAGCCTGAGTGTTTGCGGCAGCAGCCTTGCCGTTTACTTCGGTAAGAACAACTGAACCTGTTCCGAGATTGCCTGTCCAGTCTGTGTCGATAGCCTTGCCGTCCTGAACGCACTTGATCATGTACTCGAAGTACGGCTCCCAGTTGATTCTGGAAGAAACGATGAAGGTGTTCGGGCACTGTGAAACGGTGCTTCCGTTGTAGGAAACGTTCGGAATACCTGCTGTCTCACAAGCTGTCGGAGCGCCCATTGAGTCAGCGTGCTGGCTGATGAGCTTACAGCCCTTCTGAATGAGGGTGTTTGCAGCTTCCTTCTCAAGAGTCTCGTCATACCATGAACCGGTGAACGAAACATCCATTGTAACGGTCGGGCAAACTGACTTTGCACCAAGGTAGAAAGCGGTGTAACCTGAGATAACCTCTGCATATGTGAATGCGCCGACATAACCCATCTTTGCTTCCTCAGCCTTGAACTTGCCGGCTGCGATCATCTCGTTGAGCTTGAGACCTGCGGCAACGCCTGCAAGATAGCGGCCCTCGTAGATTGAAGCGAAAGCGTTATGGAAGTTGGGAAGGTTCTCTGTGTGAGCCTTTGTACCGGTTGCGTGGCAGAACTGAACGTCTGTGAAGTCCTTAGCAGCCTTTATCATGAAATCCTCATGACCGAAGCTGTCTGCGAAGATGATGCTGCATCCGCTGTCAACAAGCTCGGCAGCTGCATCGTAGCAAGCGTTCTGCTCAGGAATGTTCTTCTTTGTGATCATCTCGACACCAAGCTTCTTACATGCTTCTTCAGCACCAGTAAGGAAGTTGTTGTCATAGGTTGAGTTCTCATCGTGCAGGAAAATAAATCCTACCTTGAGTTTCTTCTCGGTGTCGCCGCCGTCTTTCTTTGTGCCGCAAGCAGCGAAAGAAAAGACCATAGCAATAGCCATGAGAATTGCGAGAATCTTTTTCATGTGTTCTTCCTCCAAATTTTTAATATATAGCAATTTTTGCTACCAAATTTAGTCACAGAAGGTTATCTTTCCGTCGTCCGTCATTGAGGCGATACGGGCAAGCGATTCAACACGGATACCCTCGCTGCGGATCATATCTCCGCCCTGCTGAAACGCTTTTTCGATAACTATTCCTGCTCCGACAATTTCCGCTCCCGCCGATTTGATAAGGCGGATAAGACCGTTAAGAGCACAGCCCTGAGCGAGGAAATCGTCAATTATGAGAATTTTGTCGTTTTCATTAAGAAATTCCTGCGATACTATTACATCATAAGTTTTGCCGTGGGTAAAGGATTTTATAGGCGTCGAATAAACATCGGCGGCAATATTTTTGCCCAGAGTCTTTTTCGCAAAGACAACCGGGACATGAAAATACTGCGCAGTGATGCAGGCGATACCGATGCCGGACGCCTCGATCGTAAAGATCTTGTTCACTCCGCAGTCCTTAAAAAGTCTGTGAAATTCCTTGCCGATCTCATTGATCAGCTCTACGTCTACCTGGTGATTAAGAAAACTGTCAACTTTCAGAACATTACCCGGAAAAACCTTTCCGTCTTTAACAATTCTTTCTTCCAGAAGCTGCATTTCAAAGTCCTCCAAAATAAAATAAGCAGCGGGATGATCCCTACTGCCGAGAGACAGATCCGCAAATCACCGCAGATCTTTCACCAATAGAGACAGTTACGGCACTGTCGTAGAGACTGCCGGGCCATTCATCCGGCAATATATCGGCAAGATATTGTTTTTTGTTGCAAATTTCCTTAACAACAACTATATTTTAACATATTATTAACATTTGTCAACACTCTCCGTCTACAAATCATATTTCTTTTCCGCCCTTTCTTTTTGTCTATAATCAACAATAATATTATTTAATTTTTATTCACATATTTTTTACAATCACTTCAGTCATTTTGATTGAAAAACCGGCTTGTCTGTGGTAAAATACATTATATTAAAAACAGTATCCGAGGTAGCCTATGTCTCATCTTATTGAACTGAAAAACGCATACAAAATATACAACCCGGGCGAAAACGAGGTCAGAGCGCTTGACGGAGTGGATCTTTGCATAGATCAGGGTGACTTCGTTGCGATCGTCGGTCACTCCGGATCGGGCAAATCTACGCTGATGAATATGCTCGGACTGCTTGACGTTGTGACAAGCGGAACATATATTCTCAACGGCAAGGATGTTTCCGATATGGACGACGACGAGCTGAGCAGTATCAGAAACCGTGAAATCGGCTTTATTTTCCAGGGCTTCAACCTCATACCGAGCCTCACGGCTCAGGGAAACGTTGAGCTTCCGCTGATTTACAGAGGAATGAAAGCCGAGGAAAGGCACAGGCTTTCCACCGAGGCGCTCAAACGAGTCGGACTTGAAAAGCGAATGGAGCATCTGCCGAATCATATGTCGGGCGGTCAGCAACAGAGAGTTGCCATTGCCCGTGCCGTTGCGGCAAAGCCTCCCGTTATCCTCGCCGATGAGCCTACGGGAAATCTCGACTCGACCTCAGGCAAGGAAGTAATGCGAATAATCAACGAGCTTTGGGCTGAGGGCAGAACGGTAATTCTCATCACCCACGACGATTCTATCGCCGAGACCGCCCACCGTGTTATAAGAATAAGCGACGGCAAAATCGTTGACGATTATACTAATGAAAATATTACGCCTGAAAGCAATTTGAGTAAATAAAAAGGATAAATATAAACCCTCTGCATAGAATAGATATAAATCTATTTCTTTGAAGAGGGTTTTTCTATGTGCGGAATTATGGGCTATATCGGCGATGAAAACGCCGCTGAAATAATTATATCGGGACTCGAGGTGCTTGAATACAGAGGCTACGATTCGGCAGGTCTTGCTGTCGGAAACGGTGCGGAAATCAGGACGGCGAAGGTTGTCGGAAGTCCGTCGGGACTGAGAAAAGAAGCCGGGGGAATAAGCGGTCACATAGGTATCGGCCACACACGCTGGGCAACACACGGTGCGCCCACGGTCACAAACGCCCATCCGCACATGAGCCGAAGCGGACTTTTTACGGTCGTTCACAACGGCATTATTGAAAATTATGCGGAGCTTAAAACCGAGCTTGAGGAGCAGGGCTTTGAGTTCAGAAGCGATACCGACACCGAGGTAATAGCACAGACGCTCGAATATCTATACAACGGTGATCTCAAGGGCACGGTTAGCTCGGCTCTTGCAAGGTTCAAGGGCTCGTATGCCCTCGGCATTATGTGCCGTGACTATCCCGACTGTCTTGTGTGCGCCAAGCTTTCAAGTCCCCTCTTTGCAGGCATTTCAAGCGGCTGTGTGTATCTTGCCAGCGATGTTTCCGCCATTGCAGGAAAAAGCGACCGAATTTTCAGGGTAAACGACGGTGAGATCGGCATACTCAAAAAGGACGGTCTGAAAATATTTGACCTTGACGGATGCCGAATCAGGAAAAGCGAAATCAAAATAAAAGCCTTCGACCGCAATTCCGACAAGGGCGGCTATAAACACTATATGCTCAAGGAGATCACGGAACAGCCTGCGGCAGTCAGGCGCACCCTGTCGGAATTTATCAACGAATCAGGTAAGATAAGATTTAAGGGTATTCACCTGACCAAGCAGGAGGTTCAAAGCCTCGATCAAATAATCTTCGTTGCCTGCGGCTCGGCATATCATGTCGGTGCGGTGGGCGCATACGCCTGCGAAAAGCTCTGCAAGCGGCACGCACGGGCGGTCATAGCCTCAGAATTCCGTTATATGCACCCTTATCTTGACGGGAAAACTCTCGTCGTTATAATCAGCCAGAGCGGAGAAACGGCAGACACTCTTGCCGCCATGCGTATAGCCGAGGAAAAAGGAGCGAAAATTATCGGCATTGTCAACGTTGAAAACAGCACAATCGCTCAGGAGTGCAAAAACGTTATTATGACAAGAGCAGGCAAGGAGGTTGCCGTTGCCACGACCAAGGCGTATTCGGCTCAGCTTGCGGTAGTCTATGCCCTTGCGATCCGCCTTGCGGAAATTTCGGGAACGCTCAGCCGCCGTGAGACTGCCGAGTATGTTGCAGAGCTTAAAACCGTACCCGATAAAATCGAAATTCTGCTTTCGGATATTGAAAAATACAAGCCTTTTGCAGATATTGCCGACAGCTCGGGTTATATCTGTTTCATCGGCAGAGGCTTTGACTACTGTGCGGCGATGGAGGCCTCGCTCAAGCTCAAGGAAATCTCCTACATTCCCTGCGAAGCCTATGCCGCAGGAGAGCTGAAGCACGGTACAATCTCCCTCATTGACAAAAACAGTCTGACCGTTGCCCTCTGCTGTCAGGAGGAGCTGAAATCAAAGACGGTATCCAATGTCAACGAGGTCAGGGCAAGGGACGGAAAGACGATAACAGTCTCCTCGTCGGACGGCGATATCATCATTCCGAAAACCTTTGATATCTTCACACCGTCGCTTGAAGTTATCCCATTACAGCTTTTAGCCTACTATACGGCTCTTAAACGCGGATGTCCGATCGACAAGCCACGCAACCTTGCCAAAAGTGTTACCGTTGAATAAACTTGTAATGCTAAATTATCTTAAATATTATGTTCAATTTATTGACAAAACGCCTCTTGCAGTTGTATAATTATATGCAACAAATATCAAGTGCGGAGGTATTTTTATGCAAAAGGAACCCTTGCGTTTTAAGGACGGTAAATTCAAGATCATGCTTCTCGGCGATCTTCACGATTGCTATGATATGAAGAACGACAATGCGGCGGACAAGATGGACGATACCCTTGCCCTCATCGGCAAAGCCGTAAATGAGTTAAAGCCGGATCTTGTTATTTATATGGGAGACAATGCAAAAGCCTCAACAGAATATGAAATGAGAGCCGTCATAAGCCGGATTACCTATCCGGTTTCCGTAAGCGACACTCCGTTTGACCTTGTTTTCGGCAATCACGACCGTGAATGTGAAGTTGATCTCCCCACTCAGCTCAAGCTCTACCGTGAACACGAAAACTGCTATGCGTTCAACGCCGATGACGGTCTTTCGGGCTACGGCAACCACAATCTTGTCATTAAATCAAGCGACGGCGAAAAGGATGTCTTTAACCTCTGGTTTATCGACAGCCACAGCCTCTATTCAGACCGTTCAAAGTCATATTACGACGCTGTTCATGAGGATCAGATCGAATGGTACAAGAAAACGGCAAAGGAGCTTGCCGATAAAAACGGCGGCAAGGTTCTCCCCTCTCTCCTCTTCCAGCACATTCCCGTTCCCGAGGAATACGAGCTTCTCAGGGAAGCAAAGCCGTATGAAAAATTCGATTGCGTTCAGGGACACAAAACCTACAGCGACAAGTATTATATGCTCAAGCCTGAGGTTGAGGGCTATCTCGGCGAGGCTCCTGCGGTTCCCGATTTCAACAGCGGCGAATTTGCCGCATGGAAAGAAATAGGCGACGTGCTCGGTGCATTCTTCGGTCACGATCATTTGAACGATTTTGCCGGCTATGTTGACGGCATACTTCTTGCACAGTGCAAGACGGCAGGTTTCAGAGTATACACGGACGGCTGCCGTTCGGGTGTCAGACTTATTACTCTTGAAGAAAACAATCCCGAAAACGTTCAGACAAGAATGTATCATTTCAAGGACTTCGGATTAAAGAGCAAGAGCCTTGATCCCTATATGAGAAACGTCTCAGACAGGCAGGATATGAAGCTGAAAGCCGCAGGTGCGGCGGTCGGAACGGTTGCGGCTGTTACAGCGGCGGCAGTTGCGGCAAACAAAGTTCTCAAAAAAACGAAAAAGAGTAAATAAACAGCATATACTAAGACCGAGGCTAAGGCTTCGGTCTTTATTATTTGTGAAACGGTGATACAATGCTCCTGTCATTTGACGGCAAACTGAAAGAAACATACTTCGGCGAAATCAATAACAGTCTTCTGACTCTCGGAATAATCTCCTCCGATGAGTTTAAAAACCATTATACTCAGCTCGGCATAACGGCAAGGGAATATATCTGCTTTGACTTCGGCGACAGCTCATTCAGAAGCTCCGTGACCGTCAATTCGGAAAGCTTCATCTTCCCCGTCAAGGTCATCAGCTCCGATGTCGGAGACAAAAGCGAAAGTCAGGCGTGTTTATATTTGAGAAAAGAGCTTGCCCTGATAGTTACGGGCAGGGACGATGACAAATCGCTTTTCAAAGCATTTTCAAATGCGGTTGAGGATCTCGGAACGGACGGAGCGTCGGCAGAAAGATTCGTCAGTCTTTTCTTCGGCAAGCTGACCGATGACGACGGCAGGAAAAACGAGGAGACGGAAAAAGCAATAAACAATCTTGAAGAAAATGTTATCAAAAACGGCAGATATGCAAACGTAAACGAGCAGATTTTAATGTATAACAAAAAGCTGATGTCGCTGAGGAATTATTACGAACAGCTCGTCAGCATCGGCGAAAGACTTTACGAAAACGAAAACGGAATATTTGATGAAGATAAAACATATTATTTCAAGACGATAAGCGACCGAGCCGACAGGCTTTGCGCCGAAATAAACCTGTTCCGTGAAAATCTCGTCAGGCTCAGGGAGGCTTATCAGGCAAGGCTCGATCTTAAAATGAACAATACAATGAAGCTTCTGACTGTCATTACCGTTATTTTTCTTCCGCTGACGCTGATAACGGGCTGGTACGGAATGAACTTTGTCAATATGCCCGAATTGACCTCGCCCTACGGCTATCCCGCTGTCATCGGTGTGAGCGTTGCCGTGGCGGTTATATGTATTGTAATTTTCAAAAAGAAAAAACTTCTCTGACGCTTGACAAGAGAAAAAAGCGGTGGTATAATTCGATCATATTGAAAAGCAATGATGAAGAGAAGTAGCGCAGAAGATCGTTCTCAGTGAGCGGCAGAGAGTGCAAACGCCGTAAAAGAGTTTGCGTGAATAACACTTCGGAGCTTCAAGCCGAACGCTTTTGTCAGTAGGTGCGACGTTGATGCAGCGTTAATGCGTATGGCTTATTTGAGCCGTTAAGGGACTCGTAAGAGTAATTTAGGTGGTACCGCGGATACAAGGCTATTCGTCCTATGCTTTGGGACGAATAGCCTTTTTTGTTCGTCAAATACGATTTTTCCAAAAGGAGAATTTTTATGAAACACACCGACATCAAGGCAATTTTGACAGACTCATCATTTATCGGCGCTCAGGTCACGGTATGCGGCTGGGTAAGAACGTCGAGAGACTCAAAAAATATGGCTTTCATCGAGCTTAACGACGGCACATCTCTCAGCCATCTTCAGATCGTCATTGACAAAGCTAAGCTCAGCGACATTTCCGCTTTTATGCCCGGCGGCACAGCTCTCAAGGTGACGGGAACTGTCGTTAAGGGTGCGGTAAACAATGCCGTTGAGGTCAATGCAGACGAGATAAGCGTTCTCGGCGAATGTCCGGGCGACTATCCGCTCCAGAAGAAACGCTGTTCGCTTGAATTTCTCAGAACTATTCCCCACCTCAGAGTCAGGACGAACACATTCAATGCCGTTCTGAGAGTCCGTTCCGTTGCGGCGGCGGCTATCCACAGCTTTTTCCAGCTTAACAACTATGTTTATATCCACACGCCCCTGCTCACGGCTTCCGACTGTGAGGGTGCGGGCGAGGTTTTCAAGGTAACGACTATCGGCTATTCCGACAAGTACAAGAGCGAGGAAGAATACTATGCCGACGATTTCTTCGGCAGAAAAGCCGGACTTTCCGTTTCCGGACAGCTCGAGGGCGAGGTTGCCGCAATGGCAATGGGCAAGATCTATACCTTCGGTCCTTCGTTCAGAGCCGAAAAGAGCAACACTCAGCGTCACGTTGCCGAGTTCTGGCACGTTGAGCCTGAAATCGCCTTTGCGGAGCTTGACGATATTATCGAGGTTGCGGAGGCTATGATAAAATATGTTCTCAAGGACGTTATTGAAAAGTGTTCCGAGGAGCTTGCTTTCTTTGAGAAATTCTTTGAAAAAGGACTTCGTGAAAAGCTTCAGAAGATCGTTGACGGCGACTTTGAGAGAATAACCTACACCAAGGCTATCGAGCTTCTTCAGGAGGCCGATGTTGAGTTCCAGTACCCTGTTGAGTGGGGCTGCGACCTTGCAACGGAGCATGAGAGATACATCACCGAGCAGGTTTACAACAAGCCGGTTTTCGTCACAGACTATCCCAAGGAGATCAAGTCCTTCTATATGAAGCAGAACCCCGACGGAAAGACCGTTGCGGCAACGGATCTCCTTGTTCCCGGCGTCGGCGAGATAATCGGCGGCAGTCAGCGTGAGGAAGATCTCGGCAAGCTCGTTGCGGCAATGAAAGAAAGAAATATGTCCGAGGAAGAATACAAGGATTACCTCGACCTGAGAAAATTCGGCTCCGTACCGCACGGCGGCTTCGGCCTCGGATTTGACAGAATTGTAATGTATATGACCGGTATGAGCAACATCCGTGACGTCCAGCTCTATCCCAGAACGGTCGGCAACATCAGATAAGGAGGAAGAAAAATGAGAGATTTACAGCTTGTGGACGGATACGCCTCCGTTCTCACACTCAGAGAAACTCAGAAAGCGATCAAGCTTGTCAAGGACACCTTTGCCAAGGAGCTTTCTGCGGCTCTTAACCTTGAAAGAGTCTGCGCACCCTTTATCGTAAAAAAAGGCAGCGGAATCAACGACGACCTCAACGGAGTTGAGAGAAAGGTTGAGTTTGACATCAAGGAGATTGAGGGCACGGCCGAGATCGTTCAATCCCTTGCAAAATGGAAAAGAACTGCTCTCAAAGCCTACGGCTACGGCGTAGACGAGGGACTTTACACAAATATGAACGCTATCCGCCGTGATGACGACTGCGACAATATCCATTCAATCTTCGTCGATCAGTGGGACTGGGAGCGTGTCATTTCAAAGGAAGAAAGAAACGTTGAATTTCTCAAATCCATTGTCAAGAAGATTGTCGGTGCGGTAGACAACACTCAGAAAAAGGTACATGAGGCTTTTCCGCAGCTTAAAAATGAGCTTGCGACCGATGTTTTCTTCATCACCACTCAGGAGCTTGAGGATATGTATCCCGACAAGACTCCCAAACAGAGAGAGGATATAATCGCCAAGGAAAAGGGCGTTGTTTTCGTAATGCAGATCGGCGATCTGCTGAAAAGCGGCATCAAGCACGACGGCAGAGCACCCGACTATGACGACTGGAAGCTCAACGGCGACCTGCTTTTCTGGAACGAGACGCTTCAAAAAGCCTTTGAGGTTTCGTCAATGGGCATCCGTGTCGACTCCGACTCTCTCTCATATCAGCTCAAGGCGGCGGACGCCGAGGACAGAATGAAGTACGACTACCACAAGGGCATTGCGGACGGAACTCTCCCCCTCACGATCGGCGGCGGAATCGGTCAGTCCAGACTGAGTATGCTCCTGCTTGAAAAGGCTCACATCGGTGAGGTTCAGGTCTCGCTCTGGCCTGAAAAAATGGTTGAGAAATGTAAGGAAAACGGTATAAACTTACTTTGACAGTTTAATAATTGATCGGGCTTTCGCATAAATATGCGTCAGCCCGTTTATTATTACTGTATATTATGCAAAAAATACTTTCGTTCACGGTTTATTTATTTTTACTTCCTTGACTTTGATATATATAATATAGTATAATAATCTGAAAATATTTTGGTGGTGAGAAAATGAGCTCTTATATAAATCCCTTAACTAATCAGACGACTCAGGCTCTGGTCGAAGAACTCAACAAGAATTACAAAATAAATCCCGATTACTTCAATCGCTTCAACGTTAAAAGAGGTCTGCGAAATGCTGACGGAACGGGCGTCATGGCAGGCGTTACAAAAATCAGCTCGGTTGACGGCTACTACATCGACGACGGCGAAAAAGTGCCCAAGGAAGGTCATCTCTATTTCCGCGGTTTTGATATGCAGGAGATTGTCAGACACTGTCAGGAGGAAAACCGTTTCGGCTTTGAGGAGGTCGCATGGCTTCTGATTTTCGGTTCTCTCCCGACTGCGGAACAGCTTGCACGCTTCAGGGATATACTTGCGGTAAGCCGTAATCTTCCCGAGGACTTCATCGAGGACACAATGATGAAAGCCCCCTCCCCGAATATTATGAACAAAATTACACGCACCGTTCTTGCGCTCTATTCCTACGATGAGTCGCCCGACGATACGTCGCTTGAAAACGTTGTACGTCAGTCAATGCAGCTTGTCGGTCAGCTTCCCGTCATTATGGCTTATGCCTATCAGGTCAAGAGAAGACATTACCTCAAAAAGAGTATGTATATCCACCCTGCAAAGCCCGAACAGTCAACTGCGGAAACGATCCTGCGTTCTATCCGTTCGGATAAATCCTTTACCGACGAGGAGGCAAAGCTTCTTGACCTTTGCCTTATGGTACACGCAGAGCACGGCGGCGGTAATAACTCGACCTTTGCCACAAGAGTTCTGACCTCCAGCGGAACGGACACCTATGCGGCGATTGCAGCAGGCATCGGTGCTCTGAAAGGACCTAAGCACGGCGGAGCAAATATCAAGGCCGCTGAAATGATAAGATACATTCAAAACGGCGTTGCCGATCCTGCCGATGAAGGTCAGGTCGCCGACTATCTTACAAAGATAATCAGGAAAGAGGCGGGAGATCATTCGGGTCTCATCTACGGTATGGGACACGCAGTCTACACTCTATCCGATCCAAGAGCCGTTATTCTCAAGGCAGAGGCAAAGAAGTATGCCGAAAAGCATGGCTTTATGGAAAAATACAATCTTATTGAAATGATAGAAAATCTTACTCCCGAAATCTTCTACAAGGAAAAGGGCAACAAAAAGCCGATATGTGCCAACGTTGACCTCTATTCCGGTTTTATATATGAAATGCTCAGAATACCCGAGGATCTCTTTACTCCGCTCTTCGCAACAGCAAGAATTACAGGCTGGACGGCTCACCGTCTTGAGGAGCTTGCAACCGGCGGCAAAATCATCCGCCCGGCATACAAAAGCGTTATGGCAAGAAGAAAATATGTAACTATTGACCAGCGTGTTGCAAAATACGCTCCCGATCAGGGTTACGTTCCTTATGAAGAAAGAATTATCAAGGGGGAATAAAAAATGAAATCAAAGAGCGACATTATTTATAAGCTTCCGCTTTTCGTCTCTCTTGCCGCATTGCTTGTTTCCGTGCCGCTGAGGGTTTACCAGTATTTTAAGATACTTGAGCCCGAAACAGGCTTTTACAGCGATGTGAATTTCTCGGTTTATCTCATTTATATCCTTCTCGGTGTTGCAATGCTCAGCGCAATAATAATACCGATGATAAACAAAAAGAAAATGATAACGGTCACTTCGGTAAAGAAGTCTCCCGTTTTCCTTGTTCTGTCCGTTATTCTTGCCGTCTCGGTCATAGTTGACTCTGCCGCCCAGCTTATGAGTTATTTCGATCTCTACGATCAGGCTGTTTCTTCGGCAACGGTAGTGACGGACTATGTGAAAAATCAGGGCGGCACCCTGCTTCTGCTTCAGGCTGTCTCGGGTGCGGTTGCGGCTGTTTATTTCTTCGTTTACGGACTTACGGTCGGCATCGGCTCGACAGACGGCTCAAAGCTTAAAATCCTTGCCCTTGCACCTGTTATCTGGTGTGTTTTCAAGCTTCTTTACAGGTTCAAGAGGACAATAAGCTTTGTCAATGTTTCCGATCTTTTGCTGGAGCTTTTCGAGATAGTATTTATGATGCTTTTCTTCCTCGCTCTCGCTCAGACGGTCGCAAAGATTGATGCGCCTGCTGTTTTCTGGAAGCTCTATGCTTACGGAATACCTGCGGCAATGTTTGCCCTTATATGCTTCCTGCCGAGATTTATCGTTATGATAACAGGCAATTCCGATCTGCTCAACGCACACCACGGCGTTTCATACAGCGATTTCGGCGTTGCACTTTATATTGTTTATAACCTTCTTTCAAGGGCAAAGGCTCAGACAGTCGAAACGGAGGAATAATCGGGGTAGTTTAATGTTTCTTGATAATGTTCTTATTGCGGCACGTCAGGTCGGCATACTTTACGTTATGGTAATCATCGGAGTTGTCTGCGACAAGCTCGGACTTTTTACCGAAAAGACAGGCAAGGCTTGCACCGATCTGCTTTTCTACATAATAACGCCCTGCGTTATTATAAACTCGTTTTTCACAAGTGAATTTACAAAAGAAAGCGGAGCAAAGCTGCTTATCGCTCTCGGCTGCGGATTTCTTCTGCATTTTATCGCCATTGCCATAAACACACCTCTTTTTTCAAAAGGCGATAAAGACGAAAACTGCGTCTATAAATACGGTGCGATCTACGGCAATGTCGGATATATGACGCTTCCCCTCACCCAGGCAATTCTCGGAAGCGAAGGAGTTTTCTACTGCTCCGCAGTTGTGATGGCTTTCAACGTCGTATCGTTTACTCACGGAGTATTTATGATGGATCGAAGCAAGGGCTTCGACGCAAAAAAGCTCATTCTCAATCCCGGCGTTATAGCTGTCCTTATCGGACTTCCGTTTTATCTTTTCAGAGTTTCACTTCCTGAAATAATATCAAAGCCTGTCGATTTCATCGCAAACACTCAAACGCCGATTGCAATGATTATTTTCGGTACATTCCTTGCAAACACTCAGCTCAAAAGCATATTCAGGCACAAGAAGATTTTTCTTGTTGCTCTTTCAAAGCTGATTGTATTGCCGGCGGTTATGATAACCATATACAAGCTTATGGGACTGAGCGGCACTCTTCTTGTCGCCTTGGCAATTTCGTCCTGTGCCCCGTCAGCCAACAACACCGTGATGTTCTCCGCAAAATATGATAAGGACACAAGACTTGCTTCACAGCTTGTTGCAACGGTAAGCTTTATTTCAATAATAACAATACCGTTAATTATTGCGGCGGTTCAAACCATCGCTTAGGATATGATAAAGTGATCTACGACATCATTTCGGAAATTACTCCGGTTTACGGTTTCTGCGATTTCATTTCGGTCGCCGACGGACTTATCAACTGCCGTGCAAAGAATCGGCTTCCCGATAACGCAAAGAGTATAATTGTCATGCTCTTCCCCTACTATCTCGGTGAGGAAAAATACCGGGATTGTAATATCTCACGCTATGCCGTTGTGCGGGACTATCACACGGCGATCACATCTGCCGTTCAGATCGGTCTTCAAAAGCTCAGACAAGCCTATCCCGATGAGGAGTTTGTGTTTTTTACCGACAATTCTCCGATTCCCGAAGTCAGAGCCGCCGCGGAGGCAGGTCTCGGTGTGAGAGGAAAAAACGGACTGCTCATAAACGAGGAATACGGCTCATGGTTTTTTATTTCCGAGATTGTCACAACTCTTGAGCTTCCGTCGGCAAAGGTGACGAAAACCGAGTGTATAAACTGCGGCAGATGTATTGCCGCCTGTCCCACTCATGCTTTAAAAAAGGACGGCTTCCGCAAGGAGCTTTGCCTTTCCGATATCACACAGCGCAAGGGTGAGCTGACCGCCGAACAAGAGGCTTTGATAAGAGCTTCGGGCTGTGCATGGGGCTGTGATATCTGTCAAAAGGTCTGTCCGATGAACAAAAATGTGAAAATTGAACCCTCTGCCGTGTTCCTTGACGGAATAGAAACGGCGGCAAGAACAGATAATATTTCCGACAGGGCGTATGCCTGGCGAGGAAAAAGTGTAATAGAAAGAAATCTTAAAATAATTGAGTAATACAGGAGGCAAATTATGAAACTTTTGATTGCAGTTATCAACAGCGACGATTCCCATGTCGTGCTTGATGAGATCACAAAAGCAGGCTTCTACGCCACAAAGCTTTCAACAACGGGCGGATTTCTCCGTGCCGGAAACCTCACACTTCTTATGGGTGTTGACGACGACAAGGTGGACGAGCTTCTTGAAATTCTCAGGGCAAACTGTCGCAAGCGTGAGGAGGTCACTCCGATCATTCCGACATATTCATCAGGACTTGTCAACGCAATTCCGGTCAATGTCACCGTCGGCGGTGCAACCGTCTTTGTGCTGGACGTTGACCAATTCCATAAAATGTGATGCTTACCGCAGATGAGCTCGGCATCCGAAAGGAGCTTGCCGAAAACATAAAAACGCTTATAAAAAACGACCGATTGCCGCATGCAATCCTGCTCAGAGGCTCAAGTGCCCGAACAAGAGGACAGGTTTCGGCTTTTCTTGCTCAGGCTTTTGTCTGTGATGGCGAGAACAAGCCCTGCGGCAAGTGCAGCCATTGTTTGAAGGTTGGGATTAACAGTCATCCCGATGTTATCACGGTCGATCCTGCGGCGCAGAACGAAAAGACCTTCAAGATCGCCCTCGTCAGGGAGATGAAGGACGACGCTTACATCATTCCGAACGAGGCTTCAAAAAAGGTTTATATTCTCAAATCGGCGGATAAAATGAACGTTCAGGCGCAAAATGCGCTCTTGAAGCTGATCGAAGAACCGCCGTCATACGCAAGATTTATCCTCGAGTGTGAGTCCTCGTCGGCAATGCTCGAAACGATACTGTCGAGGGTGTCGCTTTTTGACCTCGGTACGGATTCGGACGATGTTTCCGACGAGCTGAGGAGAAAGGCTGACGATACCGCCGCTCGGCTGGCATCCGCAATTCTGAAGCCGACCGAATACGAATTTATGAAAATAACGGCAGAGTTTGAAAGAGACAAGGAGCTTTTTGAGCCTGTACTCCCCGCTTTACAGCTCATTTTCCGTGACGCTGTGATAATCAAAACGGGCAGTAATATCACACTTTCCAACCATGCCGATATCAGCCGTGAGGCAGCGTCAAAACTGACCTTAAAGGCTTTGATAAAAATGACTGCCGAAATTGATAATTTCAGGGAAAGTATTAACCGAAACGCAAATAAGAATTTAATGATAACCCGCTTTTCCGCCGTGATGCGGAGTGCGGCATACGAACGATAATTACTACAAGGAGGTAAAGTATGTCAGAGGTTGTTGGAATCCGATTTAAAGAGGTCGGCAAAATATATTATTTCGATCCCATCGGCGCAAAGCTCAACAAGGGCGACAACGTGATCGTTGAAACCGTCCGCGGTCTTGAGTGCGGCGAGGTTGCTCAGGGCAACAAGGAGGTAAGTGACGACGAGATCGTAAAACCGCTCAAGCCGATAGTCCGTGTTGCGACCGAGGAGGATCTCAAGGTCGTTGAGAAAAACAAAAAGAAAGAGAAGGACGCTTTCGATATCTGTCTCAAAAAGATCGCCGCACACGGTCTTGATATGAAGCTTATCGACGTTGAATATACATTTGATTCGAGCAAGGTGATTTTTTATTTCACCTCGGACGGCAGAGTTGATTTCCGTGAGCTTGTCAAGGATCTTGCAAGCGTATTCAGAATCAGAATCGAGCTTCGCCAGATCGGCGTGCGTGACGAGTCCAAGATGAAAGGCGGCCTCGGAATGTGCGGCAGACCTTTCTGCTGTAACAGCTTCCTCGGAGATTTTCAGCCTGTTTCAATCAAGATGGCAAAGGAGCAGGGACTTTCTCTCAATCCGACAAAGATCAGCGGCACCTGCGGCAGACTTATGTGCTGTCTGAAATATGAGCAGGAGTCGTACGAGCATCTGCTCAGAGTCACGCCCAAGGTCGGCGCAATAGTTGACACAAGCTCAGGCAGAGGTACGGTTGTTGAATCCGATCTGCTCAAGGGTATGCTCAAGGTTCGCCTTGACCGCAATCCCGAAGCCGCACCTGCGGTGTTCAGCCGCCGTGACGTCAAGCTTATCAAGGACAAGAAAATCACCGTAAACAAATCCGAATTAGCTGCTTTAAAGGAGATCGAGGGTTAACCTCGTTATGGCGGACGCTCTCATCGAATATGATGGGAGCGTTTTCAATAAATTGCAAAGGAGGCTTTACGATGTTATTCGGTAAAGCAAAAATCACCAAAGAAGTTTATATTGACGGCATGAGCTGTATGCACTGTGCCGTCAACGTTGAGAAGGCTCTCGCCTCTCTTAAAGGCGTCAGCGACGTCAAAGTTGACCTGAACGGCAAAAAGGCGACCGTTAAACTCAGGCAGGATATCGACAACGCCACTGTCAAATCAACCGTCGAAGCCCTCGGATATACCGTGAGGGAAATAAAATAAATCAAAAAATCAGCATAACAAAAAATGCCGGTCGGATTTATCTCCCAAAAGATAGCGGAGAAATAATATTTCGCTGAAAAAACTTCAAAAAAGTATTGACTCTCACGTTACGTCATAGTATATGCTCATAATCAAGGGAGGCGATCAAATGAATCTGCACATAAGAGAATTTGCAAAGCTTACAGGAGTTAGTGTGCGCACACTGCACTTTTATGACGAGATCGGACTGCTGAAGCCGTCCTCTGTTGACGAACAGAACGGATACCGTTTTTATGACGAAAATTCCCTGACGAGGATGCAGGAGATTTTGTTCTACCGTGAGCTTGATTTTCCCCTTAAAGAGATCCGCATGATTTTGTCCTCTCCCGACTATGACAAACAAAAGGCGCTGAAAGAGCAGAAGCACCTGCTGACGCTGAAAAAGGAACGTCTTGAACGGCTTATCTCGGCTCTTGACGGCGCAATGAAAGGAGAGTTTTTCGATATGAATGTTTTCAATAACAGTGAGTTTGAAGCAAAGCGCAAGGAATACGCCAAGGAAGCAAAAGAAAAATGGGGCGACACCGCCGCTTACCAGGAGAGCGTTGAAAAAACCGCAGACTATTCGGCGGATAAATTCAATCAGCTTAACTCGGCTATGGACGAAAAAATTGCAGAAATTGCGGACTGTAAACGCAACGACTTTGCACCGGACAGCAGAGAGGCAAGGGAGCTGGTGAAGAAATGGCAGGTTTTCATCACAGAAAATTACTATTCCTGCACCGAAGAAATCCTCGCCGATCTCGGTGAGATGTACGTTGCCGATGAACGCTTTCGGAAAAATATAGACCGTCACGGCGACGGTACGGCACAGTTTATGTGCGATGCTATAAGATCATACTGCAAATAAAAACATGAAAAATGACTGTTGTAAACGGATCAACCGAATACAACAGTCCAAATTTTTTTAATAGATAATCAAACAAAAAATTACTAATAAAAAACTAAAGGGAATTTTTTGAGAACGCAGAAACAGTCGTGAATAATTTTCACTATGTTCAGCCAACTTCGCTATCTTACAACAAGAGGAAGCCTTGAAAAATCCATTAAACCTTTGGAAAAAACCCTCAGTCACTTAATGACAGCTCCCCTAAATAGGAGCCTTTGTTAAGTTAGAATTGATTAACCGCACACGATTGCCGTGCCCTGATTTGCGGTCGGAAGGTCGAAGTATGCGGCAACCGTGTACGGTTTTATGATACTATGTTCGCTTCGGTGTTAAGAGAACACAGGTATCATTAGGTAAATAATTATGCGTATTTTTCATTCTATTCTTATCCGCCCATTCCTGCTTTAGAGTTAAGGCAGTCAATATAGTCGCGAATTTCATCTGCCGCCACTTCGCTGTATCTGTTTTTAATTTTTTGTCTGAATTTTATATAGTGACCGGTTTTTGGATTTACTATGTATCTGTAATAATAGGAATTACATTTCGGATTAAAGTCAAAAAATGCATACGAAACTGCCATCATATTTTTATTTTCTTTACACGGTTCTATTTTATAAACGTTAGATTCACCGGAGTCACTTTTTGATCTGTGCAAATCAATACAATTTGTTTCACCGTTCTCGTCAATATAAAACAAATTGCTATCCAAGCCAAAATAAAATACGCCATTGATATTATTCATAGGAAACGTCCATTGGAAAATTTCATCTCTAAACACAGGTTCAAGCAAATTCATTGACTCCAAATCAGGAAGATGTCCGATTTTTGTTTCGGCTTTTCCGTTAAATTCAACAATATCAGAAGAATCGGTAATGTAATAAAACTTATTATCTTTGATACAGAATGATGAAAACTCTATATCGCCGAATTTTTGGGGAGTAAAATAAACGCTACCGTTTTTCAAACTATCATCTATACGGTAAACAGAGTTTCTCTCTTTGACGGCGAAATAAATATAGCCGTTATTGTAAAAACTGTGAACTGTCAATATTTCATTTTGCTTAATTGGAGGCACAAGCTCCTGAATACAGAAAGCTGAAATGATTTCCTTGTCTTTTTTCTTGACGAAATAATCAGCTATATATTTCGGAGGCTCGGAATATGATTCAAAATAGTAATCATATCCGTCATTACTGTCAATATATTCAGAATCAACGCATAAAAAATCGGATTCAACATCACAGTATGTCTCTGTTGTTAAAACCATTTTTTGGCAAATTTGATAGTTTGAAACAATCATCTTAGGATTCAACAACATAATATCGTCCGTTACAATAAGGTAAATTGCCGAGCCTGTAATGGCAATCATCAGCAATAAAGCAATAACTGTTTTAAGATTTTTCATAATATCCTCCTGATTGATAATTTTAAAGGGGGGTGATCATTACGTATCCAAATTGTTTATAATGCAGTATTGAGTATCGGGAATGTATTGTTTGCTACCAAGGACTTCTTCCTTCCAAGAATTGCCGTCATATACATATCTATAAGTTCCTGTATCAGCCGAAATAACAAGAATATTTTTAGAATCCTTTTCAAAGCCAAGATATTTAAAATCTGTTAATCGCCATTCATCCTGACACTCAAAACAAATTTTTTGAGAATTTTCGTCAATGATATAGAAAGAAATATACTTTGAATTAACAGTCTCATCATCGGTGATTTTTGAACATAAAGTGATATTATCCTTGTTAATCTTGCCTTCCTTTACTTCGTCAGCATCTCTGTTAACGCTCCAATTTACATAATACGGATAAAAATAGTTAATCGCAAAAAAGGCAATCGAAAATAAGATCAAAACAGATACTCCGATAGCTACTATTTTTTTCATAATAGAACTCCTTTAAATAGTCCGGAATTTAGAACAAACTTGATGTATTTTTAATTATAGATAATATTTTAAATCAAAAAAATTATTCCAAAATTTTTCAGCCTTCCCCTCGAGGGGAAGGTGGCAAGGAGGAACGACGTGACGGATGAGGTGTAAAAAGCTGAAAACCAAGTAGAAATATAATGTCATCAGACTTGCTCCACCTCATCACCGCCTGCGGCGGAGCTTCCCCTCAAGGGGAAGCCTTGAAAAATCTTAATTAACCCTAAAAAAACCCTCAGTCACTTCGTGACAGCTCCCCTAAATGGGAGCCTTTTCAGGTTAATCTTGATTAACCGCACACGGTTGCCGTGCCCTGATTTGCGGTCGGAAGGTCGAAGTATGCGGCAACCGTGTATAG
>JBJEPQ010000018.1:0-13201 GCA_051881315.1 Acutalibacteraceae bacterium | reverse complement strand
ATCAAAACTCGGACTTCACCATGTGGAGCGTATTGACCAACTTGAAGGGAGTTGTTATCTCATGATAAGACAATATGAGAGACAGCCGATCGACAACGCAACGGTGCTTGTGTTCGACGATAACGGCACCGAATCGCTCATCATCGAGCCACATGACGGATACAAGCTCAGGAAGAAGAACGACAATACATACAGCACACTGCAGATCGGAATACCAATGCAGTTTTCCGCATTGCTAAGTAAGTATCACGCCGTTCCGATCGACGATCCCGATCAGGTTATCGAAGAAACGGACATTCAGCCGACAGAAGACGACAAAGCAGCCGCGGCTGACTGATAATCTATAATATGGAGGAATTATTATGACAGGTAACAGTTTCATTGACACGTTTTTATATGTTGCAGGATCGGCGGTCGCATTTAACGTTGTGCTTCCGATCTTTGCGGCTTTGATTAAGCTCGCCGAGATATTTGGCATGATATGAGGTGCGGAATGAAGAACCTTGTTATCAATTACATTGTTGAATTTCTGCTCGGAGTTGTTGCGACCGCATTGCTCGCCCGACTTCGCAAGCAGAAAAAGGAAAGCAACAGCATGAAAGACGGCATGTTGTCGCTTCTCAGGGCAGAGCTTATCCGTTCCGGTGAGAAATATACCGAACGCGGTTATGCTCCGATATATGCCGTTGATGCCTATGATAAGGCATATATTGCTTACCATGGACTTGGCGGCAACGGTACAATGACGCAGCTACACGACAAGGTCATGAAGCTGCCAACACAGGAAGACACCAATAATAAGGAGGAATTACAATGAAGAAAATCAATCTCAAAGGCGTAACGGTGCAGACTTGGGCGAGGACGATCGTTCTGATTCTCGCTCTTGTCAGTCAGCTTTTTGTTATTCTCGGAAAGAGGACAGAGGCGATAGATGTCGATCAGTGGCAGGAGTATGTTACATACGGTCTGACAGTTATCGGCTCAATCTGGGCATGGTGGAAGAACAACAGCTTTACTCAGCAGGCTCAGGACGCAGACAATATTTTGAACGGGGGTGCCGAAAATGAGTAAGAGAGTATATGTCGGAATAGGACACGGCGGCTCTGATCCTGGAGCAGTCGGCAACGGCTTCAAGGAGAAAGACCTCACGCTGTCGATCGGCAAATACTGCAACGAGCGATTGAAGCAGTACGGAATTGAGACGAAGATTAGCCGAACAACAGACTGCGATTCTTCAATTAACTCCAAGGCTTCCGCTTCCAATGCGTTCAACGCTGATGTCTGTATGGATATCCATATCAACGCAGGCGGCGGTAACGGCTCTGAAGTCTACTATTCGCACGTCTCACCGAACGGCAAAAAGCTCGCACAGTCGATTGTTGACGCAATGTCAGCGATCGGACAGAACACAAGAGGTATTAAGACAAGACTTGACAGCAACGGCAATGATTATTACGGTATGATAAGACAGCCGAACGCTCCGGCTGTACTTGTGGAATGTGCGTTCATCGACAATAAGACGGACATTCAGATCATCAATACCGAAGCGAAAAGAAAGGTATTCGGTTATGCGATCGCTGACGGTGTGGCGAAATATCTCGGTGTCAAGTCGTCAACATCTAAGCCGGCAACACCGACAACGAAGCCTACCTCAAAGATAGAAGCTCCCGATATCGGCGGATATCTTAAAGAGGGTGACAAGAGCGTTGCTGTTTACGCATATAAACAGATGCTTATAGCTCTCAAGGCAAAGGGCAAGATCACACAGGGAGTTGATGACAACAACATTTTCGGCGCAGGCACGACAACCGCAACTAAACAGGTACAGAAAGCCGCAGGTATCACCGTTGACGGTCTTGCAGGCGCTCAGACACTCAAGGCTTGCCGTGTGCTTCTTACCAAGTGAATATAACAAGAATAACCCCGATCTATCAATTACGACAGGTCGGGGGATTTTTTTATATCATCATTTATCACTTAATTTTTTGAAAATTTTTTATTTTTGCTTTTTAATAGCGTTTTATTGGCTTTTTTTGACTGACCTTTTGACTGACATTTTGCTAAAAAAAGGCTTATTTTTGCCGATTATTATTACAATATAGAAAAATAAAACGAGCGATTTTTGACATAAAAAAAGCCTGAAAACCGCTATAAATAAGGCTTTCAGGCTTTGGTGGAGACGGTCGGGATCGAACCGATGACCTCTTGAATGCCATTCAAGCGCTCTCCCAGCTGAGCTACGCCCCCGTGCAATATATTGTTTACTTGATGAATTATACCAAAGATATATTCACTTGTCAACAATTATTTGCATTATTTTTTTGCTTTTTCATTCAGAAATTTATAACTCCGAGATGCTCAAGCAGGATCTTTGTTCCGATAAGAATGAGAATAACTCCGCCTGCAATTTCAGCCTTGCTTTTATATTTCAGACCGAATATGTTGCCGATTTTCAGACCGACGGCGGAAAGAATGAAGGTTATAACACCGATGAACGACACGGCGGCAACGATATTGACGTCGGGGAGGAGACCGAAGGTAATTCCGACTGCCAATGCGTCAATGCTTGTTGCGACTGCAAGGACGATCATCGTCTTGAACGAGAAGGAGTCGTTTCCGGTTTCTTCTTCCTTTGAAAGAGCCTCCCGGATCATATTTCCGCCGATTAAAAGAAGCAGTACAAAGGCTATCCAATGATCTATATTTGTTATGTATTTCTCAAATCTTGTGCCGAGGAAATAACCTATCGCAGGCATCAACGCCTGAAAACCTCCGAACCATGCGCCGACAATAACATAATTTTTTACTTTGAGCTTATTTGTTGAAAGACCTTTGCAGACCGATACGGCGAAAGCGTCCATTGACAGACCGACGGCAAGGATAAATAATTCAAGCAAACCCATATTTTTACCTCCGAAAATAAAAAAATCAGACACGCTCGTGCCTGAAAAACAAACAGGCACGGCAGAGCCACGCCTGAGTCTCGCTATTTAAGACAAGCCAGACGCCGATGCGTCAGTCTGTTGACTTGCCACTCGATTAGAGCCATCTACTCCCTCAAACTCTGCCGATTATAACATAATAAAATTTATGTGTCAACACTTATTTGATATGAAAAAATATTTTGTCGATTTGCATTGTTTTCTTATATTTTTATATGTATTGTGCTAATTGACAAAAAGCACAAAAACCATTAAACTATGTATGAAATATATCGGTCGAGAGGAGTTTTATTATGCTTTCAAAGCCTCAGTATGAAGAACAGATTGCCGCAACACGCGACAAGCGTATGGAGTGGTGGCGTGAAGCAAGATTCGGAATGTTTATCCACTACGGTCTTTTTTCACAGGTCGGCAGAAACGAATGGGTTATGGCTTGTGAAAATGTGCCGCCGCAGGAGTACGAAAAGCTTGCGGATACTTTTTCTCCGAAAGAGGGCTGCTGCCGAGAGTGGGCAAAGCTTGCCAAGGAAGCAGGCTGCAAATATATGGTTATGACAACCCGTCATCACGAGGGCTTCAGCCTTTGGGATTCCAAGGCAAATCCCTACAATTCGGTCAACTACGGACCGCACAGGGACATTGTCAAGGAATTTGTCGAGGCTTGCCGTGAGTTTGATCTCAAGATAGGATTTTATTCTACCTGTATGGAATGGCATCATCCTGACAGCGGTATCTGCGCTTATGACACCGAAGCGAGAAGACGCTACACACAGTTTTTAAAGGATATCAATACTGAGCTTCTGACTCAGTACGGAAAGATCGACATTCTCTGGTACGACGTTCCTTCACCGATGGAGTCGTGGGAGGGCTGGGACTCGCTTGAACGCAACCAGTTCCTCAGAAGCCTTCAGCCGGATATTATCATCAACGACAGAAGCAGACTTGACGAGGACTTCGGCACGCCTGAGGAGCACATCACTCCGTCTGAGCGTGACTGGGAAGCGTGTATGACTTTCAACGGTATTAGCTGGGGTTATGTTGATTCCGATCAGGCTCTGCCTTACAGCTATACGCCGCAGAGGATTGTATCTATGCTTCAGACCTGCTGTGAAAGGGGAGGAAACCTCCTTCTGAATGTCGGACCGAAGCCTGACGGATCAATTCCTTACGAGGTTATAGATCCGCTTAAAAAGGTCGGTGAGTGGCTCAAGGTAAACGGCGAGGCTGTTTACGGCAAGCTTAACAAGACCTACGGAAACGAATATCAGCTCAACGGAGTTTCACGTCCGACTTCAAAGGGCAATACAATCTATATGTGGAACAAGATATGGGCGCCTTATAACGGAAAAATGGTGCTCGGCGGATTGTTTGACGCTCCCAAGAAAATTTCGTTTATGGACGGTACACCGATCAAATTCGAGATGAAGGGCGACCGCATCTTCCTCTATGATCTCCCTGAGGAAAATCCTGATCCCATACTCAATGTTCCGCTTATCAAGCTGGAATTTGACTGCAAGCCACGTCACCGTTTCGCTTCGTATTTTCCACAGCTTCACGGCGGCAGGGACGACAGAGAGATTGTCACAACGAGCGATCTTTGGTAAGTTCTTCACCGCTGAAATAGTTATATATAAATCAAATCCTCCGAATGATCATGGTCATTTGGAGGATGTTTTGTGTTTATAAAGAAAGCCTGTATATTCTCAGAGCATTTTTATATAGCATCTTGTCTGCGTCTTCACGGCTGTAGCCGAGCGACTTGAAACGCCTGACCTCGGTGTCGATATTCCACATCGGATAGTCAGTTCCGAACATAACACGGTCAACGCCGTACCGCTCGATCAGCTCATGAATTTTTTCATCGGGCAGGGCATAGAACGTAGAAGAGCAGTCAACGTAAAAATTCTTTTTGTCCTTGAGAAGCATAGATGCCTCGTCCCAGACTGACCAGCCGCCGAAATGTGCGCCGACTACCGTAAGCTTGTCATAAATATCGAGAAGCGGAAGAAGTCGGTTGGGATTGGAATAATCATATCTGCTGTCGCCCGTGTGCAGGAGCAGGGGAAGGTCATATTCCTCGCAAAGCTCATAAATCTTCAGGCATCGGTAATCGTCAAGCTTGAATTTCTGAATGTCGGGATGAAGCTTGACTCCGCCGAGCTTTAACGAAACGAGTTCCTCAATATCTGCTCTTATATCCTCACTGTCGGGGTGGAGTGTGCCGAGTCCGTAGAGCTTGTCAGGGTGTGCGGCGACCTCTGAGGCGATAAAGTGATTGATAGAGCTGACCTGCTTAGGCGTGGTTGCAACGGACTGCACGATGAATCTGTCTACGCCCGCTTCTGCGCCCTTTTCAAGAAGGGTGGATACTTTGCCGTCATAGGTCGTAGGAAGCGAATAAAAGCTTCCTGTGTTGTGTGACGCCTTATCTGCGATTTTATCGGGATAAATGTGGCAATGAGCGTCAATAATCATGGTCTCACCCTCTTAAACAAATATAGATTATTATATTCCTGCTTTTTTGATAAGTCAAGAGAATAGTTGACGGAGGACTTGAATTTGCAGTATTGTGTGGTATAATATATTTGCAAAAAATAATATAACCGGGAGGAATTATAATGCTTGAAAATCCTTCATTTAACGAGAATAATGAAAAAATTCTGTGTCAGATGAACGGCAAAAATGCGGAAATGAAGATGAATATCTTTGTAAAAAGGCTGTTAAAAGGGGAGAGGTTTGAGCTCTGCGATCCCGAAAACGAAACGGCTGTTCTTATCCTGAAAGGCGATATAAACATAAGCTGGAACGGCAAAACGGAGAATATGAAGCGTAAAAATCCGTTTGAAAAAACGCCTTACTGTCTGCACGTTTGCAGAGGTACACGGATTGAAGCAACAGCTCTTGCAGACAGCGAATTTATCGTTCAGCAGACCGATAATGAAAGAGAGTTTGAGCCTGTTTTCTATAAGCCTGAGGACTGCCTTTATCAGCATTTCGGAAAAGGCCAGTGGGAGGGCACAGGCTACCGTATCTGCTCAACTATGTTTGACTATGACAATGCGCCATATTCAAATATGGTAATGGGCGAGGTATTTAATCAGCCCGGCAGATGGTCAAGCTATCCGCCGCATCATCACCCTCAGCCCGAGGTTTACTATTATCAGTTTGATCCGCCGCAGGGCTTCGGCGCCTGCTTCAACGGCGACGATGTCTACAAAAGCACGGACGGTTCATTCTGCACTATCACGGACGGCAACGATCATCAGCAGGTTACCGCTCCCGGTTACACGATGTACTATGTCTGGATGATCCGCCATATTGACGGTGATCCGTGGTATAAAACAACCCGCTTCTATGCCAAGGAGCACGAATGGCTTGTCAATGCCGATTGAGGAGGAACATTTTGAAGACTAAGCTTAATGTTTTTATTTCACTTTTTATGTCTTTAATTTTTGTTTTCAGCTTAGCTTCATCGGCTTTTGCCGTTGATGATTCACTGACGACAGCTCCGCTTTATTTTGACGGGAACGGCAATTTCAGAATAATGCACATCACCGATACTCATCTAAACTATGATAATATTGATGATTCTCTGTGGCTTATTGCAGATGCGATCGACAAGGAACAGCCGAATCTCATTGTACTTACGGGTGACGTTTTCAAGGCCGGTACCGTTGAGGAAACCGAGTGGTTTGTTGACCGGATTATGAGCGTTTTTGAAGTCAGAGATATTCCTGTTGCCGTAGCCTTCGGAAACCACGATTCGGAGTCGGGAATTATATCCCGTGAGGATCTGATGGCAATCTATAACAGATATTCCTGTTCGATCTCGATTGACGACGGAGATCAGCTTTCGGGCTGCGGTACATATAATGTTCCGATCTATTCCAAAGAGGACGGCAAAATGAAGTTTAACCTCTGGATCTTTGATTCGGGTGCCTATGACGACGAAGGACGCTATTCCAATGTTTTGGAAGATCAGGTGGAATGGTATAAGGCAAAGTCTGAGGAGTATGAAAAACTCTACGGCGAGAAGATTTATTCTCTTGCGTTCCAGCACATAATTGTTCCTGAGGTTTATGACGCACTCAAGCAGGTTAAGACTAAGAGAGCATATGCCTACAAGCGGATTTATACCGACAATGAATATTATATGTTTGATCCGAACGTAGAAAACCACGGTACACTTCAAGAGATGCCGTGTCCCGGATATTACAATCACGGTCAGGTTGACGCAATGGTTGAGAGGGGAGACGTTCTCGGAATGTTCTTCGGTCACGATCATACAAACAGCTTCAGCGTGAACTATAAGGGTATAAATATTACTAATTCGCTTTCAACCCGTTTCAACGGTGACGCATATTCAACTCAGTACGGTTACAGAATTATTGATATCAATGAGGACGATACCTCAACTTACCGGACAAGAAGTCAGAGATGGTACGACGCTTTCACAGCCTGCGACTCTAAGGCATACAGAGAAGTAGGGGATAAAGACGGCGCAAAGCTGATTGATAAGATTAACTTCCTCGGCTTTTTCGAGAAGAACGCCGAATTATTCGGTCACTTTATCGTTAAGGTCTTTACCGGCAGAACAGTATGCTATGACTAATATTTCATAATACTTAAAACCACGTCCGATTAAAAGGACGTGGTTTTTGTCTGACATCTTTAGACTTTAGATTTTAGATATTAGACATTAGATTTCAAATGATAAAGCTTTAAAATCTGATGAAATTATACAAGGCTTCCCCTTGAGGGGAAGCTCCGCCGCAGGCGGTGATGAGGTGGATAAAGTCTAATGAAAATCAATTTCTGCTTGCTTTTTAATATTTTAACACCACATCCGCCTCGTTCCTCGGCACCTTCCCCTCAAGGGGAAGGCTGAAATTAGACGTTAGATTTTAGACAGTAGACGTTAGACGTGAAAATCTTAAAGTTTGCAGAAACCATTTCGCTACCTTTACACAAGGAAGTCGAAAAGTTTCTTCAAAAAATAAAACTATACGGTCTAAAATCTAATATCTACTGTCTAACGTCTAATTTGGGGAAGCTCCGCCGCAGGCGGTGATGAGGTGGATCAAGTCAATGAAAATCAATTTCTGCTTGCTTTTTAATATTTTAACACCTCATCCGCCTCGTTCCTCGGCACCTTCCCCTCAAGGGGAAGGCTGAAATTAGACGTTAGATTTTAGACATTAGACGTTAGACGTGAAAATCTTAAAGTTTGTAGAAACCAATTCGCCCCCTTTACGCAAGGAAGTCGAAAAGTTTCTTCAAAAAATAAAACTATACGGTCTAAAATCTACTGTCTAATGTCTAAAATCTAAACGAGGCAAGCCTTTCGACCTGCCTCGTTTTTTATTGAATAATTCAATTATTCGTTGATAGCGGTAACAACGCCTGAACCAACAGTACGTCCGCCCTCACGGATAGCGAAACGAAGACCTTCTTCGATAGCGATCGGAGTGATGAGCTCAACGTCCATTGTAACGTTATCGCCGGGCATGCACATCTCTGTTCCCTCAGGAAGAGTGATAACGCCTGTAACGTCTGTTGTTCTGAAATAGAACTGAGGACGATAGTTGTTGAAGAACGGAGTATGACGGCCACCCTCGTCCTTAGTCAAAACGTAAACCTGACCTGCGAACTTTGTGTGAGGATGGATTGAGCCGGGCTTGGAAAGAACCTGACCACGCTCGATATCAGTTCTCTGGATACCACGAAGAAGAGCACCGATGTTGTCGCCTGCCTCAGCATAGTCGAGGAGCTTACGGAACATTTCGATACCTGTAACAACAGTCTTTCTCTTCTCGTCGGTAAGACCAACGATTTCAACTTCGTCAGACATCTTGAGCTGTCCACGCTCAACTCTACCTGTAGCAACAGTACCACGACCTGTGATTGTGAAAACGTCCTCAACAGGCATAAGGAACGGAAGGTCAGCCTTACGGTCAGGAGTCGGGATGTAGTTGTCAACAGCATCCATGAGCTCCCAAATGCAAGCGATTTCCGGAGCGTTTATGTCGCCGCCGTCGTACTCAAGAGCCTTGAGAGCAGAACCCTTGATGATCGGTATTTCGTCGCCGGGGAACTCGTACTCAGAAAGAGTCTCACGAATTTCCATCTCAACAAGCTCGATAAGCTCAGGATCGTCAACCTGGTCGATCTTGTTCATGAATACGATGATGTAGGGAACGCCAACCTGACGGGCAAGGAGAAGGTGCTCCTTGGTCTGAGCCATGGGGCCGTCGGTAGCAGCGATAACAAGGATAGCACCGTCCATCTGAGCAGCACCTGTGATCATGTTCTTGATGTAGTCGGCATGACCCGGGCAGTCAACGTGAGCATAGTGACGCTTCTCGGTCTCGTACTCAACGTGAGCTGTGTTGATTGTGATACCACGCTCTCTCTCTTCAGGAGCCTTATCAATGTTAGCGTAGTCAACGAATGCAGCCTCGCCCTTCATTGCGAGCGTCTTTGTGATAGCTGCTGTCAAAGTAGTCTTACCATGGTCAACATGGCCGATTGTACCAATGTTAACATGGGGTTTGGTTCTTTCGAATTTTTCCTTTGCCATTTGGAATATCCTCCCTTTGGTATTTAATAGATTTTATTCAATGCATACTGCATAGTCACATTGTAACAATATTTAATAAAAAATTCAAGTGTTTTTTGAAAATTATTGAGCCTTTGTTCTTGAGCTGATGATATCATCTGCAATAGACTTCGGAACAGCCGTGTAATGGCTGGGCTCCATAACGTACTGACCGCGTCCCTGAGTCTTGGAACGGAGATCGGTAGCGTAACCGAACATATTTGAGAGCGGGATATTTGCGTCAACCTGAACGGCGCCCGTTCTCTGCTCCTGACCGAGGATCATACCGCGGCGGGAGTTTACGTCACCCATAACATCTCCGAGATAATCGGACGGAACGATGATAGCAACCTTCATGATAGGCTCCATAAGAACAGGAGCAGCCTTCCTCATAGCATCCTTGAACGCCATAGAACCGGCGATCTTAAACGCCATTTCAGAGGAGTCAACCTCATGATAAGATCCGTCGTAAAGAGTGACCTTAACGTCAACAACAGGATATCCTGCGAGAACGCCCGACTGCATTGCGCCCTTTACACCGGCCTCAACAGCAGGGATGTACTCCTTCGGAACCGCACCGCCGACGATAGAGTTGACAAACTCAAAGCCCTTCTCCGGGTTGGGTTCGATCTTGATCTTAACGTGACCGTACTGTCCTTTACCGCCTGACTGACGTGAATACTTGCAGTCAACATCGGCATCCTGTGTGATTGTTTCTCTGTAAGCAACCTGCGGCTTACCTATATTTGCCTCAACCTTGAACTCACGGAGAAGTCTGTCAACGATGATCTCAAGGTGAAGCTCACCCATACCGGCGATGATCGTCTGACCTGTTTCTTCGTCAGTGTAGCAGCGGAAGGTCGGATCTTCTTCAGCAAGCTTCTGAAGGCCGATACCCATCTTCTCCTGACCTGCCTTGGTCTTAGGCTCAATGGCAACACGGATAACAGGCTCCGGGAATTCCATTGATTCAAGAATGATAGGATGCTTTTCATCGCAGAGTGTGTCACCGGTCGTGGTATTTTTAAGACCAACGGCAGCAGCGATATCACCTGCATAAACAATGTCAAGATCCTGTCTGTGGTTTGCGTGCATCTGAAGAATACGGCCGAGACGCTCGTCCGTGTCCTTAACAGAGTTGTAAACCGTTGTACCTGCCGAAACGGTACCTGAGTAAACTCTGAAGAAGCAAAGCTTTCCTACGAACGGGTCTGTTGCAATCTTGAAAGCAAGAGCTGCAAAAGGCTCTGTGTCGGAAGAATGACGGTCTTCTTCTTCGCCTGTTTCGGGGTTTGTTCCTCTGATAGCTTCAACGTCTGTCGGAGCGGGCATATAAGCAACGATGTTGTCAAGAAGCATCTGAACGCCCTTGTTACGGTAAGATGTACCGCAGCAAACGGGAACCATTTCGTTTGCGATCGTCGCCTTGCGGATGCAGGTCTTGATCTCGTCAATAGTGAGCTCTTCGCCCTCGAAGAATTTCTCCATAAGAGCGTCGTCCTGCTCTGCAACAGCTTCAATGAGCTCGTCATGATATTTCTGAGCAAGCTCTTTCATATCATCGGGGATAGGCTCAATTCTGATATCGAGTCCCTTATCGTCGTAGTAAACCTCGGCCTCCATTGTAACAAGGTCGATGATTCCCTTGAACTCAAGCTCACGTCCGATAGGAAGCTGGATAGGAACAGCATTACATTTAAGGCGTTCCTTCATCATGTCGATAACATGGTAGAAATCTGCGCCCATGATGTCCATCTTGTTTACATATACCATACGAGGTACATGATACTTGTCAGCCTGACGCCAAACGGTTTCAGACTGCGGCTCAACGCCTCCCTTAGCGCAAAGGACGGTAACGGAACCGTCAAGAACACGGAGAGAACGCTCAACTTCAACAGTAAAGTCAACGTGGCCCGGTGTGTCGATGATGTTGATACGGTGACCCTTCCAGAAGCATGTGGTAGCGGCGGATGTGATTGTGATACCGCGCTCCTGCTCCTGAGCCATCCAGTCCATCGTAGCGGCGCCGTCGTGAGTTTCTCCCATCTTGTGGTTAACACCGGTGTAGAAAAGGATACGCTCAGTCGTCGTTGTTTTACCGGCATCGATATGAGCCATAATACCGATATTTCTTGTTAATTCAAGTGGTACTTGTCTTCCCATATAAACCTCCGTAAATTTAAATAAGCAATTAAATCCCTGAAATTTTCGGGAAGATTACCATCTGAAATGTGCAAAAGCCTTATTGGCTTCAGCCATCTTATGAGTATCTTCACGCTTCTTGAATGCTGAACCTGTTTCGTTAACAGCATCCATGATCTCGTTTGCAAGACGCTCTTTCATAGTTCTTTCCGAACGAAGACGTGCATAAGATGTGATCCATCTGAGTCCGAGTGTCTGTCTTCTCTCGGGACGTACTTCCATAGGAACCTGATAGGTAGCACCGCCGACACGGCGAGCCTTAACCTCAAGTACAGGCATAACGTTTTCCATAGCGGCTTCAAAAACCTCTACGGGATCCTTGTCTGTCTTTTCTTTGATGATTTCAAATGCGTCGTAAACGATCTTCTGTGCGACGCCCTTTTTACCATCGTACATAACATTGTTGATAAGTCTTGTTACCAACTTTGAATTGTAAAGCGGATCTGGCAAAACATCACGTTTTGCAATCTGGCCTCTTCTTGGCACTTCGCTTCCCTCCTTCATATTAATGATATCATAGGTACTCAAGTGACAAAACCCTGTGGCGCCAATGGAGAAGCACATACATAATATATATACACTCTCACATTGTTACGCAGAGTACCTTACACTGCGCAGCCTGCAAGAAGATTCTGTCTTTCAAATTTCCTTTTAAAAAGAGGAATTACTTTTTGGCAGCCTTCGGACGCTTTGCACCGTACTTTGAACGGGACTGCATTCTTCCGTTAACACCCTGAGTATCGAGTGTACCGCGGATAATGTGGTAACGTACACCGGGAAGATCCTTAACACGACCGCCGCGAATAAGAACAACGCTGTGCTCCTGAAGGTTATGACCTACACCGGGGATATACGAAGAAACCTCGATACCGTTTGTAAGACGAACTCTGGCGATCTTACGAAGAGCTGAGTTAGGCTTCTTAGGTGTAGCTGTCTTAACTGCCGTGCAAACGCCGCGCTTCTGAGGTGAATTCTGATCGGTAACAATGTTCTTCTTAGAGTTCAGACCTTTGAGAAGAGCAGGAGCTTTCGCTTTCTTTTCGATAGTCTGTCTGCCGTTTCTGACTAACTGATTAAAGGTAGGCAATAACTACATCTCCTTTCTTGAATATTTTGAACGGTAACTTCCTGCACCCATACGGACACATAATAAATCACCATATCAATCCTTGGTATTCTATCACTTTTGCATATTTATTGTCAAGTATTTTTGTAAAAATATTCTAATATTTTATTTGTTTTTTGAAAAATAAACCTGATTTTAAAGGTTTTTTCGCTTGAATTATTGAAAAAAGTAAGGAATGTTTTGAAAAAAGCTGTGAAAAAAAGATGTTAGACATTAAATGTTAGATTTTAGACAACAATACTTTAAAATCTGATGAAACCATACAAGGCTTCCCCTCGAGGGGAAGCTCCGCCGCAGGCGGTGATGAGGTGAAGATAGACTTTAGACTTTAGA
>JBJEPQ010000017.1:0-2471 GCA_051881315.1 Acutalibacteraceae bacterium | reverse complement strand
CATCGTTCAGCGCAGACAGCTCTTTCCCGTCCACAATGACTTTGCCGGAGGTCGGAACATCCAGGCCGCCGATCATGTTTAACAGTGTGGATTTGCCGCTGCCGGAAGTGCCGACGATGGCGACAAATTCCCCCGGCTCAATAGAGAGGGTCACGCCGTCCAGGGCCTTTGTGATATTCGGCTCGGCACCATAGTATTTTTTCAGGTCAGTTGTTTGTAAAATGCTCATTGAAAGCACCGTCCTTTCTTTTTGATAAGCCTATCATAACAGCCAATCCTCACAGAAATGTCACGAGCGGCAAGAAATTTCAGCGAAATCCGGCCCCAAATGTCACAATCCTGTGACATTTGAAAAATCGGACGGCGTTTCATTTACTTTCGGAGCAGGAAAACGGAAAAGACAGAGCCTTTTCCGACTTCCGAGGACACCCGGATATAGCCGCCCTGCAAGGAGATGATCTCACGGGCCAGATATAGTCCTATCCCAATTCCGTCTATGTCATGTACGGCGTCCTCCCGGTAAAACCGCTTGAAAATTGTTCCCTGGTGCTGCTCTGGAATCCCAATTCCGGTGTCGGCAATATCAATCTTCAAATACATTTCCCAGCACTCCACCTGCACACGGATGTGTCCGCCTGCCGGTGTGTATTTCACGGCATTGTCAAGAATATTGAATAAGGCTTCACTTGTCCATTTCCTGTCATGGCACGCCTCCAAATGCTCCGGGCAATTTACCTGAACATTGATCTGCTTCTTTTCGGCGTTCAGCAGGATGCCGCCCAGCGCAGCGGCAAGCGTGTCATAGATCGGCTGCTCCCTTTTTTCCAGAGAGATAACGCCTGCTTCAAGTCGCGAGGTCTTTATCATGGCCTGCATGAGAAAGTCCAGCTTGTCAAGCTGGCTGGCCTGCGCCGCCAGAAAATCCTTTTGCTTCTGCGCCGGAACCTCCTGCTCCATTAGGGTGCTGTTAATCATTTTCAGGTTTGCAATCGGTGTTTTTACCTGATGGGAAATGTCAGAAATCAACTCCTGCAGATCACTCCGCTCTTTTGCAATACTGTTTTTATTTTCTTGCATGACCTCATATAATCGGTCAAGACGGAAATTGATTTTATAAAATAGGCTTTCTTCTTCTGCGGTCTGCTGCGGCTGCTTTTCCCCGGACAGCATATCGTCCAGCATGACGCAAAAGGTGTCGGAGAAGTTTACCAGTTTCCGGCGAACCAACACCACAAAGCAAATGACGCCAAGCAGTACGAAAAGACTGAACAGGAATACACACCAAACGGCGGTCGTGTTCCGGGTCAGTACATAGACAGCAATCGAAATGAAACCTGTTGCCAACAGCAGGAGAACACCTAAAAAGATACAGATTTTATTGATGGAGAGCTTTTGTATATTCATTTCTGTACCCCTCCTATCCACATATAGCCCATGCCGTACACGGTCTTGATATACTGTCGGCCATCTGTTTCGATCTTGCTCCGTACCCGGCTGATCGCAGCAGTCAGGGCGTGTTCGTCCACAAAGTTGCCATCCGCATCCCACAGCTTTTCAAGAAGTACCTGCCTTGTTAAAACAATCTGCGGATTTTTCGTTAAGACCTTTAAGAGCCGGTATTCCAGCGGGGTAAACACCAGCGGTTTGCCGGAAAGGGCGGCAGTCATTTCCGAAAAATTGATGGTCAGCGTACCGTCCTCATAACAATCGCCGCCGGGGTGCTTTGCAAGCCGCCCCAGCACCACCGCCAGCTTTTTTTGAAAGACGCTCATGGGAAATGGCTTTGTCACATAATCCTCCGCACCCAGCTCATAGCCTTTCAGCATATCGCTTTCCATGTCGTTTGCGGTCAGGAAGATCACCGCCGTATCAGGGCAGCGTTCCTTTGCCTCCCGGCAGAAATCAAAGCCATTCCCGTCCGGCAAGTTCACATCCAGCACAATCAGATCATAGTCCTGCTTCGTCAGAAAATTTTTTGCCGCTTGCTTTGTCAATGCGGAATCCACCGTATATCCCGCAGCGTTTAAGTTATAGCATAAAGTATTATTCAAGAGGCGGTCATCCTCAACTACCAAAATACGCATCCTATCACGCTCCTTTCTGTTCAGCGTAACACCCAAATGTCACAGAAACCTCACGAAAAAATTATTTTTTCCTTTTATCAGCCGGTTTTTCCGCACTTTGGGGTATCAGCCAGATCCGGCTAAGGTGGATTACACCGTCAATCCGGTTTTCCGCACATAGTTTCTGCACCCGGCGCTCGGATAAGTCCCATTTCTTTGCAGCTTCTTGTACCGTCATATATTCAAACATACCTAACCTCCTACTGAAAATCATATCTCTATTATAGTCGGTCAAACGAATAATAGCAATGACATCCTTGTGAACAAATCCTAAATAAAGGTTCTCAAAACTACTGGCAAGCAATGCAATCTTCCGTAAGATTGCGTATTTTGGCAGGAATCTGTTTC
>JBJEPQ010000016.1:0-49420 GCA_051881315.1 Acutalibacteraceae bacterium | reverse complement strand
GAAAGGTTTGCTGAAATCTTGTAAGCCTTCCCCTTGAGGGGAAGGTGCCGAGGAATGAGGCGGATGAGGTGTGAAATCAGACGTTAGACTTTAGATTTTAGACATTAGACCTTAGATATATATAATCATCAAACAAAAAGTCCGGTCTGAGCCGGACTTTTATAAAATTTATTAAAGCTCCTCAACGGAAATGATACCCTCAGAGGCAGATATTGAGGTCATAACCTTGTCGTGCGAAATCTTTTTCGGAAGCTGAAGCTGGAAAATAGCGCAGGAATTAACGCCGGATTTGGTTATTTCAAGGTCGATGATGACAACACGGTAGGACTTCAAAAGGCGGATTACCGAATCCAGATTTTCGTTTCCCGTGTATTCAACATAAATGTTTATATTCTTTGCATTCTCAAGCACCCAGTATTCAAATCTGGAGAAGAAAATCTCCGCAAGCAGAATGATGATTGTTGAAAACAGAGCCGCTTCATAGTAACCTGCACCAATTGCAAGGCCGATTATAGCACAGGTCCAAAGTCCTGCTGCTGTCGTAAGACCTTTTACCTGACGGCGTTTTGTTACAATTATAGTACCTGCACCGATGAAACCGATACCGGCAATAACCTGAGCACCGAGACGTCCGATATCCGTGTAAAGGTGCATATTATATAATAGAAACTGACTTATCATTGTTGTCATTGCCGCACCGAGACAGATGAGAATATGTGTTCTGAAGCCAGCGGTACGACGTTTATGCTCACGCTCTATACCGATAGCACCGCCGCACAGCACCGCAAAAAACAATCTTACGAGGACGGAAACTGTTGTTACATCCCTCAGCGGATTTAAAAACTCAAACATATACAGACCTCCCCGTTATATCTCGTCAACGATTGTGACGAAATCAAATTTTGAAATGACCGACATAACATTTGAATGGGTTTCTTTTCTCGGCAGACGTGAGGAAATAACCGCTCCGATTGCAACACTGCCGTTCGGATGCTTTTCACGCTGGATATCGACATCAAATATCTGAATATTCATTTCTTTGAAAACAGCAATGATCTGACCGAGATCCTCCATTTTTTCAAATTCAATGTAAAGATCCATATTTCTTGCCGTTGAAACGATCCAAGAGCTAACCCTGTCAAGAAGAACGGTAGTAACAAGAATAAGGATAAATCCGAGAACGGCACATTCATAGAAGCCCGAACCGATTGCAAGTCCCATGCAGGCGGAAGCCCAGAGTCCTGCCGCTGTGGTAAGACCTTTGATCTCCTGACGTCCGGTCAGAATGATTGTGCCTGCGCCGAGAAAGCCGATGCCGTTGATGACCTGCGCTCCGAAACGGGAAACATCGGTTTTGATACCGACAGCATCGGAAATATCCTTCCATACGGTAGTCAGCAATTCGTTTTCATATTGGCTGAGTATCATTGTTAAAGCTGCGCCGAGGCATACGATCATATATGTACGGCTGCCTGCGGCTCTGTGTTTTTGACCTCTTTCAAGTCCGATCAAGCCGCCGAAGAAAACAGAAAGAAGTATTTTTACTACAAGGGCAGTCATACTTACTCCGCGGATCGGATCAAAAAAGGGGATGAGCGAATCCATTTGCGTTACCTCCGTCAATAAACTATCGCGGACGTGAAATGGTTATCACGTCCGCCATAAATATGATATTCAATTATACTATAATTTGCTATTGCAGTCAAGGAATTTTGTCGGATTTATTGGTAAAAATATTGTAAATAATTAAAAAGGACGATTTTTTATGGATAATGAAAAGGGAAAGGTATATTTACAGATTGATGAGGCTGTTCTGGGTGAGCCGGAGAACTGCGCCGAAATCCTTCATAAATACGGAACTTATGAGCTTCAGCCGACATCGGCAACCGAAAATGATTTTCCGAAAATTTCCCAGGGACTTGCTAAAAAAGAAAACAGGAAGAAACTAAAAAATCCCGACACGGACGAGGACAAGTATATTTTTTAGACATTAGATTTTAGATGTTAGACGTTAGACGATAAAGCTTTAAAATCTGATGAAACTTTTCAAGGCTTCCCCTTGAGGGGAAGCTCCGCCGCAGGCGGTGATGAGGTGGATCAGGTTTAATGAAATTCAATTTCAGCTTATTTTTTACATTCCAACACCTCATCCGCCTCGTTCCTCGGCACCTTCCCCTCGAGGGGAAGGCATGACAGACTTTAGATTTTAGATGTTAGACTTTAGATGATAAAGCTTTAAAATCTGATAAAAAAGTTTAATTAGCGCAAAAAATCCGACCCTTGAAGATTTCAAAGGTCGGATGAATTTTAAGAAATCAATACTTGTATGTATTCTTCTGCGTCCATGCGCCGTGAACTGTTGCGGACGGCTTGAGACCGATTACATTAGCTGTACCTGTTCCGTTGAGGGGCTGGTCGATTGAGCTTGAAACAAGAGTGCCGTTTGCGCTTACGGTTGCCTTGATTGTAACTCCCGGATAGTTCATATCAGCCTGAATGATTTTGATCGGTCCGAGGTCAACGCTTGCAAGATCAAGGGGAGCCGCACACTGCTCAACATACTTAGCCTTGGGGTTCTGCAGCGTTGTCTTTTCAGCGATTGTAACAATCGTTACAACGTAGTTTGAACCGCTCTTAACGATGCTTGCAGTCTTAACGCCTGCCGCCTCAAGTCTTGACTTAGGAAGATAGTCGCTTGCCTTTGTCTTGTCGGAAGCAACACCGTTTGTAAAGGACTTGGACTCTGTGCTCGGCTTAGCATATTTTGAAAGAACGTTTTCGTTGATGATCTTCTTGAGCATATCGCTGTCGGGCTTCATTGAATCAACCTGGATATCAATATTCTCAGTCTTTGTAACTGTGAGCTTAGCGGCCTTTGCCGTATTTTTGATAGCGTTGTTGTAATAATCAACGATCTGAGCCTTGCTGTATTTTGTGGGATCTGCCGCTGTGCTTGTTGCGGAGCCGCTGTTAGCACTGCCGGTAGATGATGAACTGCCTGTTGAAGAAGCACCGCTGTCGGTTGTGCCTGCGTTTGCATCGGCTGCCGGATCGCTTGCGTCAGGAGCTGCGGTGTCGTCTGTCGGTACTGCTGACTGATCGTCCGCCGCCGGCGTTGTGCCGTCGCCGCTTACTGTTGATCCTGCGCCCGTTGAGGAAGCCTGAGCCGCCGGTGTGAGCTTTGCAACATCAACCATTGCCGATGTGTATTTGCCGATTGCAAGCGTAGAGCATACGCATACGGCAATAACGCAGAGCAAAGCAGTTACGGATTTGATTACTGTCTGTTTCATTGTTAAAAACCCCCGTTTTTTAATATAATAGCTTTTGCTATTGATTACCGATCACATATTAATAACTATGACTGCGCATATGATACACAGAACAACCATTATAAAGTTCAGGTTTCCTGAAATATAATTCTCTTTTTTCTTATGTATTCCGTCGAGCAGAACAACCGAAGCTATCGCAAGAATGAATACGGCAAAAAAGATAGAAGTGTATTTTCCGAAAAACATTGATATAAGAAACGCCAGAAAAGATATCATCGAAAAAATAGTGACAACAAGCCACGGAATCGTTATCTTTTCCGAAAAAAATCCGTTATCGGAATTGTTATTTTTTTTATCGCTCAAGACTTATCACCTCTGTCTATAAAATCATATCAAAAATTTTCTGATTCGTCAAGATTCATTTAATATTGACATCGTATACATAATGCACAAATTTTAGTATAAAATTATGTTTAATTTTAAAAATTAATTCTGTGACTTTTCAGCTATTATATGTTATAATACTAACGTAAATAAAAATTTTTATTGATAATTAATAAAATATTACCGAAAGGCGGAGGTTATCGTTTGTTTGAACAGGTAATAAATTTTGAACGAATGGAACAGGCGGTCAGTCTTTTCGGCAGCTTTGACGAGAATATCAAGTACATAGAGAAGAAGTATGAGGTTTCCGTCGTATGCCGGGGCGCTGAGATGAAAATAAGCGGAGAAGCGGAAAATGTTTCCCTTGCCGTCAGAGCCGTAAACGGACTGCTTGATCTTATAAATAAAGGCGAATCGCTTAACGAGCAGAATGTGCGCTACGTCACCTCGCTTGTTGACGAGGGCGACGAGGATCAGCTCAAGGGCATGAACGGCGACTGCATATGCATGACGACAAAGGGCAGACCGGTCAAGCCCAAAACCCTCGGTCAGGAAAAATACGTTCAGGCGATCAGGGACAATACAATCGTCATCGGCGTAGGTCCTGCCGGAACAGGTAAAACCTATCTTGCCGTTGCGATGGCTGTCAGCGCTTTCAGAGCCAAGGAGGTCAACAGGATTATCCTCACCCGTCCTGCGGTCGAGGCAGGCGAGAAGCTCGGTTTCCTGCCCGGCGATCTTCAGCAGAAGGTCGATCCGTATCTTCGTCCGCTGTACGACGCACTTTTCGATATGCTCGGAGCGGAAAATTTTCAGCGTTATCAGGAGAGAGGAAATATTGAGGTTGCGCCTCTTGCTTATATGAGAGGACGTACCCTTGACGACAGCTTTATTATCCTTGACGAGGCTCAGAACACGACCACCGAGCAGATGAAAATGTTCCTTACCCGTCTCGGCTTCAACTCAAAGATGGTTGTCACGGGCGATATTACTCAGATCGACCTGCCCGACGGAAAGCGTTCGGGACTTGTCGAGATCACAAAGATACTCAAAAATGTTGAAGATATCAAAACAGTCAGATTTTCAGAGAAGGATGTTGTGCGTCACAAATTAGTGCAGGATATCATAAGGGCGTACGAAAAATATGAGGAGGCAAAGAAAAGACGATGACTGATAAAATAAAGGTTATAATTACGAACGACCAAAAGGAAATTAAAATACCGACAGGCGTAAGGATGCTAATCCGCCGCTGCTGCAATGCCGTGCTTATCAACGAGCATTTTGAAGGCTCGGCGGAGATAAGCGTGCGCTTTGTTGACGATGAGATAATTCATGAGCTCAACCGTGAATACAGACACGTTGACCGCAGTACGGACGTGCTGTCTTTTCCGCTCGGCGAGGACGGAGTTTATGACATCAACCACGATACGGGCGCAAAGATACTCGGCGATATTGTGATCTCGATGCAGCACGCAGTTATGCAGGCTGAGCTTTACGGTCATTCTCTCCAGCGTGAGATTGCTTTCCTCACGGTACACTCTATGCTTCATCTCCTGGGCTACGATCACGAGGCCGAAGGACTTGAAAGAGTTCGTATGCGTGAAAAGGAAGAGGCAGTCCTCACACAGCTCGGACTCAAGAGGAACGACAGCTACTACACGGAGGAAAACTGATGACCAAAACCGCATTTATCGCCATTGTAGGCTGTCCGAATGTCGGCAAATCTTCAATCCTTAACCGACTTTTAGGACAGAAGATTGCGATTGTTTCGGAAAAACCTCAGACCACCAGAACAAAGATAATGGGTGTGCTTACAGAGGGCGACACTCAGCTTGTTTTTACCGACACTCCCGGTTTTCACAGACCGAGGACGAAGCTCGGCGAAAAGATGGTACAGGCAGTTTCCGACAGCGTTGCAGGAGTTGACGCCTGCCTTTTCGTTGTTGAGCCTGAGGGCGAGCTGAGACCTGCCGAGCTTGAGCTGATTGAAAAATTCAAGAAGCTGAAAATGCCCGTTATCCTTGCGATAAATAAGGTCGATACTCTCCCCGACAAGGAAGTATTGATGTCGAGAATACTTGAGCTTTCCAAGGTCTATGATTTTGAAGCGATAGTTCCGATATCCGCACTCAGGGGAATAAACACGGACGAGCTTCTTGAGGAGCTGAAAAAGCTTGCCGAGGAAAGCGTATTTTTCTTCCCCGAGGACACGCTGACCGATCAGCCCGAACGGGTGATTGCGGCGGAGATGATCCGTGAAAAGATCCTGAGAAATCTTGACAGGGAAATTCCGCACGGAGTTGCCGTCAGCATTGAAAAAATGCGTGAACGTGAGGACTCCGACATTATGGATATCGAGGCTGTTATTTACTGTGAAAAGGACAGCCACAAGGGCATTATAATCGGCAAAAACGGTGCAATGCTCAAACGCATATCCACCAGGGCGAGGGAGGATATGGAAAAATTCTTTCAATGTCATATCAATCTCCGCTGTTGGGTTAAGGTCAAAGAGGGATGGCGCAACCGTGAGGGATTGATCCACAATTTCGGTTTGGACTGATTGCAGACTTATTTTACCTTTGTAAAAAATAATAATCATCTGATCCCTGCAAATACTTTATTTGGAGGGATCAATATATATGAAAAACAGTTATAAGGATCTTGCCGCATGGGATAAATTTGCATCGAGCGGAAAGATCTGCGATTACTTGCAATACAAGCATATTTCGGTACAGGAGAACGCAGATGAAGTTTCGGACGGACGGATTGATAATCAGGGAACAGCAGACGGGGGAGGACGACCGTCTGGTGACTCTGCTTACCCGTGACCACGGAGTTATTAGAGCCTTTGTCAGAGGGGCAAAGAGGATAAAAAGCCGTTCACAAAGCGCAACCCAGCTCTTTGCTTATGGCAGCTATGTCATTTACAGGGGCAGGGACGCTTACTCCGTGGACGAGGCTCAGCCTAAGGAGATTTTCTTTGACCTCAGAAATGACATTGAGGCTCTCGCCCTTGCTCAGTATTTCTGCGAGCTTTCGGGTGAGCTTGCTCCCGTTGAGGACGATGCGGACGAATTTCTCCGCCTGATCCTCAACGCCTTACATATGCTGATGAATAAAAAAAGACCTCAGCCGATGCTCAAAGCGATTGTCGAGCTGAGATTGCTGTGTCTGGCAGGATATATGCCGGATCTTGTTGTCTGCGGAGACTGTGAGGAGGAATATGACGGAGATTTCCTTTTCAGCCCCGTTGAGGGAAGAATCTTCTGCGAAAAATGCCGTAACAATCACACGGGAATAATGCTTCCTGCCGGTGTGCTCAGGGCGATGAGACACATCTGTTACAGCGAGGACGATAAGCTGTTTTCTTTCAACCTCGGCGAAGAAAATACGGAGCTTTTAAGCTCGGTGACGGAACGTTTTCTTTTGTCGCAGACTTCAAAAAGATTTAAAACTCTGGATTTTTATAAAGTAATGAAAGGATGAGCGAAATGGACAGACATCATATTGCGCTCGAACTTGACAAGGTGCTCGAACTGCTCAGCCGACACACCTCCTGCGAGGACGCACGGCTTGCCGCTTTGAGCCTTGAACCGCAGACCGACCTTGCGTCGGCACAGGCGCTGATGAATCAGACGAGGGACGCTCATATGCTCCTTGCCCGTTTCGGCGGTCCTGCTTTCGGCGGTCTGATAAATGTAAACAATGCTCTTTACAGGGCTGACGCAGGCAGTACGCTCAGCCTGAAAGAGCTTCTCAACGTTGCCTCCGTGCTTCACGTCATAAGGACGATATCACAATGGAGAAGCACAAACGAGGGCGTTGAAACCGTGCTTGATATCTATTTCAACGCACTTGTTCCGAACAAATTTCTTGAGGACTCAATTACAACCTCAATTCTCTCCGAGGACGAGGTGGCGGACAACGCTTCGCCGACCTTGGCCGATATCAGACGAAAAATCCGTGCTCAGGAGTCCAAGGTCAGGGAACAGCTCGGCAAATACACCCACAATTCCGAACACTCAAAATATCTTCAGGACAATATAATAACAATGCGAAACGGACGCTATGTTATCCCCGTAAGGAACGAATACCGTTCCGAGGTTCCGGGACTTGTCCATGACACATCGTCGAGCGGTGCGACCGTTTTCATCGAGCCGATGCCGATTGTCGAGGCTAACAATCAGATCAAGCTCCTGAAAAACAAGGAGGAGGACGAGATAGACCGTATCCTCTCCGAGCTTTCGGCAAATGTCGGCAGCTTTGCAAATTCGATAAAGAGCAGCTACGAATGTGCGGTTGAACTCAATCTTATCTTTGCAAAGGCTCAGCTTGCCTACGCAATGAGGGCGAGCGTTCCTCAGATAAACAACGAGGGAATAATCGAACTGCGCCGTGCAAGGCATCCGCTGATTGATAAAAACAAGGTCGTTCCCGTAGATATAAGGCTCGGCAGCGACTTTGATACGATAGTTATTACAGGTCCCAATACGGGCGGCAAGACCGTTTCGATAAAGACGATCGGTCTTCTTTCGCTGATGGCGATGTGCGGTCTTATGCTTCCCGTGGACGACAGGAGCAGGATTTCCGTTTTTGACCGTGTGCTTGCCGATATCGGCGACGAGCAGAGCATCGAACAGTCGCTTTCAACCTTCTCGTCACATATGACGAAGATAGTTTCAATTCTTGAAGAAGCGGACGAAAAAAGCCTTGTTCTGATTGATGAGCTCGGTGCAGGTACAGATCCGATCGAGGGTGCGGCTCTTGCCGTTTCGATACTCGAACAGCTCAGAAATCAGGGCGCAAAGATAGCGGCTACAACACACTATGCCGAGCTTAAATCCTACGCTCTGCAAACCCGCGGTGTAATCAACGGAAGCTGTGAATTTGACGTTCAGTCGCTCAAGCCTACATACAGGCTTCTGATCGGTATTCCGGGAAGGTCAAATGCTTTTGCGATCTCGAAAAGGCTCGGTATCAGCGACGATATAATCGAGCACGCACAGGAGCTTGTTTCAAACGAAAACGTTCGCTTCGAGGACGTTGTGGACAGGCTTGAACAGAGCCGTGCAAAGATGGAAAAGGAGCAGGAGGAGGCTCGCAGGATCCGTGAACAGGCGGACAGAGAGCTTGAAAAGGCTGAAAAATTAAAGGCGGAAATCGAAACCCTCCGTCAGAAAGAGCTTGAAAACGCCAAAGGACAGGCGATGAGAATAACGGAGCAGGCGAAGCGTGAGGCTTATCAGCTCTTAAACGACCTTGAAACGCTCAAGAAACAGCAGGCTAAGGAAAAGAACGCCGCCGAGATGGCAAGACGTGCGAGAGCGGTTATCAAAAAAGATCTCAATGCCATTGACTCCGCCTCCGATCCGATAGTTTCACTCGGAGCCGACGAGGATTATGTTCTGCCGCGACCGCTTAAAATCGGTGACAGCGTTCTTATTGCCGACATCGGAAATGAAGCGACCGTTGTTACTCTGAAAGATAAAAAAGGTCTCGTCACCGTCCAGATGGGTACGATGAAAACGAGAGTTAAGGAAGAAAATCTTCGCCTGATTGAAAATAAAAAGAATGGTGAAAAGAAGCGCTCCGCCGCAACGGGCAGAATGGAAAGCCGAATGAATATGGAGGCTAAAACAAGCGTCGATCTCAGAGGTATGACGGTTGAAGAGGGCTTGCTTGAGCTTGACCGCTACATTGACCACGCTTTAAGAATGGGAATAAATGAGTTTACCGTTATTCACGGCAAGGGTACGGGTGTTCTGCGCTCGGCGGTAAGAGATTATCTGAAAAAATCAAAGTTTGTTAAAACCTCCCGTCTCGGAACATACGGAGAGGGAGAGGACGGAGTAAGTATTGTCACACTCAAATAATAAGGATAAAATACTGATGGCGGCGGCAATGCTCGTCTTCGGAACGATAGGACTGTTTGTTAAAAACATCGGTTTCCCGTCGTCGTTCATTTCGTTTACAAGAGCCTTGATAGGAAGTATATTCATCGCCTTGTTTATGCTTGTAAGCGGACACGGCCCGGATAAAAAGGCTGTTTTGAAAAACCTGAAGCTTCTTATCCCGTCGGGAATTGCAATGGCTTTCAACTGGATCTGCCTTTTTGAAGCATACAGATTTACGGGCGTTGCAGTCGGAACTCTATGCTATTATATGGCACCTGTGATAGTTGTAATTTTGTCTCCCGTTTTCCTGAAGGAAAAGCTGACTGTAATAAATGTTTCAAGCGTTCTTGCCGCAGTTATCGGAGCGGTGCTTATCTCAGGTGTTGTCAGCGGTTCGGCAAAAAGTGCTAAGGGTATTTTGCTCGGACTTGCCGCCGCGGCTCTTTACAGCACCATAATAATGTTCAACAAGTTTGTAAAGAATTTATCTCCGATTGAAACAACCTTTGTTCAGCTTCTTACTGCGGCGGTGACAATGATACCGTATATTTTGCTGACAGAGGATGTTACTGCATTTGTTTTTGACAGACGTTCCGTAATATTCACGCTGATTGTCGGAATATTTCACACAGGTATTGTGTATATGATATACTTTTCCTCTGTGCAGAAAATTCCTGCTCAGACAACGGCTGTTTTCAGCTACATTGATCCCGTCACCGCAATTATTCTTTCCGCAGTTGTTCTCGGCGAAAGGCTTGACGCAGTTCAGCTTATCGGAACATTTCTCATATTGGCGGCAACGCTGTTCAATGAGCTTGCGCCCATAATCAGAAAAAAGGGGAGTAGTTTATGAAAGATCTTATAATAATCGGTTCGGGCGGTCTCGGACGTGAAACCGTATGGACGGCGGAGAGAATCAATTCCGTCAGTCCCGAATGGAATATTCTCGGATTTATTGACGATAATATACAGGTACAGGGACAGCTTATTGACGGCTACAAGGTCATCGGAACGACTGCCGCAGTCTCAAAATACCCCGACGCTTATTATGTCTGTGCCGTCGGCAGTGCAAAAATCAGAAAAAGAATTGTCGAAAAGCTCAAGAGTATAGCCGATGTGAAATTCGCTACTTTGATTGATCCGTCCTGCGTTTGCAGCAGGGAGAGGATAAACGTGGGTGAGGGCTGTATAATCTGCGCCAACACCTATGTTACTCTCGATATTAAAATCGGCGATCATGTCTACATCGGCGGCAATGCGACCGTCGGTCACGATTCGAGGATTGATGATTTTGTAACCGTTTATCCCGGTGCAAATATTTCCGGAAGCACATATCTCGGCTCAGGCTGTGAGATGGGCACGGGATCAAGGATTATTCAGGGACTGTCGGTTGGAATGAATACGATTGTAGGCGCAGGAGCGGTTGTTGTCAGAAATCTTCCGCCCGACTGTACTGCGGTCGGAGTACCGGCTAAACCGATCAAGATTAACAGAAGTATATAAAAAGGACGGTATCAAAACTTTTGTGTTCTGATACCGTCTTGATTATTCAGTTAAATTATAAACCGATGAAGTGGCTTACGAGATCACGGATAATTCTCAAAAGATTGAGAAGAACAACCTTGAGACCTGCGAAGAAGGAGTTTCCGTTTGCGCCCTTGTCACAGGTGAAGTTCATTTCAACCGTGATGGTTTCGTCCTTGAAACGGATTGTTGAGGGTGATGTATCGTTTACCGTAACCGTGATGTCGTCTGCAAACTTATAGCCCTCGTTGGGTGTGAGAGTGATCTTTGCGGTGTATTCTTCACCGTCTTTGAAAACAACGTCTGTGCCGGCAGGATCGAGGATAGCACCCGTGTTCTTATCGTACCAGGTGAAAGCCGTTACCGTAAAGTTATTACTGCTTGTTGAACAGTCTATGCTCGGCTTTTCGTCTGCAACAGGTGTGTTGATGTTGACGTTGATACTGCCTGAGATGATATATACGGTGTTATCATCTGCGGAGGCGGCAAAGCTCATGATGCCGAAAACCGTGATCACTGCAATGAGGACAGCTAAAATCTTCTTAGATGTTTTCATAAATAAATCTCCTTTTTATTTATTATTTCTTTCATTATAACATAATTTGAGTATTTGTCCATATACAGATTAAAAAATTGTCAGTTTTTGTTGATATGATTTTTTCACTATGATATAATCATTCGGTAATTAAAAAGAGGGTGAGTTAATGTTAAAGGAAAGAGCGGCAGGTGTGCTTATGCACATTTCATCTCTGCCGTCAAGCTACGGAATAGGAGTTTTTGACAGGAACTGTCTGCACTTTGCGGACAGGCTCTGCGAGATGAATTTCAGATATTGGCAGGTTTTGCCGTTCAATCCTGTTGACGGCTCAAATTCACCTTACTGTTCCTCCTCTGCGTTTGCAGGTAACTATATGTTTATTGATCCCGAAGCCATGTATACGGACGGTCTTTGCACGAAAGAGGAGTTTGAGGATAATATTTATAACGGAAGTCCGTACACGGCGGACTATGCTTTTGCCGCCGAGAAAAGGCTTAAACTGCTTAAAAGTGCTTTTTCAAGGATCACTCCCGAACTTGCCGTTAAGATCAAGGAGTTTGAAAATGAAAACGGCTGGCTGACGGATTTTTCATTATATATGTCCTTAAAGGAAGCCAACGGTATGAAACCGTGGTGGGAGTGGGAAACAGGCTATGCAAGATACGAGACCTTTATGAAGGATCACCGTTACGATTTTGAGGAACGTTCCGCATTCTGGAAATTTGTGCAGTATGTTTTCTTTACTCAATGGAAAAAGGTTAAGGAATACATCAATTCAAAGGGAATTGCGGTTATAGGCGATATGCCGATTTATGTTTCTCTCGACAGCGCCGACGTCTGGGCAAACCGTGACTTGTTCCTTATCGACGAAAAAACGCTGAAGCCGCAGAAGGTTGCGGGAGTGCCGCCCGATTATTTTTCCAAGGACGGTCAGCTCTGGGGCAATCCGCTCTATGACTGGGATAGAATGGAAAAGGACGGCTTTTCCTGGTGGCTTGACAGAATCGGGGCGGCGATCAGCACCTATGATGTTGTAAGAATAGATCATTTCAGAGCCTTTGCGAGCTTCTGGCAGGTGCCTGCCGGTAGTGAAACGGCAAGAGAGGGCGAATGGGCAAACGGTCCGGGAATGAAGCTGTTTGACCGTGTGTTTGAGAAATATCCCGACACTCCGATCATTGCCGAGGATCTCGGTGTGTTCGGAGATGATGTGGTGGAATTGCTTGAAGCAACAGATTTCCCAGGAATGAAGGTTATACAGTTCGGCTTTGACGAGGACTGCGATTCCTCGCACTTACCGCATAATGCCGTTAAAAATTCCGTCAACTATGTCGGTACTCACGATAATAATACCTTATTGGGCTGGCTTTGGGAAGCCGATAAAAAATCAAGGCGGTTTGCGCTTGATTACTGCGGATTTAAAAACGAGAACTGGGGCGACGGCGGATTTCATTCGCAGAGCTGCCGTGCAATAATCGAAACGGTCTGGAAGTCGGTTTCAAATACCGTGATAATTGCTTTTCAGGATCTCTGCGGCTTCGGAAGTGACGCAAGAATGAATATTCCGGGAGTTGCGGACAAAAACTGGCGGTTCAGAACTACCGAGGAAACTGTTGACGCTGTTGATACGGCTTACTATAAGAAGATAAACAGAATATTTAAACGGGATTATAAGGTCTTATAAAAATAAAAATGAGAGCTTTTGCAACGGTTAATTGCCTTTGCAGAAGCTCTTTTTTTATTTATTTTTATTTCAATTAGTTACAAAAGGTTACAACGTTAACAAAAAAGTCATATTTATGCAACATTTTAGTGATATAAAAAATAGTGTTGAATAAACAAAAAGGAAGGTATTCTATGAATAAATCAAGCAAATTCAAGAGACTTACGCTTATATTTATCTGTATTGTTATGGTTGTCGGTTGTATTCCGTTTTCGGCTTCGGCGGCAAATGCGAATGCAAACACAATCTATGAGTTCTGCATCAAGGAGCTGAAGCTCAATACGGCTGGCGCATGCGGTGTGCTTGCAAATATTGAAGCCGAGTCGGATTTCAATCCCAATCTTTACGGCGACGGCGGCAACAGCTACGGTATCTGCCAGTGGAATTCTTCAAGATTTACCAATCTCAAAAATTACTGCAACAAGAACGGCTACGATTGGAAGACGCTCAAGGGACAGCTTTATTTCCTCAAGTACGAGCTTACCAACAACAAGAGCGACACAGGCTATATCCTTGACAAGCTCAAGAATGTTGCGAATACGGCTCAGGGCGCATACGATGCAGGCTATGACTGGTGCTACTATTTTGAGCGTCCTGCAAATAAGGCTGCAAAGTCTGAGAGCAGAGGCAACAAGGCTAAGAACACCTATTGGCCTGCATACAAGAATTATAAAATTGAGACTGAAACTCCCACTACGCCGACTCCCGCACCGTCATACACTCTCGGTGACGTAAATCAGGATAAGAAAATAAATTCAAACGACGCTCTTGCAATTCTCCAGTATTCGACCGGAACAAAGACGCTCAATGCCAATCAACTCAAAGCGGGCGATCTTAATAGAGACGGTAAGGTAAATTCCAACGACGCACTTATCGTTCTTTCAATCTCGACAGGTAACGTTTCAAAAGATATCTGAGCGAACCTATAAAAACAGAAGATGACTTGTATTCGTTTTCCGAAACAGGTCATCTTTTTTCATTATTTTATTATATTGACCGTTGTGTTAGGGTCGAACAGATGAAGCTTGTCAATGAAAATTCCAAGCTCCGTGTTCTCGTTTGTAGGGGAGTCTGCCAAAACTCTTGCGGTCAGCTTTTGACCGGCGTAATCAAGGTATAGATAGCTCTCGTTTCCCATAGGCTCGCTTACCTCTAACTTTGCTGTCAGCACCTTATCGGGATTTTGAGTGATGTATTCTGAATCAACGGTAAGATCCTCAGGTCTTACTCCGACCTTAACCGCCTGACCGTCATATTGAAAAAGCTCCTTTTTGCCGGAAACAGCGTCTGTAATATCCAATTCGTTGTTTGAAAGCGACAGTATGATTTTTCCGTTTTTTGCGGTGAGCCTGCCGTCAAGAAAATTCATCTGAGGCGATCCGATGAAGCCGGCAACGAACATATTGAACGGGTGCTTATAAAGGTTTTGCGGAGTATCCACCTGCTGAATAACGCCGTCTTTCATCACGACGATACGATCTCCCATCGTCATCGCTTCCGTCTGGTCATGGGTGACGTAAATAAATGTAGTTCCGAGCCTTTGGTGAAGCTTTTTGATCTCCGTTCGCATGGTTGTTCTCAGCTTTGCGTCAAGGTTTGACAGCGGCTCGTCAAGCAGGAAAACAGAGGGTGAGCGTACCATCGCTCTGCCGAGTGCAACACGCTGTCTCTGACCGCCGGAAAGCGCTCTCGGCTTTCTTTTGAGCAGATGCTCTATATCAAGCACCTTCGCCGCTTCACGGACTCTGCGGTCTATCTCGTCCTTCGGAACCTTTCTGAGCTCAAGTCCGAACGCCATATTTTTATATACCGTCATATGAGGGTAGAGCGCATAGCTTTGGAAAACCATTGCAATGTCCCTGTCCTTGGGCGCAACATCGTTGACAATTCTGTCTCCGATTTTCAGCTCTCCCTTTGTGATATCCTCAAGACCTGCTATCATTCTCAGCGTTGTGGACTTTCCGCAGCCTGACGGACCGACGAGAATAATAAACTCCCTGTCTGAAATTTCAAGGTTAAAATCATTGACCGCCGTTGTTCCGTCTTCGAATATTTTATATACATTTTTCAAACTGATACTTGACATAATTTATCCTTTCACGGCGCCTGCAACGATGCCCTTGATAATATATTTCTGACACGAGAGATAGAAAACGACAATGGGGATTATCGAAAGCACAAGCATTGCCATCATCGCACCCATATCGACCGAGCCGTAGCCGCCTCTGAGGTACTGAACGGCGATCGGAATGGTCTTGTATTCGCTTCCTATCAGAAGATAGGGGAGGAGATAATCGTTCCAGATCCACATAGCGTCGAGTATGGCTACCGTTATAGCCGTCGGCTTCATTATCGGGAAAACAACGTGAAAAAAGGTCTGGAACGGATTACAGCCGTCGATCATTGCTGCCTCCTCGATCTCGACGGGGACGGATTTGACAAAGCCGCAGAACATAAAGACCGCCAAGCCTGCACCGAAACCGAGATATACTATAATCAGTCCCCACGGTGTATCAAGTCCAAGATCGGCGACCGTTTTTGTCATTGTGAACATAACCATCTGAAAGGGAACGATCATCGAAAAAACGAAGATATAATACAAAGCCTTTGTAAATCCGTTTTTTACCCTGACAATGTACCATGCCGTCATTGAAGTGAATAAAACTATCGCAATTACCGAAAAAACGGTTATGAAAAGAGACCAGCCGAAAGCGGCGGGAAAACCTGTCTTTTCGATTCCGGCGATATAGTTTTCTATTCCCGAAAAGGTCTCGGCGTTCGGCAGGGCAAACGGATCGTCGCTGATATAAAATTTGCCCTTGAATGAGTTATACAGAACAATGATTATCGGAGCAAGAAATGTTAAGCCTATGCCGATCAGAAGCAGGTAAAGTAATGTTTTGATAATATTTTTTGCTGTTATTGAATTCATTGCTCTACCTCTTTTTTTCTTGTGAAAATAAGCTGTGCAAAAGAAATTGCCGCAACGATGATAAAGAATATAACTGCTTTTGCCTGTCCTACGCCCTCCCAGCCGATCTTGCCGTAGAAGGTATTATAGATATCAAGGGCGAGCATAGCCGTCTGTTTTGACGGTGCTCCTGCCGTAAGAGCGAGGTTCTGATCGAAAAGCTTGAAAGAATTGGTTATCGTCAGGAATAGGCAGATCGTGACCGACGGCATTACAAGCGGAAGCGTAACATGTCTGAGCGTTTGCAGGCGGCTTGCTCCGTCCACCTTTGAAGCGTCCTGAAGATCGGTCGGGATGTTCTGGATGCCTGCGATGTATATTATCATCATATATCCGATAAGCTGCCAGTTCATCATAAATACAAGTCCCCAGAAGCCGTATTTTGCGTCATATGTGATCGTTACGCCGATATTCTGAAGTATTCCGTTTATAATAAGCTGCCATATATAGCCGAGTACAATTCCGCCTATGAGATTAGGCATAAAGAAAACCGTTCGGAATAGATTTGTGCCTTTAAGTCCCTTTGTCAAAAGAGATGCGAGGGCAAAGGAAATTACGTTTATCGTGATTACAGAAACGACCGTAAACTTGACCGTAAACCATAAGGCATTGAGAAAATCCTTGTTGGAAAAGGCTCGGATATAGTTTTCAAAAGCAACCCATTTTGCATCAAGCACAGTCGTAAATTCGGTGAATGAAAGACCGAGGCCGAGGATAAACGGCACGGCGAAAACGATTGTAAATGCCGCAAGCGTCGGCAGTACGAATATCGGAAACCATTTTTTCAGCGCCATATTATCCTCTCCCTGTTATGCTCTTGAAGCCTTCCAGCTATCCTGAGTTGCTTTCTTTACATCTTCCCAGGACTTTGATCCCTGAACGTATTCAAGCAATGCGTTGCCTACATCGTCCTTGAAATCAAGGCTCGGGAATGAATTGAATACCCATTCAACCGTTGTTTTGTCCTTCTCCATCCAGGAGATTACCTCTCTTGCAAGCGGATCGTCGGGTTTTTCATTGTCTTCGAACGTACTGAACGGTGAAATGAAATTCAGCTTATTTACAACATAATCCTTGCCCGTCTTGCTTGAAAATAGCCATTCAAGAAATTCGACGGAGGATTTCTGCTTTTCTTCGGAAACATTTTTGTTAATTGCAAGATAGTTTTCCGTTCCGATGCAAAGTCCCTGGTTTTCTTCACCGTCAATTCCGATATAAATCGGCAGATACTTGATATCGTCAGCTTTAACGGTGTTTCCGCTGACCTTTGATATCTGATCCCATGCCCAGTTTCCGTTTTGCACCATTGCCGCCTTGCCGAGAGCAAACTCAGCCATTGAGTTTTCAACCGACTTGCCCGAAAGAAGTCCTTTTTCTGTAGTTGAATTGTTTACATAAAGATCGAAAATATTCTTGAAATTGTCGGAATATTTGAAGTCGATTGTTTTTGCATTGTATGCGGTCGTTATTGCGGAGTCATCGCTTTTGTCTTTCATCTCATAGTAAACGGGCATATTCAAAAGGTGAGTAGTCCATCTCCATTGCTCTCCTCCCGACATTGAGGTCGAGGCGAAAACTCCGTCAATTCCAAGCTCTTGCTTGTGCTTAGTCATATCCTCGACAACTTCCTTGAGAAGCTTAAAGTTTGTAATTTCTTCCGCCTTTGAAATGGAAACAGCTTTGTCCTTGAGGGCAAAATATTTGTCCATAATCGCATTGTTGTAGATTATTCCGTAGCCCTCAACAACATAGGGTATGCCGAAAACTCCGTCTGCGTTTTTTATCGCAAGATCCTTGTCGGAGAGGTAGTCGTAAAGCTTTGTGCCGCTGAGATCCTTGCAGTATTTTGACCAAGACTGATAGCCTACGGGACCGTTAATCTGGAAGATTGTAGGAGCGTCGGACTTTGCTATCTCCGATTTAAGCGTGGTTTCATAGGTGTTGCTTGCGGCGGTTACAACCTTCACCTTAACTCCTGTTTCAGCCTCATACTTCTGAGCGATTTCCTTATAGATATCGGCAACCTCAGGCTTGAAATTCAGGAAATAAACCGTGTTATCGGCCTTTGCGTTGTTTTTGTCCGTTGTATCTTTTTTACCGCAGGCGGTAACGGTAAAGAGAAGTACGGCGACCGTTAAAATTGAAATGATCTTTTTCATTATTAGTCCTCCTTTTCTTGTTCAAAAGACCTACTACAATCTTTAACAAAACATTGTTGCTTTATACACTTTTGAAATCAAAACAGCCTGTTTTATTCAAAAAATTTTGAATGATTGTTGACTATTTATAATTATTTGATATAATTTATTTTATAAGATCGGAGGTATTTATATGGTTAAGCATATAGTTTTTTGGAATGTCAGAAATGACGATCAGAAAAAGCACAATATGGAAGAAATGAAAAAGCGTCTCACTGCTCTTGTCGGCAAGGTTGACGGACTGATAAGCGCAGAGGTCGGTTTTAATTTCAATGAAAAAGGCTATGACCTTGCCCTTTATTCGATTTTTAAGGATAAGGCTTCGCTTGACGGCTATCAGGTTCATCCCGAGCATCTCAAGGTCAAGGAGTTTGTTCACTCCGTTATCACGGACAGAGCGGTTGTTGATTTTGAATTTTAATTAAATTTCAAGGAGCTTGTATATGAGAAAATATGACGCAGTTGTTGTCGGATCGGGTAATGCGGGGCTTTCCGCCGCACTTGAGCTGATTACGGCAGGTAAGAAAACCCTTATTATTGAAAAGCATAATATTCCCGGCGGCTGTGCCACAAGCTTTTGCAGGGGCAGATTTGAATTTGAGCCTTCGCTTCACGAGCTTTGCGGTGTCGGTACGGAAAACCGTCCCGGTGATGTCAGACGTCTGATGGACAAATTCGGCGTCAAGGTCAAGTGGAACAAGGTTGACGACTGCTTCAGATGTATCTCTACATATTCCGACGGCTCACCAATGGATGTAACGCTTCCGACGGGCAGAGATGCCTTTATTGATAAAACTGAGGAATATGTTCCCGGAAGCAGAAAATACATGGAGGATTTCTTCGAGCTGATGGATCAGATCCGCCGTGCTATCGAGTATTTTGCCAATCCCACCCAGGGTATGTCGCCCGTAACTCTTATCAGAAAGTTTCCCAATGTTCTCAGAACAGGCGGATACTCCACCGAGGAGGTCTTTGAAGCTCTGCATCTGCCGCAGAAGTGCAGGGATATTCTTGCCGTATACTGGTCGTATCTCGGCGTTGATATGAAGCACCTTTCCTTTTTCCATTATGCCGCAATGGTTGACAGCTATGTATCCTACGGTGCGTCCATTCCTACCCACACCTCCCATGAGATCAGCAACGCAATGATTGAACGTTTCCGTGAGCTTGGCGGCGACGTATGGTTCAACTGCCGTGCGGAGGAGTTTATATTTGACGGTGAGAGCTGCTGCGGAGTCCGCACCTCGATGGGTGAGGTCAGAGCCGATATGGTGCTTGCCAATATCAATCAGGACATAATCTACGGCAGAATGATGCCCAAAGAGCTTGTTCCCGAACGTGAAAAGAAGCTCTCCGCCGCAAGAAACAAGGACTTCGGCGCAAGAATGTTTACCGTTTATCTCGGACTTAACAAAACCGCCGAGGAGCTTAATATAAAGGATTACAGTATTTTCCTTGCAGGAACGGCGGACTCCGAAAAGGAATATGAAAGTCTGAAAAAGATTGATACCAACAATTATTCAATCTTTCTTTGCTACAATATCGCCAACCCCGAAATTTCTCCAGAGGGAACTTCGATCTGCAGCTTTACAACGATGTTCTCCGCTCCCGACGACTGGGATAATATTTCTCAGGAGGATTACGTCAAGGTCAAGAATAAGCTTGCAAAGAAGATCATTGACAACTTCAAGGACAAGACGGGAATTGATCTTCTTCCCTATGTTGAGGAGATTTCCGTTGCGTCACCGTGGACATTTGCAAGGTATATCGGCGTTCCCGAGGGAAGTGTTTACGGTTATATGACTAAGGATTGGGACAGCATGATTGCCAGAACTCTTTCCGCCGACACAGAATTTCCGATCAAGGGACTTAAACCGATCGGAGCGTCGGGCGCAAGGGGAGACGGTTACAGCTCAACATATATGTGCGGCAGTCTTGTTGCTAAGGGCGCGATTGTCGAAATGAATGAGAAAGGGGGCGCAAACTGATGGCATTGAAGGTTAAAATCAGCAAAATCGGTTTTAAGGATATCGGCAAGTTCGGTACTCTCGCTCAGGCAAGGGATAAGGTCATTGACGCCGCTCCAGCAAAAGAGGTTTCGGGCGTTTTTCCGATAAATGAAAATGCGGCGGCGCTTCATCCCGATTTTCAGAAGATGAAGATCGCCGAGGTCATAGAGCATGAGGGCGCAGGAGCAAAGACATTTATTTTTAAGGCGGATAAAGCCGCATATTTCCGTGCAGGTCAGTATCTCAGCGTTTATCTTGAGATCGGCGAAAGCAAGCTGACACGCCCTTATTCTATCAGCTCGTCTCCCGAATGGTCTAAGGACGGCAAATATGCCATCACGGTGAGAAGAACGCCGGACGGCTTCGCTTCGGATTGGATTCTGGACAACTGGAAGGTCGGCGACGAGGTAACTGTTTCCGAGGGCTTGGGCAATTTCTATTACGAGGAGCTTCGTGACTCAGAAAACGTGATTGCTCTTGCAGGCGGAAGCGGAATAACTCCGTTTTTGTCAATGGCTTATGCTATCAGGGACGGAATTGAGGATTTCAACCTGACTATCCTTTTCGGAAGCAGGGACGAAAAGAGTATTCTTTTCAAAGAGGAGCTTGACTCCATTGCCGCCGAATGTGATAAGGTCAAGGTTGTTCACGTTCTTTCGGAGCAGAAGAAAAAAGGCTATGAGCACGGCTTTATCAATGCGGATATTATCAAGAAATATGCGCCCGAAAACGGAGATTACTCCGTTTTCATGTGCGGTCCCGAGGCTATGTATAAGTTTGCCGAGGGTGAAATAAAGAAGCTCGGACTTGAAAGAAAGTATGTTCGCCGTGAGCTTCTCGGAGTTACTAAAAAGGTTTGGGAAAAGCCCGACTATCCTGCCGAGAATAAGGGCAAGACCTTTTCCGTTACAGTCCGTCAGGGCGAAAACGAGACTGTTATTTCCGCCTCTGCCGACGAGCCTTTGCTTGTTGCACTTGAAAGAAGCGGAATTTCCGCCCCGTCAAGATGCAGAAGCGGCGAGTGCGGCTGGTGCAGATCGAAGCTTATTTCGGGCGAGGTCTATGTTCCCGAAGAAAACGACGACGGACGCCGCTGGTCGGATAAGGAGAACGGATATATTCATCCCTGTGCAAGCTTTGCGATCTCCGACCTTGTGCTGGAAGTGCCGGGATCTTATATAAAATAAAATATTAACGACCTGAAACGAAAGCTTTATCTGACGCTAAGGTTATTGTTTTAAATTTTAGCTGTCGCATAAAGACGGGTTGGTTTGACAACCCTGTTTGCGGCAGCTTGAATATTTTTATCAGAGGTGATTATTATGGGACTTAATGACACGGTTTCGGCGGAGAGGGTGCATATCAGCTTCTTCGGTATGAGAAACGCAGGCAAATCAAGCCTTGTTAATGCGGTGACGGGACAGGAGCTTGCAGTTGTTTCCGATGTCAAGGGAACAACTACCGATCCTGTAAAAAAAGCGATGGAAATTCTTCCGCTCGGCCCTGTTGTTATTATTGACACACCGGGCATCGACGATGAGGGTGAGCTGGGTGAAAAGAGAGTGCAAAAGGCAAAGCAGGTGCTTACAAAGACCGATATTGCCGTGCTCACCGTTGACTCGACCAAAGGGCTCGGAACATTCGACAATATGATGATCGACTTTTTCAAGGAGAAGAAAATACCCTATATTGTCGCTTATAACAAGTCTGATCTTCTTGAAATCGTTCCCGAAGCCGAGAAGAACGAAATATATGTCAGCGCAAAGAACGACAGGAATATTTACGAGCTGAAAGAAAAGATTGCGGCTTTCTGCAAGATTAAGCAGGTCGGAAAGGATATTGTTGCAGATGTCCTTGAAAAGGGCGACACGGTCATACTTGTTATTCCGATTGACGAGTCTGCGCCCAAGGGCAGGGTAATTCTTCCTCAGCAGCAGGTGCTTAGGGAGCTGCTTGACAACAACTGTACGGCGGTCTGCTGTCAGGTAACGGAGCTTGAAGCCACTATCAAAAATCTTGTAAAAAAGCCCAAGCTCGTCATCACGGATTCTCAGGCCTTTGAGCAGGTGTCGAAGATCGTTCCCCGTGAAATCGGACTTACCTCGTTTTCAATTCTTTTCGCAAGGTACAAGGGCGACCTTTCAAAGCTTATCGAGGGAGCGAGAAAGCTGAATGATCTCAAAGACGGCGATACCATTCTTATCTCCGAGGGCTGTACCCATCACAGGCAGTGCAATGACATCGGAACCGTAAAACTTCCGAACTGGATCAGAAATTATTCGGGCAAAGAGCTGAACTTTGAGTTTACATCGGGAACTGAATTTCCCGACGATCTGAGCAAATATGCTCTTGTCGTCCATTGCGGCGGCTGTATGCTAAACGAAACGGAGATGAAGTACAGGATTGCCCATGCCGCTCAGGAGGGTGTAAACATCGTCAACTACGGCGTTGCGATCGCTCAGATGAACGGAATACTTGACAGAAGTATTGAACCGCTGAATATATAAACAGAAAACGGGACTGTCGCACTAAGCGAAGAACAAAAGAAACAATTATTAAATCAAAAGACTTGTATTGGCCTTTAATACCGATACAAGTCTTCGATTTCTTATTTAGAACAAAACAAGAAAATATATGTTTCTTTTGTTCTTCGCTTAGTGCGACAGCCCTGTTGAATATAGTGTAATGTTTAATCTTTAAAAAACGGAATGACAGCGTCTGCCGCCTTGTCGCCCTCGTCATAGACGAAATCGTGACCTGAATCCTCAAGCGTTATGTATTCTGCATTCGGAAGTATCTCTTTCATTCTGTCAATCTGATAGTAAGGCATTGTGTGATCGTCCGTACCCCAGACAACAAGCACGGGAATGTTCTGAGCGTTGACGCTCTTATAGCCCTCGGTGTCCTCCTTGGTGTTCAGTATGCAGTTTATGAGCGAGGAATAGGTGCTTGAAACAAAGCCCTTGTATTTTGCACAGTCGGCATAGTATCTTGTATAATAATCCTTGTCCTCCTGAGAGGTGTTTTTAAGCTCTCCGGAGCAGTGACCAAGCAGTATTCTTCCGCCGAAGGTCTTGAAGAACGCCTTGCCGAAGCCGGGAATCTGACATATTTTCATATAGACAGGCGGCTTAAAGGTGTCCATTCCCGCAGGGGAGAGAAGCACAAGCTTTTTAACTCTGCCGGGATAAAATCTGCAAAATGCCGTTGTGACTGTTCCGCCCATAGAGGTGCCGACGAGGTAGAATTTTTCGTCGCCGAAAAGCTTTCTTGTAAGCTCGTTGAGCTGACGGGCAAAAAGCTCGGGCGTGTAAGGACCGTAAACTCGCTCGGAAAGACCTCTGCCGAGCAGGTCGTAACGAAGAACCTTGAATCCGCTGTTGACCAGAGCCTCAAAAAGTCTGTCATATATTACATAGGGCGTTGCATAGCCGTGTGTAAGAACAACAAGCTCGCCTTCACCTTTTATCTCATAATGCGTGTTGCCGCAGGGGAGAGGAATGAAGCTTCCCGAATGTTTGCTTCTTTCATTGTCGTCAAGCTCAAGGGTTTCTATCTCTCTTGCAAGCTTGTTAAATTCCTTTTTATCCACAATCATCATCCTCGGATTTTTTTCTAATTGTATCACATCGGCTGAAAGATTTCAACCGATATTATCCGTTATATTGTAACTTATTGTAAACTGTCTGAACTTGACAAAATCCTCTTATAATGTTATCATAACCTAAATAAATCTGAGTTTTCGGAAGAAGGTATATAATGATCAATTCAGATAATTTATGTATGAGCTGTATGAAGGACATCGGCACTCAGAAGCAATGCCCTTACTGCGGTTTTCATGCCGATTCAAAGCAGATCGAGCCGTACCTTCCGATCAGAACTGTTCTGGGCAACAGATATCTTGTCGGCAAGCTCCTTTCGTATAACGGAGACGGCGCAACATATATGGGACTTGACCTCTCGACAAGGGAATCGGTCAATATCCGTGAATACTTCCCGGAGGGCATCGCTGTCCGTGATCCCAAGACGCTCGGAGTGGAGTCCGCTCCCGGTAACGAGAACATCTACAACGAGTGTTTGCAGAGCTTTACCGAGATGTGGAGAAAGCTTATGCGACTGAGCGGTCTTTCCGCCCTTATCAAGGTCAAGGATATACTTGAGGGCAACGGCACCTGTTATGCGGTAACGGAAAACATAGACGGCATTACGCTCAGAGAATATCTTCTCAGAAACAATGTCGGATATATTTCCTGGGAAAAGGCGAGACCTTTGCTTATGCCCGTGCTTTCAACTCTCGGTACTCTCCACGCTTCGGGAATTATCCACAGAGGCATTTCTCCCTCAACGCTTGTTGTTGCCCCTGACGGCAAGATCAGGATTACAGGCTTCAGCATCAGTCAGGTGAGATCGGCAAGAAGCGAGCTTAAATGTCAGCTTTATGACGGCTATGCCGCTTTTGAGCAGTACGGCTTTGAGGGCAGACAGGGCACTTGGACGGATATTTACGGCTTCGGTGCCGTTCTTTACAGAACGCTCATCGGAACGGATCCGATCGACGCAACCGAAAGAGTTACCAACGACAGGCTTATGGTTCCCGGCAAGTTTGCCGAACAGCTTCCTGCCTATGTTATAAACGGACTTGTTAATGCCCTCCAGATTCTTCCGGAGGACAGAACAAGAACAGTCGAGGAGCTTCGTTCGGAGCTTTCCGCTTCTCCGAGTGCGGCAGGAGCAGGAATGGACTTTGAACCTGTTGTTCCCGTCAATATCAAAAAGCCTGTTCCTCAGCACATTGAGGACGAGGAGGAAGAGGACTACACCTACAACAAGCGTGAAGCGGCAAAGAAGCGTCACAACCGTTCGTCCGCCGTTATTGCCGCCGCTGCGGTTATCATAGTGCTTGCGATTGCATTTCTTGTGCTCTGGCAGACCGGTGTTATTGACCTGAATAATGACACGACGACAACGGCTGTTTCCGATCTTGTCGATGTTCCGAACTTTGTCGGAAAGCCGTATAATGAAATTGTTGACAACACCTACAACAGCAAGAACTTCAAGTTTGAAAAGAGTGAGGTTTACGATTCGACTGTTGAGGAAGGCTATGTTATTGAGCAGAACATCGGCGTGAACGAAAAAGTTCCTGTCGGCACAACGATCAAGCTCGTTGTCAGCAAGGGTAAACAGAGCATCGTTTTCCCGACCTCGGGTATTGTCGGAATGAAGTATGAGGAAGCAAGAGACATGCTGACAAAGATCGGCTTTACCGTTGAAAAATCCGTTAAGCTCAACACCGACGGAGAGATTGAGGGTACCGTACAGGGTGCGTCACTTGAGGAAGGAGCCTCCTACGAAAAAGGCACGACAGTATTCCTCTTTGTATGGGGCGAGCCTCAGACCGAAGAGCCTACGACGGAGGAGGAAACCACAGAGCCGACGACCGATGAGGAGGACGACTGGAGTTCGATGTTTGACGAAGTTCTCGATTTCGGCGGCAGAGGAAGGGTTAATTAAAGTTTTATTATAAGTAAAGACCTTGAAGCAATCAAACTTCAAGGTCTTTTGTTATCTTATTTTACGATTATATCCGCTGTCTGTCCGCGGACAGCTTTGATGATGTCGGCAGGTGCAAGCTCGACCTGACTGCCGATTCTTCCTGCGCTGAGTGTAACGGTGTCGAGGGAAAGAACGTCCTCGTGAAAGGTGGTTTTAAAGCTCTTTTTCATTCCGATCGGACTGCATCCTCCGTGAACATAGCCTGTCAGGGGAAGAAGCTCGCTCTGCTTTATCATCTCGATTGATTTCTCACCGACCGCTTTTGCGGCTTTTTTTAAGTCTAAATGCTCTGCAACGGGTACGACAAATACATAATAAGTCTTGGACGCCGAACGTGTAACAAGAGTTTTATAAACAGCCTCGGGAGCTTTTCCGAGATAATTTGCGACCGTCACTCCGTCGGTCGGGATATCCTCGCCGTGGGGATAGAAATGCGGTATATAATTGATCTTCTGCTTTTCCAAAAGACGCATAACGTTAGTTTTTGTTTCTGCCATAATAATCACTCTAAGTAGTCAACAATCTTGATCGTCTTGCCGTTTCGTGTATAGACACGGGGTACACGGCGGGTTATACAGCAAAGAAATTCATAATTGAATCTCCCCGAAATATCGCCGATTTCCTCGCAGGTGATCTGCTCGTTGCCGTCCCTGCCGATAAGAGTTACTCCGTCTCCGATCGACACGCCCGGAATATCGGTCACATCAACCATAAACTGATCCATACAGATCATTCCGACGATTTTTGCACGCCTGCCGTGAATGAGAACACTGCCTTTATTCGACAACAATCTCGGATATCCGTCGGCATAACCTACGGGAACGGTTGCGATTACCGTGGGCTTTTCGGCAACATAGGTTGAGCCGTAGCTGACCGTATCGCCCTTGTGAATTGTCTTGACGTTGATGACAAGGCTGTGAAGCTCCATTGCAGGCTCGATTTTCAGGTTTTCCTTGTGGACAAATTCGGATGGGTAGAGACCGTAGGTTATGATACCGCTTCTGACCATATTGAGAAATTTGTCGTTGCTGTCAATGATCGCCGCACTGTTGCAGACGTGTTTAATCGGTATGTTTATACCGATTTCCTCAAGCTTGCCGACAAAATCCTTGAATTTCTCGAACTGACCGTTCATCGAGGTCTTGTCTGCCTCATCGGCGCAGGCAAAGTGAGTGAATATTCCGTCGATCTCAACATTCGGAAGCTGAGCAATCCTGCGTATCTCATCGACGCTCTCGTCGTCGGGTATGAAACCAATCCTGCCCATTCCGGTATCAATCTTGATGTGGATATGAGCCGTTGTGCCCATAGTCTCCGCCGCTTCGTTAAGCTCCTTGGCTATCTCGTAACGGAACACCGTGAGCATAATATCGTTTCTGATGATTGTTTCAAATTGATTTGGAAATACAAAATCGAGAATAAGTATCGGCTTAGTGATGCCTGCACGTCTGAGTGCAAGAGCCTCTCCGACAGTTGCAACCGCAAAACCGTAAGTGCCGATTTCACTCAGAGCCTTGGAAACCTCTATTGCTCCGTGACCGTAAGCGTCCGCCTTGACGACCGCCATGACTTTGGTGTCCTTACCGACTTTTTTTATTACTTCCTTTGTATTATTGCATATTTTATCAAGGTCAATCTTGAGATAAACCCTGTTCAGATAATCAAGATTACTGCTCAAAATACGCACCTCTTAGTCTATGACCTTAATTGTTTCGATAACAGGCTGCTGATCCGCAGGTATGCAGTCGCTTTCCGGAACGGATTCGCAGATCTTGTCGATTATTTCCATACCCTCGGTGATCTTGCCGAAAGCGGCATACTGTCCGTCGAGATCGGTGGAGCAGGAGTTACGCAGACAGATAAAGAACTGAGATGAAGCCGAGTTGTAGTCAAACTGGTTGCGAGCCATTGAGATAACGCCTCTCTTGTGCTTGATCGTGTTCTTTATTCCGTTAGCGGAAAATTCGCCCTCAACACTGCTCTCGCAGCCACCTAAGCCCGTACCCTCGGGATCGCCGCCCTGAAGGACGAAATCCTTAACATAGCGGTGGAAGGTCAGACCGTCATAGAAGCCCTTGTTGCAAAGGTCAATGAAGTTTTCAACCGTAAGGGGAGCTTCATCGCCGTCAAGCTCAATCTTAACGGTTCCGTAGTCCTTGATAATCATTTCAACATGATGCTTGCCTTTAAGTCCGCCCTTAGTTCCGCAGGAGGAGAAGCAAAGAAGTAAAAGCGTTAAGGACAGTATAACGGAAATTGTTCTTTTCATTATTGATAACCTCGCTTTTGATATAATTCATTTCAACTCAATTATTATAACACATATATATCGGGTAGACAAGTATAAAATTTATGATATAATATTAAATAATCTATCATATTATTAGGTGTGAGATATGTTTATCTGCAATCAGTGTCCGAGAAAATGCAATATCGACAGGGATTCAACGTTCGGCGTGTGCGGAGTCGGTTCCGCTTACAGGGTTGCAAGAGCGGCTCTGCATTTTTGGGAGGAGCCGTGCATAAGCGGCGAAAAGGGGAGCGGTACAGTCTTTTTTTCAGGCTGTGGACTGAAATGCGTCTACTGTCAGAATTATACAGTCAGCGCAGATTGCTTCGGCAGGGATATATCCGAAGACAGACTTATTGATATTTTCAAGGAGCTTGAGGACAAGGGAGCAAATAATATAAATCTTGTCAGTCCGAGCCATTATGCCGTTCAGCTTGCCGAAACACTTTCAAAATACAGACCGTCAATTCCCGTTGTCTACAATACGGGCGGCTATGACAGAGTTGAAACATTGAGGTTACTTGACGGATTGGTGGATATTTATTTGACCGATATCAAGTATGTGTCCCCCTCGGTTTCGCAGAAGTACAGCAAGGCCGCCGATTATTTTGAAGTCTGTTCAGCAGCGGTAAAAGAGATGCGCCGCCAGCAGGAAAAAGATGTTTTCCAAAACGGATTGATGAAAAAGGGCATGATAATCCGCCACCTCGTCCTGCCCGGTAATGTCAGCCAAGGGATGAAGATGCTTGACTGGGTAAAGGATAATCTTTCGACCGATACATATATCAGCCTGATGGGGCAGTATATGCCCTGTGCAAAGGCAGGCGAATATCCTGTAATAAACCGAAAAATCAGCCAAAGAGAATATGATATCGTTTTATCTCATGCCGAAAAGCTTGGATTTGAAAATGTTTTTATTCAGGAGCTTGATTCTTCGTCGGAGGAATTTGTTCCCGATTTCGATCTCAGCGGAGTTTGATTTGACAAAAACGAATGTAAAGGTTATAATAATAAAAAAATGAACGGAGGAAATATCATGAATAGAATTAAACGTTTGATAGCTTATGTTACAGCTGCAATAATTGCAGTAACCTGTTCGGGTGTGGTTTCACTTGTCAGCGCTTCTGCCGCCGCAAAAATCACAAGCGTAAAAATAGTTTCTTATCCCAAAAAGACTGAGTTTGTTCAGGGCACTGACTGGGATTACGGCTACTATGATATGCCGGAGGGCGGCGGACTGGGCACATTTGTCAGCGACAGCAGATATATTTCCTTTAAGCATTACGGCGGATATTATACACGTTATGCCGACAGGGGAATGATCGACATGAACGGTCTTGTTGTTAAGGTAACATATTCCGACGGAACGTCGGAGAACGTAGCCTACAAGGAAACTGTTTCGGGCACGGCTGTTTCTCAGAATATTTACGCTTCACCCAAAACAGATTACAAGCTCGGCGAAAACATCATTGAGGTTTATTTTAAATCTAACACCGCTGTATATGATTCATACAAGATCAATATTGTGAAGACAGCATCGCCGAAGGGTGATGTAAACTTCGACAGCAAGGTTAATTCAACCGACGCTCTTTTGGTGCTTCAGCACGTTGTCGGCTCAAAGATTATCAGCTATCAGTATCTTCATATTGCAGATATGAACGAAGACGGAAAGATCAACAGTTTTGACGCATTGCAAATTCTTCGCCAATCTGTTTCACTTGTTTAATTTTTAACTTCAACACAATAATAATCGACTGCAAGTAATCCGAAAAGGATCGGCTTGCGGTCGGTTTTCATTTTTATGGTTTTTTCGGCTGAAAACTTGAATAAGCCTCGAAAACTCCGCAAATATTTACAATCTATAAACAATCTTTTAAATTGATAAAAATTTATCAATCTTATATTGACATTGATAGATATAGGAGTTAAAATGAAACTGTAATATCTGCAAAAGGACTGCGGATATAAATTATAAGGAGGTATTTCTATGGAAAAAATCAAAGTTGTTCAGTATGGCTGCGGTAAGATGTCGAAGTACACGCTTCGCTATCTCTATGAGCACGGCGCTCAGATCGTAGGAGCGATCGACGTAAACCCTGCCGTCGTAGGAATGGATGTTGGCGATTTTGCTGAGCTTGGTGTAAAAACAGGTGTTATCATTTCCAATGACGCCGACAAGGTGCTTGACGAGTGCGATGCAGATGTTGCTATCGTCACCTTGTTCAGCTTTATAAACGATATTTACGATCACGTTGAAAAATGCGTTGCACGCGGTATCAACGTAATCACGACCTGTGAAGAGGCTATTTATCCGTGGACTACTTCTGCGGCTCAGATCAACAAAATTGACGCTCTTGCAAAGGCGACCGGCTGTACTGTTACCGGATCGGGAATGCAGGATATTTTCTGGATCAATATGGTTGCCATGGCGGCAAGCGGCTGCAATAAGCTTACAAAGATCAAGGGCGCATACAGCTATAATGTTGATGAGTACGGTCTTGCACTAGCTCAGGCGCACGGCTGTAACCTCACAAAAGAGGAGTTTGAAGCAAAGATAGCTCATCCGACCGAGTTCGAGCCTTCCTACGCATGGAATTCCTGTGAGGCGCTCTGCAACAAGCTCGGACTTACGATAAAATCCATAGAGCAGAAGCATGTTCCGTATATCATCGACCACGATATTTACAGCGAAACTCTCGGTGAAACAATCAAAGCAGGCAAATGCATCGGTATGTCCGCTGTCGTTACCGTTGAGACAATGCAGGGCATCACCGTTGAGGAGGAAACAATCGGTAAGGTTTACGGACCTGACGACGGAGATATGTGCGACTGGTGGCTGACAGGCGAGCCTGACACCGAGTTCCACGTTGTTAAGCCTGCAACGGTTGAGCACACCTGCGCTACCATAGTTAACCGTATCCCGACCTTGCTTACGGCACCTGCCGGATATGTTACCTGCGATCAGCTTGAGCCTCACTCATATCTGACATATCCTATGGAGTATCACATTTAAAAATTAAAAAATTTTTGACCGGATGATTGAAAAAGATCGTCCGGTCTTTTTGTATTTATACGAAATTACCGTAAATAATATTATCGGGCTTTTATGCCGATAAATTTACGGGAGTTTTACAGATGGATATTTCAAAAAAACAATATAATGAAATGGTAAAAAAAGCTTCGCCCAATTCGCCGATCCTAATAGATTGTATTAAAGCATTCCTTATCGGCGGTGCGATATGCTGTTTCGGACAGCTTCTTTTCTATATTTTCAATAAATCGGGTATGAGCATGGACGAGAGCAGAACTCTTGTTTCCGTAACTCTCGTTGTTATTACGGCGATCCTGACGGGAATAGGAGTTTTTGATAAAATCGCAAAGCATGCGGGCGCAGGTACGATTGTTCCGATAACGGGATTTGCAAATTCCGTTGTTTCTCCGGCTCTTGAATTTAAAAGCGAGGGCTTTATTATGGGTACGGGAGCAAGCATTTTCAAGATCGCAGGACCGGTTATTCTTTACGGCACGACTGCCGCCTCGGTCTACGGACTGATTTATTTTATTGTTGAAAAGGTGATGGGCAAATGAGCGGCAGAATAATTGATTTCAAGACTAAGCCGAGCGTCATATGCTGGTCGTCCGTTGTAGGAAAGAAAGAGGGGGAGGGACCTCTCGGAAAGGTTTTCGATATGATTCTTGAGGACGACAGATGCGGACTTGACACATGGGAAAAGGCGGAAAGCCATTTGCAGAAGGTTGCCCTCGGACTGATCCTTGACAAATCGGGCAGAAAGGCCGAGGATATCGACGGAATTTTTGCAGGTGATCTTATAAATCAATGCACGGGATCTGCATTCGGAATACGTGATCTCGGAATCCCTTATATCGGAATTTACGGTGCATGTTCAACATCTGTGCTGACAATGATAAATGCCGCCGAATTTGTCGATTCGGGCAAAATGCAGCTTGCAATTTCATCAACCTCGTCTCATTTCTGTTCAGCCGAAAAGCAGTTCCGTTTTCCGCTTGAATACGGAGGTCAAAGACCGCCCTCGGCACAATGGACGGTAACGGGTGCCGGTGCGGCTCTGATTTCATCTAAGGAAGAAAAATCCTGTCCGAAAATCGAAAAAGCTATTTTCGGGAAAATGGTCGATCTCGGTGTCACGGACGCTAACAATATGGGTGCGGCAATGGCTCCTGCCGCCGCCGATACCATTGCGTCTTTTCTGAAAGAAACGCAGACAACTCCCGATCACTACGACCTTATTCTGACAGGCGATCTCGGAAAGATAGGCTCTCAGCTTCTTTATCAGCTTCTTGAAAAGGAATATTCGATTGATATAAAAGAAAAGCATAACGATACAGGTCTTATGATGTACTATATGGATAAGCAGGACGTTCATGCCGGCGGAAGCGGATGCGGCTGCTGCGGAAGTATAATGTGCTCTAAGATAATGAACGAATTGAGTGAGGGCAAGCTCCATAAAGTATTGGTTGTGGCAACAGGTGCGCTCCTTTCTGCCGTTTCGCCGTTTCAAGGCGAGAGTATTCCCGGAATTGCTCACGGAATTTTACTGACGGACGGGAGGTAAGAAAATGGATAAAGCAAAATGTGCAAAGATGTTTATGAAGATGGCAAGATACGACTGTATGCTTCTTACAGCTCTTAAAGCGGCAAAATGCGTTTTGACTGCGGCGGTCGTCATAAACGCCGTTCTTTCGGGAGCATATATTGTTTCATCGCTGAAAAAATAAAGAAAAAGGAACTGTTCTATGAGACAGTTCCTTGTTACATATTGAAATTTTATTTGTATTTGACAGCTTCCTTGCCTTTTGTGACGACGGAGGACAGCTCGATATTTCTGAATCCGTTTTCTCTCTCCACCATAAATACAGGACATTCGGGATTCAGATTGACGATATTCGTAAAAGATGAATCGCTGATATATCCTGCTACAACAATGCAGTAAACGCTTTTGCTGATGATGTTTGATACCGCAATACCGTAGAGGTCGTCGGGAAGATTTCTTCCGTAATTGCCGTCAGGCTCACCCAAAAGAACAGCCGCACGGTTACAAAAGCCCTCCGGCGAATTGTCGATAATTCCGTCAACAACAATGTTATAGATCTTTGCTTCTGCCGGCAACATTCTCAGAATATTACATTCTCCGCTTTTGCATCGTCCAATTACATTTCGGATTATAATATCGTGAATATCTTTTTTACGTTTTGTCCAGTCGTTGTGCATAACGTGAGTTGTGCACATACTTCCTCCCGGTAAATAGTTCCTGCCTGCGATTGCCGTTAAGGCAATGACGTCGTCTCCTGTTCCGCCTGTTATGTTCTGAATAATTATGTCGTGGCAACCGTTTCTTATGTCGATACCGTCCTGATTTTCCGAGTTCTGAACCATACCGTCAATATATCTCGACATATCTGCATCAAAGTCGATGTTTTCAATCAATCCGTGCGAGCAAGCCTCAAAGGATATTGCCCAGCCGTGGGGATTCTTAATATGTAAATTTTGAACAGAACAGTTTTCTGCATTTGCAAATAGTATTCCGATGTTTCTCCAGTCTCCGTTTTGTGATTCGTTCGGATCACCTGCGTCTGTTCCGTAGGAATGAGAATGTTTGTCAATAAAATAATAGTTATATTTGTCCGGGTTTTGCTCCGAAAGTCTGAGGACATCGGTTTTATTTTTCGGACACGGACAGGCAAGTTTTTTACTTCCGTCACCTGTGGCTCTCGGATGATCCGCACCTTCAAGAACACAAAGTCCCTCGCCGATTATATGAACATTCTTGATTTTTTCGGGATATTCAATACCTATACCGCAGTTTGATGTACGGAAAAAGTTGTCTCGGCATTTATCCGAAAGTTTAATTTTACAGTTTTTAAGAAGTACCGTCGTGTTTTCGGGAATAAGAATTGCTCTGTCGATAAGCCAGTAATCTCTTTCAGGCTCAGAATCGCATTTTCTCGGCGGAATAACCGCAACACCGCCTTGTCCGTCTTTGATTGCCGCTTCAATTTTCTCAATATCGGATTTTCCCGTATAATCGTTTACAGTTTTCATAGTCTGCCCCTTGGAAAAAGTATTATACCGAAAGTGTAGCATAACAATAAAATGCTGTCAACTTTTATCAAAACAATGTTGTGATCGGTTTTAACTCCTAAAAAATAAAATTACTCTTGTAAAATACGTTCCCTTATGATAAAATATAGAAAAACAAGGGGGACAGTATTATGAAAGATCTTAAACTCAATGCATATAAGATTGAAGAAATTCAGTTTGTTAATAAAGTTAAGGGCAACACAAAGATCGAGCTGAAAAACAGCTATGCCTACAATGTCAGATACACCAACAACAATATCTGCGAGGGCAAGTTCACGGTCAACATTGCCGACAAGGAAAATCCCGAAGCATTTTCGGTCAAGCTTGTGCTTGCAGGAATTTTCTCTTATCCCGACGGACTGGAAAGGGAGCGTATCCATATCCAGACCTACAAGGAGCTTTTCCCGTACGCCCGTGCGTTTATCACTACGATAACTGCAAACGCAGGTATTCAGCCGATCATGATTCCCGATATGGATATCGAGAACCGTGAAATCTACCGTTTTGATAATCCCAACAAGCAGTAATTACAGAAGTATATTTTTACGGATCGGAATGTCAAATCATTTCGATCCTTTTTCATATTTGACAGAATTTATATTAAATGTTAATATTAAAAAATAAAGTGTGGGCGGTGTTTATTTTGGGCAAAATCAAATTAAGCTACAGGCTTATGAAATCCAATGTTAATAAAACGTATAAGAAAGCTCCTTATGTTGCTCCGTCAGCTTATGATCCTATTCAAACAAGCGAAAAGAACGGCGCAAAGCTCAGCGTTGCGGTCTGGGCGGATATCCAGGTTTCCAACTATATGTTTAAAAGAGCCAGAAATTTTGACGCTGTTTGCGAGGATATAATTAAAAATGTTGACGGAAAGCTTGATGCAATCCTTGTTGCCGGAGATATGGCGGAAAACGGACTGCTCTGTGAATATCAGTATATGACCGATAAGCTTACGGGTGCAAAGACTAAGAATTTCATCAATGCCGTCGGCAATCACGATGTAAGACTGAAAGCCTGCTACAAAAATACGGTTAAAAATTTTTGCTCATTTACCAATACGCTCAACAAAAGAGCCGGAAGTGATCTGACGATTGACTTACTTCACTATTCCTACGAGTTGAACGGTTACAAATTTATTGTTCTCGGAACGGATAAAACAAAGTTTGAGGAGTCGTATTTCTTTGAGGAACAGTTCTTATGGCTTGACAGCGAGCTTGCCGATGCCACTAAGACGGGTAAGCCGGCGTTTGTAATCTGCCATCAGCCGTTTTGCTATACTCACGGTCTTCCCGACACTTGGGATATTCCCATTGAGTCGGCAGGCTCAATCGGAAAGCAATCCGACAGGGTTAAAGCCATTCTAAATAAATATGACAATGTTTTCTATTTGACAGGACATCTTCACAATGGTATAGGAAAATTTACATATGAGAAAATAGGAAGAATCAATTCCGTAAGTCTTCCTGCGCTCACAATGCCCAACAGCAACGGTGACTGCAACGAAATCGGAATAGGCTTCATTATGGATGTTTATGACACTCATATTCTTTTCAGAGCGAGAAACTTTGTTAAGGGCGAATATTTGTCCGATTTTGATATTGACATTCCTCTTTGTGCGATGAATGTGATGTAAATTACAATTTAATAAAAATGAGATCGGAACAGTTATGTCTTCCGATCTTTTTTTCATAATTGTATATTTGAATTACACAAAATAAAATTGACAGAACTGTAATTTCGTGTTAAAATTAACTGTAATTTATTATAGGATGGTGTATCTTTTGAAAGCAACTCTATTTTCTAAAATCGGATATAAGCTCATGGTTCTGATCATTGCTATCTCCTATGTCTTTTATCCGTATGTAAGCCCGTCAAGTGACGATCCCATTAAAACAGGGGAGGACACAGGCGCCGATATCACCGTTGCGGTATGGGCAGATCCGCAGATTTCAAACTACGTTGTTGAAAGAGCGAAGTTCTTTGACGCGGCTTGTGAGGACATTACATACAACGTTGACGGCAAGGTCGATTCCGTTCTTATTGCAGGCGATATTGCCGAGAATGGCTTGCAGTGTGAATACCAGTATATTGCCGATAAGCTTGTCAGCGCAAGAACGAACAGCTTCATCAATGCAGTCGGCAATCACGATGTCAGACTCAAGCTTTCCTATAAGAACACGGTGAAAAATTTCTGTTCGTTTACAAATACGCTCAACTCCAATGTCGGAAGCGAATTTTCCGTTGATTCTCTCAATTATTCCTATGATATCAACGGCTATAAGTTCATCGTTCTCGGAACGGACAGAACGGAGTTTGAAGAGTCCTATTTCACCGAGGAACAGCTCTCATGGCTCGACAGCGAGCTTGCGGACGCTACCAAGGACGGCAAGTCGGCATTTGTAATCTGTCATCAGCCGCTTAAATACACCCACGGTCTTCCCGATACGTGGAACAGTCCGATCGACTCGGCAGGCTCTATCGGCAAGCAGTCCGACGAAATCAAGGATATATTAAATTCATATAACAACGTTTTCTTTATCACAGGTCATCTTCATACAGGCATCGGTCAATATACCTATGAAAAGATCGGCAATTTCCATTCGATCAACCTTCCGTCGCTTACTATCGACAACAAGGACGGCGAGTGTAACGAAAACGGAATAGGATTCATTATGGAGGTTTATTCCGATCACGTTCTTTTCAGAGCAAGAAACTTTGCCAAGGGTACATACCTGCCTGACTATGACATAGACATCAAGCTTTCCTCTGTTGACGTAACAATCAAAGATTGGGAAGAGGTTGAGCTTCCCGATGGTATTGCAACAGACTAAAATATATATCAGGAGGTTTTCGTATGGAAATCGTCAGAAAAGAGTATTCCTATCCCTCGGTTACGGGTGTAGGCGACATTTTCGCAAGGAGCTGGGCTCCTGCCGACGGTAAAATCAAAGCGGTTGTTCAGGGCGTTCACGGTATGGCTGAATTCGGCGAAAGATACCGGGAATTTGCCGAGGCTCTCTGTAACGCAGGCTATGCCTTTATTATGAACGATCATATCGGCCACGGCAAGTCGGTTGCTCCCGACGGATTGAAAGGTTATTTCGGCGGCGAAAAAAACGCTTTCGGCAAGGGCTTTGTAGACGACGCTCACCAGCTTACTCTCATTGCCAAGGAAGAATTTAAAAAGCCTGTTATCATCTTCGGTCACAGCATGGGCTCGTTTGTCACAAGGAGCTATATCACAAAGTATGCCGATGATATTGCGGCTGCCGTGATATGCGGAACAAGCGGTAAAAATCCCGGAGCTGCGGCAGGAATTATGCTTGCCTCGATGATTTCCAAAGTCAAGGGCGAAAAGCATCCGAGTAAGCTTATCGACAAGATTGCCTTCGGCACATATAACAAACGCTGTGAGGGCAGAACGGCATTCGACTGGCTTTCAAGAAACATTGAAAATGTAGACTGGTACATAAATAACGACGACTGCGGCTTTCTTTTCACCGCATCGGGTTATAAGAATATGTTCGAGCTTCTCGACTCTGTTTCAAGCGACGGCTGGTACAGAAAAGTACCCAAGGAGCTTGATATATTCCTGATATCCGGCGAGGAGGATCCCGTCGGAGCCTACTCCAAGGGCGTTAAGGAAGTTTTTGAAAAGCTCAAGGAAAGCGGACATTCAAAAACTCAGTGCAAGCTCTATAAGGACGACAGACACGAAATTCTTAATGAGCTTGACAGAGAGCTTGTATACGATGATGTTATTGCATTCTGCAATTCAGTAATTAAGTAAGGGGATTTTTAAATGCTTACATTTTATAACATAGCTAAAAGTATTATTTATAAGGTCTTTGCGGTTGTTTTTGCCGCTTTGCTGACCTTGACTAACGGATTAAACGGCTTGTTCAACGGTGATATTTATCCGTATGACTCCAACTCCAAGGTGGTCGGTCTTGAAACGCTTGAAAGGGCGCAGGGCGTGACGACGGACGGAGAATACTGGTATTTCAGCGGCAAGACCTCGCTTGTAAAGATCGGCTTTGATAACAAGACAGTTTATGCGTATAACTATAAGGCTCTCGACGGTGAGCTTTCCGAAAATTACAACTCCAAGCATATCGGCGGAATAAGCTATTATAACGGTTATATCTACGCTTCTCTTGAGGACAGCAAGCAGTGGCAGCATCCTGTAATTGCGCTCTATGACGCCGAGACTCTTGAGTTCACCGGAATTTGTCACGAGGTTTCCTCCGATATTCTTACCCGCGGAATCCCGTGGGTTGCGGTCGATGCCGAAAACGGATTTATTTATGCTTCACACAGCAAGACTGTTGAAGAAATTCATTGCTTCGATCTTGAGACCTTTGAATATGTCAAATCCTTTGCCGTTTCCGATCCGATTGATGCTATTCAGGGCGGAGAGGTCTATAAGGGCAAGCTCTATGTCGGAACTAACGACAGTACAAGAGCCGTATATACTATTGACGTTAAGAACGGAAAGGTAGAAAAGCTCTTTGACAGAATTATGTATCAGCCTAAGCTGATCGACAATTTCGGCGGCGAGGGCGAGGATCTTACCGTTTATCCGATGGAGGACGGAACGCTCATTCATGCTCTTGATATCGGCGCTCTGTTCATCGATTCAAACCTCAGACACTATAAATGGGACGCATAATTTAATCATTGTTAAAGACAGGGAGTCTTGCATGAGCGAGGCTCCCTTAAATAAAATTTTTCGGAGGGAATTTTATGAAATCGGTTAAAAAGCTTATTTCCGTTTTGCTCATTGTGACCTTAATTTCAGGATGTTTCGGTCTGAATATCTCTGCATCTGACGGACTTCTCCTGCCCGATTATACAATGACCGAAGCTCAGTGGAACGAATACTGGACCACGGTTGAGGGCGACAATACTCAGATCGCCTTAACTCCCGGAAGTGATGAAACAGAGCTTAATATCAACTGGCACTCCGAGAGAAAAGCCGCTGTTCCCATGGTTAAAATTGCCGACAATGCGGCTATGGAGAACGCAAAGGTCTTTTACGGTTATTCAACTCTTGCTGATAATAATCAGCAGACCAACAGGGTTACCGTAACAGGACTTGAGGAAAATACAAGATACTATTATTCTTATTCGCTCGGTAAGGATAATTGGAGCGAGCCTGAGTTCTATATTACCCGTTCTGCCGACAGCTTCAAGGCTCTGCTTGTAGGTGATATTCAGTGCTCCGCTGTCAACGATCAGACAGGCTACACCGACGCTTCAAACTGGAACAGGCTGCTCAACACAGCTCTCAAAAACAATCCCGATACGAGCTTTATTATCTCCTGCGGCGACCAGACACAGACGGGTGCAAGTGCTGTTGAATGGGCGGCAACACTCTCGCCTAAAGCTATGAGAAATCTTCCCATGGCGACAACTATCGGCAATCACGATCATAAGGGCACAACATATAAGCACTATGTCAACAATCCTAATTCTCAGCTTATTTCAACGAGCAAGTCGGGTACGCCTTACTGGTTCAGATACGGCGACGTACTCTTTGTCGTATTCAACACAACGAATATAAACGTCTTTGAAAGCCATGCGCTTGCAGAAAAAGCTATTGAGGCAAACAAGGACGCAAAGTGGAGAGTTGCCGTGTTCCATCACGACATTTACGGAACGGGACACCATGCGGTTGACGATGACAGCTATCTGCTTCAGGGAGTGTTTTCGGCTATTCTTGATAAGTTTGAATTTGACCTTGCTTTTGACGGACACGAGCATTATTACGGCCGTTCATACAATATGCTGAATAATGAAATAGTTGATCTTGATTACACGGCAAATAAGGTTACTGATCCCGACGGAACGCTCTATATTACGACGGCTTCGGCATCGGGTAAAAACCGTGTTTATGATGAACCGTACGACCATTCATGGATCAATTTCAGCTATATGAGCGAGGAGCTCGTTTACAGCGAGGTTGAATTTACATCTAATACCTTTAATATAAAGACCTATACGGTTGACGGAAACAGGCTGATCGACGAATACACGATCGAAAAAACCGACTTCACTTATTCCGATATTGATACTTCGGAAACCTTATTTGATACCGACGCTCTTGACCGTGTGCTCAGTCATTTTATGGGCGATTACTATGTGATCTATGTAAAGGTTACCGAGGTTATCAAATTCCTTTTAAGCACAGTTCAGACAATAATAGGATAAAGAGGCTGCTATGGATTTTGTATCATCAGGTGTAATAAAAAAGCTCGAAAAACCCGTCCTTACTTACAGGGATATTCCGTACAATGCCGCTTTGATATTCAATGCAGGCGTTGCGAAATATAACGGCAGATATGTTATGATGTTTCGCAACGACTACGGCGACTATGAAAAACAGAGACTTGACGGAACGAATATCGGCCTTGCTTTCACCGATGACGGAATAAACTGGGAGGTTTCGGATAAGCCTTGCTTCAAGCTGGAGGACGACGAAATAAACCGTGCATATGATCCGAGGCTGACTGTTATTGACGGAGTGTGCTATGTCTGCTTTGCGATAGATACGAAGCACGGACTTCGGGGCGGAATTGCTTCAACAACGGATTTTGAAAATTTTGATATCCGCACAATGACCTTGCCGGACAACAGAAATATGGTGCTCTTTCCCGAAAAAATCAACGGCTTATACACAAGGCTCGAAAGACCGATGCCCGTTTATTCAAGAGGCGGCATCGACAGGTTTGATATCTGGATGTCACAGTCGCCCGATATGTGTTTCTGGGGAAATTCAAGGCTTGTTATGGGCGTGGAAAACGTGCCGTTTGCCAACGACAAGATCGGACCTGCCGCTCCGCCGATAAAAACGGAAAAAGGCTGGCTGACAACCTTCCATTCGGTGTGGCTCGATCCCGAAAGGGGAAAACACGGCTGGGAGGACAGATGGCAGAAGATTTACACGGCAGGAATTGCACTCCTTGACCTTGACGATCCGTCAAAGGTGATAGGAATTTACGACAAACCGCTGATTGCCGCTGAGCTTCCGTTTGAAAAGGACGAGGGCTTCAGAACAGACGTTATCTTCCCGGGCGGAATGATACTTGAGGACAGCGGCGAGGTCAAGATTTATTACGGTGCGGCGGATACGGTTGAGTGTCTTGCAACCGCAGATGTCAATGATCTTATCAGACTTTGTCTAAATTAAATTTTTATAAACAATAATGGCTTATATCGTTTGATACAAGCCATTTGTTTTTTATTAAACTGCGCTGAAAATATTCAGATTTCTGATATTCGGATCGCTTATCATATCGTTGACGGAATAAGCGTGCTTTTCAAGGTCGCCGCAGACCGCCTTAGTCATATTGTTTTCTATCAGGTATCCTATTATAAGAGAAGCGATGTCCTCGATAACCATTGACTTTGTCTCGGCGTTCTCTGCGCTGTTTTCGCTCGTCATAAGATACTCAAAGGAGTCGGAAAACGTCGAAAAAAGCTCAAGATCACGCATCGCACGAAAACTCCATTTATAATACGGCATATATTTCCTGTTAATCAGGAAAACCGTCTTGATCGCAGCACGGACAAATTCAAATACTGCAAGCTGAGCCGCTCCCGTTTCTCCGTGGGAAAGGCATCTGCCGAAGTTATACTGTCCCGACTGAGCCATAACAAGCAGATTGCCTGCGAGCTTTTTAAGCCGAATATCTTCGGGACATTCCTTTATTCTGTTGCGGATCTCTGTAAATTCACCGTAATTGTCAAAGAATATCTCACCGTCTGTCGCTTCAAAAAGAAAGCTGTCGGGCAAGGTGAGCCAATCCTGCACGCTGAGTTCTCCGTCGGGATGACCGAGCTTATCGGTATAGAAATCGGAAATTCTGATAACTCCGTTTCTTCTGCCGCCGACAGGGCTTACAAGACCTCTTTTAAGTCCCATAAACTCCTTGGGCAGCTTTGCATATGCTCTTTCAAGGAGAAATTCCGTCCTGCGGTCGAGCACATCTTCACCGGGAATAAAAATGCAGAAGCCGGGTTCAAAATCGTGATCCCGTGACACCTCATCGTCAAAGCCGAAGCACTCTGAGCCGCTTCCGACAAGTCCGACGCACAGGTAGGGGAGTGCCTCGGAAAATTCGGTTTCAAGCATCGGTCTGCCGTATTCCTCAAAATATGCCTTGGAAATTTCAATTCCTTTCATATATATCCCTCGCTCTGTCGCTCAACTCTTTTTCATAGAGGAAACGTCCGTAATAGCCGAAGGTCGGCGCACATTTCTCGCAGACGAAAGCATAGTAGCCGTTTCTCGGCAAATAGTCTCTGTTGAGAAGCTCATATGCCTTTTCAATATATTCGTCAACTATTTCCTCGCTTTTTTCTGCGCCGAGCCTTGCTTCTTCAAGATTTGCAAGGTTGAGATATGTTATCGCAACCTCAAGCTCTCCGTTCTCTTTCTTTGACATTATTTCGATCGCTTTATTATAATAGGTTACGGCTTCATCAAAGCGTTCAAGGTCAACGAGCGTCAGACCGAGGTTGTTATAAAGTCCGCCCAGACGTAAATCGCCGTCGTCAAGAAGCGTTTCATAAAGCTCTTTGGCTTTCCTGAAAAGCTCAAGCGACTCCTGCGGCATTGAAAAGGCCTTGTAAACGGTTGCGGCGTTGGTGTAGGTAGTGCCTGCGGTTATGTTTTTTCCAAGCTCAAGCTCGTCAACAAGGCTGAGCGACTTTTCAAGAGCGTTTAGAGCCTCGTTTTTACGTCCCGTTTTACGGTAAAGTCCCATAAGCTCATTGTTTATTGTCAGCATACCGCGCTTGTCTCTGCCGTCCTCGGCTTCACCGAGCCAGTAAAGCAGGTGCTGTTCTGCGGCGGAATAATCGTTCCTGCCGAGATGCTCGTCAAGCTTTTCAAGCACCCTTGAAATCGGGATAGGGTGAACGGGCGGCTCTTTTTGAAACTGATCCGTGCAGAAAGGACAGATAGGATCGGGATAGTCTGTAAAGTCAAAATTCTCTTTATCCATAATTTCACTCCCTTGTGGATTGATATTAACGATTATACTACATTTTGTGTAAAAATGGAAGAGAAAGTTTGTGTATTTTTTTAATTATTATTTGTTGTAATGATAGCGGCTGTGTGTTAAAATAATGCGGAACGAAAAAAGCGCTTCGAGAGGAGGTAAAAATTTGCGAATAGACGGATTACAAAAAATGACCTTGCTTGATTTCCCGGGAAAAGTTGCCTGCACGGTTTTCACAGGCGGCTGTAATTTTCGGTGTCCTTTTTGTCACAACGCTTTGCTCGTCACAAAGCTTCCGGAAAAACCCGATTACACCGAGGACGAGATATTGAGCTTTTTGGAAAAGCGCGTCGGACTTCTTGACGGAGTTGCGATAACGGGCGGCGAGCCTTTGCTCTATTCCGACATAGCCGATTTTATAAGGAAGATACGTGATATGGGATATGCCGTCAAGCTCGATACCAACGGAAGCTTTCCCGAAAGGCTGAAAGCAATCGTTAGCGAGGGACTTGTCGATTACGTTGCAATGGACATCAAAAATCGCAGGGAAAAATATGCCGAGACGATCGGACTTAAAAATCTTGACCTTTCAAAGATTGAAGAAAGCATTGAGTTTCTCAAAAGCGGCGCAGTGGACTATGAATTCAGGACGACCGTTGTTAAGCAGTTTCACACGGTTGAGGACATAAGAGCGGCGGCAGAGTGGATAAGCGGTGCAAAACGCTATTTCTTGCAGAATTTTGTTGATTCCGGTGAGCTTATTTGTGAAGAAGTCTGCGGAGTTGATAAGGAAATTATGCTCAAAATGAAGTCTGCGGCGGCAGATTTTGTACCTCAGACAGAAATTCGGGGTATTTAACACAATATATTGTAAAAAACTATTGACACAACCACAAGATAATGGTATAATCACAAACGAAATTTGAAATGAAGGAGATTTGGGTATGTATAATGTTGTTAAGCGTGACGGCAAAGTCGTAGGCTTTGACCTTCACAAGATCAGAGATGCGATAACAAAAGCGTTTGACGCCTGTCAGAAGCAGTATAATTCCGATATGGTAGATTTTCTTGCGCTCAAGGTTACCGCAGATTTTGAACACAAGATAAAGGACGATAAGATTTCCGTTGAAAGTATTCAGGACAGCGTTGAGTCCGTGCTTATCAAGGCGGGCTATGACGATGTTGCCAAGGCTTATATCCTTTACCGTAAGCAGAGAGAAAAGATCAGAAACATCAATGCAACCGTCCTTGACTATAAGGAGATTGTTGACAACTATCTTCATGTCAACGACTGGCGTGTTAAGGAAAATTCCACCGTTACCTATTCCGTCGGCGGACTTATCCTCAGCAACTCAGGCGCAATTACCGCTAACTACTGGCTTTCCGAGATCTACGACGAGGAGATCGCCGAAGCTCACAGAAATGCGGATATTCACCTTCACGACCTCTCAATGCTTACCGGCTACTGCGCAGGCTGGTCGCTCAAGCAGCTCATTCAGGAGGGACTCGGCGGCGTCAGAGGTAAGATTACCTCCGCACCTGCAAAGCACCTTGCAACGCTCTGCAACCAGATGGTAAACTTCCTCGGCATAATGCAGAACGAGTGGGCAGGCGCACAGGCTTTCTCCTCATTTGACACTTATCTTGCTCCTTTTGTAAAATATGATAATCTTGACTATGATACCGTAAAGAAGTGCATCGAGTCCTTCATCTACGGTGTAAATACACCGAGCCGCTGGGGTACACAGGCTCCGTTCTCCAACATCACTCTTGACTGGGTTGTACCTGCCGACCTTGCCGAGCTTAACTGCATCGTCGGCGGTAAGGAGCAGGACTTCAAGTACAAGGACTGCCAGAAAGAGATGGATATGGTCAACAAGGCGTTTATCGAGATCATGATCGAGGGCGACGCCAACGGCAGAGGCTTCCAGTATCCCATCCCGACCTATTCTATCACAAGAAACTTCGACTGGTCGGATACAGAGAACAACAGACTTCTCTTTGAAATGACCTCTAAGTACGGTACTCCGTATTTCTCAAACTACATCAACAGCGATATGGAGCCGAGCGATGTTCGTTCAATGTGCTGCCGTCTTCGTCTTGACCTTCGTGAGCTTCGCAAGAAGTCGGGCGGTTTCTTCGGAAGCGGTGAAAGCACAGGATCTGTCGGCGTTGTTACGATCAATATGCCGCGTATTGCATACCTTGCAAAGGACGAAAAGGATTTCTATGCCCGTCTTGACAGACTTATGGATATCTCCGCACGTTCGCTCAAGGTTAAGAGAACAGTTATCACAAAGCTCCTTGACGAGGGACTTTATCCCTACACCAAGAGATATCTCGGCTCGTTCGACAACCACTTCTCAACTATCGGTCTTGTCGGCATGAACGAGGTCGGTCTCAATGCAAAGTGGCTCGGCAACGATATGACCGATCCCAAAACTCAGAAATTCACAGCGGAAGTTCTCAACCATATGAGAGAGAGACTTTCCGATTATCAGGTTCAGTACGGCGATCTCTACAATCTTGAGGCAACACCTGCCGAGTCAACGGCTTACCGTCTTGCAAAGCACGATGTCAAGAAGTTCCCCGACATCAAGACAGCCGCTAAGAAAGAGGGAGACACTCCTTACTACACCAACAGCTCACATCTTCCTGTCGGCTATACAGAGGACATTTTCTCTGCTCTCGACATTCAGGACGAGCTTCAGACGCTTTACACCTCGGGTACTGTTTTCCATGCCTTCCTCGGCGAGAAAATGCCCGATTGGAAAGCGGCGGCAAACCTTGTCAGAAAGATTGCCGAAAACTACAAGCTCCCGTATTACACTCTTTCTCCGACATACTCCGTATGTAAAAATCACGGCTATCTTGTCGGCGAGCAGTATACCTGCCCTGAGTGCGGCGAGCATACCGAGGTTTACAGCCGTATCACAGGCTACTACCGTCCCGTTCAGAACTGGAACGACGGTAAGAGCCAGGAGTTTGCAGACCGTAAGGTTTACGATATTGCTAATTCTCATCTTACCCGAAAGGGTGTTCCGGAAGAAAAAGCCGAGGTTTGCGAGGTAAAGACGGACGCAGGTGATAATGTCAGCTATCTTTTCACAACTGCGACCTGCCCGAACTGCAAGATTGCCTGCGCAACCCTTGACAAGGCAGGCTACGAATATACAAAGCTTCTTGCCACCGAAAATGCAGACCTTGCTCAAGAGCTGGGAATAAAGCAGGCTCCGACTCTCGTAGTCATCAAGGACGGCGAGGCTGCAAAGTACACCGGAGTTTCGGATATCAAAAAATTCCTCAACAGCTGAGGATAAACAGGAGCAATTATGTACGACATAATTATAATTGGCGGCGGCCCTGCGGGGCTGACCGCCGCTCTGTATGCTTGCAGAGCCAATAAAAAAACTCTCGTAATTGAGAAAGAGACCTTCGGCGGTCAAATCACTTTTTCGCCTAAGGTTGAGAATATTCCCGGCTTTATCAGTCTGACGGGCAATGAATTTGCTGAAAAACTCGTTGAACAGGTGCTTGAACAGGGTGCGGACGTTGAGTCCTGCGAGGCTCTGGAGATCAGGGACGGCGAGGTGAAAACCGTTGTCACCGATGACGGCGAATACCGGGGCAAGGCCGTGATAATCGCTACGGGCGCAAAGCACCGCATGCTCGGAATTGACGGCGAAGAAAGATTTGTCGGTGAGGGCATTTCGTTCTGTGCCGTGTGCGACGGAGCCTTTTATAAGGACAAAACCGTTGCCGTAGTCGGCGGCGGCAACTCCGCTTTGCAGGAGGCTATTCTGCTTGCCGATACTGCAAAGAAGGTATATATAGTTCAGAATCTTGACTTCTTTACCGGCGAAAAGAAGCTTGTCGAGCAGCTTGAAAGACTTGACAATGTCGAGATTATACTCGGAGTTACGGTTGACAGCTTTGTCGGCGATAATGAGCTTGAGGGAGTTGTGATTAAGAATTCGGCAGGGGAGACACAGACACTTGAGATTGACGGTCTTTTCGTTGCGATAGGTCTTATTCCTCAGAATGATGCCTTTAAAAACGTTGTCACACTTGACGGCAGAGGCTATGCCGAGGTCGATGAAAGCTGTGAAGCGGAAACTAACGGCATTTTCGTAGCAGGCGACTGCCGGACGAAAAAAATCCGTCAGGTCACCACGGCGGCGGCTGACGGAGCGATTGCGGCTCTTGCGGCTTGCGATTATGTTGACGGACTTAATAAATAAAACAAGACAGCATCATTTTCCAAACGGAATTTGACGCTGTCTTTTATTTTATACTTTTTTAAACATACGGCTGAACATCACGTTCAAAGTGTCCGCTGTCTTGGAAACCGACGTCTGTTCTCAGACATTCGCCCCATTTTCTTGCGATTTCATCATAGGAATCGGTCTGAACTCTCGCACGTTCAAATCCGTCCTTCGCTCCGTAAAGAACCCAGTCGGACTCCCACATACCGTGTCCCGATGCTTTGTAAGTCCAAAGCATCCAGTTGTAGTTGAGCCTTTCCATCGCCTTGAAACAGCTTGACCAGGTTGTTGTGCCGAGGGGATAGAATTCACCCATAATAAGCGGTACATTCGGATAATAAAGCTTAGTCAGCGTTACAAAGAGAACGAAAATAAAGTCGGATTTCTGATAGAAATGCACCTGATAGACAACATTTTCAAATCCGGCAAGCTCCTTGTGCGGCAGGGCAAAAGCTGTCCAGATACATTCAAGCGTGATGATATGCTCCTTGTCAACCGCACGAACGGTTTTGTAAAGCCGCTTGTATTCCTTGGTGTTGTTAATTCTTCTTGTCACTTCACCGTAGTCGCAGTCGCAGGACGGCTCGTTGAGAAGGTCGTACATTGCAACGGCAGGATTACCGTTGAAGCGTGATGCGATCGCCGTCCATAATTCGTCTGTAAGAGTGCGGAAAAATTCGCCCTCATCGGAATCCTCATAAAGACGGCAGTTATCTCTTTTTCCGCTGTGCGGAGCATCACTCTGGAAACCGGGAGCGCCGTGCATATCGAGAATAACATAAATACTTCGTTCGGAACACTCTCTGACGATCCAGTCAAGATAATGGAAATCCCATTCGCTGTTTTGATCGAGTATTTTCGTGCCGTAGTCATCGGAATAGAAATTCCTGTACCAGAACGGCACACGGACGCAGTTAAAGCCCATTTCTTTAATCCGGTCGAGGTCGTATTCCGTGATCCAGTTGTCCTGATAGGTGTTCATCAGCTCGTATGCACCGTCCACGCCGAAACGGTCGGTCAGAGCTTCAAGTATATCGTAGTGATCCTGAACCTGCTCATAAGGGGAGAGCCAGTCCTCCTGAATGAGCCAGGAGCCGAGGTTTACGCCGTGAAGAACAATTTCTTCTCCCTTTTGGTTATAGATCTTGTTGCCCTTTGTGACAAGGAAATCCTCCTGAGTGAATGACGTGTCAAGATTTTCCGCCGCCGCACTCAGGACAAAGGGAATAATAAGTGCAACACACATTAAAAGACAAAACAATTTCTTAATTGATTTTTTCATATTTAACCCTCCTTTTCTCTATTTTACCATTATATAAATACTTTGTCTACAAAAAGATTTAGTAAATGATGAAAATGACGGTAATCGACGGCTGTTGCTACGCATTTATATGTCCCTTTTGCTGACGCAAAAGATGGACTGTTCGGTTTCGATTACCACATAAAATAAAACCCGAACCAATTATATTGGTTCGAGTTTCATTGGTGGAGCGGGCGTCATCAACGATGAACACCCCTCCATATCGCTGTTTTCGCCTTCAAAAGCGGCTTCAATATCGTCAAGTGGGATATTTTCGATGCTCAAAGGCTTTTTACTCGCGTTGATAATAAGTGTGAAGTGGTCATCATACAAGTAAATGGAATGAACGAATATATTGATAATCGCT
>JBJEPQ010000015.1:0-49858 GCA_051881315.1 Acutalibacteraceae bacterium | reverse complement strand
ACACATACGCCGGGCATCGGAAGAAAACGGCTTCTTCATCTTATTGCGACAACCCCAATTATTATATTCAATATGTTTCCGAGAACGGAGTAAACAGCTTACCGTACTTAAATTCAACAGGCTCTCTGAACTGAGAGGATCGGTAAACGCTCAAAACCATTCCGATTGCAATGTAAATACATAGATTTGACGAGCCGCCCGCGCTCATAAACGGAAGCGTAATTCCGACAACGGGAAGAAGCTTCAAGCACATTCCGACGTTAACAACGACCTGTGTAATTATCATCACGGCAACGGCACTGCATATGAGCTTTCCTGTGACCGATACAGCCTTTTTACCGACAACAAGTATCTTGACAGCTATTGCAAGTAAAAGTCCGAGAACGACAAGGGAACCGACAAATCCAAGCTCCTCTCCGACAACGGAAAAGATCATATCGTTTTCACTTTCGGGAACAAGTCCGTTCTGAGTATATGTGCCGTTAAAAAGTCCCGTTCCGAATACTCCGCCCGAGCTGATGGCGTTCATTCCTCTTTCCTGCTGGAAGATTACCTCATTGTAGGTTGCTTCGGTGAGAGAATCGGGCGAATAGATCGCCATAAAACGCTGTTTCTGGAAGTCGGAAAGTACCTCAAACCAGGCAATAGGAGCAAGCAGAGCAACAGCACCTGCACCGAATACGAAATATCTTAATTGAAGCCCTGCCATAAACAGCATACCGATTGTGATGAACATAAAGACAAGAGCCGATCCCATATCACCGGTGAGAACAACAAGTCCTATGGCGATCATCGCATGAATACCGAGGAGGATTACGTTTTTGAGCTTGTTTATCTCACTGCCGACAGCTTCAAGGTGAACCGAAAATGTTATGATGAAGCCTATTTTCAATAGCTCTGACGGCTGGAAATAAAAACTGCCGAGCTTAATCCACGAAATAGCGTCGTCTCGTCCTTCGGGTGAGCTGCCTATCACAAACAGCGACAGCATCAAACCAAGGCAAACGACCGCAATGATAGGCCAAAGCCGGGCGACCGCCTCATAATCAAAATATGAAATAACAAGGGAAACGAAAATTCCCATAACAACCGCAAGAAACATCGTCTTTGCATCACGGGAAATAATCTGATCCTCTGTCAGATTAACTCTCGTTGCGCTGTAAACCATAAGTATACCGATAGCAGAAAGCAGAGTGCAAAGTCCGAGCAAAATTTTATCCGTACCCTTAATAAAATCCTTCAACCAATAAATAATTCTTCCCATCTTTTCACCTCCGAAAGGAACAGTATTTATTATATATGTTCCAAATGGATTTTTCAAGTTTTATTTGACATTTTATATAAGCGTGTTATAATTAAAATAACAATGCGAAGCTTTCCTGACGCTGAAAGAATTTAAGGCGAAAGAAACGTTTTATGCGATTTTGCCGTATTCTTGACGGATACGGTTTTATTTTGAAATTTATCTGAAAGAAAGAAAATCTGACTTAAAAGAAAGGAAATCATTATGGCAGTTTACAATCCAAAATCTCTCAAAGCAGAGGAATTTATCAACCACGAAGAAATCCTCGAAACAATCGAATATGCGGAAAAGAACAAGCATAACGTTGAGCTGATCAACGCTTTGCTCGAAAAGGCACGCCCGAAAAAGACCGAGCACGGCGTTACCTGTGCCGGACTTACTCACAGGGAGGCTTCCGTCCTCCTTGCCTGCGACATTCCCGAAAAGATTGAGGAAATGTATAAGCTTGCAAACGAGATTAAGCTTGCTTTTTACGGCAACCGTATTGTTATGTTTGCCCCTCTTTATCTTTCAAATTACTGTGTGAACGGCTGTGTTTACTGTCCGTATCACTATAAGAACAAGCATATTGCAAGGAAAAAGCTCACTCAGGAAGATGTTAAGCGTGAAGTAATCGCCCTGCAGGATATGGGACACAAGCGTCTTGCAATCGAAGCCGGCGAAGATCCCGTAAACAATCCTATTGAGTATATCCTCGAATGTATAAATACAATCTATTCCGTTCATCACAAGAACGGCGATATCCGCCGTGTAAATGTCAATATTGCCGCCACAACGGTTGAAAATTACCGCAAGCTCAAGGAGGCAGGTATCGGCACATATATTCTTTTCCAGGAAACCTACAACAAAAAGAGCTATCTTGAGCTTCATCCGACAGGTCCTAAGCACGATTACGATTACCATACCGAGGCTATGGACAGAGCCATGGAGGGCGGCATTGACGATGTCGGTCTCGGTGTTCTGTTCGGTCTTGAGGGTTACAAATATGAATTTGCAGGACTTCTTATGCACGCCGAGCATCTTGAAGCGGTTCACGGCGTAGGTCCTCATACAATCAGCGTTCCCCGTGTTAAACACGCAGACGACATTGATCCCGACGTATTTGACAACAGCCTTGCAGACGATATGTTTGCTAAAATCATCGCCTGTATCCGTATTGCCGTTCCCTATACGGGAATGATTATTTCCACCCGTGAGAGCGAAGCCATCAGAGGCAAGGTGCTCGATTACGGTATTTCTCAGATCAGCGGAGCATCAAGAACCTCAGTCGGCGGATACAGCGAGGAGGAGCGTCCTCACGACTCGGAGCAGTTTGATGTTTCCGACCAGAGAACGCTTGACGAGGTTGTAAGATGGCTTATGGAAAAGGATCACATTCCGTCATTCTGCACCGCCTGCTACCGTGAGGGCAGAACAGGCGACAGATTTATGAGTCTTTGCAAGAGCGGTCAGATTCTCAACTGCTGTCATCCCAATGCGCTCATGACGCTCACCGAATATCTCATTGACTACGCTTCGGATCAGACTAAGAAAATCGGCTTTGAGATGATTGACCGTGAGCTTGAAAAAATTCCAAAAGAAAAGGTCAGAGAGATCGCCCGTCAGAATATTGAGGCTATAAAATCCTCTAACAGACGTGATTTCAGGTTTTGACATGGGAATATCATCTTCGGATATTTACAACACGAAAAAATGTGGTATAATATCTCGGAGGTGATATTTTTGCGTATATTTAACAGTAATTCCGTTGAAGAAACCCACAGAATAGGGGAGAAGCTCGGCTCTGTTTTAAAGAGCGGAGATGTTGTTGCTTATTTCGGCGGAATGGGTATGGGCAAAACAACCTTCACCCACGGTCTTGCAAGAGGGCTCGGCATTGACGAAAAGGAAGTCAGCAGTCCGACATTTGCCCTCGTCCACGAATACAGGGGAAAGACCAACACGCTTTATCACTTCGATATGTATAGAATCGAGAGCTGGGACGACCTATATTCAACAGGTTTTTTTGACTATCTCGATCTCGGCGGAATACTTGCCGTTGAATGGAGCGAAAATATTGAAAACGCCCTGCCCGAAAACTCAATTAAAGTTACTTTCAGGCACGGTGAAACCGAAAATGACAGAATTATTGAAATTGAGGGAGTTGATCTTGAATGAAAATATTGGGCATTGACAGCTCGGCAAAATCAGCTTCCGCAGCAATAACAGACGGCGATAAGGTTTTGGGTTGCTTTTACACAAACACGGGACTGACACATTCTCAGACTCTTATGCCGATGATTGAAAGCCTGTTAAAGTATTCAAATACTTCTCTTGATGATATTGACTTGATCGCCGTAAACAAAGGTCCCGGTTCTTTCACGGGTGTAAGGATAGGCGTAGCGGCGGCAAAGGGACTTGCAGATGTCAAGAAAATTCCCGTCTACGGCGCATCAACGCTTGAATCTATGGCTTACAATCTTATTGATACCGACTGCGTTGCCTGTTGTGTGATGGACGCAAGGTGCAATCAGGTTTATAATGCGTTTTTTGATATTACGGACGGCAAAATAACAAGACTGTCTCCCGACAGCGCAGATTCGATTGAAAAAGTAAACGATGAACTCAAAAAATATAAAAAAATTAAATTTTTGGTTGGCGACGGTGCGGAAATATGTTATAATAAATTAAATGGGGACAGCGATATACACATAGCCGCTCCGTCCGACAGATTTCAGTCGGCTGTCGGCGTATGCTTCTGCGCTATGAAAGCTCCCCACGATCAATTTATCGACAGCGCTTTGCTTGTTCCCGAATATCTCAGGCTTCCTCAGGCAGAGCGTGAATTGAATAAAAAACTCAGTAAGGGCGTGTAACAATGAAAATTGCTATCGGAGCCGATCACGGCGGATTTGAGCTTAAAGAAGCTATAAAAAAACATCTTGAAGAGGTCGGAGGTTATGAGATCACCGATTACGGCACTCACAGCACGGATTCCGTTGATTATGCAGAGATTGCATTCAAGGTCGGCAATGCCGTGACAAAGAGCGATGATAAAATCCTCGGTATTCTCTGCTGCGGCACGGGAATAGGCATCAGCATGGCGGCAAACAAGGTTAAGGGTGTCCGCGCGGCTTGCTGTTCCGATTATTTCAGCGCAAAATATACAAGACTTCACAACGATGCGAACATACTTTGTATGGGCGGCAGAGTTGTGGGCGCAGGACTTGCCAACGAGATGGTCGATGTTTTCCTCAATACCGAATTTGAGGGCGGACGTCATCAAAGACGTGTTGATCAGATTACGGCGATTGAAAACGGTACATTTTAATTAACGGAGGTATAAATATGTCAACAGTCACCATTACCAACCATCCTCTTATCCAGCATAAGCTTTCTATCCTCAGAGACAAGAACACTTCCTCAAAGGATTTCAGATCTTTGGTAAGTGAGATTGCAACTCTTGAGTGCTATGAAGCTACAAGAGATCTTCCCGTCCAGGAGGTTGAGATCGAAACACCTATCTGCAAATGCGTAGCCCACAATCTTGAGGGCAAAAAGCTTGCATTCGTTCCGATCCTCAGAGCAGGTTTAGGCATGGTAGACGGCGTTCTTTCTCTCGTTCCGTCGGCACGTGTCGGTCATATCGGTCTTTACCGTGATCCCGAAACGCTCAAGCCTGTTGAGTATTACTGCAAGCTTCCCGTTGATATTGCTGAGCGTGACGTTATCGTTCTTGACCCGATGCTTGCAACAGGCGGCTCTGCAATCGACGCAATTTCTCTTATCAAGGAGAGAAATCCCAAGTCGATCAAGTTCATGGGCATTATCGCCGCTCCCGAAGGACTTGCCGCTCTCCAGAAAGCACATCCCGACGTTGATATTTACTGTGCGGCTCTTGACGAGAAGCTCAACGAGCATTGCTACATTGTTCCCGGTCTCGGTGATGCAGGCGACAGAATTTTCGGCACAAAATAAAATTTTTCTAAATCGGACTGCTTCGGCAGTCCTTTTTTGTTGACCTGAAAGCAATAATCCTGTATAATTTTTCCGAGGTGATCGTATGTCGGTTTTAACTTACAAAGGAAATAAATTCTTCCTCGACGGTGAGGAATTTACAATAATATCGGGAGCAATGCACTATTTCAGAATACCGAGAGAATACTGGCGTGACAGGCTTTTAAAGCTCAAGGAATGTGGTTTTAACACGGTCGAAACCTACACCTGCTGGAATTTGCATGAGCCGCAGGAGGGGAAATTCGATTTTTCGGGTATGCTCGATCTTGAAGCGTATATAGATATTGCAAAGGAGCTGGGACTGAATGTAATACTCCGTCCCGGTCCGTACATTTGCGCCGAGTGGGAGATGGGCGGACTGCCTGCGTGGCTTCTCAACTACAAGGATATGACCGTTCGCTGTAATAACGAGCTTTTCATTTCCAAGGTTGAGCGTTATTATAACGAGCTTCTGCGCCGTATTGTTCCTAAGCTTTCGACAAACGGCGGAAATATAATTATGATGCAGATTGAAAACGAGTACGGCAGCTACGGCGACGACCATGAATATATGCAGAAAATTGCCGATATATATAAGAAAAACGGAGTTGACTGCCTGCTTTTCACCTCCGACGGAGCTTCTTATTCTATGCTTCAGGGCGGTACGTTGCCCAAATATCCGTGTGTTGCAAATTTCGGCTCACACCCTGAGGAAAACTTCAAGGTCCTCAACGATTTCCGTCCGGATCAGCCTTTGATGTGCGGTGAATACTGGGTTGGCTGGTTCGATCACTGGTATGAGGAACACCATGTCAGAGATCCGAAAGAGGTTGCGAAGCTGTTCAAGGATATGATCGACTGCGGCGCTTCGCTTAACTTCTATATGTTCCACGGCGGAACAAATTTCGGCTTTATGAACGGTGCAAACTATTACGACATATACGAGCCGACAATAACAAGCTACGATTATAACGCTTTGCTGTCGGAGGCAGGCGACCTGACGCCGGCATATTTTGAGGTTCGTAAGATTATAGAAGAAAAATTCGGTGAGCTTCCCGAACTGACTGTTAAGAATTCCGAGAAAAGAGCCTACGGCGAAGTTATTCTTGACGAAAGATGCAGTATTTTTGATGCCGCAAAGCTTCTTTCAAAGCCTGTTCATTCGGCATCGCCCGAATTTATGGAGGATATCGGTCAATATTACGGCTTCACCCTGTATTCAACCGTTGTTGACGGGCCGAGAAACGAAAATGAAATCAAATTTGATGCAGTTCATGACAGGGCGGTCGTTTTCATTAACGGCGAGAACAAAGGCTTCTACGAACGCACAAGGGACGGCAAGCCTGTCAGCTTTTCGCTTGAAAAGGGCGAGAATTGCCGTCTGGACATACTTTGTGAGAATATGGGACGAGTGAACTACGGACCGAAAATAATGGACAGAAAGGGCGTCAAGGGCGTCAGATTCGGTCTTCAGTATCATTTCGGCTGGGATATGCATCCTCTGCCGCTCGACAACCTTTCCGAGCTGAAATTTAATAAGGAAACAGGTGAGGTAAACGTCGCTTCTTTCCTCAAGGGTACGCTGAATATTGACGGTAAACTCTGCGACACGTTCCTGAGACTTGACGGATTTACAAAGGGCGTTGTATTCGTCAACGGCTTCAATCTCGGCAGATATTTCAACACCGCAGGACCGCAGAAAACGCTTTATGTTCCTGCTCCGATGCTGAAACCGGGCGAAAACGAAATAATCGTATTTGAAACGGATCATTCGGACCGCTGTACTGTAACATTTCTGGACAAACCTGATTTAGGTTAAAAAAATACCGCATTTCTTTCGGGATCTGCGGTATTTTTTCCCATATGACGGCATAACTTGTTACAAAGGAGTTGACAAGCTATGTCTGTAATCGGAACGAAAAAAACGCTGAATTTTCACAAATACAGCCTGAAAATAACGGATATTTTATCAAATTGGAAAATTATTATCCCTGTCATTTTTTCTTTGGCAGGGATACTGACAGGCTGTTTCACAGGAAAAGGGGAGGGCAGGCTGTTCCAAACCGTTACCAATTATTTCAATACCGTAGTTCTCGGCAGGGATACTCTGTCTCTCGGATCTGATTTTATTTTTTATCTGATATTGCCGTCAATTTTTCTGACTTTGGTTTTCTTTCTCGGACTTTCTGTTTTCGGTTCTCTTATAACAAATGCCGTTCCGCTTGTGTACGGTTATCTGATCGGCTGTGTTTCCTTTTATTTATATAGCGAATACACGCTAAAGGGACTGGCTTACTGCATTATAATGATTTTTCCTTACGGAGTGCTTTGTCTGCTTGCAATCGTTCTTTGCTGCCGTGAGAGCATCAGTATGTCCGAGTTCATAATCAAAAGTATCTCAAAAACAGGAAAATTCCTGAATTACGGATTTAATACTTTCTATAAATCTTTCTTCAGGAATTTTATATTTATTATTATCGCTTCGGCGTTGAAAACGGTGCTTGAATACTTATTCGGAAGTCTTTTTACCTTTTAATTTGTTCAGAGGGTTAGAGGAAACAGCGTCTTTGAGCTGTTCGTCAACGATATGAGTGTAAATTTCCGTCGTTGCAAGATTTTCGTGACCGAGAATATCTTTTATCAGCAGGACGTCAACGCCGCCTTTCTGATACATAAGGGTTGCGGCGGTGTGTCTGAGCTTGTGGGTGGAGTAGCCGCGGTCGCCGAGACCTGATTTTTCAATAAATTTTTCAACAATATGCTGGACGGTCTTAGGGCTGATCCGGCTTTTTCTGTTGGAAAGGAAAAGAGCATGCTTGTCCTTAACTCCGTCAACAGGACGAACTTTCATATATTCCTTAACAGCGTTGACGCACATATCGTTAAGATAAATCGTTCTTTCCTTGTTTCCTTTACCGGTAACGGTCATAGTACCGTCACTTTTTATATCCGTATAATTCAAGGAACAAAGCTCGGAAAGACGAAGTCCGCAGTTGAGGAAAAGGGTAATGATAGCATAATCCCGTTCCTTATCTCTGCCGTCAATGCTTTCAAGAAGCTGAATACTTTCATCAAGCGATAAATACTTAGGCAGAGATTTCTTCAACTTGGGCGATTCAAGCTCCTCCATGGGATTTTCGGGTATTTGCTTCATCTTAACGCAAAGATACTTGAAGAAAGCACGCAGTGAGGAAACCTTCCTTGCAATAGAAGCCGAATCATTTTTTCTCTCGCTTCTGCAGTAGGAGAGAAATGCGTAAGCATCGGAAATTTTAACTGTTTTTATAAAATCAAGATCAATAAAGCTGATATCAATTTTTTCAAATTCGCTATCCTTAGGAACTATGCCACGGTAAATAAGCATAAACCTGAAAAAAAGTCTGAGATCGGAAGCGTATTCCAGCACGGTAAGCTCGGACTTGCTCCTGACGACCGACAGATAATTCAAAAACTCAATTACGCTCTGAGGCAGAGTATGAAATTCTTCCTTGTGCATATTCAACCGTCCTTACAGTCTTTTTACCTGCCAAAAGAAAAATATGCTCATTTCGGTAGGGCAATACCATTATAACACAGCCTGCTGAAAAAATCAAGTAATGATACAAAATAATGTCTTTGGTATCCTTTGCAGTACGCCGCGCCCGCCGGAGATATTTCCTTTGCTAACTGACGGCTTTTTTGTGACCTGCGTATTTGTCTTACCGATACGACAGGCGAGGGCGGTCCGAGCCGAATGGCTTTATCCCGTTAGTGTTATATCGTCCGTCTTTCGTGTGCGTAGTCGCCTGTATTGTCAGCAATGCAAAATGAAAAGATTTTATCAAACGAGGATTTGAAACGCTTCAATCAGTTTTACGGCAAAGTCCTTGACGTTCTTATTACCACCGCAAAGAGTGAACGCTCTTGTCTCAAGCTCTATGAAAATGAATTGCTTGAGCTTATTGATGATGAAGCGTTCAATTTTATTTGGCGTAATGCCTCTTGTTTTCCGCCTGCAAGCGACTTCATCTGCGAAAACAATTACAGTTATCAGACAACCGCTTTTGTCGGTTATATGAGGGGCTGTAATGATATTCTCGACCTTTTTGCCCGACTGATTGGGGACGAGTTGGGCAATTACGAAAACGCTCTTCACTGAAAAGAAAAGAGGAACGCCGCAGGCGTTCCCCTTATCTTGATACAATAGAAACAACTCATTTTATGAAAACTTCAAAAAAAGCCTGTAATACCAACGATTCTTACGATAATCCCCTAAAAAAAAGTACGATAGAAAGTCTTGAATATTACAGACATCAGACTGAAAAAATCGCTTTTTCTCTTTTAAATAATCGCTCAATACTCGCAGAAAGAGCCGACAAAATGCTTGCTTGCGGCTCATACATTGAGCTCGAAAACGATACTGTAGTCGGTGCGAATTTCTGCCGTCAACGCATATGCCCTATGTGTCAACGCCGCCGCTCTCTTGAAGTTGCCGTAAAGACAAAAGAGGTTGTAAACTTCCTTTCCGATAATTTCGGTTATAAGTTCCTCCACCTCGTTCTTACTGTTCCGAACGTCGGGCTTGAAAATCTTGACAGCACTGTTACAAAGCTATTCAGAGCTTCTACAAAATTTTTTAAAGATGAAAAGCTCTGCAAGAAATTTAAGGGCGTTATGCGTTGTCTTGAGGTCACATATAATTCAAAAATCGGTTACGTTGACGGCGACTGTGACGGTTGCCGTACCATTATCGGAAAGGCTTTTCACCCTCATCTGCATTGCCTTGTCGCTGTGTCCAGGAGTTACGGAAGCGGAAAGAATTACATAAAACAATCTGAACTTTTGGAGCTTTGGCGTCAATACTACGGAGACCATTCCATCAATCAGCTTCACGTTGCCGCCGTCAAGGACGACGGGGCTGTCTCTGAGGTTGCAAAATATTGTGTCAAGCCTCTTGAAAACGAGCTGCCTGATTACGAGCTTTCGTGCGTTACCGAGGCGATTTTTTCCTCTCTGCACGGTCGTAGGCTCGTTCAGCTTTTCGGTTGCTTTAAAGATGCTTCACGGCTTCTTAAAATTGACTTTGAGACTGACTTATCAACTCCTATCAGCAACGGCTTTTTTGTTCAACGCTATTCGTATGACTTGTCGCAAGGTCATTATGTGCTTTCCTCTTTTGCTCATACCACATAATGTAGGCTGTTACAATCTCAAAGAACATTGTATTTGACGGGCACTTTGCAAGGTCGCATTTTGCGATTTTGCAAAGTTCTTCCTTTTTTCTGCTCCAACAACCCTGTATTGCTGTTCTTACGTTTTTTTCTACTGCCGCATAGCTCGTCCCCATATCCTGAGCTATTTTCAAATATAGCTCTCCAATTTTGCTTAGGTTGCGTTCATCAATTAAAATTCTTGCTATTATGTCTTTAATAATCCAGTAGCCCGTCAGGCTTTTCCTTATTCCGAGATATTTCAAAAGTTTATCAATCATTATGTATTCACCTTCTGTAATACATAATACCATTTGACAATTTGTTTTTCAAGTCCCTATAATGGGACTGTGAATTTACTTTTTAAGGAATGTTAACTGATGAGAAGTATATACATTGATGATGAACGGCTTCGGCTTATTCTTGAACTTCTGACTTATGAAAATTACCTTGTCTGCTGCGTTGCGCTTCAAAGCGGTTTAAGAATTTCCGATTGCCTTGCCATTACAAGAAAACATATCTTTCAAAAGAGCTTTACCATTGTTGAGCAAAAGACGGGAAAAAAACACCGTGTCAGGCTCTCCGCTGAGCTTTTAACCGCTTTACGCTCTGTTTGCGGTGATTACTATGTCTTTGAGCATAGAACCGATAAAAGCCGCCATAGGACACGACAAGCCGTTTACAACGATATCCGCAGAGCCTGTAAAGCTCTGCGGATAAAAGGCGTTGTATCTCCGCATAGCTTACGGAAACACTACGCCGTGGAGCTTATGCGGAACGGCGTTTCCATTTCCGATATTCAGAAGTCACTCAATCATTCAAGCGATTTTGTCACCTTGCTTTATTGTCTTGCTGATAACTTGGAGCTTCAAGCAACCATTTGTAACCGAGCAAAAAAATAGGTAACGCTTTTTAGCGTTTCCTATTTTTTGCGAGGTAGCGAGCGGCTTGTTGCCGCTCGGATATGTCTGAGCAGTCGGGGATATTTCCCGACTGCTCAAAGACTTCCATTTCCCACGCAACCTCAGAAGCGAGGCGGAACGCCATACGCTGAATATATGCACGGTCTATATCGTTGTAGATATGAGCCGCAGAAGCACAAGCAGAGGAGTAGAACTCCTCCGCAATGTGCTTCAGATAGCGGCGTGGAACAACGAACGGACGCCATTCCGTACAAGTGCCGTTTTCGTCATAGAACGGCACACCCTTACACTTTTTCCTGTTGTAGCAATAATAACAAGTTCTTTCTGACATTTTGATATTCTCCTTTGCTTTTTGCTGTTGATTAACGCGGCTGTCAACGGCGTTTGTTTTGGGCAGATTGCCCAAAACAAACGTTCATCTTGACCGTTGACAGTTGCGTTATTATAATTAAAAGTAGCAAAGGAGAAAACGTCGTGTGCCGTTCTATGAACAGAACGGCACGACCTGAGGTGAGCAAACGCCTTGCCGAGCGTAGCGACGGACAGGCGTTTTAAAAACCGCAGCTCTGCGCAGCACAGCGAGGACGGAGCGTAGCGACCCAACGAGGCGGCAAACGGAACGCCGCCGCACTGTGGCGGCGGAACGAGAGCAACGCCGAGCCTCGAAGCGCAAGCGGAGTTAAAACAAACTTACAAAAAGAAAGGAGATCAGTGGCACGCACAAAAAAGGCGGAGTGTGGCGGCGCAAACGATACCAAAGGCTTTATTTTGTAGGGCGAAGCGCCCTTTATCTTTTGCCGATAGGCAAATGATACAAAATAAATATTTTGTATCAAATAGGGGAGTTAAAAAAGCGAAAATTACTAAAAAAATGAAAATTCAGGTGAAATAAGGTCTACCGATAAAACAGAATATACATTTAGTGTTTTTGCTATAAATATAGATCGGCAGGAAATCAATCCTACCGATCTTATTTTTCTTCGAATATCGGAACTATTCCGCCGACATCTGTTAACGGCTCGTCCGTCAGCTCAACATAGCTTACATTATATTTATTTAAGAACTGTTTTATTTTTTCTGCATCTTTATGTGTATTCAAGCTTCCGGTAAATGCAAGCAAGTTTTTATCAATAAAACCGCATGCTCCGCCGATAAAGCCGTAGCTGTGTCCGCTCAGTTTTATCTGACCCTTAGAAAGCATCAGGCAATCAAATCCTATTCGACACAAAGCAGAATAAACAGACTCATCATCAGTCATAACAGCGTTATCGGTTATTAAAACGGACGAACAGCCGACATAGCCTTGATTAGAATGGATCAGATCAATTCCATAGTTTTCGGCATAGGCTTTAATACTTTCGGATACATATTTGGTATTGCAAACAATGGCTTTTTCGGTTTTTTTAACATTTATCTTAACTTCATCAGGATAAGGTGAAGATATTTCTTCAACGATTATATTCACCTTTTCATCGCTTCTTGAAAAAATAAATTTTTCTTTCTCCTGCCCTATTGTTAAATAATTAACAATATTATTCTTTTTAAATAAGTCCGATAATAACAAAGCCGAGGTTTTATCCGTAATAAACGTGTACCTGTCAAGCTGAAGAATGTTGCAGTCGGCATGGGAAGAAACCGACGGTTCCAGCTTTTGATTTTCAGGTATTTCAAACACTTCCGTATTTGCTTTTTTCAATGCCGAAATAACCTTTACTGCGTTTTTTGACACAGCAACAGTTGCTTTACCTTGAGGTAAAAGCGGAGTTTCAAGCGTTTTTTTCAACGTCCTCTCCCCTTTTCAGTTCTTGATCTTTTTCAATGCTCCTTTTTCAAGCCTTGAGACCTGCGCCTGAGAAATACCGATTTCCTTAGCGACCTCGGTTTGAGTTTTGCCGAGCATAAAACGTAAATTCAGAATATTTTTTTCTCTTTGAGAAAGATTTTTTATCGAATCTCTGATGAGGATTTCGTCCATCCAGCTGTCGGGAGTGTTGCTGTCTCCGATCTGATCCATAACATAGATGGCGTCGCCGCCCTCGTTATAGACGGGTTCATAAAGCGAAACAGGCTCAACAATGGCTTCAAGAGCTATCACAACGTCCTCCTTGCTCATATCAAGCTCCTTGGCAATCTCCTCTACCTTTGGCTCACGGTTAAGCTCGGAGGAAAGCCTCTCCCTGACCTGAATCGCCTTATATGCCGTGTCTCTGAGCGATCTGCTCACCCTGACGGCATTGTTATCCCTGAGATATCGCCGCACCTCTCCTATAATCATAGGAACGGCGTAGGTCGAAAATCTGACTTGAAGATCCGTGTTAAAGTTGTCAATGGCTTTTATAAGCCCCATACAACCGACTTGAAAAAGGTCGTCAAGCGGCTCACCCCGATTAGAAAAACGCTGAATAACGCTCAGTACAAGCTTCAGATTGCCCTGAATCATCTCGTCTCTGGCAGTTCTGTCGCCGTTATGCGCCCGTCTTATAAGCTCGAGCTTTTTTTCCTCTTTCAAAACCTTGAGACTTGAGGTATCTATTCCGCAGATCTCGACCTTGTTCTTGTATTGCATTAAAAAGACCTCCTCACAGTAAAATTTTTACCCGGAGAAGGTCTTGTTATTCAATTTAATCCTTGTATGTTACTACGTTTTTGGCAAAAGAAAAGCACTCGTTCAAAAAAGCCTTCGGAGAAGTACAAAATGCGTGAATAAAGCTTCCGATCATTTTTCCGTACATATGATTTCTCTTGTATGCAACGGACATAACCATAAGATGACGGAACTTGACATATCTTATCTCCGATTTGCTGAGCCGGTCAAAATACTGCTTTTTAAATTCATAAAGCATATTTTCACCGTCAATCTTGTTCTTTCCCTGGGAAATACCGCCGTCGTTGTGCTTATAAACCTTGACGTCACAGGAATTGAAATATCTGATTTTAAGTCCCGATTCAATGGCATTAAGCATCAGGAAAAAGTCCTGTCCCATCTTTGCGTCCTTAAATCCGCCGATCTCCCTGAGCTTGTCTGCCCTGAACATAAAGCTGGGAGTTCCGCTGAGGTTTTTGGTCAGGTGATATCTCAACAGAGTATCGTTATCAAAGGCTTTTATTCCCTTATGATCTCGGAAATCGCAGACTTTACCGTCCATTCGATACATAACCATATTTGAGAAAGAAAGATCGCAGTCGTTCTCCAGCATGAAATTAAGCTGTTTTTCGACCTTTTGCGGCATAAATTCATCGTCATCGTCAAGAAAGGTGATATAGTCGCCATGAGCGGCATTTATTCCGACGTTTCTTGATAAGGAGCCGCCGAGATTTTTCTCGTTCCTTATGTATAAAATCTTATCGTTCTTTTGCTCGTCAATATAGTTTTTAATCTCATCACGGTATGGGAAATCATCGGGACTGTCATCAATTACAACAATCTCGATGTTGGGATAGGTCTGGTTTAAAACAGACTGTAAGGCCTTGCTTACAAAATCCAATTTTCTTTTATATGTCGGTATAATGACGGAAACCAGGGCGTCCATCCGAAAATCTCCCTCGCTCAATAAGTTTAAAACTACACTCGACAATTATACAAAACTAAGATGAATTTGTCAAACATAATTTAGAATCAGGGAAATAATTTCTTCAGCCATTGGGCAGAACGGTCAAGCCAATATGTATTCGGTCTGCAAACGTCCTGCGACTCTTTGGTAGAACAAACAACATCAGTACCGAGAGAAAAACCGTGACCGCCGTCCTCAAAAATATGTAATTCAAAGCTTATTCCGTTCCTGCTCAGAGCCTCGGCATAATAAAGAGAGTTTTCTATCGGAACGGTACCGTCATTTGAAGCGGCAAATATAAAGGTCGGAGGAGTTTTGTCGGTAACATAATCCGTAATCGATTCAACAGGTGACGCAAGTATAGGACTTGTTGAGCTTAAAATGCACGGATAACCGAGAATACAGGCGTTCGGATTATCCTCGGGCATCGTGCTCAGAGCCGCCGCAAGATGACCGCCTGCGGAAAAACCGATAACGGCAATCTTCTGAGGATCGGTGCAAAACTCCGAGGCATTGTCACGAATGAATTTTAAAGCCTTTACCGCATCATTTAACGGAGTCGGAAATGCTGACTTCTCGTTCAGAGAGTACCTGAGGACAAAAGCATTGAAGCCCTTTGAAAGATAAGCAAGAGCGATTGGCTCAGCCTCTCTGTCGGAACAAAACTTGTATGCTCCGCCCGGAAGTACAAGCACGGAAGGCTTTATTTTCATATTATTCATTTCCCCGGAAATATCGGGAATATAAGCGGTTAAGGTAATATCCGGATCATCGGTAAGATTATAAGTTTTAACAAACATAATTTACACCTCAAAATCATTCATATCGGCATAGGAACGGAAAACATATCCGTTTTCTTCAAGTATTTTAATATCGTCAAGCACAACACCGAGTCCGTTTGCAACACAACATTCAGGCTTTTCTGCACAACGGGCATTGAAGCCGAATTTGTCACGGAAATAGTCGTCAATTCCTCGGATGTTTGCTCCGCCGCCTGTAATAATCATACCGTTTTTGATAATATCGGCAACCAGCTCAGGCTGAGTGCGTGAAAGCAGATATTTAATACTGTCGGTGATTTTTTCAAGATGCTCTCTTATACAGAGGAAAATATCTGTTGAAGTGAGCTCAATGCTTTTGGGAAACTTGGTGATATAATCCTTGCCGACAGCACGGACGGCAAGCTCAGCATCAAGAAACTTTGCCGCACCGACCTGTTTTTTGACTTTTTCGGCAGTTATATTGCCGATTATCGTGTCTCGCTCACGCCTTGTAAATCTGCAAATGTCATCGTCAAAGGTGTTTCCTGCAATATCAACCGAATCCGAAATTGATACACAGCCTCTTGTAATTACTGCAATGTCGGTCGTACCGCCGCCGATATCTACGATCAGGTGACCTTCGGGATCCTTCATACTCACTCCTGCACCGAGAGCCGCCGCCAACGGTTCTTCAATAACGCAGGCTCTTGCCGCACCCGATGAAATCAGCAGATCAGTGACTGTGACTTTTTCAAGATCATTTGTTTTTGACGGAACGCAGGCAACAATATTCGGCTTAAAAATTCGGTTGCCGCAGATTTTCTGAATAAAATAGCACATCATCTGTTCAAGTGCTTCATAATCGTAAATATATCCGTCCCTGATCGGACAAACCGCCGTCAGTGAATCCGGCGTTTTGCCGAGCATTTTATATGCTTCGCTTCCGATCGCCTTAACTTTTTCGTCAAAGGTGTCGTAGACTATCACCGAGGGCTCGTTTATTTTAATGCCCTTTCCGTCAACATTAGCAATAATTGACGTTGTGCCGAGATCAATACCGATTTTTGTTCCGAGCATAATCAAGCCCCCTTTCGTAATAATTAAAAGCCTCTTGAAGATCCTCCGCCGCCAAAGGAGCCGCCTCCGCCCGAGAAGCCACCTCCGCTACCGCCGGAAAATCCTCCTCCGCCTCCACCGAAGCCGCCGCCGTGGGGTGGGAAGAAGAATACACCTCGTCTGCGCTTTCCGAATAACGGAATAATAAAGCAAAAAACTATAAATGATAATATAATTAACATGACAATATTGTCAGATACAGTTGTATTATCTTCTGAAACTCCCTTGTAATTTTCATCAGGCTCTATCCCCTTTTCGATGCAAACCTCGTTGACAAGGGAATTGTAAACAGCCGTAAGACCGGTCGAAAAATCGTCTTTCTTAAAGTGCTCAATACCGTAGGTGTCCAGTATTCTGCCGGTTTTACTGTCGGGCAAAGCGCCCTCAAGTCCGTAACCGACTTCGATTCTGACCTTTCGTTCTTCAACGGCAAGGAGCAAAAGAATACCGTCGTCATTCTCATCGGAGCCTATCTTCCATTTCCGTGCCATTTCAAGAGAATAGGATTCAATATCTGAGCCGTCAAGGGTTTTAACAGTTGCAACAACAACCTGAGCGCCGCATTTTTTATAAAGTGCTTCGCCCTGAGCCTGCATTTTCTGTTCATCCTTCGCTGAAATAACGTCGGCAAAATCATTTACAAAGAAGTTATCCTTAGGTTTAGGAATATCGACAGCCGACACGGTTATTGTCAATAACGATACAACAATAATAATCGCAGCAATAGCCGTAAAGATTTTTTTCATAATTTAAAACTCCACTTTCGGTACACTTTGAGCGTCATCGCTTGCCTGGAAAAACTCTGCTTTTTCAAAGTTAAACATACTTGCAATAATATTCTTCGGGAATTTTCTTATCATAGAATTATAGCTCTGAACAGCATCGTTATAGTCCTTTCTGGCAACGGCAATTCTGTTTTCTGTTCCTGCAAGCTCATCCTGCAGGGCAATGTAATTAGAGTTAGCCTTGAGGTCGGGATATGCTTCCGTTACGGCGTTTACCCATACGGAAATCGCCCTGTCAAGCTCATCGTTAGCCTCTGAAAGACTCTGAGCATCCGTTGCCTTACCGACCTTGGCTCTTGCCTCGGTTACAGCGGTAAGGGTATCCTGCTCATACTTTGTGTAGCCCTTTACAGTTTCAACAAAGTTCGGAATAAGGTCGGCTCTGCGCTGAAGCTGAGTCTGAATATCGGCCTGCTTTGTTTCAACAGCCGTCTGAGCGTCAACAAGTGAATTGTAGCTTCCTGCAACCGAGCCGATAAGAATAACGAGCACGGCTACAACTGCAAGAATGATTATTAAAGTTTTTTTACCTTTCATAGAAGTATTCCTCCAAAATTGATTTGTGACAAAAATTGTCTCTTATATTTTACTATTTCTTACTGCCGCAGTCAAGCAAATAACGCTTTTTGCACCGTTTAAATACAACATTTTTCCGCACTCGTTAAGCGTTGCGCCCGAAGTTTTAACATCGTCGATCAACAGAACGGTTTTATCCGAAATATCGGTCTTACCGTCAACGTCAAACACACCGATAAGATTGCCCGTTCTTTCAAGTCCGGAACATTCATGCTGATTGTCGGTGTCGTTGAGCTTGACCAGCATTTTATCCGCAAAGGTGATACCGCTCAGCTCGGAAATTTCACGGGCAAGCAAACGGCTTTGATTGAAGCCTCTTTCACGCTCCCTTTTGCGAAACATCGGAACATAGGTCACATAATCAAAGGAGATATCGGAAAAATTTGCCTTTAAAGCGTCAAACATCAGCTTTGCAAGCGGCTTAGAAATGTTTCGTTCGTCCTTGAATTTAAAGCGATGAATACAGCTTTTGACATTGTCCTCATAATAAAGCGGTGCGACAACGGCGGAATAATTGACCGATTTCTTTTTGTCGCATTGGCAGTCTTCCTTTTTGGAGCCGCAGTGAGTACATATTTCGCCCTTGATGAACGGAATTTGTTCGGCACAGCTTTCGCAGTAATCCTCAAACGGATCAATAAGCCCGTTGCAGAAAATACAACGGTTTGGAAAGAAAAGCGAGGAAACAAAAACAGAGATATACTTAAATAAAGCTTTCATCTTCATCCTCCGAACAGGTCAGAAAATGCTTTAAAGCGGTGTATCTTTTCGTTCTGCTGTTGTTGGCAGTCATTTTATAAACCGTATCCTCGGAGCCGACAAGGATCATAATGCTTTTCGCCCTTGTGACGGCAGTATATAACAGATTTCTGTAACAAAGATTCGGTATAACGTTAAACACGGGCATCACAACAGCCTTGAACTCGTTGCCCTGACTTTTATGAACCGTGCAGGCATATGCGTGCTCGATCTCATTGGCGTTTTCAAAGGAATATACAGCGTTCCTGTCTTCAAAATTAACGGAAAACGCAGATGAAACAATATCAATCTTTTCAATAACGCCGATATCTCCGTTAAATATTCCGCTTCCTTCCTCATTACCTTTAGTCCAGATAATGTCATAATTGTTTTTGATCTGCATGACCTTATCGCCCTCACGAAGAACCCGTCCTGCAAGAGTGACCTCACGCTTGTCCCTTGACGGCGGATTTAAGACAGCCTGGAGCCTTTTATTAAGGTTTATACTGCCACATTCGCCCTTTCTTGACGGGCAAAGCACCTGAATATCATTTATCGCATCGAAGCCGTAAGCCTTGGGCAGTCTTTGAGAACAAAGCTCGGTAATCGTATTTGAAACTGCAAGATCGGAATGTCTTTTCATAAAGAAAAAGTCATTATCCTTGGTTTCAAGATCAGGCATCTTGCCCTCGACTATGTCATGTGCGTTTGTGACGATTCTGCTTTTCATCGCCTGTCTGAAAACCTTTTTCAGCTCAACGACAGGCAAGGTTTCGGAATCAATCAAATCATGCAGAACATTACCTGCGCCGACCGCAGGGAGCTGATCGGAATCTCCGACCATTATAAGACGGCATCCGAGCGGTAAAGCATTCAAAAGACTTGAAAAAAGCGTTACATCAACCATTGAAAGCTCGTCCACAATAACTGCGTCCGCTTTCAACGGATCCTGCATATTGTGCTTGAACTGAGGATTATCGTTCTTGTCCCACTCGACCTCAAGCAGACGGTGAATTGTTTTTGCCTCTCTGCCGGTGATTTCGCTCATTCTTTTTGCGGCTCGTCCTGTCGGAGCTGTCAATGCAACATCAAGACCGTCACGCTCAAACAGCTTCAAAATGCCGTTCAGCGTTGTTGTTTTGCCTGTTCCGGGGCCGCCGGTCAGTATCAGTATTCCCTTATCAACCGCTTTAACGATAGCTTCCTTTTGTTTTTCGTCATATACAATACATTCTTCACGTTCAATATTTTCTATATCCTGAAGCAAGGTAGGCTTGCCGGCAGGCGGAAATTTAAGAAAAACCTTAATTCGTTCAGATGCCGAAAGCTCGTCCGAATAAATTTTGAATAACGCAACAAACTCCTTGCCGTCCATAACAAAACTTTCAAGCTTGTGCTGTTCAATAAGAGCGTCAATAGCTTTTTCAATCTCATCGGAATCAGTGTCGAGCAAAGCACAGGACGGTGCAATCAGCTTCTCACGGGGCAGACAGGTATGTCCGTTTTTAAGATTATGCTTTATAACGTGCATTACGCCGGCCTGAAAACGAAATTGCGGAGACGGCTTGACTTCAAGAGCGTCTGCAATCTGTTCGGCTCGTTCAAAACCGATACCTATCCCCTCCGTGCAGAGGATATAAGGATTGATTTGCACGGCGTCAACGGCATTTGCACCGTATAATTGATAAACCTTCAGGCACTCGGAGGCAGTCATACCGAGCCTTTCAAGTGCAATCATAACCTGACGTACAGAAAACTGCTCGTTAAAGGCTTTGCAGATTTTTTCAGCCTTTGTTAGTGATATTCCGTTGATTAGCGCAAGTGATTTCGGATGCTTTTCAAGCACCTCAAAAGCCTCGTCGCCAAATCTTTCAATAATTTTCTGTGCTGTTTTCGGACCTATTCCCTTAACCGCACCAGATGCAAGGTAACGGTATAAATCGGCGGCGGTGGACGGGAGCGTCCTTTCGCAAAGCTCCGCCTTGAACTGTTTACCGAAGGTCTGATGTACCACCCATTTACCCCTGAGCTTCAGCTCCTCGCCGACAGCAATTTCAGGCAAGACGCCGACAACGGTTATGTACTCCTCATCGGAGGACAGCTCAAGAACCGTAAACCCGCTTTCGGGCTTACGGAACACAAGTTCTTCAACATATCCGTGGATTTCTTCAAAGCTGTCGTTCATCATTTTCTTCTCCGATAAACAAATCTTCTTTTTTTATTTTCGTAAAACATCCTATTTCCTCGGAAATACAGTCTACAAGCTTCTTTTCATCATCGCTGAGAGCAGATTTGTCGATCTCAATCTTATCAAACAGCAGATCTCCAAACACCATTTTCTTAAAATAAGCTCCGTAGATCAGCGTTTCAATATCGCCCCGAGCGGAATCGTTAGGAATTTTAATTATGTATCTGCTTCTGCCCTTAGGTCGGTAGACAAACAGCAATGCTGTATAAATCAATGAAACAAAACCGATAAAGCTCAAAGCCGCAACAAGACCGTAAATCAAAGCGTGCTGCATAAAATCACCTCACTGACATTTTATTCAGTGAGGGATAAAATGTTAAATCACTGACTTTCATACGGGCAGGTCTGTAAGCCGAGTTCTGTCATTTAAGGCAATTATCTATCCAGACTGCGGATTGCTCCGCAGCTCAAGCCACCCTTCGAAATAATAGGCCGAGCAAGCCTAATCGGTCGGTGTTGCCCCGAATAGGGTTTACAGGATCGCAGCGTTTCCGTGCGATCGGTGAGCTCTTACCTCGCCTTTCCACCCTTACCGTAAAACGGCGGTATATCTCTGTTGCACTGTCCCTAAGGTTACCCTCGGCGGCCGTTAGCCGTTATTCTGCTCTATGGGGCTCGGACTTTCCTCATGCCGAAAAGCATGCAACTGCCCAACCTGCCCGTATGATAATCAGCGATACATATTATTTTAATTTAAAAACGCATAAAAGTCAATTAAATCAATCATTTATTTTTTCAAAGTATTGTAAAATGCTTTATTTTGTAGTAAAATAGACACGCTCCGATCGCTGCTGCGGTCATGGAAGTGGGTGTATAAAAATGAGCGATATATATTTTAAGAATTATAAAAAGAAAGATGATACGGGAGAAATTCCGATCACTCAATCCGAAAAGGATTTTCAGGACAGGCTTACACAGCAAAAATACGAGGAAATATTAAGAAATCAGCAGCGGCTCGGAACATTTGAAAGCTATTCCGAAGGCGAACGCCCGACATATGAAAACGAACCTTCGCCGCAAAGGAACAGACCGCCGCAAAAAGCGGCTCCAAAAAAGAAAAAGAAGAAAAAAGGCTGCGGTTGCGGCTGCGGAACATTATTTATAATCTTTCTTCTACTGATTGCTTTAATCCCTGTCGGAAGCTTCGGATATGTTTATTTCCTCTGCTCAAAGACGAATTATGTTGAATCACAGAACAGTTCATTATCCTCCGATCCCGATTATTACAACGTTCTTCTGATCGGATGTGATAAATCCGACGGAACATCTCAGCGATCCGATTCAATGATACTTGTTACAATCGACAAGGAGCATCAGAAGATCAAGTTCACCTCGTTTATGCGTGATCTTTGGGTTTCGATTCCCTGTTATGAGGACGCAAGGCTTAACGCCGCATACTCCTACGGAGGCGCTCCCCTGCTGATGGAAACGATAACGGAAAATTTCAATGTCAGAATTGACAACTACGTTATGGTTGATTTTGAAATGTTTGAAAAACTGATCGACGGTCTCGGCGGAGTAAGCGTTGATATTACCGAAGAAGAAGCCGATTTCATCAATGATACAAGCCACGCAAAGGTACATTCGGGCGAAAACATTCTCAACGGTGACTACGCCCTGATCTATTGCAGGATCAGATATCTCGATGACGACTTCCACCGAACTCAGCGTCAGCGAAAAGTGATGAATTCAATTCTGAAAAAGGTAATGTCACAAAATCCTGTTACCACACTTTCGGTTATGAGCAATATTCTTCCGCTGATTACAACAGATATTTCACCGCTTAAAATGACAACAAAGGCTTTCGGAGCGGTAAGCTTACTGAAATACGGCAACGATCAGTTCAGAATACCGACCGACGACGGCTATTCAAACGAATATATAAACGGTCAGGATGTGCTTGTTCCCGATATAGAAGCAAACAGCGAAGCCTTACACAGCTTCATATATGAATAATAAAAATGGGAGAAAACTTCAAAGGTTTTCTCCCGTTTTTTTAGTTTAATCTGTCAAATAAGTCTGAAAGCACACCGTTGCCTTCGTCTGAAATATCTTCATCAACAGGCTCATCCGCAAGAGGCTCGTCTGTGGCCGGCTCCGGTTCCGGTTCGGTCGGAGCTTCGGTATCCGGCTCATCATAGCCGGTGTCCGGCTCGGTATAATTGTTATAATCGTTGCCCGATGAGCTGTTGTCATTATATGAGCTGTCGGGATCGTCATACGAGTTATCCGAACTGCCGGCAGTGGTGTTGCGCTTATTGGTAACAAAGTCAAGTGCGCCGACTCTGTCCTCTGCAAGGACAATGTTTGACTTGCCGTAAAGGATGTTCTGAAGTCTCTGAGCGCAGAGAGGATAATCAACCGTCCAAGCCCAAGTTGTAGAATTGATATATCCGCCTATTCTTTCAACATAATCTTCGTTAGGCATAATGTATTCAACGATTTCAAAATCCATCCATTTGTGCGAATATGCCGTTGCAATCAGGGAAAGTACCTCTGACTGAGTATAACCTGTTCTGAGGTAACCCGAAACCTGCTTGAAAGCATTTACAAGCTGACCGTTTGTCGCAGTCTTAGCCTTGCTGATAAGGGCTTTGATAACCGATCTCTGTCTTCTTGTACGGCTGAGATCGCTGTCATCGTCGCAATGACGGATTCGGCTGTAAATAAGAGCCTGCTTACCGTTCAATGTTGCCTTGCCGTAAGGGAAATCGGTCTGACTTGATGTTCTGCGGATATAATCTGCCTCGTAGTCCTGTACCTCAACGGTTACGCCGCCGATAGCGTCAATAACCTTCGGGAAGGACTTGAAGTCAACGCAAACATACTGATCAATCTTAATCTTGTAGTTGTTCTCTATCGTCTGCTTGAGAGTTGCGGGGCCGCCATGGTATGCGGCGTTGATTTTCTCATATTCATCGTAATAGGTTCCGTCCGCCTTGGGCATCCTGATATAAGTCCAGCTGTCACGCAAGAAGGAAACCATGGTAATCTTCTCGTTTTTCTTATCAATGGAAACAAGAATCTGAGAGTCGCAAAGATTGAATTCGCTGTCAACTCCACAGAGAAGAACGTTGATTACATTCTTATTATACATCTTTTCTCCGCCGTTGTTTGCCCACTCATACAGGAAAGCATTGAGCGAATCGGCGTCGATATCTCCCATAACCTGGAACTGAGTATTATCGTCAACAAGATAATTCTTATCAATCGTACCGTAGTCAATTCCGTCGTCGCCGTAGCCCTTACTCTTGGTGGATACATATATCCAGACAAGACCGGCTCCTATTCCGAGCAAAAGAACAATAACAAGACAAAGAGCAATTATTTTTGAGTTTCTGTGCTTGTTTTTAGTAAAGAAGTTTTGCTTTTTTTTCGGCTCCTCGAGCTGTTCGTCGGAATATTCCTCATCAGTATCGGACACTTCGTCATACGCATCGTATTCTTCGTCCTTATCAAGCCTTACTGTTTCAGCATCTTCATTCACCCTGTCCGATTCTTCAGCTTCGACATCGGAAACATAATGCCTGTACTTTTCATTAAACTCATCAATATTTCCTAAATCGTCTTTTCTTTCCTTATTATCCATCATATCAACTCCATTTGAACGAATCCGTAAGGTGACGTTTCACCTCGGAGAAATGACGAAAAGCGAACAACATAATTATATTGTCCGCTTCTTAAAAAATCTTATTCCTCTTTGTTTTTAGGCTCAATTTTACCGTAAAGAGTACCCTCAAGATCAGAACGCGGAGCTCTTGTCGGCTGCTGCGGTTCCTTTGAATGAGAACGGTTATCCGATCGTCTGTAATCCCCTCTGCGATTTCTGCCGCCCGACGGATTTGTAGCCTTAAAGCCCTCTGCAAGCGTTATAACAACTCTCCTGTCGCTTTCAGAACCGATAGAGTGTGAATCAACGCCCTCAATCTCCTGAATAGTCGTATGAATAATACGTCTTTCGTAGGGATTCATAGGATCAAGGCAGACATTTCTGCCGTATTTTTTTACTCTTGAAGCGTTTTTCTTTGCAAGCTCACGGAGAGTTTCCTCTCTCTTTTCTCTGTAATTGCCCGCATTGATAGAAACACGCTTGTAGCTGTCCTTACCCTTGTTGATAACAAGTCTTGTGAGATACTGGATTGCGTCGAGAGTCTCGCCTCTCCTGCCGATTACAAAGCCGTAATCGTTGCCGCAGTCGAGCTGAACATAAACGCTCTCGTCATCTTCGGAAGCGGAGATCTTAGCGTCCTCAACTCCCATACCTTCAAGAATACTCTTGATATAAGCCTCTGCCGCCTTTGAAGCGTTGCCGACCGTCTTGACAGTCTCCTTGACAGGCTCCTGCTTTTTCGCCGGAGCTTCTTTTTTAGCTTCGGGCTTCTTAATCTCTTTCTTTTCTGCTTCTGCGGGTTTCTGCTTTTTAGCCTTTGGTTCGGGCTTTTTTACCTCATCGGGAATTTCATAATAGGCTCTTACCTCTGCAAGAGAGCCGCCGAAAAGTCCGAGAGTCTTTTTCTTAGCAGTTTTTAAAACCTCAATATTTACATCGGCGTCCAATGGAGCTCCGAGCTCATTTTTAGCGGCTTCGATAGCTGCCTCCGTAGTAGCGCCTTTTCCGAATGCTTCTTTTATCAACGGTTTTCACCACCTGTAAAGATTACACAAAAGTGTTATTTTCTGAATTTAGCTGTTTTTTATCCGCTTGATGCTGTTCTCTCTTGAACGACGTTCAACCGATTCCTTTATCATCAGCTTTGCAATATTCTTCTGCGGAGAAATAACTTTCTTCATTATAAGCGACTGGATCGTAGAAATTACGTTTGAAGCAATCCAGTAAACACCTATACCGCTCGGGAAGAGGAATGCAAACCATACAGACATGATCGGCATAATGAGCATCGTGCAGCCTGCGCCGGGCGCATTGGCAGACGGATTTGATTTCTTCTGCTGGATCTGCATAATTATTGCAGAAATCAGCGAAGTAACGCCGGAAAGAATAGGAATAAGCCAGTATTTGTTGAACTCCTTGAATTTCGGCTGAACACCAAGCTCAAGACCGAGGAAGGTAAATCTGTCTGCATCAATAAAGGTCTGGACTCTTGAAATAGCGTCAGCGGAAATGGTCGTAATTCCCTTTGATGCGATATACTCCTTGACAGCGTCAAAATGGTGAATGATATATAGCGGATAATATCTGTCAACCTTGGATCCGACGTTGATAATACCGTCGTTTACCATGTTTGAAAAGACCTCGACAAACTGATCCGAAGCCGCCGCATCAAGACCGATGGCGTAGCGGAGCGGATTGTAGAGAACGCCGAAAAGACCGATAATAAACGGGAACTGAATCAAAAGCGGAAGACAGCCTGCAGACATCGGATTATAACCCTCACGGGCATAGAGATTCTGTGTCTCTTCCTGAATTTTCTGCTGGTTACCTGCATATTTCTCCTGAATACGTCTGATCTTCGGAGCAAGACGCTGCTGTTTCGCCATACCCTTCTGCTGACTGATTGTGGACGGAAGAGTAACAAGACGTGCAAAAACGGTAAAGAGAATAATCGCTATTCCGTAGTTGCCGTTAAAACCGTCAACAATTCCGTAAAAGAAAAGCATTATATAACCGAAAAGCGGTGTAATATACTTATACAGAGCGTTATAAATTGCGTTCATTGTTTGTCTCCTTTTCCTTTGCAACCCTTTTCTTTTTTCGGAGGAACAGGGTCATAACCTCCCTTAAAAAGCTGGTTGCACCTGAGCAACCGCAACAGAGCAAGGAAAGATCCTTTTAAAGCTCCGTGAACTTCAATCGCCTCTACGGCGTAGTGAGAGCAGGTCGGATAATACCTGCACATGGGCGGAAGATGAGGCGAAATATGCCTTTGGTAGAACTTGATACATCTTATGAGAAAGCTTCTCATTTGTTTTTCACGCCCGCTTTTGCAAGATGCTTCGCCATAATAGCCGAAATATCTGTGCTTTTAAGAAATTTAGTTCTTGTCCTGGCAACGAATACAAAATCATAACCGCCCTTGATATCTGGGAGATTATCTCTGAAGGCTGCCCGGATAATTCTTCTGGCGCGGTTTCTTTCAACCGCATTGCCGATCTTCTTACTTGTAGTTATACCCATACGACAAATTCCCGCGCGGTTATTTTTTAAAACATAAGTAACCAACGCAGGATCAGAAAATGATTTTCCTCTGCCGTAAGCTCGTCGGAAATCGCTATTTTGCTTTAAAACAATGTATTTTTTATCAGGCAAAAATATCAAATCCGTTCAACGGTGGGCAAAAACCCGTAAATTAGTAAGTAAGCTGCTTTCTGCCCTTTGCACGACGACGTGCAAGAACCTTGCGTCCGTTTCTGTCAGACATTCTCTTACGGAAACCGTGCTCCATCTTTCTGTGACGCTTCTTAGGCTGGTAAGTTCTCTTCATTACTCTGACCTCCGTTTCGTATTTTTACTTTGGATATACTGAGCGACAAATAAAAAGTAAATGCACTCACGTTTTGTTATTATATAATAAAATCCTTTTAATGTCAATCATTTTTTATGAAATGAAGTCAATGTTTACAAATTTACTTGATTATCATTTTTTTGTATAAGGCGTAGGCTATGTGCTTTAAGCCCTTGTCGTTCAGAGTGAAAATCAATCTGTAAAATGTCATTCCCGAAAGATAACCGTTCCGAAGCTTTGTCATACCCTCATTATTGAGATATTTTGAAAAAGCGTCAAGCTGTTGGCTCTTGGAATACTGTTCCGATTTCTCAAAATATTTTCTGCTGCAATATACAAAGTCGTTGAGGAAAGACGAATCCATAAAGGCTCTGTACTGATCGTCATACGAATACTTTTCGCAAAGCTCAATGAACTTACCGTAGCATTTTGAAACATCGGAGGTAAGATCAAGCTTTCTCCTTTTTTGAATGACGTTTACATTGCTCTCGGCATAAAAACAGTATTTATATAGTATATCGTTCAAAAAGACTATCTTCCGTGCAAATTTAAGATAATCAAATATCATTGTAAGGTTTTCATAGCAAACCATACTTTCATCAAACCTGATACCGTTCTCTGTCATTATCTCCCTTTTGAACACTTTATTCCATGAAGTCTGTAAAAGAATGTGGGAAGATTCAAAAATATATCTGAAATACGGTGCGGCATCTTCAATACTAAAAGAAAGCTTTTGCGAAATTGAGTTTGCGTCTGTTTTATAAACCTTGCCGTTTTTCAGCCATTCCCCGTAATATCCGAAGCCGAGTAAATCAAAGTCCTCGCCGGTTGCGTAAGAGAGAAGCTTATCAATCGCACCTTCGGTATACTCGTCGTCGCTGTCAATAAAAGTAATGTACTTGCCTGTTGCTTTTTCGATACCGAAATTACGGGTTGATGAAACGCCGGAATTTTCCTTCGTAATCAAAGAAAGTCTCGGATCGTTATAGCTTCTGACAATATCATTGGTGGAATCCTTTGAGCCGTCGTCAATAACAATAAGCTCAAAATCGTCCGATTTACTGCAAAGGACGCTGTCAATGGCTCTGTTAATTGTTTTTTCGGCATTATATGCAGGAAGAATAATTGATAATAGTTTTTCGGACATATCTACACCTCCGTTATGCACATTATAAAACAAGTACAGCTATTTTGCAAGTAGTCAAATATAACTGAAATAAAAATTAAAAAGGATATAGATATAATAATTGTATAATTTAGTCATTGCATTTATTTTTGCCGTGTGCTATACTTAATTGCTAACAAATCAAACGGGAGATGTAAAAAAACAATGGATTCATTTGCGGAACTTTGGGAAATGGTTAAAGAAGAATGTAAAAATCAGGTCTCCGAATCCATATACAATGTTTGGTTTAAGGATATGGAGCTTGTAAGCTTCGACGATAACGAGGTTGTTATCGCTCTTTCCGACTTCAAGCGTAAAATTGTTGAGAGCCGATTCATGGATAAACTCGCTTCTTCGTTCAAGAACATTATCGGCTTTGATATTAAGATCGTTCTTGTCGATATTGACAAATCAATGCCGGCAAAGGAGGAAACCGATGAGGATCTTCTGACAGATGAGGACACCTTCGATTCCTTCATTGTCGGAGCATCAAACCGATTTGCATACGCTGCGGCAAGTGCAGTTGCCAACGATCCGGGCGGAAAATACAATCCCCTTTTCATTCACGGAAATTCCGGTCTCGGCAAGACTCATCTTCTTAACGCTATTGCACACGCCGTCAAGGATAAGCATCCCGAATCAAACATCGTATATACCAGAGGCGAAAGCTTTACAAACGAGCTTGTTAAATACATCGGACAGAAAAGCACGGAGGATTTTCACAACAAGTACAGGAATGCGGACATACTTCTTGTCGATGACGTTCAGTTCATCGCAGGCAAGGACTCCACTCAGGAGGAGTTTTTCCACACCTTCAACGCACTTTATCAGGCGGGAAATCAGATCGTTCTGACCTCTGACCGTCCGCCCAAGGAGATTGCCCTGCTTGAGGACAGACTTCGCAACCGCTTTGAATGGGGACTTATGGCAGACATTCAGTCGCCCGACCTTGAAACCAGAATGGCTATCATCAAGCGCAAGGCGGAGGTGCTTAATTTTGAGCTTTCCGACGAGATCGTTCAGTACATAGCCGAAAAACTCAAGAATAATATCAGACAGCTTGAGGGCGCAGTTAAAAAAATGCAGGCCTTTGTCACCATGCAGGGAATGCCTGTCAACATTATGACCGCTCAGACGGCGATCAAGGATATTATCGTTGACAACAGCCCCACCCCTGTCACGATAGATAAGATCGTTACCGAGGTCGCACGCACCTACGGAGCTGACAGCGCAGATATTTATTCAAAGAAGCAGAACGCTCAGACAACGGAAATGCGCCAGATGGCTATGTATATCGTCAGAGAGATGACGGGACTTTCAACCAAGAATATCGGTAAGGAATTTAACCGCGATCATTCAACTGTTGTTTACAGCCTTGATAAGTTCACAAAGAGATACAACGAGGACAGCAAGGTTCGCAGTGTTGTTGACAACATCATCAAAAACATCCGTGACGGACGTTAATCGGAGGCAGTTATGGCTTTAAATATTTTTAAAAAATTTAACTTCGGTCTTAAAAAGACGAGAGATAATATTTCGGGCAAAATAGACGAGGTTATAAGCGAAAACGAGGATATCACCGATCAGCTCTACGATGATCTTGAAGAGATCCTCATTATGGGCGACGTCGGAATGAACACCTCTGCCGAGATCTGCGAAAAGCTCAGGGATTATGTCTCGAAGCACCATCTCAAAAAGTCCTCTCAGGTCAAGGGTGCGATCAAGGAGATTGTTTCCGAGATGCTTGAGGGCGGCGAGGATATGGGACTTATCACGATGCCGTCAATCATACTTGTTATCGGTGTAAACGGCGTCGGTAAGACCACCACAATCGGCAAAATGGCGGCTATGTATAAGGCTCAGGGTAAAAAGGTTATCCTTGGCGCGGCAGATACCTTCCGTGCCGCGGCAATAGATCAGCTTGAGGAATGGGCAAACCGTGCAGGTGTTGAAATAGTTAAGCACCACGAGGGCGCCGATCCTGCCGCAGTAGTCTATGACACCATTCAGGCAGGTATTGCAAGAGATGCGGACATCATCATCTGTGACACCGCAGGACGCTTGCACAACAAGAAAAACCTCATGGACGAGCTTGCTAAGATATATAGAATAATTGACAAGGAGCTTCCGTATAACGACCGTGAGAGCTTGCTTGTCCTTGATGCAACGACAGGTCAGAACGCCGTCAATCAGGCTCGTGACTTCAAGAACGTATGCGAGATTACGGGTATTGTTCTCACCAAGCTTGACGGAACGGCAAAGGGCGGAGTTGTTCTTGCAATAAAGAACGACCTCAAGGTTCCCGTTAAGTTTGTCGGAGTCGGTGAAAAAATCGACGATCTCCAGCCTTTTAATCCTAAAGCCTTTGCCGACGGTCTGTTCGACAACGAGGTCAAGCACGATGAGGACAATATGTTTATAGATAACGAAACGGAAGACAAGACGGCGGAGGAAACTGCTGAATGAAACTGCTGATTGCAACCCATAATAATAAGAAAAAGACGGAGCTTCAGCGTATACTCTCCCCTCTCGGAATTGAAGTTGTAATTGCCGAAGATATCGGCTGTGAGCTTCGTGACGTTGAGGAAACGGGTACAACCTTTGAGGAAAATGCCCGTATCAAAGCCGTTGCAGGCTGTGAGGACAGCGGAATTGCCTGTATTGCAGACGATTCGGGGCTCTGCGTTGATTACCTTAACGGCGAACCGGGAGTTTATTCGGCACGTTATTCGGGCATTCACGGCGACGATGAAGCCAATATTGACAAGCTTCTGAACAAGCTTGACGGTGTTGAAAGAAAGGACAGAACGGCAAGATTTGTCTGCGCCGCCTGCTGTGCTTTTCCCGACGGAAGAATAATTACCGTAAGGGGCGAATGTGAGGGCGAAATACTCACGGAACGTCACGGCAGCGGAGGTTTCGGATATGATCCCGTATTTATGAGCGGCGGAAAGTCATTCGGTGAGATCACTGCCGAGGAAAAGGATGCAATGAGCCACAGAGGCAAGGCGCTCAGACTTATGGCGGAAGAACTGAAAAAAATCATTACGGAGTAAATATATGGAAGAAAAAATGACGAGTAAAAGACGTGCAGAGCTCAGAGGAATGGCGAACAGGCTTGATCCCCTTTTCCATGTGGGCAAAAGCGGTGTAACGCCTGCGGTTATCGCACAGACCGAGGAGGTTTTCAACACTCATGAGCTTATCAAGCTCAAGGTACTGCTTGAAAGCGCTCCCGAATCGCCGAGAGAGATTGCGGAAAAGCTTGCCGCAGGAACAGGCTCACAGGTCGTTCAGGTGATTGGCGGCAGTATTATACTTTACAAGGAAAATCCCGACATTGAAAACGGAGTTAAGAAAAAGAAAGCCGTTGTCAAAAAGAAATCGGGTACGGGCAAGGGTGCAAAGGACTTCAAAAAGGTCTTTAACGCCAAGAAAAAGAAAGAAGAAGAACGTCAGGCGGCAGAACGTGCAAGATATGCCCGAAGCCGCAGAAGAAACTACAACGGCGGATATTCTAAGTAAAAGGAGGTCGTGGTATGGAAAAGGATGAAATAAAAGTTGCGGCACAGAACAAAAAAGCATACCACGATTACTTCGTGCTTGAGGAATATGAGGCTGGAATTGAGCTTTTCGGTACAGAGATAAAGTCGATAAGACAGGGCAAGCTCAACCTGAAAGACTCATGGTGCAACATTGTTGACGGAGAAATTTTCGTAAACGGTATGCACATCAGTCCCTACGATCACGGCAACATTTTCAACCGTGATCCGATGAGAGTCAGAAAACTTCTTATGCACAAGCGTGAGATAAACAAGCTTTTCGGCACGGTTAAGCAGGACGGACTTTCGCTCATTCCCCTTTCGGTCTATTTCAAGAAAGGCAGAGCAAAGGTCAAGGTCGGGCTTTGCAAGGGTAAAAAGCTATATGACAAGCGTGACGCCGCCGCAAGAAAAGATGCGGCAAGAAACATCGAAAGAGCGATGAAAGAGCGTTTGCAATAAAAATATGGGGATGAAAGGATTTCGACGGGGATTTTGAACCGTGATAAGCGAGCAGTGGCGCGGAACCACTTAAAAAGCCGTAGTTTATAAAAATAAACGACAACAATACTCAGTTAATGGCTGCCTAAGTGCGGCCCATCCTGTCCGAAAGTACTGCGGTTCGGATAAGGGTGTCGATCAGCAGTGAACGTGAATGAATGATTAGCCTTGTAATTCATCATGATCTAAAGGATACCGTAGGAGAGAGCCTGTTTGCCGGCGCTCTCTGAGGGGAATCTCAAAAGACAAACTACGCTCGTAGAAAGTTGCGGGAATTGATTTTCGGACGCGGTTTCGATTACCGCCATCTCCACCAAACGAGTATTGGACGAACACCTACTTCTTTAGTGGCGGCTTTGCCGTCAAGGTGATGCTCTGATACGAAACAAAAACCCGCCATCTTAGATTGAGGTCTAAGGTGGCGGGTTTTTATAATTTGGTTAATATTTTGAAGAATTTATTTCTTATACTACGATAAATCCATTTTTGTATTTAACAATGTTTTTAATAATGCTTGCAACAATTAAGGGAAAAAACTGTGCAGTATCATCAGAAATATCCCAAATTCTTCCGTTTTCGGCAGGGTCTGCACCATGATCAGCAGAATTCCTAATTTGTATTATGTAGTTTATCATTCCGCGATGCTTCTTTGACAGAACACCAGCTAAAGCATCTGATTTTGAACTTATTCCATTTTTGCCAGCTAAAGAAATACCATTTTCATCAGCAATTTGTTGTAAAAAAGATTCAAAAGCATTACCCGCATATAGTATAATGCTATTCTTATCGCTGCTGAAGTTCTGTATTTTACTGTATGCTTCTGAAAGTGGATTGAAAACTGTTTCTTTATTTAAATATGAACAGGCTTCTTCGCCAAGATGTACACAAAGTGCATTGTCATCATTTGCCTTAAATTTGAGTGCTAATTCAAGTATTTCAATGTATGAAACTTCATCCTGATTGAACATGTATGAATTTGCTCCATCGTTTATTAGTGCTCTGGAATATGTTCCTATGTTTATGATAGTGTTTTTAATATCTTTATAAGAACTACTCATTGAATACATTGTTTTTAATTGCTTTGAGGCCAAATCAATAGAACCACTAAATAAATAACGAGTTTTAAATTTTATGTAAGGTTCATACTGTTCAAGTACCAATCGCATAATAGCAGCTTTATGTGTATCATTCCTGGACGACACTATAAGACGAGCTAAAAAAGAATCACTTCCATAAGTACCATCAGGATTGCTATTTACTAGATTTAGCTCTTTAGCCATTAGTAAGGCGTTGTCTGCTTGCAGTATTGAGATGTCAGCAAACTCACTAATATATTCTTTTGAACAATTTTCTGGTTTTGCAAGTACTGCATCCACTACGCCTACAATATCTTCGGCTGTTGAAAAGACAATATTGTACGGCATAAATAACGCCGCCTTACTGCTTTAAACTTTCGATTAGATTTTTAATTTTTTGTGATAAAGAGTCAACTTCATCAACAGATACATCAATGTTGATGTTGATTGTAATTGTATTAGTAAAAGCAGCCTGAGGAATTTGAACGGTAGTGGTCGGCACACTTACTACTTGTTCAACAGGATTAGTATTTGAATTGGCTGTGCTATTGACACTCGGAATTACCACATTTTCATCATCGATAGCAATGATTTTACCATCTGATTCTTGAACCAAACCTGCTATCTTATATATTTCGATAATTGTACTTGCTCCGGCTCTTGTGCTATTGTTGTTGCTACTTCCCGATGAATATATGATATGGTTTACAAAACTAGTTTTTTCCATACCATTCCTAATTCTTATGGCTGAAAGCATACGGCTTAAAAACTCATCTTTCTCAATGAGTGTTCTCCATAGAAAAGTTATTTGGTCATCCATTTTTAGCGAGTAAGCTCTACCTAAGTCAATGCCTTCTTGAGTAGGTGATTTTTTATTTCCTTCAGAAATCAATGATAACTGAACTAAAAAGCCGTTATTGCGACTCACAATCGTTTTATCCATGCCCGTTGTTTGAGCAATCAAATCAAGAGACATAGGTACTCCAACTTTTCCAGTTGAATATGCTTTTAGAATTTTAACAAACTCTTCATATGAAGATCCAGGTAATTTGTAGTTGTCAGCCATAGTTTGACCTCTCCTTTGTTTTTTATTTATTATAGCATAAATTGAGCGCTGTGTCAATATCATGTATCAATCTATCAATAAATTGTATAGCATAGTTTTTTCTTGAATATCAAATATTTAGTTATTAATCTTAAGAAGGAATTTGATAAAAACGTTGGTTCAGATGCCAAAAACAAACTTCAAACTATCTATCCGCACATTCGACTATTCTGATAACTTCAAGTACAATTATGGTGTAATCTCCAAAGGAGGCGTGAGTATGGAAAAGGTTATTTATGACGAAAAGAACGGTCTTTGGTACGAGCTTCAAGGCGACTATTATATCCCTTGCTTGAAACTTTCCGAAGAAGAACAACAGCCTATCGGCGTATGGGGACAGCGACTCTTACGACACATCAAGCAAAACAGCAAGGTATTATACCTAAATCTGCTGACAAGCGGAAAATTGAACGGATACCTTGCAGACCTCGACAAGCAGGCTGAGGATATGTTTTTTCGACTCGTAAAACAGATGGCAGAGCGCGAGGGCGTGACCGAACAGCAAAAAGTGAAAAATCAAATGGAGTGGGTTGCTCGGATGAATAACATCCGAAATAGAGCGATAGAAGTAGTAAACACGGAGATTGTATTTGCTTAAATTTCTATCATATAAAACATGAGGTCGATACCCCAAAAAGGTATCGACCTCTATTTCTTTACTCTGTCGAATTGTGATGTTCCTGCTCTTCGTCGTATGCTTTAATGCCTTTAATTATTTCTTGCTTTGCTGTATCAATTGCTTGCTGATCCTGCGCTCTTTTTTTCTTGAAATAATCTACAATCTTAATAGTTGCCGCAGTAAGAAGTGAAGCACCAACAGCAGCTACACCTATCCACGGAAGCATTTCCATTTTCCCTGCATCTTTGCTTGCAGACTCTAACATTTCAACATACTTTTCAGGACCGCCTGCCATTTTAGCGGCTTTCGATAATTCTGCATAATCCCACTTTTGTGCCATATCAATCTCCATTCTGTTAAACTATATCCTTTAGTTTAGGTGTACATCCAATTCATACTCTACATACTGTTCCTTTTGAATGCAAAGATACATAGTCCAAGAAACACTGTCGTTTGATACTTTGAAATTGGTTTCGTATGTGTGATAGCCGGAATACGGCTCCTTATGTGTTGTATCAGTAACGGTTACAGTGAAGCCAAGATCCTTGAGATAATCAAGATATTCAGCCACGCCATCGGTTACAGTTGCAGAACCCCATGTCGTAGTAGATGGTTTGTTTGCAATGTTGTCCGTGTTAATGTAATAAATCGTGCTTGTTCCCTTGGTATCAAGGTCCTTTCCCAACTTACTATCTTCCTGTGGCAGTACAATTTTGGTTGTATCTGGTTTTGCAGGTTTTACACGATAATCAATTCTAATCTTAATGTCTTTAGGCCATTGCTCACCTTTTTCAAAGGTACATATTTCTCCATTTTCACCGACAGCAATATTTACGACGCTTCCTTCAAACACATTATTTTCATTGAAGTCTATTTCGTGCGCTACGCAGGTAACATTGGTAAATCCAGCATCTTCAAATTGCTTTTTTACATCTTCGTAGTGCTTTTCTAACAGATTTGTCCAAACGTCCGGAGCACCTGCCGTATCTGTAGGTTTTTGAGTTTCTTCTGTGTTTGGTGTTGTTTCTTTGGAACTATCATCATCCTTAGGTACGGTTCCCGAAAGAAGTTCTACATCGACACCAAAGCTGGAACAAGAAATTTTGAGTTTAATTGTCTCATTTTTGGTAATTTCCACTTCGACTTCGCCATCAAGAGTGTCATCCTCGGCACTTTCAAAAGAAATTGTATGTGTTCCTCTCTTAAGTACAACATCAAAAGTTTTCTTGTCACCGTGAGGAATAGTGCCTTCAAATTCATCATCAATACTAAGTTCAACATCGTATTTGCTGAAGATCCAGTTTTCTACACACTCAACCTCAATTGTTACATCAAACTCAGGCTCGGCAATGGATATGTAAATGACATTGTTGCCTTTGTAATCAACAGAAATCTTGAAAGAATCTGTATTTTTGGCGGAGAATGTTTTGTCTTTCTTTTGGGCATCTACAGTAAAGCCTTTTTCCTCACAAGCTTTTACATAGGCATTATAATCATCAATAGTGGTATTACCGATATAAACGGAGAAACCGTCTTCGTCATCACTATAGATTTTTCCGGTTGTGGATTTTGGCACGGGGAGCAACTTAGCCATTTTGCTATCCGGCCAAGTTATCGTTTCCATTTCCATAGCGGAATCCAAATTTATATGCATTTCACTGTTGTAGTCATAATAACTCAACGAAAGTTTATAGCCCTTGTCGTTGTATGCATAGAAGAAACTTCCGGAGGTCTCCGTGTCAATTGTAAAGCCCTTATCTTTACACGCTTCAATATAATCCATATACTGCGCTTCGGTAGTCTTAGTAACATCCAAAGAAAGGTAATCTTCAGAATTTGATATAATTTCTCCGTAAGGAGATTCCGGTTCAGGCAACATTTCTGCTAAAACAACAGCATCCCAATCATATTTCACATAGTCTGCCGAATTGATTTTAAATAAGCTAAAATAAGGAATTACCAAAACAAAGGATACAACAACTGCAACGATTGGTATCCAGTTTTTTGGAACTTTAATAATGTTCTTCTTCATAAGAATCGCTACTACAACGATAGCGATTTGAACGATTGAAAGAATTCCGGCAACTATTCTTCCTGCAAGGAATGCAATAAGAGCCAAAATAGTGAACACGGTAATACCTATTGTTGCGAGCTTTCCAAATTTACTTAATTTGTTCCAATACTCAAGAAATTTATCCTTGACTTTATTTGATTTGCTTTCGCTCTTTTGTGATGATATGGGTTCGGTATAGACCGAATCGTCAAATCCAATATCTTCGTTTGTATCGCTATTTTTTTCTTCCGTTTGAGGAATAGGTGGCATTTCCGTATTTTCTTCAACCTTAGCACCGCAGTACGAGCAGAATTTTGTATCGTCAGTTAATTCCGCTCCGCATTTTGAACATTTCACAATCGTTTCATCCTCTTTATTCTTCAGTTGTCGGTATAGGTGGCATTACATTGTTGAATAAACCTTTTAAGTCATCAACGGCATCAGCTCTTAACCAATTTTCCATTCCCGGTTTCCACACCAGGCTATTCGGCTTAATTTGTCCTGCAATTGCCATCTGTTTTAATATGTTAATATCAAACGGACCTGTTGCTTGACCATTAACCGCAACATTATAAGTACCTGTTGGAACGGGTGGAGGTGTAACTCCGCTCGGTGCGGCTTGGTTAGCACCAGCCATAGAGTTGTTCATAATTCCTGCGATATTCTGACCAACAGCACCGCCGACAGCCATGCCCGCCATCATAGCGGCAGGATTAAATCCAATTCCGCCACTACCTAAATCAACTCCACCGGCACCGTTTTCACCCATATGTCCCAGAGCTTCAGCCCCTGCAACGCCAACTTCAGCTTGCTTTTCAACTTGGAAAGCACCGATATTAGCAGACTGGGTCTGTTTGTGCATTGCGTACTGTCCTTCTTCACGCTGTATACGCAGCCTTTCAACATAATCCGCTGTTTCGGCTTGTACTTTGGCGGAAGTAATATCCTTGGTTACAGCCATTAACTGTCTGTAGCCTTCGCTTGATTTGTCAATTTCTATTGTGCCTATGTCCACGCCGGTTACATCCACGCCAAAAGTTTCTTTTAAGCGTTCGCTTACATCGAATTCAACAACATCATTGATTTGTGCGGTTTTAGTTTCAATTTGCACCAAAGGTATATTATTGGTTGCAGGTGCATTGGCAACTACATCTTTAACATATCTCGTTACTGAATCACAAATTTGTCTTTGGAAATCGTCAAGATTAAAGCTATTTAGTCTATGTAATTTAATAAACTGACGATAATCGCTAATCTTAAAGCTGATAGTACCTCTCACCGCAACAGGAACGCCAAAATCATCAAATCTCGGATCATATACGTCAAAAAACGGAACAGCAAATTTTGTTTGGATAATTTGCGCAAGGTTAATAAAGTATATCTCCGCTTGGAATGGTGTTCCACCTTCGTATGCCAATCCCACGATGCTTGCAAGAACAGGGAAGTTTGCAGTCTTAATAATTTGGTCGTATGGGCCTACTATAAAGTCCTGCATTGTGCCGTCTTTCTGTTTATAAACGAAAACAGCAACTTCACCGTCCTTGACACGGAGAGACGAACCCCAACGAATTGAATTCTCACGGTTGTTTTCTCCCAACTGAGAGCCGGATGGATGCCATTTCCATATTAAATACGAAGGTTCATCACAACGGATTTCATCCATAAATCCGCCGGTTCTATTATTTTTATCAAAGAAAGCCATTTGAACTCCTCCTTATGAATTCAGTTTGTCATTTTTATTGTAGGTAGAAATACATTTAATACCACCGACTAAAACAGCAATACCGACAAGCAGTAAAATTATTGCCGTTGCAGAGGTTTCTTCCATAAAGAAAAGCAGAGAAAACAAGCATATATATCCTCCAACAACAAAGCAAGCAATCGCTAAACCTTTGAATTTTCTGTTTTTAATCTGTGCCTTTTTACGGTCATATATATTTTTAATTTGTGCAAAGGATGGCTTGTTTCCCATCATCAGTTTTGCTTTTTCATATACCTGATCAAGCTTCGAGAGCCACGCTTTCGTTACTTCATCATCAATGCCTTTTTTTACATCAATATTAGAAGAAGCTAAAATCATAAATTCCAAAATATCTTCCCGTGTGTTTGGAACAGAGAAATTGATAATCAAGTTTGCTTTCTGCTGTCGCTTATGCTCGTCAAATCTCTCTTGTGCTTCTTCCACTTCATTCTCTTCCTTAAAATCCTTTCCAAAGACCATTTTCATCAAGGATTTTTTCTCCTCCATTGGAGCCATACGCTCAGCTTCAATTTGTTCAAGTTTTTGTGCCAACTCTCTGACAGAGCTTGAAGAATGTGCATCACGAATTTCATATCCGCAAGAAGGGCAATGACTTCTAAAAGAATCTAACAATTCTCCGCAATTCGGACACTTATGTAACTGTCCTTCATAAACAGTCTTTCTTTCTGTATGCTGCTTATGTGAAAAGGTTTCCTCTGTTTGCGGTGGAGCGTATCCAGCGGCAGATCTACCGCTTTGCTCTATCGGCTTTCCACAACTCTTGCAGAATCGGGCACCAAGATCCAACTTTGTGCCACAATACTGACAAAACCGCTTTTGACCGTTGTTTGAACTATTCTGAGCATCGTTCGCTATGTTATTCGGTGAAGTAGACTGTGTTTGCTTTGCTTCAAATGGTGTGGAGCCACATTTCAAAACGGCTTCTGATATTGCCGCCTCCCACTTTGGGTATTCCTTTTTAGGTGAAACATTGAGTTCAAACAGTTCACGCTTACCGGAAGTGTAGATAATCTGCATTGTTTTACCATAATCATCATCGTCTACAACATCTACTTGGACGATGCCATTCACAACGCTTATAGATGAAAGAGGAATACGATCTACTATGGTTTCAGATTTTGAAAATATACCGTTTGACCTTTCATATACGCTGATTAGATGCTTATTTGTCAGGTATAATTCATAAATTTCAAGCTCGTTGTTTCCATCGTATCTCCCGACATCTGTTGTTTGAAGTAATATTCCTTCGTTTTGCTCAAGTTTCAAATCCACCATACACCCATTCTCCTCAGTAATTTATTTTAAAAAATAGCCGCACGAAAGCACGGACTATTCATTGTCCGTTCGTACAGCATCACATATATCGCCAATATTACAGTTAAGGTATTCACATATTCTCAGCAAAACTGAAATAGCCACCTCTTCATTTTTTCTCATCTTAGTCATAGTGCCCGTTGCGATACTCAAATCCTTTCGCAAAGTTGCAGGCGATATATCTTTTTCAATTAGCAATATCCATAACTTTTTATAACTAATCTTCATAAAACTTTCACCTAAACTAATAATCCAATGTTCCCGACCTTGCACTTGATAATCTATGAGTTGATACAATCTAAAACAAAATTCGCAACTTCTTGAGAATTGAAGGTCAAAATAAAAACCGTAATTCTTAACGGCAAAACGACATTTCTTCAGTTTCAAAAAATCATAACATAATCAGTATTATGTTGTAAACAGTTAGCTCAACCCAAAACTACATAATGCATTATAGCACAACACAAAGTTTTTTGCAATATATTTTGGGGAGAAAAGTATGATTTGCAAAAGAATTGTCGATATTAATACAGCACAAATAAGCTTTCTCAAATTATAAACATGAAAAGGCTTGGCTTTTTATACCCATTTTCAGTTGTCGGCGTTCACGAATTGAGCGTGAGCGTTTTTTATTTGCAGAGATATACAACATAATACTGATTATGTCATTGCCGCCATTTTCGGTGGCTATTTTTATATTATCAACCGCATATTTTCCATACGCTGACGGTGTTCGTTACCGGTGGTGATAATATAAATTCGTGTGGTGTTGATACTACTGTGACCGAGTATGTCTGCGAGCTTGGCAATGTCCTTTTCTATGCCATAGAAGGTTCGTGCGAAAAGGTGGCGCAGATTATGAGGAAACACCTTTTGCACATTTACACCTGCCTGCTCGCAAAGGCTTTTCATTTCCCGCCAAATATTAGTGCGACTCATCGGCTTGCCATTACGAGTTATGAAAATCGCACCCGAAGTAATCTTTTTCTCTGCTACATAGCGGAGCAATTTCTTTTGCAGTTCTCTGACAATGAATACAGAGCGTGTCTTACCTTTGAGCGAAACCACCGCTTCTCCGCACTTTACTGCTTCAACCGTGATATATTGTAGTTCGCTGACACGAATACCCGTTCCGCATATTGTTTGGATCAGCAAATTTAGGCGCTCTTTACCTTTTTGCTTGGCGGTGTGAACCAACCGCATATACTCTGCTTTGGTCAGCTCCTTTTCTTCGGGGCAGTAAATCTGGCGTTGGAGCTTAATTGACTTCACCCTCAAATCTGCCCATCCAAGAAACGAAAGCAGACTATTGATAGATGCAAGCATTGAATTAACACTCCGTGCGGCATAGCTTTCAGAAAGCAGATTATTTTTATAGGAGATAACAGTTTCCTTTGTTATCTCCGCATTGCCCACATAAGTGGCAAACGCCCTTACGTCACGGATATATTTATCTATGGTATTTTCGCTCTTTTCCTCGTTTTTTAGATACACGACAAACGCCGCTATTTGTTTGTCTGTTAAAATTCTTCCTTTCATCGTATTTACCTCCGAATAGTGTTAACGATATTTTACCCGAAAAGTATGATTATAAATTGTCACCATAATTTTAGGTAAATGCGATATATAAGTCGAATGTACCGATTCCTCGCATAATAATTGCCCCGTTTGGAGCGCAGGTTTTTCTGCATTTCCAACGAGTTTTTTGTTTTGCGTTTATTCAATATTATTTTTCAAGTGTTCAAAAAGTTTATAGTAAAAACTCCACTTTCTTGTAGTTAAAACATAAATTTTTAGGCATAAAAAAGCTATGATAAATATAATAGCGGCAATTTTGTAGATTATATCATTTGACTCGTCTATAAAAGAAACTCCTATAAAACTACCACTCAATATGCCGATAATTACATCAAAAATATCAGTTTTTGAAAGAGATGAGTAATTTACAGACAAACAATTAAGATATGCGAGTTTATCATCCTTATCGCTTATTGTAGCTAATTTACTTTTTACGATTGCTAATATTGTTTTATAATGATAAGTGCTATACCTGTGGCATTGAGTGAACTTGATGTTTTCAGCCGCCTTCACCGCAAAATCATAATCAATATCATAAATCTCTTTGTCTGATATGTTCTTAATGATTTCTTCTTTCTTTAATTTTCCCATTATAAATCTCCTTTATATTCTTTCAGTTTTTTCTTTATCTTATTGAGTGCCCTGCGATACGTTTTATCTGCGGTATCAGGCGAAGCCAAACCGTGATCTATGGCAATATCTATAAACGCTTCTTCGGGTAACGGTTTTAGTGTAGGTTTTCCATCCTCATCTAAATCGTCGGCATCGTAGTAATGGGTGGCATAACATTCCATACAAAAGCCAAGATGAGCAGAAACCATTGCTCGTTCACGGTAGTTTAGTTTTTCAAATGCCTCCATAATCTCTTCTGCACGTTCTAATTTAAAGAACAACTTGTCCGGCTCGGCAGAACTGTCGTGTGCAATTTCTTCTCGGCTTTCTTCACTGTCCTCGTCGGCGTATTGGCGGTAATAGTCCACAAAATGCATATTCTGCATTCCACATCGGATAATTTCGGCGGCATCTTCCGTGCTTGTCCCGATGTTGTCAGCGACATTTTTAATCGTATCATCGTCTGCTTTGCCGCCGTACTCACGAAACAAACGCATTGCCTTTCTTAACCGCAAATATTCATCGTTGCTCTGAATGGTGAAGCCTGTCCGCATTGTGCGGATATATTCGTGAACCTCCCGCATTGCGGCGTATTCCTTGTAAACGATAAAAGGTACGCCACGAGCAGGATCGTAATCCTGCAAAGATTTCAGCAGACCGATTACATACGCTTGCTTTATATCTACGAAATGCCCGTACATTGCATAATCCTGAACGATAGAAAATGCTTTATCGTTTATGGTTTTCTCATAGTAATGAAGAAACCAAGAGATATATTTATCATCTTTTTCGGCAAGGTAATTCAGAATATATCGTTGTAAGTCGCTTTCTTTCGGCGGTGCCGGAGTTAAACGGTATATTTCAAGTTCTTTTTCCCATTCTTTCACGGCGACCACCTCCATTTGCGTGTAACAGGATTATCTCATTCGTTTATCTGTTTCAGCATAGAGCTTTTCACGGCTCATATCAAAGGCATATTGCCCGTTAGCATAATCAGCATTTTGTAAGGCCTTAAACTTATATTCCTTTGCCAGCTCCGTAGCCATAGCCGCAAAGGTTTCGGTAATGGTGCCTCTGCCTTTTTCTGTACGGATAGCAGAACAACGGCGGTTATAAATATCCACAACGGGATCTGCGGCGGCAAGTTCCTTTCGGTTAATGCTTGCGGCATATTTACGGCAAGTGACGTTCTTGCCTCTAACCTCATAAGGTGCGATACCGTTACAATACTGCTGACGGCGGGCGGAGGTCATAAGGAAATACTTTTTACAGATATCGCATTGTCTTGGATAATGCCCGTGATGTAAGCCTTCAAAGAAGTCGGTAATCACAAAACTGTAATAGCTGTCAAAGTAGAGCCTGCGGGCAAGTGTTTCCGTCTTGCTTCGGGAAGATTTACGGATAGGCACGTACTCCGTCGTCACGGGGAACGGCACAGAGCCGAACACCTCTAATGCTAGGGGGAGCAAATGTTCCTCGTCAAATCGGTCAGCTCCATCCACTCGGCTTACAAAAATTCTAAGCTTTTCAAAAGAATTGCGAATGTCGGCACTCAAAGTATCGTAGAAACCGAGTGTAGCATTGACTTCGCCAAGCAGAGATTCAGCATGCTCAAAGAAGTCTTTTTCGTATTCTTTCGGTAAGTTATGAAACACTATTTGCCCCACATCCATTTGACCGATGTTTGCACGGCGGGAAAAATATTCGCTTATGATATGGCCGTTTTCTTCAGAAAACAATGTTGATATTCTGTTACGTTCATCATCTGTGCTGAGTATATCAAATGGTTTCAGCCACGGAAGTGCAGTAAAGATATTTACCATTGTTTTTCCGGATTTCACATAGTCGCTGACATTCAAATACCCAAGCCGCAACATCTTTTCAAGCTGCCAATTATCCGTTGTGAAAACGCCAATACGGGCGGCGGTGTCATTTTCATAATACTGATTCAGCAAATGCGCCGCAAAACTTCCTGCAGGATAGTTTTTGTCGCCGATATGCACTCTGCCGTCACGGTAATCGGCACAGAAAAAGCTGATTGTATCCATATTCCGCTTTACCTCCATACTAATTCTATCATAGGAAGTGTCCCATAAAACTCCCTTTACGCCAAAAAATATTTTTAAGAATTTTTGAGAGTTTACTGTTCCTAATGCATTTATTATATATCATTATACCATAGAAACGCCGGAAATACAATGGTTTCTGTGTGTTGCGTTTTTTGTTTTTATATTGTTGCTCTATTCCATTTAATTTTTAACTTTTCCTACATTCTAATAAGTGAGAGAGCGAAAACCTCACAAATACTCAGGGCATCGCCGTCGGGAAACCGGCGGCTTTTTTGCTGCCCGAAAAAGGAAAGGAGGAAGTGTCTATGATGAAGATTACACCCAAGCAAGCGGAGAAGGTTCACCGTCTTGTTCAGTCACTTTGCGCCAACTGTGACGAGGATGGCAACTGCATCCTACTTGACGATGGCGAAGCACACCGCTGTGTGCAGCTTATCTCTATCTACGGAATTTACTGCAACCACTTCAAAGATGCGGTACTGCCCAGCGATAGAGAATTGTACGAACAAATCAAAAACACAACAAATTAAAGTAAAAAAAGGAGAAATGTAAGTATGAGAAAATTTAATGAAATGTATGTTATCGGTATCGACCACGGCTACGGGAATATGAAAACGGCGAACTGCTGTTTTAAGACCGGACTGCTCGCCTACGACGCCGAGCCACTGTTTACGGGAGATATGCTCATTTATGACGGTAAGTATTATCTGATCGGAGAAGGACACAAGGAGTTCCTTCCCGACAAAATCCGTGATGAGGATTATTATATCCTCACCCTTGTTGCCATCGCAAAGGAGCTTCAGCGTGAAAAGTTGACCGAAGCAAAGGTTATCATCGCCGCAGGCTTGCCCCTGACTTGGACAAGCGGACAGAAAAAGGACTTCGCCGCTTATCTCAGTAAAAACAAAGAGGTCTGCTTCACTTATCAGAAGGTGGACTATCATATCACGGTTGAGGGTGTACGCATTTATCCGCAGGGGTACGCCGCCATTGCCGACTTTGCTACCACAATGAACGGTGTCAATATGGTTGCGGATATTGGCAATGGCACTATGAACGTTCTGTATATGATAAACGGCAGACCGCAGGCGGGAAAGATGTATACCGAAAAATTTGGAACTTATCAGTGTACCCTTGCCGTGCGGGAAATGTTTATGCAGAAAACCCAGCGTGAGATCAACGATGCCATTATTGAGGAAGTGCTTATTACGGGTGTGTCAAATATCGCTCCCGCCGATCAGAAAATCATCCGAGCCATTGCAACGGAATATGTAAAAGATATTTTCCGCAGACTCCGTGAACACGGCTATGACGAGGGTACGATGACGCTGTATATCACCGGTGGCGGCGGTTGCCTTGTAAAGAACTTCTATAAGTTCAACGCTGACCGTGTAAAGTTCGTGGACGATATTTCCGCCGCCGCAAAGGGTTATGAGTATATGGCGGAAATTCAGCTTAAATCGGGTGCGGCGGTATGAGTGATTATCGTATCAATGTAAGATTTCACACTGATGTACCCGCTGAAAAGAAAGCCGCCGAATATCTGCAAGCCCTAAACAAATCCCGTAATAAGTTTATCGTGGATGCCGTCATTGCCTATATGAATAAGGAAAGCACCGATAACGAAACTCTGCTTGAAAGCATACGGCAGATATTTAGGGAAGAAGTCCAAACGGTGGCGGTGGTGGCAGCGCCGTCTACCGCAGTAGCGGCTACGGCAGAACTGACAGAAGAACAAAAAGCGGAGAACGCAAAAAATGTCCTTGCGGATTTAGAAATGTTCGGCTGAGCCAAGATAGCCGTTTTTGGCTCAAAAGAGCATTTTTATCGCATTTACTGTGCCAAAGTGGCTCAATGCACCAAATCAAGAAAACGGTATAACTGTGAGCTTCGCTCCCTCACGGTGCAATCCACTGAGAACAGATGAATATCACCTACGGTGTGTGTCTTACACCGTAACAAGCAGGGACTTTGTGTGCCAAAGTCCCAATCAAAAGCTGCAGATTTTCTTGCGGCTTTGTTCTTTGGGGGCTTATCGCCCCCAATCCCCCGGAAAGGAGAGATGATATTATGGGGAAAGATATACGAATCGCCGTGCGTGTCACGGCAAAAGAAAAAGAAAAAATACAGTCAAAAGCCCGAAAGTGCGGGCTGAGTACAACTGAATATGTAAAGCAAAGAGCGTTAGGGTATGAGCCGAGAGGTATTCCGCCCGACGCTCTTTTTCTTTGCCTTGAAAAACTCGGTGAACTTGCAGATAAAGCGAGTTCACCGGAGTTGGACAAGGAAATCAGTGATGTACTGAAAGAAATTACAGCAGCTTTTCTGCTGCCGGGAAAGGGGTGATGTATTTTGGCTGTTACTGGGTTCTGGCCTATATACAAAAACCTAAAAGCAACGCTTGACTATGCCGACAATCCCAACAAAACCACTGCAAGAGAATATCTTGACGATGATTTGTATGCGGCGCTTTCTTACGCCGAGAACGATAATAAGACCGACCGTAAAATGTATGTTGGCGGTATCAATTGCTCCAAGCAAAATGCCTATGCCGAAATGATTGCCGTACAGCGACGGTTCGGGCTTCGTGGCAAGGTGGTCGGGTACCACGGAATACAAAGTTTCCGTGAAGGCGAGGTCACGCCGGAGCAAGCCTTTGAAATCGGCAAAGCCACCGCCCGAAAGATGTGGGGCGAAAAATATCAAGTGTTGGTGACCGTCCATTTGAATACGGATAATGTGCATTGCCATTTTGTTGTAAACCCTGTGTCGTTTAAGAACGGTACAAAGTTTCAAAACAAAATCGGCGATCACAAGGAGCTTCGCAAAGTATCTGACGAAATATGTCGGGAATACGGTTTATCCGTTCTTGAAAACAGCAGTTTCTACGGTGGGCACAAAAAAGATTATTGGCGGCACAAAGCCGGCAAGAAAACACACCGAGACTATCTGCGTGAGGATGTGGAATATTGCCTGACTTTTGCAACCTCTCCGAGAGAATTTGAGAGCCAGTTATATGCGCTCGGTTATACTCTCGATCCTGTGCGTTTTTCCGTGAAAGCAAAGCATTGGGAGCGTTCCGTTAGGCTTGCAAATATCGGTTTTACAAAGGAAATCGTGCAGGCGCAGTTGGACAGGAACGCCGAGAGCAGATATCACCTATTCACTTTGGAGTTCCGTCCGCCGTACAAGCCGAAAAAGTTTCCATTGGAAGATGAACTACGGCGGCTTGAATTTTCGATTGACCACAGCTATGATGCGGCAACTGTTTTAGTAGATACGATTTTCTATATCATTATTACGGTTATCCAAATCGCCGCCGAGATTGCCGATTTAATGCTTCTGTCACCCGATTTAAGGGCGGCGGAAAAGGATTTGAAAGAGTTTATCGCCGATTACCGCTTTATGCAGGAGCACGATATTCACACCGTAGCCGATTTGCAAGCAAACATCGACGAAAGCAAAGCACAGTTATCCGATTTGGAGCGTGAGCGCAAAAGCATAAGCAATCGTATCCGCCGCCCGAAATCGCCGGAGGATGAGAACCAAAACAAAGAGCGCCGCAAGGCGATCAGCAAACAAATGAAGCCTGTTCGTGAACGGCTTCGCCGTGCGGAGAAGATTTTGGAGAAGTCTCCGCATTTATATGAATTATTAAAACAAGAGCACGAGCTTGAAAGAAAAGCCCGTGCGAGATATTTAGATAGGAGTAGATGAAAATGAAAAACACAAGAAATCAGCCGGTAAATATTCCGGTAGAAAAACTTCGCCCGTTTGAAGGGCATCCGTTTAAAGTCAAGGACGATGAGGAAATGAATACCTTGATTGAAAGTGTGCAGACGCAAGGAATTCTTTCACCGCTGATTGTCCGACCGATTGAAAACACAGAGGAATATGAGGTTATAAGCGGACATCGCCGCTTACACGCCGCAGTTAAGGCAGGGGCCACAGAAGTCCCTGCCTTAGTTGTATCTCTTGACCGTGATGCGGCGGCGATCGTGCTTGTAGACAGCAACCTACACCGAGAACACATTCTGCCCTCTGAAAAAGCCTTTGCTTACAAGATGAAGCTTGAAGCAATGAAGCATCAGGGGTGGCGAACTGATCTAACTTCGACACAAGTTGTGTCGAAGTCCCGCACGGATGAAATGGTGGGTGTAGATAACGGAGATAGTCGTGAGCAAGTACGCCGCTATATCCGTCTTACCAATCTTATCCCCGAAATTATGCAATATGTGGATGATGGGCGTATTGCCTTTACTCCCGCCGTTGAACTTTCCTATCTTAACGCGCAGGAGCAGTACGACCTTTTGGAGCAGATGGAGCTAAACGATTGCACCCCGTCACTCTCTCAGGCTTGCCGTTTTAAGAAGATGAGCCAAGAGGAAGGCTTGACACCTGAAGTTATTGCCGCCGTTATGAGCGAGGAAAAAGCAAATCAGCGGGAAATGTTCAAAGTACCGATGGAGCGTATTCGCAAATATGTCCCTAACGCCAATGCAAAACAGGCAGAAGACTTTGTTATGAAAGCCTGCGAGCATTACCGTCGCTATCTGATTCGACAGCGTGACCGAGAACGATGAGGTGAGCCTATGAAGAAATATACCAGGATTGATTATACCAAGGTAGAGTTACCCGAAGAACTGCTCACTTCTTTTGCGAAAGCCTTAGCACCTGAGATCAGAAAATTTTATGACAGTGATGAGGGTAAAGCCTACTTTGAAAAATGGTTAGCGAAACACCCTGAATACGATGAACGGACACCCGATGCACCCGCATCGGGGTAGATTATAATATCAAGTGCAACACTAAAAAACAAGTAGACTTCATATCAAC
>JBJEPQ010000014.1:0-14066 GCA_051881315.1 Acutalibacteraceae bacterium | reverse complement strand
ACCTAATGAATACATCAAAAAAGTGTTGCACTTGGATTGACAATCTAAGGAGGCTTATATTGATTTCTGCAAGCTTTTATTTTTAATCGTCTAAAGTCTAAGTTCTAAAATCTAAAGTCTAACTTTCCACCTCATCACCGCCTGCGGCGGAGCTTCCCCAAAATAGATGTTAGACATTAGATGTTAGCTTTTAGAAGGTCTCGTTTTAAATTTCGATGAAAACTTTTCGGCTACCTTGCAACAAGGGGAGGCTGAAACGGTTTCTGCAAGATTTTAATTATCCACGTCTAAAGTCTAAGGTCTAAAATCTAATGTCTAACTTTCCACCTCATCACCGCCTGCGGCGGAGCTTCCCCTCAAGGGGAAGCCTTGTTTAATTTCATCAGACTTTAAAACTTTATCGTCTAAAGCCTAAGGTCTAAAATCTAACGTCTGATTTGGGGAAGCCTTACAAAGTTTCATCAAGCCTTGTAAAATTTCATATCTTCTTTTTCATCAGTCCGTGGCGGTTGCAGTAGTAATAGATGAAGCCGTGGCCTCTCCTTGCAAAGCGAGTTTCGGCGTTTCCCTCGGGGTACAGCTTGACAAGCTCAAAGCGATCCGAGGTGACATATGCAATAAACGAAATGTAATGCTCCTTTGTCATTTCGTGATCGACCGTCACATAATATTCATGCTCGACAGGCTCGACCGAGATTTGATGCGTACCGTCCGTTTCCTCCGCCTCAAGCGGCGGCAGATTAACTCCGCAGCAGCTTATTGCCGCCTCGCCTACAGCGTGTATCACATTGCCGCACACGGGACAGACATAGAGCTTCGCCCTGAGCATATTTGCCGAGACATTGCCGTTCACCACCGTCTCGCCCGACATAAGCTCTGTCACAGAAGCTCCGAGAGCGGCGGCAAGCGGCTCAATCAGCGATATATCGGGCAAGCCCTTTGCCGTTTCCCATTTTGAAACGGCCTTTGCCGTCACGCCTATCCTGTCGGCAAGCTCAGCCTGAGTCATTTCCTTTTTTTCGCGCAGGCGTTTTATTGCCGCACCCGTAACATAGTTATCCATAATTTTTCCTCCTCGGATATTTTATGGCTTAATTATAACTCAATTTTTCCTCAAAGCAACCTACGCTGCGTTGACAGCCGAGAGTTCTATTTCTTCTTCAGCTCGGCAAGTGCGGCATAATGCAAAACATCAAACTCTTCCGGCGCAAGCCTGTCAAGCATCTGCAAATGCTCACGCTCCCAGTCTGCGATTTCCTCCTGCGTGAGCGAAGCTCCGACTCCCCTGCACGCTTTCATTCTGCCGTTCCAGCTCTCTTTTGTAAAATGCACGTTCAGCAGATATTCTTCGTGATACACAAGGTCAAATTTTTCATTGTAACAGTCAGGAATATTTATGGGGTGCTTTGTTTCGCCTGCGCCGCTCCAGTTTGGACTGTATTTCAGCACAAGTTTTTCGCTCTCGCCTGCAATTCTTTCTTCAAAAGGCAGCCACTCCATAATTAAAATCAAAATCCGTCCGTTGTCTTTCAGAAGCCTGTGCAAAACAGGCATAATTTTTTCGTGGTCGAAGTACCAAAAGCATTGACAGGCGGTAATCACGTCAAACGAATTGTCCGCAAACTCAAGCTGTTCGGCAGGCATTGCATAGTAGTCAATATCCATTCCGTCGGACAGCTCACGGGCTTTTTCAATCTGATTTTCGGAAATATCCGTTCCCGTCCATTTTGCCCCATATCGGTACATATTTCTCGGCAGAACACCTGTGCCCGTGCCGAGATCCAGAACACGCTGTCCTGTAACGCACAAATTACGCCGCACGATTTTTTCATAAAATTCTTCGGGATAGATATCCCTGTATCGGGCATAATCCTCCGAGGTTCTTCCCCAGTCAAAAGCCTTTCCCGAATCAATTCTTTTATCGGTTATTTCCATTTATAAAAAGCTCCTGTTCTCTATTATTTCTCTATACAAAAGGACAGCCGGAATTTCGGCTGTCCTCTTTGATTATTCTGTGTTATGCGGTCTGAGATATCGTCTGAAGTCCGATACCTGCAAGATCAATATGCTCGGAGTCAACCGATGTGACGGTGTTGTCAAAGTTGACGTCCGATGCGGCAATCTGCGCCGCCGATACGGTGTCTGTGGTCAGCATAGCTCCTGCAATCGCTCTGACGATAACCGAGTCCATTCCGTCGATCTTGCTGTCGCCGTTTACATCGCCTCGGATATATACCGTAAGCGAATCAATCGTTGCGCCCGAAGCGTCAATAAGTCTGATTGAACAGCCCGTTGAAACATAATTCGTATTCTTGAGCATCGTGCCGCTTGCGTTATAAACTCTGAGATAAATCTTGTCGTTCTCAAAGAGCTGAATGACCTTGCTGACAGTCAGTCCTGTTAAATCAAAGCCTGTAATAAGCGACTTGCTTCTGTCAACCGTAAGTCCCGCGGTGCTCTTTGCAACAAGCTTGTTTATTCCGAGCTTTCCTGTGTAAAGAATACAGTAGCCGTCAACATAGGTGTCAAAATACATATATGTATTGATCGTGTCCGTACCCGAAACGATAACGTTGCCTACGGTATATTTAGCGCAGTCCAAAGTCATTACCGAACGGGTGAAAGACGAATTGTCCGGCACCTGATCGAGGCTTGTAATATACAGATCCGATGAAGCGGAGTCAATATAAACAATGTTGGTCGAAAGGTAAACAGCTTCTCCGTTTTTAATCATAATATCGGTATTAGATGTTCCTGCTGAAACGGGATCAGCCGAGCCGATAACGTTTCCTTCCTCATCATAGAGCTTTTCAACATACAGATAATTGTAGGTCTGGAGGAATCTTGTCACCTTGCCCAGAGCGTAGACCGCATCGCCTGCTCCGCCCGTTGCGGTATTGCCGGCGATAACGCCGCCGTAGGTATTGAGCTTACCGCCCGACTTGACGTAAACTCCGCCGTAGTTGCACTCATTGTTTCTGATCGTTCCGCCGTACATATACATATTACCCGAAACGGTAATTGCGCCCGACGTGGTGTTCTTGCAGTTCTGGACTACGGAATTTTCGTGCATATAGAAGCTTCCGCCCGTCTGAACATTGACAGCCGCCGCACCGACAACGCCTGTAAGCTCCTTGCCGCCGTCGATTATCATAAGACCTGCCGAATCCGTGCCTGCCGCATAATCGGTCTGAGACTGCTGAACATTGTCGGCAACCGATGTGCCTATTCTCAGAGTTGAGCCTTTTGTAATATCGAACATTATGCCGTAGAACGAACCTGTTCGGATCGCCTTATAGGTCGTGTCGTCACAGAGGAGAGTGACATCGCCGTTGACGGTGATCGTGGAAGTAACGGAAGCGTTGGCAACAAGAGTAATGATAGCTGTCTCATCGGCCGCAACAGAGGCAAATGCGTCCTTGAGGTCGGTGTATTCAACCGAATATGCGCCGGCCTTACTTACCTTTGCGACCGTTGTGGTTGCCATGCTTGTGATAGTACCGTTTGCGAGAGTGTACCAGTTTGAGTTGGAAAGTCCGAACTTCATATAGCTCGTGCTCATTGCGCTTCCGTCGAGAATTTTTGTTTTCTCGGCATAGGTCTGCGGAGTAACGGTTGCCGCATATCCCGAGCAGTTCAGCCTATCGGTTATGTCGATCGTCTTTCCGCTGACAAGGTAAACATCATTGGAGGGATCGATCTGACCGTTTCCGCCGAACGAAAGGGTTGCGTCATTGTAAACAGCCTGACCGAGCGACTTGTCGGAAATATTTTCTGCAATATAGCCGCCCTTAATTCTGACTTCCGCTCCTGTTTCCGACTGGATAGCACCGCCCGAATAATAGGCACGGTTAGCAGATAATGTACCGCCGCTGATCTCAACGGTAGAATAATTCATTGCACAAACTGCACCGCCGTAGGTAGACTGGTTTTCGGTAAGCGAAGCCTTTCCGCTGATAACGGTCGTTGCGTAAACATCATACGAAGCGACTACGCCGCCCTTGAGCTTTGCAATATTCAGGGTGAAATCACCGCCGCTGATAACAGCCTCGCCGCCGTTGTTGTAGAGCACGGCGCCCTGTGTTGCCTCATTCGATTTGAATGTGCCGCCGCTGATTTTCACCGTGCCGCCGTTGTTGTATATTACGCCGCCGACGGAGGTTCCGATATTTTCGATGAATTTACCGCCGGTAATTTCAACAGTTCCCTCATTGGATATCACGACGCCCATTACCGTTGCAGTCGCCTGCTCAGCGGTTCTGAAATCGAAAAATTCCACTCCCGGCTGAACGGTAAGAACTGCGCCCTCCGCAACCTTGATTGCAGAGTCGGTTGCCGCAACCTTTCCTCCGTCAACAAACATACTTGCGGCCGTATCGTCGCCGTATGATTTTGAGCCGAGTGTAAGCTTGCCCGTAACGTTAAACATCGGTCCTGTAAGCGTTGACGCTCTTGAAATCGTTGCGCCGTCAACGGAGAAAATACCGATCTCAGAGGAAATCGTGATTGTAGAATCTATGACCGTGTCACGAATGAGATAAACGGTCGGCAGAACTATCGAAGAAGTGTTCTCGGCATATGCGATAGCGTCGGAAAGAGTTTCGTAATATGTGTCAATTCGTCCGTCAATCTGAACCCTTGCAACATATTTGTCCTGTACTCTCTTAACGCTGCTGACGGAGCCGTCCTTTATCGCCTTTACCGAGCTGAGATTATACAGTGAACTGAGCTGCGGAAAATAGTAGAAATACTCATCGTCCGCCGTTGATCTCCAATCCGTTGCGGAGAATCCGAGATTGGAAACCGAAGAATAACCCGTCATCTGAGCAGGAGATTTTTCGGTCGCTCCGGTAAGCAGGAGATTTTCCATATATGTCGAGTCATAGTAAACCTTTGAAACATTTGCGCCTGTGGTCTGTCCGAAAGCAACACCGACCTGACTTGTACCGGTCACCTTGCTTGAAACATAGCAGGTGCTGACAGTTCCGTTATTGTTGTAACCTACAAGTCCGCCGACAATTACGTTGCCGTTGATCTGTATGCCGGTGCAATAGCTGTTAGTGAGCGATCCGCCCGAATTGTAGCCGAGCACGCCGCCCGTAAATCTTGCAAGCGGAGCCTCGATAGAAGCGGCATTAAAGCACTTGTTAATTGTTGCCTTGTTGCTGAAGCCTACGACGCCACCGACATTGGTAAGAAATGCCTTGTCGTCCGAATAGTTGGTGCCGACGATTGTGCCGAGCACACAGCTTGTTGAAACGCTTGCCGAGGAAGATCCAAGGTTACCGACTATTCCGCCGACAGCCTTATCACCGCTAACCTCGCCGTTTGAACAGCAGTTCATGATCGAACCGCTCTTGACATAGCCTGCAATTCCTCCGACATTTTCTATTCCGGAAATCTTTCCGTCAAGCACAACGGTGTTGATTACCTTACCCGAATCGACATATCCGAAAAGTCCGACATTAACGCCGCTGCTTCCCGAAGTCGAGGTTGTGTAAAGTCCTGCGATATTAAATCCGCCGCCGTTGAACGTGCCGTTGTATCCGTGAGCCTCGTCGATGCCGATAGGAGTCCATTCGACCAAGCCGAAGCTGTCGTCATTGACATTGATATTCATAAGAAGATCGTCCGTTACGGTTGCATTGGCAGAGGGATTTGCATCAATACCGTTAAGCTCACCGTTTACAAGAGCCGCAAACCATGCAAGCTCGGACGGTTTTGAAATAAGATATGTACCGCTTGCGTTCTGCTGAGGCACAGAGCGGTCGCCTGCCCATACGTCAAGCGAGAGCATCCATGCAAGAACGGGATAGCCGTTATTTATATCCGTGTAGTCGAAGCAGAAATAAACCTTCTGTGCGTTCAGCTCCTTGACGAAAGACGAAGCTTTCATATCGTCAAGCGTACGTCCGATACCCACACTGCCGTCTACACCTGAAGTTTCATAGCTGTAAAATACGCTTTCACAATCACTGCCGTAAAAGTTACCGATCGCACCGCCGACAAGCTCGCCCGTTCCGCTTATCGGAGCGATTGCATATGCGTCGCAAACCGTTGAGAAAAGAGCGTAACCGATAATTCCGCCGACAGAGTTTTGTGCGCTGACAGAGCCGAGGAAGAAGCTTCCCTCAAGGAAAGCACCGGAAGAAGTACCGATGATTCCGCCGACATTATACTGACCTGAAACAGTCATATCGCTGTAACACTTGACAATAACCGAGTTGCCGTTTGCATAGCCGGTGATACCGCCGACACGCTGATTTCCGCCGACGGAGCCTGTGGAATGACACTGGTTGACCACCGAATTGTAGTATGACCAGCCGACTACGCCGCCGATGCTGTTACCCGTGCCTTCAACCGTGCCGGAGAACGAGCAGTCGGAGATGCCGAGATTTTCCGCATAGCCGACAATTCCACCGACGCTGTAACCGCCCTTGACATAGGCGTTTGTCAGTTTAAGATTCTTAATGCTTGTAACAGAGTGCTGAAGAACAAATTCCGAATTCATCACATCGGGTATATCCTCCGTGACCTCATACGGAATGACAACACTTCCGAAGAAGCCTACGCAATCCCCGGAAGAGTTTATATAAACTCCGCTGACCGTATGTCCGTCGCCGTCAAAAGTACCCTTGAACGGACTTGCCTGTGTTCCGATAGGCGTCCACTCGTTTGCGGTCGAGCCTTCGGCATTGAGCTGAATATCAGCCGTCAGCTTTCCCTTGATGGACTGGGTGCCGCTGTTTACCGCATCGGCAAACCATCTGAGCTCGTCAGCCGTGCCGATCTGATATACTCCTCCTTCAAGCGAGGGTACCGTTCCTGCGGCAAGAGCCGACAGGCCGGGAAAAACACACGTTGCCGCCATCACCAAGGCGATCGCAACGGAAATAATCCTGCGTTTCATAATACAACACTCCTAATATTTTAATTTCGATAACTGACTATACCATTACAGATATTATTATAAAGGATTTTAAGTCAAAGTTCAAGTTGATTATCTTAGTATAAATGCACAATATTAAAGTCCGTTTTTTGTAAACTATGCCACGGCGCATTTTTTCAGTTTATTTTTGTTGAAAAAACCATTCTTTTGTGTGGAAAAACAAGTCAGATTTTTTAATAATGAACTTTTTCGGCAAAGCTCGGATTTTTGGCATTTTTGTCGAGCAAATTGTGATTAAAAACACGTTCGTCCACAATCTCTTGTATATTTTTACGGGACGTGTAAAATATAATTTTTCTGTTTAATTTTGCGGCGTAAAAGTGTATAATGTTATGGTAAATGCAATTCATAAAAAAGGATGTTATCAATGTCGTATATTTTCAATTCCGCTGTTCTCGGCTCGATGTTTGCCGTGCCGTCGCAGGTCGTGGATAACTACATAAAATTAGCGAGCGCGTCTCAGCTCAAGACGCTTCTGTGGATATGCCGTCATTTGTCCGATCCGATTGATCCGTCGGCGATATCGGCGGCTATCGGTTACAGCGAAGCCGACGTTGAGGATGCGCTGACCGTCATTGCAGGCTGGGGTATTCTGATAAGTGATAATCAGCCTTTAGTTCCTGCTCCGGCTCCCGTCGAAAAAGTCAAGCCGCAGGAGACGGAAACGCCGAAACAGCTCGGAGAAATTGCCGCATCAAAGCCCACGGGTGAGCAGATCTCTGCACGATGTAAGGAAAATCCCGAAATTCTCAATATGTTCTCGGACATTGAGAAGATGCTCGGCAAAACCCTCGGCTATGACAGCCGAAGCATACTGCTGATGATGCACGACCACTACGGTCTGCCGATCGAGGTTATTTATATGCTTGTCGATTACTGCAAATCGGTCGGCAAGAGCGGTTTTTCCTACATATCAAAGGTCGGAAAAAGCTGGGGCGAAATGGAGATCGACACCATCGAAAAGGCGGACGAGCAGATAAAAATACTCAATTCCTGCAACAAGCTGTGGAGTGAATTTGCGGAAATGGCAGGTATTCAGAATCCCCGTCCCTCCTCCTCCCAGTCGGCGTATCTCAGAACGTGGTCGGTCGAGCTGAAATTCAACGTTGAAATGATATATCTCGCTTATGAGGAGATGCTCAACCACACAAGCCGAATAAGCTTTCCCTATATGAACAAGATACTTATGAACTGGAAATCAAAGGGTATCAAAACTCCCGAAGATGTCGAAAGGGAAAAGGAAGACTACCGCAGAAAAAAAGCGCCTGCCGAAGAAACGGGTGCGTCATACGATATCAATGAATTTAACCACAGAGGCGAGGCTCTGCCGGTTTACAGGAAAGGAAGCTGACAATGGCATACAGCAAAGAAACCTACAAAAAAGCGGAACAGGAGCTGGCTCAAAGACGAAGCCGTGCTCTTGCCGAGCGTGAGGAGCACCACCGAATTGCCGTTGAGACCGCTCCCGAAATTCTTGAAGCCGAAGAAAAAATGTCACGGGCAGGACTTGCGACTATCAAGGCGATAGGAATGGGTGCGGCAGACGCAAAGGAATACATACAGAAGCTTTCCGAAATAAATCTTGAGGCTCAGGCTCAGCGTCGTCTGCTTCTTAAAAGCAACGGCTTTCCAGAGGACTGGCTCGATGTGCATTACACCTGCAAAAAATGTGATGACAAGGGCTTCGTCAGCGGAATAATGTGCGGCTGTTTCAAGGAGCTTCTTAAATCCATAGAGTATGAAAAGCTCTGTTCAAAGCTCCCTGTCGGTAACTGCCGTTTTGACAATTTCAAGCTCGACTACTATCCCGACGGAGCAGGTACAAGTCCGAAAAAGCGAATGGAAAGCGTGCTGAATTACTGCAAGGCATATGCCGCAGATTTCAGCCGTCATTCTCCGAGCCTGCTTCTTTACGGCAAAACTGGACTCGGCAAAACACACCTCTCCCTTGCCATAGCAGGAAAGGCGGTTGAGGAGGGTTACGGAGTGATCTATTCCTCGGCGCAAAACCTTTTTAATAAGCTTGAAAAAGATAAATTCGGCAAAGCCGACACAAACACCGAAGAAACAATACTTGACTGCGATCTTCTGATAATCGACGATCTCGGAGCGGAATTTACAACTCAGTTCACCGTTTCCGCCCTCTATAACATAGTCAATTCAAGGGAGCTTGAGGGCAAGCCGACAATCATCAGCACAAATCTCATGCCCGAACAGCTCACCAAAGCCTACGGCGAACGGATTGCTTCAAGAATACTCAGCGATTACGTTATGCTCTACTTTGACGGCTCGGATATCAGACAGATCAAGACGAGGTAATTTATGGATATAATTCTCACCCTTACAAACGAATTTAATTTAAAAAAGTGGCAGGTGGAAAATGTTGTCGCTCTCATTGACGACGGCAACACTATTCCCTTTATCGCACGATACAGAAAAGAGGCTCACGGCACTCTTGACGATCAGACGCTCCGTGAAATTTCCGAGCGTTTGGAATATCTCCGCAATCTGGACAAGCGCCGTGAGGAAATACGCTCGTCTATCGAAGCTCAGGAAAAGCTGACTGACGAAATCTCCGCCGCTCTCGAAAAAGCGGCAACCCTTGCCGAGCTTGAGGACATTTACCGTCCGTTCAAGCCCAAAAGAAAGACGAGAGCCTCGGTTGCAAGAGAAAAGGGACTTGAACCCCTTGCACAGGCCATTTATCTCCAGACTCCAAACAGTCCGACAGCTCTTGAGCTTGCAAAGGACTACATAACCGAAGAAGTTCCCACGGCAGAGGACGCTCTTCAGGGCGCAATGGATATCATCGCCGAGGATATTTCCGATATGCCCGACATTCGCCGCAGGCTGAAAAACCTGCTAAACGTTGTCGGCACGGTCAAGGTCAAGGCGAGCGATCCCGAAGCGGACAGCGTTTACGAGCAGTATTACGACTATTCCGAGCCGATCAGCAAAATTGCAGACCACAGAATTCTCGCTGTAAACCGAGGAGAAAAAGAGGATTTCCTGAAAGTAAGTCTTGAACTCGACAGAGTAAAGGCTCTCAATGTCATCGCCTCCGAAACTCTCGGCGACAACGGCTCACCCTGCACCGATACCGTCCGTGAAGCAGGCGTTGACGCTTACGACAGACTTATCTTCCCGTCAGTAGAAAGAGAAATCCGTTCTGCATTGACCGAAAGAGCTTGCGTTTCATCAATAAAGAACTTTTCGCTCAATGTCAAGGAGCTTCTGCTCCAGCCGCCCGTCAAGGGCAAGGTCGCCATCGGTCTTGATCCCGGCTACCGCACAGGCTGTAAGGTAGCCGTTGTTGACGCAACAGGCAGGGTGCTTGACACGGGAGTGGCATATATCACTCTTTCCGCCGCTCAGCAAGCGCAGGCAAAAACGCTTATCAAAAACTTAATTATAAAATACGGTGTTCAGATAATTGCGATCGGCAACGGAACCGCCTCCAAGGAGACGGAAATCTTCACCGCAGAGCTTCTCAAAGAGCTTAACACCGACGCAAAATATATGGTCGTCAGCGAGGCAGGAGCTTCGGTCTATTCCGCCTCCAAGCTTGCCGCCGAGGAATTCCCTCAGTTTGATGTTTCACTCAGGAGCGCAGTGTCTATCGCAAGGCGTCTTCAGGATCCCCTTGCAGAGCTTGTCAAGATTGATCCGAAAGCAATCGGCGTAGGTCAGTATCAGCACGATATGCCCCAAAAGGATCTGAGCAACGCCCTTGACGGAGTTGTCGAGGATGCGGTAAACACGGTCGGAGTTGATGTAAACACCGCCTCGCCCTCCCTGCTGACAAGGGTTGCGGGAATAAACTCGACCGTTGCGAAAAACATTGTTTCCTACCGTGAGGAAAACGGAGCTTTCACCTCACGTTCACAGCTTAAAAAAGTTCCCAAGCTCGGCGCAAAGGCCTTTGAGCAGTGCGCCGGATTTATGCGTGTGCCCGAAAGCAAAAATCTGCTTGACAACACGGGCGTTCACCCCGAAAGCTATACCGCCGCAAAGGCTCTGCTTGAGATCTGCGGCTACACGGTAAACGATGCCGCAAACAATAAACTTGACGGCATAAATGAAAAAATCGCCTCTTTCGGCGAAGAAAAGGTTGCCGAAAAGATCGGCGTGGGTGTTCCGACAATGCAGGACATTGTAAAGGAGCTTTCCCGTCCGGGACGTGATCCCCGTGACGAGCTTCCGCCGCCGATGCTTCGTACCGATGTTATGGAGATGAAAGACCTGAAAAAGGGTATGGAATTGAAGGGCACGGTCAGAAACGTTATCGACTTCGGTGCATTCATCGACATAGGCGTTCATCAGGACGGTCTTGTCCATGTTTCGCAGATCACCGACCGCTATATAAAGCACCCGTCCGAGGTGCTCAAGGTCGGACAGATCGTCACGGTTTGGGTGCTTGATGTAAACCTCGAAAAGAAGCGTATTTCTCTTACAATGAAAAAGCCCAATGAGAACGAACGATGAAGCTTGACGCAAAATATTCAAAAAAACTTATTTTTCTCTGCTCCCTTGCCTACTTCGTCAGCTATCTGACAAGGATAAATTTTGCCGCCGTAATCGCCGCCGTAATATCCGACGGATACATCGGCAAAACAGCGGCAGGTGCGGTCACAACGGTCGGCTTCATCACATACGGCGTAGGTCAGCTTGTCAGCGGCAAGCTCGGCGACCGCTTCGATCCCAAGAGACTGATGACTCTCGGCTTCTCGATTACTGCGGCAATGAATTTACTCATTCCGTTTGTCAGGGGTGCCGTGCCGATGTGCCTTGTCTGGGGTATTAACGGACTTGCTCAGTCGCTCATGTGGCCGCCGATGATCAAGATAATGAAAACGGCAATGAACGAGGACGACTTCAACAAGGGCTGTGTTCGGGCAAGTCTCGGCAGTACGGTCGCAACAATACTGATTTATCTGCTCTCCCCTGCGGTAATTTCCGTCTGGAGCTGGAAAGGCGTTTTCTTCATCACGTCTTTCTGCGGTGCGGCAATGGCTTTTGTGTGGTTTATTATGCTGACCAAAATCGAAAAATCAGCCGACATTACCTATGCCCTGCAAAAGAGCGTAAAGAAAAGATCAAAACACACTCCTGCAATGCCGATCGGCTTGCTTGTATTCACCCTCGCCGCAATATTCTTCCAGGGCGCACTTCGTGACGGAGTTACAACCTGGCTCCCGACCTACATATACGAAGCCTTCGGTCTCAGCAGTGAAAAATCTATTCTGACCGGTGCGGCTATTCCCGTTTTTTCATATCTCAGCCTCAGTCTCACCTCGCTTTTTTACAACAAGACGGGCAAGAGGCCGTTCAGATGTGTATTTTCAATCTTTGCATTGGGCGCACTCGCCGCAGTTGTTCTCGTCATTATCGGAGGTCGCTCCGTTATTCTCACAGCGTTGATGTCGGCTCTGATCGTCGCCTGTATGCACGGCGTAAATCTTGTGCTGATAAGCTTTATCCCCGGAATTTACGGCAACAATGAAAATGTTTCCGAGCTTTCGGGAACGCTCAATTTTATGACCTATGTAGGCTCTGCGGCATCGGCATACGGCTTTGCGCTTCTCTCCGATAAATTCGGCTGGAGCGGCACAATAACAAGCTGGATCGTCATTGCCCTGCTCGGCACGGCGGCGATCGCAGTCTGCAACATACTGAATAAGGAACAAAAAGATGAACGATAAAAGATCGAAAAAAGAACAGAAAATGAGCTTTTGTCCCGTCGCAGGAAAATGCGGCGGCTGTCAGCTTCAGAATATGACATACGAACGCCAGCTCAGCTTCAAGGAAGCAAAGGTAGTCAAGCTCCTCGGCAAATACTGCCATGTTGACAAAATCATCGGTATGGAACACCCATACCATTACCGCAACAAGGTGCAGGCGGCGTTCGGCTCAACACGGGGCGGCAGAATCATATCGGGAGTTTATCAGTCCAAGTCTCACCGAATTGTTTGTATCGACAGGTGCAAAATTGAGGACAGGAAAGCGGACGAAATAATCGTCACGATACGCTCAATGATGCCGAAATACCGTATGACCGCCTACAACGAGGACAGGGGCACGGGATTTCTGCGTCATGTGCTTGTCAAGCGCGGATTTAAAAGCGGCGAAATAATGGTCGTCCTCGTCACGGGCACGGTCGTCTTTCCCGGGAAGAACGCCTTTGTCAAAGAGTTGCTCGAAGCCCACCCCGAAATTACAACGATAATTCAGAATATCAACAATTCCGACACGAGTATGGTGCTCGGCGAAACAGAAAAGGTGCTTTACGGCAAGGGCAAGATTACGGACACGCTCTGCGGCTGTGACTTTTCAATTTCCGCCAAGTCGTTTTATCAGATAAATCCCGTGCAGACCGAAAAGCTCTATATGAAAGCAATGGAATTTGCCGAACTGACAGGCAAGGAAACGGTTATTGACGCCTACTGCGGCATCGGCACGATCGGCATCGTCGCCGCCAAGCAGGCAAAAGAGGTCATCGGCGTTGAAGTCAACCGTGATGCGGTGCACGATGCGATAGAAAACGCAAAGCTCAACGGCATTAAAAATATTCGTTTCTACTGTGCCGATGCAGGCGAGTTTATGACGGATATGGCGGCTGACGGCGAAAAAGCGGACGTTGTGTTTATGGATCCGCCGAGGGCAGGAAGCGACAAGGCGTTTCTTTCCTCCGTCATTACGCTCAGCCCGAAGAAGATCGTTTACATCTCCTGCAATCCCGAAACTCAGGCGAGAGACCTCGCCTACCTCACCCGCAACGGCTATAAGGTCAAAAAAATCCAACCCGTCGATATGTTCCCCCATACCGCACATGTCGAGACGGTTGTACTGCTTTCCCACAAAAAGCCAGACGGATATATCAATGTAAAAGTTGAGTTTGGCGAAGGTGAGGGAAAAGTACCGCTTGATAATATCGCTAAAAGAGCCGAAGAGTACAAGCCCAAGGAACGAGTGACCTACAAAATGATAAAGGAGTACATAGAAGCTAAATACGGCTTCAAAGTACATACCGCATATATCGCAGAGGTAAAGAGAGATTTAGGATTGCCGATGTATGATGCTCCTAATGCGGTAGAAGAATTGAAACAGCCGAGGAAGC
>JBJEPQ010000013.1:0-14525 GCA_051881315.1 Acutalibacteraceae bacterium | reverse complement strand
CCGAATATTTTATCACATCAAAATATTTTTTCAAGTTTTATTTGGAAAAGACTTGAAACGTTAGATTTTAGATATCAGACTTTAGACGATAAAACTATAAAATTTGCTGAAACTATGCAAGGCTTCCCCTTGAGGGGAAGCTCCGCCGTAGGCGGTGATGAGGTGGAGCAGGTCTGATGATATTATATTTTTACTTAGTTATTAGCTTTTTACACCTCATCCGCCTCGTTCCTCGGCACCTTCCCCTCAAGGGGAAGGCTGAAAATAGACTTCAGACCTTAGACAATTAAATATTAAAGCTCTACCGTCTAAAACAAAACTGCAAGCTTTCCTTTTCGGATTGCTTGCAGTCATTTTTATTGAATTTTTTAATCAGAACTGAGGATTGTTAAACTGCGGATTGTACTGAGCATTGTACTGCGGTGCGCTTGCAAGCTCGGTTCTTCTGAGATTTTCGTAGAACTGGGCATGAGAAGCTTCAATATAAGCCGTTACCCAAAATGTGCCTACTCCGAAGCAGAAAGCACCGACGATCATCCAGCCGATGAAGCTGAGGTCAAGAACGAAAAGCTCACCCTTGTGTCCCGACATCATTCTCTGGCTTTCATCTATGCACTTTTTCCAATCATAATCGGGATTATCAACCTTGATATACATTGCCATTGAGTAAGCGTAGCTTTTTACGATACCGGGAATAACGAAAAGCAACGACCAGAGCAAAGTAAAAATAAAGGTCATCAGACTGATTAAAAATGTGTTGGAAAAGTCATATTTAAAACCGTTGAAAATATCAACAATATCCATTGTCTGTCCGTTGCGGGTCTGTTTAAGGAACATTGCCGAAACACCGTATGCAACAGGTCCCGATATAAGCAGGGCGGCAATCTGTCCGACTCCGGGAATAACGTTTACAAGCTGTGACAAAGCAACCTGAATAACGATAACGACAACGGCGATAAGCCATGTGTTGCCGAAAATCTTGCCTCCGAGCTGAGCCTTTGCCATTTCTTTTATCTGCTGTCTTGTCATAAAATCTCCTCCTTTGATTTGATTATATCATTCTTTTTTTCACTGTCAATATTGTATGCCGAAATTTACAAACTGTTCATCTTGACCAGAATTTTCTGTCAAGGGAGCGGTACTGGATCGCTTCGGAAATGTGCGTTGCTTCTATTATCTCCGAGCCGTCAAGGTCGGCAACCGTCCTCGCAACTCTGAGAATTTTATCATATGCACGGGCGGAAAGACCGAGCCTGTCAAAAGCCATTTGAAGCATCTTCATTGCCGCATCGCTCGCCCTGCAAAACTCCCTCGTCATTGCCGCATTCATCTGAGCGTTGCAGTTTGCCGAAGTGCCTTTGAGCCTTTCCTGCTGAATTTTTCTTGCCGCGTCAACTCTCTTTTTGATCTCCGAGGAAGGCTCTCCGCGGTGCTCGTCGGAAAGCTTTTCAAAGTCGACGGGCGGCACTTCGATATGTATATCAATCCTGTCAAGAAGCGGACCGCTGATTTTTGAAAGATACTTTGCCGCCGCACCCTCACGGCAGGTACACTCCCTTGTCGGGTGTCCGTAGTAGCCGCAGGGACAGGGATTCATCGCGCAGACAAGCATCACCGAGCAAGGGTAAGTCGAAGCTCCCGAAGCTCTTGAAATAGTGATCTTTCCGTCCTCAAGAGGCTGTCGCATCATCTCCATTGCCTGACGGGAAAATTCGGGCAGCTCGTCGAGGAAAAGCACACCGTTGTGGGCAAGCGAAATTTCACCCGGCTTGGGAACTGCTCCGCCGCCTGCAAGTCCGATTGTCGAAACGGTGTGGTGCGGCGAACGGAACGGACGCTGAGTAATCAGGCTCGAATTATTTTTGATTGCACCTGCGATTGAATAAATCTTCGTTGTTTCCAGACTTTCTTCAAAGGTCATTGACGGCAGGATCGAGGGTATCCTCTTTGCAAGCATACTCTTGCCCGATCCGGGACTGCCGATCATCAGCGTGTTGTGACCTCCTGCCGCGGCAACCTCAAGCGCACGCTTTGCCTCAAACTGACCTTTGACATCGGCAAAGTCGGGCATATAGTCGAACAATTCACCGACGTTCGGCTCAACAGGCTTTGCAGGCTCGATCGGCTTTGTTCCTCTGAGATGATTTAAAACGGCGAAAACATCGGGGGCAGGATAAATCTCTGTTCCGTCAACTATCGCCGCCTCGTTTGCATTCTCGGACGGGACAAAAATTTTTCTCACTCCGCACTGATGCGCTCCGATAACCATGGGCAGAACGCCGTTCACCCTGCGGATCTTGCCGTCAAGAGAAAGCTCGCCGAGGAAAATATAATCGTCGGTTTTTACATTGAGCTGTTCGGACGCCTCCAGCAGAGCGATAAATATTGAAAGGTCGTAAAGAGGACCTTCTTTTCGCCTGTCGGCAGGGGCAAGATTGACGGTGATGCGGCTGACAGGGAAATCAAAGCCGCTGTTTTTCATTGCCGACCGCACACGGTCACGGGATTCGCTGACTGCGGAATCGGGCAGACCGACCACATCAAAACGGGGCAGTCCGGAGGAAATATCAGCCTCCACGCTGACAGGAAAAACCTCCATGCCGAAGATTCCCATGCTGTTGACCTTTGCAAACATATTTCATTCCTCTTTCGTTTGGGATTTATGCTTTCTTCTTAAAAAGATCGGCAAAGCTGAAGTTGATGTAAGAATTGTTGATCTTATGCTCGTCGTGTTTGTAGAGACAGTTTACAAGAAGTCCGCCGATAATGCCTGCAATTCCGCCGATTATAAGTCCGCCGATAACGTCGGTCGGGTAATGAACACAGAGATAAATTCTCGACATACCCATAAAAATCGCAAAGAAGAACGCAAGCCAGCTTACTTTCTTGTTCGTCACGCAGAAAAGTCCCGTCACCATTGCCATTGCCGAGGTCGTGTGTCCCGACGGGAACGACCGTTCGCTTTCAAGCTGTGCACCTGCGTTCAGCCACCATTGATAGACGGGGCTGTCCGTATGGGTGTAAGGTCTCGGACGGGCAACAAGAGGTTTGATTGTCACGTTTGTGAAAAGCGCACCGACAATAATACCCGTGAGCATAGCCGTGCCTGCTTTTCTTGTTTTCTTAAAGAGCATAAGAATAATTGAAATAATTATGAGTGCGATACCGTCGTTACCGAGGGTTGTTATCGCATTGAAAAAGACGTCAAAAAATCCGCCTGCCGCACTGTCGTGCAATCTGTGAAAGAAATCGAAGATTGCAAGATCAAATTCGGCAAAGGTTGAGTTGAGCCATGAGGCAACTGCCGTTAGTTCCATATTTTTTCCTCCTGAAATTTAATGTGGATATTATACCATTTAAAAGTATTCTTTTCAATTATTTTTGACATATTAAACTTGAAAAGAATAATACTTTTTGTTATTATTAGTCTATAAGTGTCAAGGAGGTTGAGACATGACCGTCATATCAAAGATTTTTTCGGTTATTCTTTCTTTCATTATGGCGTTTGTGCCGGTCGGCACCGCCGTTACAAAGGAAGCTTCCGAAACCCCCGCTTCCGACAACTATCCCTACACGCTTGAGGATATGTCCGTTGTTTACGACAATGTGGACGAAAACGGCAACTATTATCCGCTTGTGGTTGTGCCGGGAATTTCTCATTCAATTACATATGTTGTCGATGAGGACTACGACAGCTCGACCGCCGAGGATCCCTCCCGTCCTCCGATTAAAAAGGACGGATTCGGCAACGATATGCAGGGCGGCACGATTATTTTTGATATTCCCGAGGTGCTCAAGACTGTTGCGAAGTATCTCCTTGCGCCTCTCGTCAAGTCCGTCATTGCACAAAAGGACTGCGGACTTGTTGAAGCTATCGGCAAGGTTGCGGACTCCGCTTTTTCCGTTCAGCAAACCCTGCCCGACGGAAGCTTTGCGAACAACGAGATCGGTCTGCTGGAGTTCAACGGCTCGTTTGCCGAATTTGCAACGCCCGAGGACGCCGAAACTCAGAGCTATATGCAGTATCAGTGCGCTTATCTTTACAAAATATTGCCGCTCAGAGCGATCTCCGAAATCATCGGCGAAGAAAATCTTTTCTTCTTCTCCTTCTCTCTTTTCGGCGATCCCATGTCATCGGCACAGAGACTTGACAGCTACATAGATATGGTACTCCGAAAAACAGGCGCAAGGAAGGTTAACCTCCTGCCCATCAGTCTCGGCGGAACGGTATTTACCGCATTCTGCGAGCAGTTTACGGACACAGATAAGGTGAACACGGTAGTCAATGTCGTTCCCGTTCTCAACGGAACGCAGGCGGTGACCGATATGTTCAACCGTGATTTTGACGTTTCGGCAGAGTTCTGGTACAACGAGGGTATTCCGATGATGATATCCGAGTGGACGGAATACGGCGAGCTTATCGGTCATGCCGTCAACTTCCTGCTCCGATCTCTCCCTGCCGAGGTCAACGCCGCAATGCTGACGAAGATATATGATGTTCTGCTTGACCATCTGCTTGTAAACACACCGCAGATCTGGGCGATGGTGACAAAGGAAGCCTATCCCGAGCTTGCCGAAAAATATTTAGGCGACGAGGCTCACGCTCCCGTCAGGGCAAAGACCGACGCTTTCTATCAGGCTCAGCTCAATCTTGCCGACAACATCAGAACAATGACGGCGAACGGAATAAAAATCAATATAATTGCAGGCTACGGACTGCACACGGGCGACGCAAGATACAACTTCTTCCGTGTAATGGCAAATTCGGATATGGTGAACAGCGACGGCGTTATCAATATCGAATCAACAACCCTCGGCGCAACTGCGGCTCTCCCCGGAGAGAAGCTTGCAAGCGGCGGCAGACTTTCTCCCGACGGCGAGATCGACGCTTCAACGGGAGTTCTCCCCGACAACACCTGGTATTTCTATCAGATGCACCACGAGGATGCGGCAAACAATGCGCCCGTTATCAACCTTGCCACCGCTCTGATGTATTCGCACGAGGTTGAAAACGTCAACTCTGATCCCGAAAAATTTCCGCAGTTCAACGGCAACTCCGACAACTGGTTTATACGCCGCTGGAGATACACCGATTTGAAAAATCTTTACTCCGACTATGAAGCAGGCGAGCTTGACTGGTCGCAGGAGACCGCCGAGGAATGTCAGGCGATAATGTACGACTGCGAACGTGTGATGAGGGCAACGATAGCCGACGCCGAATTCTGCCTTGAGACGACAAAGCGTGTGAATGAGTTCTGCGCCGAATATGGCGAACTCAGCGAGGAAAGCGCAAAGCTCCTCACTCAGAAACAGCTTGCCGAACCGCCCGAATGGGTAAAGGTGCTGACAAAAATAATTAAATTCGCCGACGATATGCTGTTCAAGGTCTACGGCGACAAAGCATACTCCGAGTTTTGGAAAATATATTTTGAATAATCACACACCCGAATAGAAATACACGAAAAAGCCTCCTCTTGTTACAAGGGGAGGCTTGCGATATTTCTGCGGTCATCAATTTGACAAACCGAAATTTATCTGTACATTTTACTGAAGCACAGGCGTACCGCATTCACGGCAGAACTTATCGCCCTTTATCAATTTCGCTCCACATTCGGTGCAAAAGTTCTGAACTTTCTGCTTCTGCGGTTCCGATCCGTCTAATATGATAAATTCATAGGTGATTGGGTGAAACGCATCGTATACTTGCTCTTTTGCGTAAACGGAGAATTTCTCGCCGTATTTTACCGTTACGAGATGTTCAGTCTCTGTTGTCACCAGTGTATCCTCATCTTCGTAGTTTGTTTCCTGATGAAGTATGGCAACAACTATTGAATCTTCGCCCGGTTCTTTTATTCGCAAAAGTCTTTCCGATTGTTTGAACGGAGTATTGGAAACCTTCTTTCGGGTGATTGGCTTTGTAGAATCCATTTCGGCATGCCGCACTTCAAATCGGAATCCTTTATCAAGAATTATATCTCCTTCTCTGACAACAAATTCCAGACCGTTCTTTTCCTTGTTTTCACAACAGGTGTGTACCTCTTTCATAATATATGTCGGTTTCATAAATCCTCCATTTGTCAATCGTAATCCAATTTTTCCCCAAGCAATGATGAAAATAAACAGCGTAAGAAGTAATATTCTCAGAAGTATCTTTTCATGTTGAACTGTTCATCTCACGAAATTATAAATAGCCTCTGCATAATACCGGCTCCCACGAGAAATTAAGCATTTTCATTATAGCAAAACTTCATGAATGTTTCAACCGCATCTGTGTTTTGCATAACAACAGATTTCTGCCGTTTTAGGCTATTTTTCCACTTGAAAAAAAGCTAAAGTTGTGATAATATTTATGCTTGTGTGAAACGGAGGGTTATCGGTGGATACTAAATTTATTCTTGCGCAGGTTTTCGGTTATATCGGACTTATTCTCACGATTGCCGCCTATCAATGTAAAAAGCACAAGGGCGTTATGCTTCTGAAAACATCAAGCGAGCTTTTCTTCGCCGTGCAGTATTTTCTGCTCGGCACATATACGGGTATGGCGATGAATTTTGTCAGCTCGGCACGCAACCTGACTTTTTCTTATCTGGTGGAAAAAGAAAAAAGCACACGTCCGTTTCAAATTGTTTTCTGTGTCCTTTTTGCCGTTTTCGGCATAATTACCTGGCAGAATTATTTAAGCCTTTTTATAATTCTTGCAAAGCTTTTGACTACGGTTGCCTACGGAATGAAGAACACCAAATTCCTGCGATTTGCAACCGTGCCGACGAGCGTATTCTGGATGATATACAATTTCAGCTGCCGTTCTTCGGCGGGCGTAATCTGCGAGATACTGTCACTCGTTTCGCTGATCTCGGCAATAATCCGTATAGATATAATCGGAGCAAAAAAGGAAAAGGGGCTGTCGCACTAAGCGAAGAACAAAAGAAACACCTATTTGTTCAATTTACTATAAATAAGAATTGTCAAGGCTTGTATCGGTTGAAAAAATCCGGTACAAGCCTTTAGGTTTTAATTATGTTTCTTTTGGTCTTCGCTTAGTGCGACAACCCCTAAATTTTTAATCCAAAATTCCGAACATATATCCGAAGAAAGAAACGATGGTTTCAAAAAGTTTTTTCAACGAGAAAGCAGGTTTAACCGTCTGTTCGGTATTCTCTTCGCCGCCGGCTTCCTCGGTTTTTTCTTCTTCCTCTGCGGCAGGCTCGTCAGTCTCAATATCCTGTGAGATCAGACTGCTGTATTGATTATAGATTGATGAAGTTTTTATCTCGTCCTTTTGTGCAACGCTTGAAAGCATTACACCTGCTTCTTCGAGAAGCATAAGGTCGTCGGAATTTATCACTCCGTCGTGGTTGCAGTCCGCCGCAAGCCTGATCGCCGCATCGGGAGTTATCATTCCGCCGATTATCATCGAAACCATTGTTGCGTCACAGCCGTCATAAATTCCGTCTCCGTTCACATCGCCGAACACGACAACGGTGTAGGTCTTGACGACGTTTCCTGTTGCGTCGTCAACAATTTTTACCGTGTCGCCCGTTTTCGGCTTTGTCGGATCCTTATATTCAAAGTGCATTCCGAGCTTGATTCCGACGGATTCATTTACCGGCTCGGTTATGCTTTGCAGGATATCAAAGCCGTGGATAAGCTCCGTTGTTTCGCTGACCGTGAGCGGTCCGGGGTTCTTCGTCAGAGTAACGTCAACCTTGATCTGAAGTCCCGCATTGACGGTTGCCTGTGTAATAGTCAGCTTTTCGCTCTTTGTCTGATAACCGTCCTTTTCTACGGTGTAGGAATAGTTTCCTGCCGTGACAAGGAAATAGTTTTCGGAATTGATCGGCTCAAGAACATTGCCTTCGGAATCCATAAACCTGAGTGTTGCGTCGGCATAAGGAATGTTGAACTGAACCGTGCTGGTCTTATACTCCGTCTTGGTTACAAGGAACGGCTGTGCGTAGCAGATACCGCCTGCGCCGAGAACGTAGATACGGACATATGAATTGATCTGATCCTCATATTCGTTGAGGTCAAAGGTTATTGTTTCGTTATCCTCGCTGACAGTCTTTTCGGCAATTACCTGTCCGTCTGCGATCATCTTGACTGTCTTTGCGTTGTAGGGATTGATGCTGATCTGATTTGCTTCATCATCGACCGTAACACGGCTTATCATCGGGAAAGCTCCCTCTGCCGCAAAGCCGTCGCCAAGCTCGTAATCCGTCTTTGCATTTTTGGAGCAGGCGAAGAAAGTGCCGTTTTCCATGGAAGTGCGGATATTCGCCGCATTGTTTTCGGGCATTACGAAATACTGTGCGTTGTTCTCAACGTCCTCGTAATCGTGGGAGTCGTCCTCGCAGAAGCCCCAGATGTTCACACCGAGGGGAGCGGTCACCTTGAGAGTTTCGTCGTAAAGATAACGGTCGTTATGAGTTCTGTTATCCGTTGTATTGACAAGCTCCATTCCGATGCAGGAGGAATAGTCCGTGAAAAGCTTTGCGTATTTTGTAATAAATTCGGCGTTATAGGTGTTGATATCGCTCTTACCCTCTGTCCATTCGCCGACATGGTTGATGTGGCAGATACCGCCTGCATTCTGACTTTTCTTGATTGCTTCCTCGGGCCAGGTTGAGTTTACCTCAAGGTCGCCGTGGCCGCAGTCGGCAAAATAGCTGTTGACATGGCATTTTGCGCTCGAAGAACCGTTGAGCTCAATGCCGAGAGGTATCTCCGTCATGCCGTCGCCGCCCCTGTCGGAGCCTGTTGTGATCTGCTGATATCTTGCTTCGGTCAGCTCGTCAACGTTGCCGTGAACAAAATACTGATAGCCGAAGATAGAAAGTCGCTTCTGATCCTTGGTCCATGAGTAGTTGACTGTTCCGTGGTCGGTCAGGGCGAGTGCCTGATAGCCCGAGGCATAGTACTTCTCGATCATATCGTTAAGCTCGATGTTGCCGTCGCTTCGCACGGTGTGGACATGGGTTGCACCCTTATATGCCTTCCAGGTGTCCCAGTCAACCGTTTCGTAGGGGTTGGTTATATTAAAATCATACCTGCCGATTTTGTCGTTTGAAGCCGCAAAAGCGGGGCAAACAACGCTTACACACAAAGCGGCGGTAAGCAACAGGCTCAACATACAGGATTTTATCTTTTTCACTGTTTTGCCTCCCAAAAAAATATTATACACTTTATAATAGCAAAAAATTGTCATACAGTCAATAATTTCATTTTTCAAAAATGAAAAATTTATGTTTTTCACAAAACTGCTTCTGTTTTTTGGTCATTTTTAAAATTTTTCCTGTGCAAAACGGGCTCTTTTCCTACACCGTGAATGAAAAAAATATTATTGATATAAAAAAATACAATGAAAAGTTCAGTCAACCTAAAAGAACAAAACTCTCTGCAAAAAACACTTAAATGGTTTAAATTCAGATTGTTTTACAGCATTTATATATTAAAAAGCGAAACATCAAATCCCTTGAAAAATCAGGATTCTCTGTTTCGCTTTAATATCGTTATTTTTCCTTTTACAAGCAATTATTCCAAGCCGTTATTTGTGATGGCCTGTGTTTTGTTATGCCTTTTTTCGTGCTTGATTCTGTGTTTTCAGAACAGCTCCTAATTTTTATTATTCTTCCTCAAGAAGCTTGGATTCTGCAATAACCTTTTCCGCAACGGGAGCCGGAGCGTCCTCATAGCGTGTGAATTCAAAGGTGAACGAGCCTCTGCCTGCTGTTACGGAGCGCAGAACTGTTGCAAAGTTTGCCATCTCCGCCATCGGTACTTCCGCAACAAGCTCCTGGAGGTTATGATCCTCCTCGGACGGTCCCATTCCGAGAACACGGCCGCGGCGCTTTGTAACATCGCCCATGATGTCGCCGAGATATGCTTCGGGCATGAGAGCCTTCAGCGTTCCGATTGGCTCAAGAATTGCAGGACTTGCCTGAGGAATACCTGCCTTGAAAGCGAGGGAAGCCGCCGTCTTGAAAGCCATTTCGGAGGAGTCAACAGGGTGATACGATCCGTCGTAAAGAACAGCCTTGAGACCTACCATCGGGTAGCCTGCCATAACGCCTTTCTTCATGCACTCACGAAGTCCCTTTTCAACCGCCGGGAAGTAGTTCTTAGGAACCGAACCGCCGACAACCTCGGACTCGAACACAAGATCGTCGCCCTCGGTCGGCTCAAATCTGATCCATACGTCACCGAACTGACCGTGACCGCCCGACTGCTTCTTATGACGTCCCTGAACCTTAACGGACTTGCGGATAGCCTCTCTGTATGCAACACGGGGAGGAGTAAGCTCAACGTCGATGCCGAACTTGCTCTTGAGCTTGGAAACGATAATGTCAAGGTGCTGTTCGCCGAGACCTGAGAGTATCTGCTCCTTAGTCTCGTGATTCATCTCGAACTTGATTGTCGGATCTTCTTCAAGAAGTCTGTTTATACCTGAAACGACCTTTTCCTCGTCGCCCTTCTTGCAAGCCTTAACCGCCATCGAAAGACAGGGCTTCGGGAAGTTTATGCCGCTAAGCTCGATAACGTTGGACTGACTGCAAATCGTGTCGCCCGTCTTAACGCAGTTGAGCTTGGTTACAACGCCGATATCACCGGCAGGGATGCACTTGCAGTCCTCGGACTTGTTGCCGCGGATCGTGATGATCTTGCCCATACGCTCTGTCTCGCCTGTGCGGGCGTTATAAACGGGAGTTTCGGGGGTGATCTTGCCGCTGTCAACCTTGAAATATGACATCTTGCCTACGAAAGGATCGGCAACCGTCTTGAAGCAGAGAGCCGCAAGAGGACCGTTTTCGTCACATTCAATGTCCTTACCGCCTGCATAAGATGCGGCGTCGGGAGCGGAATATGCAAGCTCGTCAAGCAGGAGGTCAACACCCTCTGTTGTATAACCCGAGCAAGCGTAAACGGGATAAACGGAGCTTGAATTAACGCCCTCGTTAAGAGCCGTTATTATCTCCTTACGGGTGAACTCCTCGCCTGCAAAGAATTTTTCCATAAGCTCGTCGCTCGCCGTTGCAACAGCCTCGGTGAGTATGTCGAGCATTTCATTGATCTTATCGTCTTCGGGCATCGGGATTTCAACCGCTTTGCCGTCGTGATATTCATAACCCTTACGGGCGGCAAGGTTTACATAAGCCTTGACCTGTCCGTCAACTATGTAGGGAACGATAACGGGGCAGACCGCACCGCCGTGTACCGCCTTGATCTCGTCAAAGGTTTTGTAGAAATCGGCATGCTCCTTGTCACAGCGAGTGACGGCGAACATCTTGCCTCTCTTTTTTGCGGCCTTGAAAGCCTTTTCTGCACCGACATCATATTTATGTCCTGCGCCGAGCACGATCAGAACGCACTCGGAAGCGGCGATACCCTCGCACATCTCTCCCTCAAAGTCGAAAAGGCCCGGAGTGTCGATTATATTGAGCTTACAGTCTCTCCACTCAATCGGAGCAACCGCCGCCGAAACGGATACGTTTCTTCTCTTCTCTTCGGGATCAAAGTCGAGAACGGCTGTACCCTCGTCAACTCTGCCGAGTCTGTCTGTCAGACCTGCGATATAAAGCATAGCCTCTGCAAGAGTCGTCTTGCCGCGGCCTGCGTGACCTGCAACAGCAATATTTCTGATATCCTTAGCGTTATAGTACTTCAAAAAATGACCTCCTTACGTCATACATTGATTTCAGCGCACCTTAGTAATTTTGAACGCAGAATTGTAATATGTAAAAATGTTATTACCAATGTATCAACGTTCTAACTATATCACATATAAACATAAAATTCAATAGCTTTTTAAAATTTATGTGAATTATTATTAAAATCGGAGTAAAAAATATGGACGCAAGCTGTCTACCTGCGTCCGTATTTACAATTTAACAAATAGCTTATGCGTTCTCTGTGTCAGACGGCGTATCCGGTGTATCTCCCTCGCCGGAATTATCTCCCTCGCCGGAATTATCGCCTTCGCCGGAATTATCACCCTCACCGGGTTCTTCTCCTTCGCCGGGTTCTTCGCCTTCGCCGGGGTTTTCGCCCTCGCCGGGATTATCCGTGTTGGGGTAATAGTCTGACGGTGTTTTGCTGTCAACCGAGATTTGAAGTGCCGCCAGTGCATCGGGGGAATTGATCTTATCGTTGCCGTCAATATTTGCCGCTGTAAGGTATGCTCCGCTCAAGGTCACAGCTTCAACACTGTGCTGAAGAATAAGCAGAGCGTCGGCAGAGTTAATATTTCCGTCACCGTTGACATCGCCGATAACGATGATCGTATAAGAAGCAACCTCTTCCTCGCCGTTTTTCGTGACAAGAGTTACTCCGGTTGCCACTTTTTCAATCGGCTCAACCGTGAGATCGTCACCTACTACAAAATCAGCAAGGATTTTCTCCACAGTCGCTTCTTTGTCATAAACCGTTATGATCTTATTTTCTTCGTCAAAGGTGCAGATTTTTGCTTCTTCGCCGAGCTTAAAGCCGAGGTCGAGCTGAAGCTTGTTCAGTGTGAACTCATTTTCCGTTGCGTATCTCTCAGCGTCAGATCCCTCATATCCGGTAATCGTGAAGTCCTCCACCTTGACAACATTGCCGTCGCCGTCAACCGTATATCCGAACGCTTTTTCTCCGATTGCGGTTACCGACTTCGGGATAGCGATTTCCTTGCAGTCGCTCAGGAACGCATATGCACCGACAGCCGTTATTCCCTCACAAAGAACGATACTCTTGGGATTTCCCAGCATATATTCGGGAATTGCGTCTGCTGTACTGTCACCGATCGCACCTGTTCCCGTAAATGTCAGAACGCCGTCATCGGAAACCTCCCATGTAAGAGTTTCGCTGATCGCTCCGCTCTTAGGGAAATATTTGCCGAGAGAATTGAAGGTAAACTCGTTTTCGCTTGCATAACTCTGAGCCGCCGTTTCATCATATCCCGTTATTGAAAATCCGTCGATTTTTGAACTGCTCTTGCCGTATCCGAAAGCCTTTTTGCCGATCGTTTCAACCGTGTGCGGAATGTTTACGCTTTTCAGCGATGTGCAAAGATAAAACGCCTGATCGCCGATCGTTGTTATTCCATCTGCAAACTCAACGGAAGAAAGAGCCGAACAGCCCGAAAATGCTGCCTCGGATATCGTGCGGACGCTTGACGGGAAGCTGACAGCCTTGAGCTTATAGCATCCGTCAAAGGCGGAAATTCCGATCTCCGCAATATTATCATTGAGAGTCAGGGTTTCAAGGCTTTCACAGCAGTAAAACGCTCTGTCCACAATCTTTTCAAGGGAATCGGGAGCTTCAAAAGCTGTGAGAAGAATACAGGAATGGAATGCGGAATCGCCGATAGTTTTTACCGAATCGGGAAGCTCGATCGTCTTGAGAGACGAGCATTTGTAGAATGCCTTCGTGCCGATTTCAGTTACCGTTTCAGGCAGATTGACCGTTTCCAAAGAGCTACAGGTAGAAAAAGTCTGTTCTTCCACCTTGGTTATTCCGCCCTCAATCGTAATGCTGCGAAGTCCCTTGCACTCAAAGAATGCGCCCTTGCCGAGCTTGGTTATCGTCGCAGGGATAGTGAGACTTTCCATAGTATAGTTCTTGTAAAAAACATAACTGCCTATACCCGTGATTCCGTCGCCGAAAACAACATTTGTATAGTCTATTCCTGCCCACGGCATAGTGGGACTTCCGTCCTCGTCCTTATAGGTATCATAGTCGGGAATGTCACCGGTGCCGCCGAAAGTCAGCGTCTTTGTAATATCGTCAAAGCTCCATGTAACCTCCGAGCCTTCGATCGCCACGGCGGCAGAAGCCGTCAGAGACATAAGTCCCGTACTGCAAACCGTCAGCATCAGGCATAAAGCAATCGCTAATGATATTATTTTTTTCATTTAAACTTCTCTCCTTTGCTAAATCATTTTTGCAATATTGATTGCTACTCATTGTAATTATAAATCATTTTCATTTTTGTGTCAATAAAAATCATTTATCCGGTATTTAGCCCGTCTCACCCTTGATTTTATGATGAATACTCTGAAAAAATCAGGCCTGTATCGGTTTATTATTCGATACAGGTCTTCGAGTTTAACTTTTGTTATTCGATTTTTTTTCGTCAGTTTTTTGCCGTAAAAAGGGGGAACGGTCCGATGTGTGCAGCATCGAACCGTTCAAGGGAAAGAGAAAATAAAAATGAAAATAGAGATAACTATCTCCGAGACTTAATATATTATATGTCTGCTGAGAATTTATTGCGAATTTATGAACAAACTGTTAACATTGCCCGATTTCTACGTTTTTATTTCTTTTTCACATATTATAGGGTGTTTTTAAGAAAAAACAGTCTTTTCTTTTATAAAAAGTCGAATTTTAGGATGCTCTGTATTTGCAATTTTTATCAATAATCGGCAATCATTTTTCCAAGTTTTTTTAAACAATCCGCTTCCATAAATCTCAGGCAAGAAAAATTCATTTTTGTATGTGTTAAAATGATGTGACCCAAAAAGAAAGAGAAGTAACTTCAAAATATG
>JBJEPQ010000012.1:0-2741 GCA_051881315.1 Acutalibacteraceae bacterium | reverse complement strand
GAGGGTGTATCAAAAATTGATGCGCCCTCTTTTTCTAATATGTTGTAAAACATAAAACAAAGCCCTGACTTTCTCAAGCCGGGGCTTTGCTATGTCACAAAGAATTATTACCTTTGTGATATACAACAAATTATGACAGCAAAGATACACTTTAGAAATTACAATCCCAAACAATTGATTCTTTTTCCGGAACGTCTTGATAAAGATATCGCGGAAAATGACCCTGTGAGAGTCGTTGATACGGTAATTGATAATCTCCGGCTCGACAATTTCAAGAAACTGTACAAAGAACGCGGGCGCAGTCCATATCATCCCAAAATGATGCTCAAGGCTATCATCTATGGTTACATGAACAATCTGTATTCATGCCGCAAGATAGAAACCGCCTTGAAGCGAGATATTCATTTCATCTGGCTTGCAGGATATGAGCAACCTGATTTCAACACTATCAACCGTTTTCGCAATCGTGTAAAGGAAGAAATCGATCAAGTGTTCACACAACTGGTGATAGTGCTCGCAGAGAAAGGGTTCATCACGCTTGACGTAGAATACATCGACGGCACCAAGATTGAATCTAAAGCCAACAAGTACACGTTCGTTTGGCGCAAGTCGACAGAGAAGAATCGGGAAAAACTCATAAAAAAGATACGTGCGCTTCTTGAGCAGATAGACGAGAAAATTGCGCAAGAGAACGCCGAGCAAGAATGTGGGCAGACTTTTACACCTACCGATTTGATGCTCATAGCCGATGAGTTGAATCGTAGTCTTGAGAATGAGTCTGCACCACAAACCAAGGAACAAAAAAAGCAGCACAGGGAGCGCAAGAAACAGATAAATCAACTGCGAGAGCAGGCCGAAAAACTTGTGGAGTATGACCAAAAGCTGAATATTCTTGGTGATCGCAATTCGTATTCAAAGACCGACAATGATGCCACGTTCATGCGGATGAAAGAGGATGCAATGAACAACGGACAGACAAAGCCCGGATACAACCTGCAGATAGGTACGGAGAACCAATTCATCACCGACTTTGGACTCTTTCAAACACCTGGTGACCCATTGACAATGATACCGTTTTACAACTCCTTCAAAAACCGTTACGGCAGATTGCCCAAAATCGGAGTAGCAGACGCCGGATACGGTTCGGAAGAGAACTATCGTTTTATGGAAGAGACAGGAATCGAAGCCTATGTGAAATACAACTGGTTCCATCGCGAACAGAGGATGCATTATGAGCCCAATCCATTCAGCCCGCAAGCGCTCTACTACAATGAAGAAGGCGACTATTATGTATGCCCGATGGGGCAGCGCATGGAACGCATCGGGACAGCCACCGCAAAAACCGAAAGCGGATACACAACCGAAAGTGCCCGCTACAAGGCACAGCGATGTGAGGGATGCCCACTGAGAGGAAGTTGCCATAAAGCCAAAGGGGACAGAATCGTGGAAGTCAACCACCGTCTGGCAGAGTACCGCCGAAAAGCTCGGGAGCGGCTGACATCCGAGGAAGGAGTCAAACATCGAGGGCGACGATGCATAGAGCCGGAAGCCGTTTTTGGACAAATGAAATACAACATGGCATACAAACGGTTCCGACACTTTGGAATGGACAAGGTCAAAATGGACTTTGCCTTCTTCGCCATTGCCTTCAATCTAAAGAAAATGTGTTCAAAGATAGCAAAACAGACCAAAAATGGCGGAAACACGCCAAAATCCGGTCTGTTTTTGCTTATTTTTCGGATTATACTCCCTGAGAATCGAAAATTTTGGGAAAATCCCCAAAAGTCGGCCGCATGAATATTTTCGCATTCATATAGCGATATATAGAAAGGGTGCACCAAAAAATTTATTTTTGATACACCCTCCTCTTTTTTGTTTTTTATTGATAATGCTTTATCGAATCACGACGCGTTGCATTGTCTTGCCCACGGCGATGAGGTAAACGCCGCCTTTTGGAAGTGTAAATGTTTGGCTGCCGCTGACGGTCGTGTTGACGTAGACGATACCGTCGATGCCGTAGATTTTGACGTCTTGCGGCTGTTGTGCTTCAACCGATACGCCACCGCGGATGGGCGTCACTTTGCAGTCGGAGAAGTTGAGGTCGGCAACCGACGAAGTGCCTACTGTTGCGGTGATGTAGTCGATGTTGACGCGAGCACCTGCTGTTTGTGCCAAGCGGAAACGTACGGGGCAGTTGACGTTGATGTCGGCGCTGAATTCTTCCCACGATGTGCCGGTGACTTGTGCTACACCGGCTGTTGTCCACGACTGTCCGCCGTCGATAGAGTAGTCGATGTTGATTGACGCTGTTGCGTCGCTGTCAGCCCATTTGTGAGCGAAGAACGACAGTGTTTTTGCTCCGTCGACTTTGTCGGATGCCATCGTAATCGAGCTGGTCGCATCTTTGCCGAAACGCAGGCAGTAGTTGCCTTCGTAGGGGTCGTCGTTGATTGTGCCGCTTGTTGTTGTTGTCGGTTTATAAGTGCCGGCGTTGTTGAGCGTCCAAGCGCAAGCCGAACCGATGTAGTCGGCTATTGTATAGCTTTCGGTCGTTTCGGTCTCAAAGTCTTCAACGAAGTTAGAGTCTTGGTAGACTTGACCTTCTGCGGTAAGCAGGTCGTTGAAGAATTCGCCGGAGGTGACGCGAATAGAGGTGATATATTCGCCGGCGGTTGTGCTGCCGAGGCGTACGTAGAGCGAAGCGTCGGCGGCTGCGGTTACTGAAGTTGCCCAATCGCTAT
>JBJEPQ010000011.1:0-2741 GCA_051881315.1 Acutalibacteraceae bacterium | reverse complement strand
TGAAGAATTTGCAGAACCCGGCTTTCAACTGTTTTCATTGTTTTCATAGGCTCCTCCTTAAAAAGAGTAAGGGGCGGATCGTCGTCGCAAACTACGCTCTGTTCGTTTCCGCCTTGCGACGAAAAGCTCACACGCTCCGTTGCTCCTCCTCTCCCCACGAAGTCTAAAAGACTCCGTGGGGACCCCGATAATATCCGCCCCCGTAGGTTATTTCTTCTTTCTGTTTTTTACCTGAAGAAAGATAAAGCCGCCAATGATAAAGGCGACCAAAACGATTGCGATAATTGTTTTAGGTTCCATTATTCAGCATCCTCCTTTTTCTTTTTTCTAACGCCTGCATAGACTGTCACGCCGATACCGGCAGCGGAAACGCCGAGCAGGGCAAGCCACAAACCGAGCTTGCTGTTATCTCCGGTTTTCGGAGTGTCAATGACAACATTGTGCATTTCCACAATCGTGGTGGAGTCGGTCATAACATTTGCCTTTTTATCGGCAGGTCGGGAGTAAGGTGCAGATACCTCGTCGGCTACCTCGGACACGGTGTATTCACCGATACGAAGTCCCTCGATATATATTTCGCCGTTCTCATCGGTTTTGAGCGTTACATCATAGCCGTTTGCTCCGGTAATACGGAAGGAGAAGCCTTCCACCTTGCCGTCAGAGGATGTCTTGACGATTTTCAGGTTTCCTTTCATCGCTTCGTTGATAAAGCCTACGCCTGCCTTGTTTTCGACGGAATAGGTCATACCGTCCGTTTCAATGAATACGGGATAAATGCCTGTATCAAGCAGGAAGCCGTCCGGGGCTTTGCTTTCCTTTACAAGATAGTGGCCGTAAAGCAGGTCTTTCATCTCATAAATTCCTGCTCCGCTTTCGGTAAGAGTACCAATCAGCGTATCTTCGTCATCCATCTTTCCGTCAGCGTTGTTGTCCTGATAAACTTCAAAGGTCGCTCCGGTCAGCTTGTTGTCGGGGAAGTCTGCATCCACTTTGGTAAGCGTGATATTGCCACGCACGAACTCGTTTACGATTTCGATTTCGACAACCTGTTCATTTTCGGCAATGTTCACTTCATATACGGTTTCATTCAGGATAAAGCCTGTCGGCTGCTCGATTTCTCTTACATACCAAATACCGAAGGGAATCTGCTCAAAAGAAAAACTGCCATCTTCTTTTGAAGCGACAGTCATCAAAGCATTTTCCTTTGTAAACTCGGTATCGTTGGACTTAAAGAGTCCGATCAGCGCACCGCCGAGAGGTTCGCCGTTTTCATCGACCTTTTTACCGGAAACAGAGCCGTAGATAAGGTCGTTTTCGATTGCTTCGCCGTCATTGACCGCAAGCTGAACCTTTGCGGTTTCCTGTCCCGCATACTCAAAGGTTACGGGGTACTTGGTATCCGAGAGGATATAATGCTCATCGGTGGCAAGCTCTTTCACATAGTAGCCGCCCATAGGCAAGTCGGTTTTAACCGAGCCGTTTCCGCTTTCATCAAGGGTAACGATTTCAATTAAACCGTCAGCAGGGATAGAAGTACCGCTTGCAGATACAAGCTCCTCTGCGGCAAACAGACCGAAGCTGATGTTTTTCATTTCACCGTTCTGTCCGATACCGAAAAGGTCGCTTGCTTCAAGCGTTTTCTTCAAGCTGATTTCAACCTTTTGTCTTTCATTCACGAAAGAGGTGGCTGTTTCCGTCACGGAAACATTCTGTCCGGCATATACAAGCTCTGCGGTATGGATTTCATTATTCAATACCATACCGTAAGGTGCTCTGATTTCCTGAACTTCATATTTGCCGAGATAGAGTTCACGGCTCTTGGCAAAACCGTCCTCGCCCGTAGTAACGGTATCCACAACCTCGCCCTTTGTAAAGCGTACTGTTCCGTCAGGAGTGATAATATCCTCGGCCGCACGGATTTCATAAACTGCGTCCGAAAGTCCGGCGATTTCATAAATCGGCTGATAAATAACCTCGGCATCCTCCGAGCCGCTTACGCTTACTCCGTAGAACACTTCGCCGGTTTTCTCTATGGTGATTGTGCCTTTCTGCGCCATATTCGGCTTATCCACTTTAATCACTGTAACCCCGCTTTCTTCGGTAGCGTTATCCTGCGTTACATTGAAGTACACAGGAGTGCTGTCGAGAACATATCCGTAGGGAGCCTGAACCTCCACAAGAGAATATCCCTTGCCGTATTCGAGCTTCTCCGGCGTCACAAGACAGCCGTTTGCATCGGTGTAAAAGGTGTCGATTGTTGTCGGAGTCGGATAGGTAAAGGACATCGTAACAAGATTTCCTGTCGGATCGTAAATCTGAAAGCCTGCTCCAGCATAAGGAATGGTCTTGCCGCTTTCTGCGTCCACCTTGACTACCTTGATATAGCTTTCAAAATTGGCGTTGTTGATAAGGTAGCGGTAGGTCTGTCCGTTCTGAGCAATGAACACATCAAAGTCTTTCATCAGCTCACGGCCTTCCCAGCCGGAGGTCTGATGAACGGTATATACGCCGTAAGGCATATCCTTTGTCTGCCCGAATCCATTTTCGTCGCAGACGATAATATCTCTCTCATCTTCCTCAGAAGCGGTATAGCTTCCTGCGGATTTGAGGTAGATTTCAAATGTTGCACCGCTTTCAGGCGTTTCAATCTTGGTTTCTCCATCGTCGGTGTGCTTGATGATGGCGATATTGCCCTTGATGACCTGCTCGTTTACATCGTTTGCAGTCTGATTGTGTTCCAC
>JBJEPQ010000010.1:0-52000 GCA_051881315.1 Acutalibacteraceae bacterium | reverse complement strand
TGCACTTGATATTATAATCTACCGAGGTGTCGCATTTATGCGACGGAGGGGATAAATGCAAACGATAAGTTTATCTTTTATGGTTTATTTAAACTATAAATTTCCTTGTCTGAAATCTAATATCTAAAATCTAAAGTCTGCTTTTCACACCTCATCCGTCACGACCTTCGGTCGTGCCACCTTCCCCTCAAGGGGAAGGCAGAAATCAGACATTAGATTTTAGACCTTAGACTTTAGACGATAAAGTTTATAGCTTGCGTAACTGTTATAGCCTCCCCTTGTTGCAAAGTAGCTGACTGATGGGAAAGTTTTTGTCAAAACTTAAATTTAACGGGTACTGTAACCGTCACGGACTTATGAAAAAGAAAAACTACCGACATTAAGCAAATTTTGTCGGTAGTTTATTTTATTTCGTTAAGACACAGATCGATAATATTGTTTACAAGTTCTATTTTATCACTGGGCAAACGATGTATTTTATCAATTATTAAGCTTGTTTGATCATCTTTTTCGTGACCGGTTAAAATATAATCTGCACTAACGTTCAATATAGAACAAAGCTTTGCCAAATTATCAGGACGAATAGCTTTTTTTCCAAGCTCAAGGTTTGATATCATCTGAATAGAAACATTCATTTTTTCTGCTAAGTTTTCTTGGGTAAGATTTAAACTTTTTCTTCGTGAAGAAATCCGTTTACCCATTTCTTTCAGAAATATGTCATTCTTCAACTCGCTCACCAACCTTTTTAACCTATAGATAAAAGTATATATTGTTTTTTCAATATTTTAATCATCTATAGATAAAATTAATATTGACAAAATATAACTATGGATATATAATAACAACAAGGGAGGTGAAAAGTATGTCGAGATGTCCAAAGCTTGATTACGAAAGCAATACTTTGTTTGGAAATTATAGTGACAAGTATGTATGCTTACTTACCGGTATGAAGATGGATGTTGATGATTCAAAGGTTAAGCATGTTTGCAAAGCAGAGTATGGCGACGAATACAAAAAGTGCCCGATTTATCAGGACAAGGCATAAAATTATGGGACTGTTTACTCAGTCCCATAATAATTGAGAGGTAAAGAAAATGGATCAATCAACAAGAATAAAATATTATATCAAATATAATAATCATCCGCTTAAGAATGAATACGAAAAAGAAAAGAAAAAAATAAAAGTAAGAAGACTACCGTTGTCGAGAAAAATAATAATTGCAGCAAGTTTTATTCCTATTATTATGTTTTTTGTTATTGGCTATTGGTTTTTTAACGATATCCATATAGTTGACAATTTGAGTTGTTTCGGACATACTGTACTATATATTTTATGGGGCATAGGAAATATTTTTTCAGAATTATTACCTTTAATGTTCTTTACTCTTTATGGCGCAAAATGGATTTATACAGATGATTTTAAAAAATTAAAGGAAAAATACGAAGAAAAAGACTTGATAGAAGTAGATAGTCCATTTCTATCAAGCTGCGGAGAATTCGATTGTGACTTAGATCATTTCGTATGCAGTGTAAATCGCGAGCCTTTGTCGCTAAGAGAAAGAAAGTGGTGTTCGACCCCCGGAAATTGTCGGAAATGTGCAAGGTTTTTAACTGCAATGGGCTTTGATACAGAATTATATGATAATCTTGAAAAATGGTAAACGAATATAAAAATCCCTGCGAATTGCCTCGCAGGGATAACTTTTTATATAGTCTTTATTTCAGCCCCGAAACAGGAATGATAGTTCCCTTATCTGTGGTGACTGTGAGTGTTACCGTGTCGCCGTTGTTGACGAGGACAACGCTCTCAAAGTCTGCCGCCTTGACCGAATAGTAGCTCTCGGAGGAGTCGAGCTTGATGTAATAAACGCTCTCGCCGCCGATGACCGCCGTTCTGATGTCGGTGACCTTACCTGTTACGGTGATGTTCTTCTGTTCGGTGCTTGTGTCATCGCTGATGTTCTCCGTGTCAACGCTGACCTTGATGTTGTTCTTTGCAAGCTCTGCGACATAGGCTTCAATACAGCTTGTGAGCGTGTTGCCCGTTGCACCGATCGAATACTGACCGACATTGATCATTGCATAGCCCTTGACAAGCTTGCTGGAATCCTTGAGCGACATAAAGTAGGTCGGCTCGCCGTCAATGTTCAGAAGAAGCGGGAACGAAGCCTCGTATTCATACTGCTGAACAAGTCCCTCTGCCGAGGACTGCGCCGAGGTTTCCTTTGCGCCCGAGGTGCTGTAATATGTGGCGTCCTTGGTACGCTGATTGATGAGGACAAAGCCTGTGAGGGATTCGTCGTTTGTAAGCGATGTAACGCCCGTATACATATAAACGTCGTCGTTCATTGCAAGGTAGGAATAACCCTCAGTGGTCGAATATGTGTCCTTCTGACCGAGAACGGAGTTCCAGAAGCCTCGCTGATATCTTCCGTAGTAGTTGTACTGCTCAACAAGCAGATTTGCGGAATATACACGGTCGATCCACTCAAGCTCGCTCTTTGTTCTGATCTCGTCAATAGTATATTCGGAACATTCACCCGTAACGCTGTCAACGATGATCGCACCCGTAACATCCGTACCGCCGAAAAGACCGATCGTCTTGTCAAGCTTGGCAAAGATCCAGTAGGGGTGGCCCGACTCGTCGATCTCAAAGGTCGGCTTGTCAAGAAGATAGGTCGGGTATTGGAAACGTACATGACGTGTAACATAATGCGAGAAATGGTCGGCTGTGGAATATTTAATTCCGTCCTTGACCTCAACAAGGGTTGATTTCTGAGTTCTTGCGTCAACTATAACATAAGCCGGCAGACCGTTCTTTGCGTTGGTGAGCCATTTGATGATGTTGGAATACTGGAGGGAAGAAACTCTGACGGGTGTGTCGTGGTAGTTGATCTGGAAATACTTCGGCTGAACCGTGAACTGGGAAACATAGCCGAGCTTAGAAAGGTCGGAAAGGGCTCTTTCCGCCATAACCGAGGTCGTGCTCTCGTCGATCACGGGAACGGTTGCAAAATCTGCTTCGGTAACTTCTGTTGCAAAATCGCCGGTTTTAACGTCGATGATCTTTGAGTAGCTTGAAGCACGGAAGAAAACCGAGGAAACAAGCATACCTATTGCGGCAACGGCAACGGTGACTCCGAGAAGGATTTTCGGCACAAGCGACGATTTCTTGGCATACGGGGTGTAGTCGGGAGTTTTAAGCGCTCCGCTGGTGACAAAATTGACCGCACAATAGAAAACGAAAATTGCACCGAGGAAAAAGTAAAGCTTGATATCCTTGAAATTCAGAACGGGAAGCATAAAATAATACAAAATGCCGCCGAATACAAGAGTTAAAATGATGTTGATAATTATTTTAAGACCTTTTCTTTCGGGAGGAATGACAACGCCGGTCTTTTTATCGGGACCTTTATCGGCTCCTCCGCCGGTAAAATCTACCTTAATTGGATCCATGGAACCATCTCCTTATTTTTTGTAAACCAATTATACATTAAAATACTGTAAAAAACAAGACATATATTAGTCTAAGTAAATTTGTTTTCAAAAAGTTAACAGTTTACCGCCTTGATAATTAAATAATTATAGGATATAATGTATAAAAAAAATCGGAAAGAGGTGCAATATGGATAATCAGTATTCATATTATCAAAACCTTTATAATATGTTCGGCGGATACAATCCCCTGCTTGACAATAAGGTGAAAAAGCTTCGTCGGCTCGGCTTTGTCATCGGCTGCGGAATGATAAGCTTCACGCTGATGCAGTATATGTTTGTGTTTATGCTGAAATTTTTCGGGCTGGAGTCGCTTTATAATTCCGACGCATTGTTCCAGACGGGAATAAGTGCCGTCGCTCCGATGATATATGTACTTCTGCCGTTTGTGTTTGTTTATCTTCTGTATGATCGGGAGGATAAAAACAGCGTCGATATTTTTGACCTGCCGAAGAATAAGGAGCTTTTCGTTTATTCCGTTTTTGTCGGACTTCTTGTTTGTTCTCTCGGTGACAGGGCAACCTCGTTTGTCTCTGCCTTTTTCAGCATGACGGGAGTTGACTTTGAATCACCGGACAGCCTTGATCCGACTACGCTTCCGGGGTATTTCCTCCAGATAATAGCCTATGCAGTTGTTCCTCCGCTCGTTGAGGAGTTTGCCATGAGGGGCGTTGTTATGCAACCGCTGAGAAAATTCGGCGACAGATTTGCAATCGTTGCTTCGGCGATTCTCTTTGCGATCCTGCACGGTAATATGGTGCAGATCCCGTTTGCTTTTGTTGCAGGTCTTGCGCTCGGATATTTTGCAATCGTAACCAATTCAATCTGGACGTCGGTTGCGATTCACAGTCTTAATAATCTTTCCGCAGTTGTAATCTCGATTTATTATACGAACCACTCGGAAAACGATATGATTTTCTACTATGCGATTGAGGGTGCAATACTTGTTGTCGGACTTATCGCATTTATCCTCTTTGCAAAAATGAAGCCCGAAAAGCTTCAAAAGGACAGCGATGAAATGAGCGGCTCGCTGAGGTATTCGACATTTTTCTGCACCCCGTCGATCGTTATTTCAATTCTGATCTGCCTGATGACGTCGCTTTCCTTTACCAAGGTCAGGTCGGGAATAGGCATGATGGTTACCGTTTTTTCGGTCGCTCTGATTGCGTTCCTTCTGATAAAAGGCTCGTTAAACGCAAAAAAGGATACAAGAATTACAAAAAGCGGAATGTACACTTTTTCGATAGTGATGACGGTTATCGCAGCGTTTTTTATAATGTATTTTGTGATGATTATGTCGGTAGCGTCAAGATAAGGACGGAAAATGGATAACGAATACTTTATGGATCAGGCTATCGCCTTAGCAAAAGAGGCAGCGCAGGAGGGTGAAGTTCCTGTCGGTGCCGTGGTCGTGCTGGGAGACAAAATAGTCGGAACGGGAAGAAACCGCCGTGAAAAAAGTAAAAACGCTCTCGCCCACGCCGAGATTGAGGCGATCAACGAGGCTTGCCGAACGCTCGGCGGCTGGAGGCTGTGGCAATGCGATATGTATGTCACTCTCGAACCCTGTCCGATGTGTACGGGTGCAATAATAAACAGTCGGATAAAGCGACTTGTTTACGGAGCTTCGGACAATAAGGCAGGTTCCTGCGGAAGCGTGGTAAATCTTTTTGAGCTTCCGTATAACCATAAGCCTGAAATTGTGTCAGGCGTGAAGAAAGATGAATGTGCCGGGCTTCTTTCGGAATTTTTTAAAGCTCTCAGAAATAAAAAATAGTTGTCAATCCTCCTCTTTCAATGTATAATTGAGATGAGGAGGAATTTTTATGTCAGAAAATAAAAAGAAGTATGCAAAAGGTTATTCAATAATGTGGCTTGTGTTCACGGCTGTTTATGCAGTATGGATGTGTTTCTTTATGAAAGCGGATACATATCCTGCCGCCGACACGGGTATTACCGATCCGATATACTATCCGTTGTGGGTAGCCGGATCTTGTATAATTATGCTTTCATATATCTATTTTTTAAACCGCTATATGTACGGTTCGATAGGCAAAGGCGCGAAGCTTTTTGCACTCGTCAGCCTTGTTTTCGGCTGTGTGTTTATAACTTGGTACGGCTTTTTCAAAAATCCGTTTGAATACACGGCAAGTATGATAGGTCTTGACTATCCGTGGCACTTTAAAATGTGGGGCATTTTTGCGCCGATTTCTATTTTTATAAACACGCTTTATATGTACCGCAAATATGATTACAGCAACAAGGCAGGCATCATCAGCGGCTCGATCGGCTGTGCGGCGATGTTTGTGACAATCAACGTTCCGTCGGCAGGCGAGGAGCTTATACTCAATTCGCTCAGATGTATGTCGCATTGGACGGGCGCACTTGTTTTTGCGTTCGGCTGTGCCGTACCGGTTGTAATGTTCCTTATACATATGGCAAAAACACGGGACAAAAGATTCATCGTTTCTGCCGTTGCTTTCTGCGGCATTCTGCTGACGATGCTCGTTCTTCTTGCAACGGTCGGCAAGAACGGAATAATCGAAAGTCTGCCGATGTGGGCTGTATATCTTCTGCTGTTCCTTATCAATTTCACGAAGGTATTCGATGTGGAGAAAAAAGAGGAGAAACAGCCGGCTTTAGTATAAAAAACAGGGTTGCCGCTTAGTGCGACAACCCCTTTTTTATGATCTCTTTTTAAGCTCCTCGCAAAGTGTACCGAGCTGTTCCATTGTCAGAGCCTCAGCTCTGACGGCAGGGGAAAGACCTGCGGCTTCGATCGCTTCGGTTACGGTCGCTTTGGGAATACCCGTGCCTGCGCTTATGCCGTTTGAAGCGGTTTTTCTGCGCTGGCTGAAAGCCGACCTGACCATTGAAAAGAAAAATTTCTCGTCGCTGACCTGTATCGGCGGTTCGGAAAGAATGTCAAGCCTGATGACTGCGCTGTCAACATTCGGTGAGGGCATAAACGAGCCTCGTGAAACGTCAAAAAGCTTTTGCGCTTTGGCATAGTAGTTGACAGCTACGGTGACCGCTCCGGAATTTCTCGATCCGACCTCGGCGCAGAGCCTTGCCGCCGCTTCTTTCTGCACCATTACCGTTACCGATTCAATATTCAGCCTGCTTTCGAGTAAACGCATTATAACGGGAGATGTTATATAGTAAGGGAGATTGGCGCAAACTACTACCGGCATATCTCCGAATTCTTCCTCAAGAATTTTATGCAGATCGACCTTGAGAATATCGCCGTTGATAATCTTCACATTGTCAAATTCTCCGAGGGTTTCGTCGAGAACGGGCAAAAGCCTTGTGTCAAGCTCAACGCAGACCACCTTGTCCGCACGCTTTGCAAGCTCTGCGGTGAGCACTCCTATTCCTGCGCCGACCTCAAGCACCCCTACGCCTTTTTTCGCTCCGCCCTCCTCGGCGATACGGGGGCAAACGCCGGGATTGATGATGAAATTCTGACCGAGAGCCTTGGAAAAGGTGAAGCCGTGCCGCTGAAGAACGGATTTTATTACATTTATATCCGATAAATTATTCATAATAACCTCTTTAATTGTTGCATTTTGTTTTTAAAACATATATAATATTACAGTATATGAAAAAATTTGTCAATCAGGGTGATAGTATGAAAATTTTGGTAACGGGCGGAGCAGGCTATATAGGATCTCATACCTGCGTGGAGCTTCTGAACGCAGGCTACGAGGTTGTTATACTCGATAATTTCTATAACAGCTCTCCCGAGGTGCTCAGCCGAATAAAAGAGCTTACAGGCAAGGATTTTGATTTCTGTGAATGTGATGTCAGAGATCGAAAAGGTCTTGATAAGGTTTTTGCCGAGCATAAGATTGATGCTGTAATTCATTTTGCAGGACTTAAAGCGGTCGGCGAAAGCGTCGAAAAGCCGCTTGAATATTACGAAAACAATATCAGCGGAACGGTCAATCTCTGTATGGCGATGCGTGACGCAGGCTGTAAGAAGATTGTGTTCAGTTCCTCTGCCACGGTCTACGGAATGAACAACCCCTCTCCGCTCAAGGAGACGATGCAGATCGGCGGTACTACCAATCCATACGGCACTACGAAGTATATGATCGAGCTTATTTTGCAGGATCTTTACACCTCCGACAACGAGTGGAGCATTGCGCTTCTTCGTTATTTCAATCCTATCGGAGCGCACGAGAGCGGCAGAATAGGAGAAAATCCGAACGGTATTCCGAATAATCTTATGCCTTATATCACACAGGTTGCAATCGGCAAGCTTGACCATTTGAACGTTTACGGCGACGATTACGACACTCCCGACGGAACTGGCGTGCGTGATTATATCCACGTTGTCGATCTTGCGCTCGGACACATCAAGGCGGTCGAAAAGGTAAACGAAACAAACGGTGTGAATATCTACAATCTCGGCACGGGAGTCGGTTACAGCGTGCTTGACGTTGTGAAAGCCTTTGAAAAGGCGAGCGGCAAAAAGGTGAAATATGAGATCGTTCCACGCCGTCCCGGTGATCTTGCCGTCTGCTACTCAGATCCGTCAAAGGCGAAGGAAGAGCTTGGCTGGACTGCCGAAAGAGGACTTGACAAGATGTGCGAGGATTCGTGGAGATGGCAGAAAAACAATCCGAAAGGTTATTGATGAATGGAATTTTTTGAAAACAGCGTTGAACCCGAGGTAGCCGTCCTTGTCGGAATTGACACGGGACTTTATGACGCCGAGGTTTCAATGGATGAATTGGAGGAGCTTGCAAGGACGGCAGGAGCCGTTGTTGCGGCAAAGATAATTCAAAAAAGAGATAAGCCCGACACTGCAACCTATGTCGGATCGGGCAGACTTGAAGAAATAAAGAGCTTTACCGAAGCGAACGATGTTGATCTGCTGATTTTTGACGGAGAGCTTACTCCCTCTCAGCAGAGGAACATTGAGGACGAAACCGACGTCAGAGTAATCGACCGAACAACTCTTATCCTCGATATTTTTGCGGCAAGAGCAAGGAGCAACGAGGGTAAAATTCAGGTCGAGCTTGCACAGCTTAAATATTCCCTGCCGAGGCTCGGCGGAAAGGGAACTCAGATGTCACGTCTCGGCGGCGGCATCGGAACAAGAGGACCGGGTGAAAGCAAGCTGGAAAGCGACAGGCGGCATATCCGCCGAAGAATACAGAGTCTTCAGGAGGAGCTTGTTCAGATAGCGAAGCGCAGAGAAAATCTCCGTACCCGACGTGAAAAGGACGGGGTGGAGACGGTAGCGATAGTCGGCTACACCAATGCAGGCAAATCAACGCTTATGAACACGCTGACAAATGCAGGAGTGCTTGCAGAAAACAAGCTTTTCGCAACCCTTGATCCGACCTCACGCGCGCTGACCTTGCCCGACGGCAGGACGGTAATGCTTATCGACACGGTAGGACTTGTCAGGCGGCTTCCGCATCAGCTTGTTGACGCTTTTCGCTCAACTCTTGAGGAAGCGGCGAACGCAACCGTTATTCTCAACATCTGCGATGCGTCCGATGAGCATTGTACGGAGCATCTGAATGTTACGATGAATTTGCTTGCGGCTCTCGGCTGTGCAGATAAACCGATAATTTCCGTCCTGAACAAATGCGACCTCTGCGGCGGCTCGTTCGTTCTCCCTGCTCAGGGTGAGTTTGTTATGATCTCCGCCAAGACGGGCGAAGGGATCGGCAATCTTCTTGCAAAAATTCAGCTTTCGCTTCCCCTGACAAGGAAGAAAGCGGAGCTTCTAATTCCGTACAGCGACGGCGGACTTGTCAATTATATCCGTGAGGAGGGCGTTATGCTCAATGAGGACTACCGCCCCGACGGAATATATGTCAAGGCAGTTGTTGATGTGAGGTTTTTGGATAAGCACCGGGATATGATAATAGGATAAAAAGTTTGAATAAAATCGACCACATATTAGACATTAGATTTCAGACGTTAGATGTTAGACGATAAAGCTTTTAAATTTAATGAAATTATTCAAGGGGAAGGCAGAAAAAAGACGTTAGACTTTAGACAATACCGCTTGAAAAGTTTCATCGAAATTAAAGACGATATCATCTAAAATCTAACATCTAAAGTCTACCGTCTATTTTGGGGAAGTTCCGCCGTAGGCGGTGAATTAGACTTTAGATTTCAGATGTTAGGTCTTAGACGATAATGCTTTAAAGTTTGCATATACTTTCCAAGGCTTCCCCTTGAGGGGAAGCTCCGCCGTAGGCGGTGATGAGGTGGAGTAAGTTTGATGAAATTTAGTTTCGACTTTATTTTCCTTTTATCACACCTCATCCGCCTCGTTCCTCGGCACCTTCCCCTCAAGGGGAAGGCAGAAATTAGACGTTAGATTGCAGACGTTAGACCTTAGACGAACTCCATCTGCTCCTGAACAGACGCAAATTCCCAACTAAAAACGATAATTAGTATTATTTTACTCTTGACTATTACAACGTTATAGTATATAATATTTAATGCAATTTAATAGTTTTCGTAATACGAAACACCCTTATTCAGAGCAGCTGAGGGAACAGGCCCTGTGAAGCTCGGCAACCTGCCAACGGCAAGGTGCTAAATCCTGCGGTGTAACCGAAAGATAAGGCTATTTACGCTCTCGGTTTTTGCCGAGGGTGTTTTTTTTACGATTAACAGCAGTTACTAAAACGGAGGTATTTTAAAATGGCAAAACATCTTTTTTCATCAGAATCAGTAACTAAGGGACATCCCGATAAAATCTGCGACCGAATTTCCGATTCCGTGCTTGACGCTATACTTGCTCAGGATCCGAACGGCCGTGTAGCCTGCGAGACCTGTTGCACAACGGGTATGGTGCTTATAATGGGCGAGATCTCGACCACCGCAAATATTGACATTCCGGCGATCGCAAGAAAGGCGATCTGTGACATCGGTTATGACAGCGCAGACAAGGGCTTTGACGGCAATACCTGCGCCATCATCACTTCCCTTGACAAGCAGTCGCCCGATATTGCAATGGGCGTTGACGCTTCCTTTGAGCTTAAAGGCGGCGAGGAGGACAAGTATAACCTCAACGGCGCAGGCGATCAGGGAATGATGTTCGGCTTTGCCTGCGACGAAACTCCCGAGCTTATGCCTATGCCGATTTCACTTGCCCACAAGCTTGCCCTCAAGCTGACCGAGGAGAGGGAGAACGGCGATCTTCCCTATCTCAGAGCGGACGGAAAAACTCAGGTTACGGTTGAATATGACGATGATAAGGTCGTCAGAATTGACGCTATCGTTGTTTCCTCACAGCACAGCGCAGATGTTGAACTCGATCAGATCCGTAAGGATATCATTGAAAAGGTTATCAGACCGACGGTTGACGCCGATCTCATTGACGAGAACACGAAGATTTTTGTAAATCCGACAGGTCGCTTTGTAACGGGCGGTCCTCAGGGCGATTCGGGACTTACGGGACGTAAGATCATCGTTGACACCTACGGCGGATATTCCCGTCACGGCGGCGGAGCTTTCAGCGGTAAAGATCCGACAAAGGTTGACCGTTCTGCGGCATATATGTGCCGTTACATCGCAAAGAACATTGTTGCGGCAGGACTTGCAAAGAAGTGCGAGATTCAGCTTGCATACGCAATCGGCGTTGCAAAGCCTGTTTCTGTTATGGTTGATACTTTCGGTACGGGAGTTCACTCAAACGAGGAGCTTGCAAAGGCGGTGAAGAAGGTCTTTGATCTTCGTCCTGCGGCAATCATCGACGAGCTTGATCTCCGCAGACCGATTTATACCGAGACCTCGGCATACGGTCATGTCGGCAGAACGGATATCGACCTCCCGTGGGAGCATACGGATAAAATTGAGGAGCTGAAAGCTCAGTTCTGATGTGCTTTCGGGGGAATAATATGAAAATCAAACGGGTGCTGACAGCTTTGTGCTGTCTGTTTGCCGCATTGTTTCTTGTAACGGGGATTGTTGACCTTACCGCAAAGGACAAGCTGTATTCTGCCTTGTTTAAAACGGTCAATTACGGATACCCGATTCACGGCGGTCACGAGACCGAGCTGAAAAAGGGTGATTATGTGCTTTGCGGAACTTATGACGGCGAACAGCTTCTTTGGAGAGTTATATCCGAAAACGGCGAGGTGCTCCAAAGCGAATATATTGTTGATTTTGCACCGTTCGGCAAATCCTCGGATTGGGAAAAATCCGACCTGAAAAAAGAGCTTGAAAAAAGCGTTGACGGAGTTGTGGGCGAAGTTTTTATTCTGTCGCAAAAGGAGCTTTCAAAGCTCTCCGCTGGTGAACGGAAAAAACAGCCGACAGCTTCTGCGGCAATGAATTGCAAGACGAGATTTCTTTTCCTGAGAAAAAACTGTTGGTACTGGACAAGCTCAGGTGTTTCCACGAACTCTCTGAGCGTTGCGGCGGTTACGCAGTCGGGCACATTTTACAAATCTCCTGCAACAGATGAGCTGATGGGAGTTTGCCCTGCGTTGCGTTTGGAAAGCAATTCCGTTACCGTTGTTGTCGGCAACGGAAGCAAAGAAACGCCTTATGTGATCGGAGGCGAAATGGAATGAGGAGCAAAAAGCTTTCTCCGTTTGCGTTTTTCTGTATCGCTGTTACGGCGTTTTACCTGATCTTTACAAGGTTTGTTATCAAGACGGATGACGGACACTTTCTTGCCATAATGAGCGAGAGCGGTTTTGACCTGATTGAATGGCTGAAGCTGAGATTTGAGACATTGTCGGGCAGAATGACGTGTGAATTTCTGACGATGAAATTCCTGTCCGTTCCGCTGATATTCTGGAAGATTACAGCCTCTCTGATCTGGATATTTATTGTATGGTTTATAATTAAATTGATATCCGCTTTCGGCGAGAAAGACAGATTGTCGGAGATATTTGCCGTATGTATTCCTTTCACGGTTTTTATCGGATGTCTTAATCCGGGAGCCTTTTGGTTTTCGGGTTCAATGACCTATCTTTTCCCTTTCGGGGCGATGATAGCCGTTGAGCTTCCTGCCGTGTTCGATCTTATGAATATACAATACAGACGGATTCCGTTTATTATACTTTCAGCTGTGGCAGGCTTGCTTGCCTGCTCTCAGGAACAGACGGCGGCTCTTACGGTCGGTTTTTATTCGGTGTTGATGATCTGCCTTGCAATCGGGAAAAGGTTGAAACCGCATCATTTTGTTCCCGTACCGTTTGCCGCTTTTTCAACATATCTGCTTTTCTCCGCACCGGGAATGGCTGAACGAATGAAGCTCGAAACGGGAAAATTTGAACGGTTTGCCGATATGAATATTGTTGAAAAACTATTCTGCGGACTGTCAAATTATTTTGCTTTCGGATTTATGATGTCGGCGGTTGTTTTCGGTTTGTTAATCGTTTTGACTGTCATAAAGCTGAACAGTCTGTATAATTCAAAGGCGGTAAAAGCCTTGTCATATTCGCTGTCGGCGTTTGCGGTTTTGTCGTTTGTCGGAGGAAATGCGCTTTCGTTTGCGGTAAACGGAAGTATACCCGACAAAGCTTTTGAAAAGATGTTTTCTTCAGGCGGGACAAATGCTGCGAACATTATCATCATTGCGGTTTGCCTTGTTACTCTCTTACTGATTGTTTCCGCCCTGATTATGATAATGCGAAAGCAATTCAAGGTAGGTTTCTCGTCTCTGCTGTGTTATGTTGCAGGGGTATGCAGTGCGGTCGTGGTCGGATTCAGCTCATCGGTTTATGTTTCAGGTCAGCGAATTTTCTTTTTCTCGGAGCTTCTGACGCTGATTGCCTGTGCAATTCTGTTTTCATCGGCTGAAAAAGACCGTAAAACAGAGGCGGTCGGGAACATTGCCGCAGTTGTTTCTTCGGCAATGTATCTCACAAACTGCTTCGTGTGGTTTTTCCTTGAAATTCCGATAATGGGATAAATCAGCACTTTAAAGTGACAAAATTGTGTTATTGCATAGTCAATTTGTATATTTATGCCCATAGCTGAATAAAATCACCTTGTTAAAAATGACGATAACAAAATGTAATGTTTAAAATGCACAAAAAATAAATTCACTTTTTAGCCATTTTCATTAAAAAACCGACAGATTTTTTGAAAATAATCTGTTGACTTATTTGCTTAATAAGTGTATCATTATTCACATCATAGATGATGATTACCGGGTGGGAGTGCAAAAACCCCTCGGAATTTAAAAGGAGGTCATTTTATGAAAAAGTCAGTAAAAAAGGTTCTTGCGGTTGTTCTTGCTCTGACCTTTGTTGCTTTCTGCTTCTCCGCTTGCGGCGGCACAGGAGACAAGAAAGATGCGGGTAAGGGTTATACCGCAAACAACACAGAGTACTTCATCGGTACAACAGGTCCTCTCACGGGCGACGCTGCATCATACGGTAACTCCGTAAAGAACGGTGCAATGCTTGCTGTCGAGGAGATCAATGCTGCCGGCGGACTTAACGGCGTAAAGTTCAAGTTCGATATGAAGGACGACAAGGCTACCGCTCAGGACGCAACCACAGGTTACAACTCACTTCTTGAGGCAGGTATGCAGATTTCTCTCGGTTCTGTTACAACAGACTCCTGCGACGCTTTTGCAGCAAGCGCAGAGGAAGACAACCTCTTCTTCATCACTCCGTCTGCATCTGCAGCTAAGGTTATCGAGGGCAGAGACTACGGCTTCCGTGTCTGCTTCGGCGATCCCGACCAGGGTACTCTTGCCGCTGATTACCTTACCGAGAACTACAAGAATGTAGGTATCATCTACAACACCAGCGACACTTATTCAACAGGTATCTATGACGCTTTCAAGGCTGAGATGGACGCAAAGGGCACAGCATTTAAGTCTGCTACCTTTGATAACGAGAACAACAAGGACTTCTCAACTCAGATTGAGCAGCTCAAGGATTGCGACGTTATCTTCCTCCCGATGTACTATCAGGAAGGCTCTCTTATCTGCAAGGCTGCAACTGCTAAGGGCTGCAAGGCTGACCTTATCGGTTCAGACGGATTTGACGGCATCAAGGATCTTATCGACGCTAAGACTGTTACCAACAAGGTAATGTATATCACTCCGTTCGATACAGACAGCACAGATCCTACAGTAAGCAAGTTCGTTGCTAACTATAAGGCAAAGTACAATGCACTTCCCGATCAGTTCGCTGCTGACGGTTACGATGCAGTTTATGCTATCTTCAAAGCAATGGAGAAGGCAGGAGTAAACGATGTTACGATTTCTCCGAGCGATCTTTGCGAGAAGGTTAAGGCTGCTATCACTGCTGACGATTTCTCACTCACAGGCGCAACAGGTACAATGACTTGGGACGCTTCTGGTGCATGTAAGAAGCCGCTTCAGTTCAAGGCTGTTAACTGATTACCGGATACGGAATTGAATTAGTTTACTTTACCCTTTACGGGTGCCGGAAGGCACCCGTAAAGGCGCAATTTTAAAATATATATTGAACCGCCGATTAATCTGTATCTGAAAATAATAATAAAAATATTTGCAGATATTTTTTAATCAGCGGTTTAATTTTTCAGAAATAAAACGAAAAGGAGTAGATAAAATGTTGTCTACAATTTTGGACGGACTCAGCCTCGGAGCTATCTATGCTCTTATCGCTCTGGGTTATACGATGGTTTACGGTATCGCCAAGATGCTGAACTTCGCCCACGGTGATATCATCATGGTCGGTGCCTACGCTATTCTTGTGACGCTCAATGCAAACGGACATCCGTTTCTCGCTGTTCTTGCGGCGGTTATCGTGTGTATGGTCTTGGGTATCGTTATTGAGAAGGTCGCATACAAGCCCCTGAGAGGTGCTTCGCCTCTTGCGGTTCTTATCACGGCTATCGGCGTCAGCTATCTTCTTCAAAGTGTTGCTCAGCTCATTTTCGGCTCAAAGTCTCAGGCAGTTACAATTACTACCGCTAAAATGGTTAAGATCGCATCGACAGAGTTTAACCTCAATACCATTCTTACACTTGTTGTCGGAGCGGTAATAATGGTTGCTCTTACCCTTTTCATTAAATTTACAAGAACAGGACGTGCCATGCAGGCAGTTTCCGAGGACAGGGGAGCGGCTCAGCTCATGGGCGTCAACATTAACAAGATTATTATGATTACTTTCGCAATCGGTTCGGCTCTTGCCGCCTGTGCAGGTGTTTTCTACCTGATGCAGATCCCGTCGGTCAGCCCGACGCTCGGTTCAATGCCCGGCATCAAGGCTTTCGCCGCTGCGGTTATCGGCGGTGTCGGCTCGATCCCCGGCGCTATGCTCGGCGGCGTTCTGCTCGGCGTTGTTGAAAAGCTTGCTCTGAGCGTACCGGTTCTTGCTCCTTATGCAAATGCTATTGTGTTTGCACTTTTGATAATCATACTTCTTGTCAGACCTATCGGTCTCCTCGGCAAGAAGAGAAGGGAGAAGGTATAAGCTATGAGTTATTTAAAGAATGTCAAAAAGGGCATGAGATTTAAGGATACGTTTAATTATTTTATAATCGTTGTCATGCTTGTTGTCCCTCTCCTTATCAGCACCTTCGGCAACCTTCCCCGTTCAAGCTCAGGTCTGCTTGCCCAGATGGCATACAGCATTTTGCTTGCAGTTTCACTCAACCTTGTTGTCGGTTTTCTCGGTGAGCTTTCGCTCGGTCACGCAGGCTTTATGTGCGTCGGCGCATACATCGGCTGTTATGTTGCAAGGGAGCTTTACAATGTAATTGATTCCAAGCTGCTTGTTCTTATCATTTCGATGCTTGTCGGCGGACTTGTTGCGGCGGTGTTCGGATTTATCATCGGTCTTCCCGCACTGAGACTGAAGGGCGACTATCTTGCAATCGTTACGCTGGCTTTCGGTGAAATTGTCAGAACTATATTTAAAAATCTTCCGACCTTCGGTGCGGCACTCGGACTTTCCACAAAGAAATACGGCAACGACCTCTATATTATTGCTCTCGTTGTTGTTCTTATTTCACTTTTCCTTATTCAGAATATCATCAGAAGTAAGCACGGTAGAGCTATCACGGCTATCCGTGATAACGAGATCGCCGCTAAGGCAATGGGCATCAACATAACTTATTACAAGCTTTTTGTATTTGTCTTTGCCGCATTCTTTGCCGGAATCGCAGGTGTTATCTACGGCTCATATGTTACCCCCGTTGTTTACTCGTTCTTCTCGTTCAACTACTCGATTGAAATACTCGTTATGGTCGTTCTCGGCGGTATGGGTAACATCACAGGATCAATCATTGCGGCAGTATTTATAACTTACCTTAACTTTACTCTCCAGACACAGCTTTCCGGAGACCTGGCAGCTCTGAGATATCTTGTTTATGCTGTCATCCTTATCGTTGTTGTTATCTTCAACAACGCTCCGGCTCTTAAATCCGTCAGAGAGAGATTTTCAATCTCCAATCTTTTCCGAAACAAGAAAAAGAATAACCCCTCCAAGCAGTATTCGGATACGAACAGATGGGACGTTGTAACGACAAAGATCCCGATGGACGAGGTTCTCACGACAGATGTTAAGCAGGAGGATCCATACAAACCCGACAAAGAAGAGAAAGGGGGCAAATAAGAATGGCTGACTATGTACTTGAAACAAAAAATCTCGGCATTTCGTTCGGCGGACTTAAAGCGGCGCAGGACGTTAACCTGAAGATTAAAAAAGGTCAGATCTACGGACTTATCGGCCCCAACGGTGCAGGAAAAACCACCGTTTTCAATCTTCTCACAGGTGTTTATAAGCCTACAACCGGCACATTCTTCCTTGACGGGGAGGAGCTTAACGGAAAAACTCAGGAGACGATCAATCACAAGGGAATTGCAAGAACTTTCCAGAATATCCGTCTTTTCAATAATATGAGCGTTATCAGAAACGTTCTTGTCGGTCTGCACAATCAGCCTGAATTCAAATGCAACCCGTTTGTCAGCATGTTCAAGCTCCCGAAGCATTACAGCACAGAGGAGAGAATGAGAGACAAGGCAAAGGAGATACTCAAGATTTTCGATCTCTATGAGGAGCGAAATAACCTTGCCTGCAATCTTCCCTACGGTAAGCAGAGAAAGCTTGAAATTGCCCGTGCGCTTGCAACCAATCCCAAGCTTCTGCTTCTTGACGAGCCTGCGGCAGGTATGAATCCGCATGAAACTCAGGAGCTTATGGACACGGTAAGATTTCTCCGTGACAATTTTGATATTACAATTCTTCTCATCGAGCACGACCTGAAATTCGTTTCCGGTCTCTGCGATGAGATAACGGTTCTCAACTTCGGTACGGTTCTTTGTCAGGGCAAGGTTGACGACGCCCTCAACGATCCCGAGGTTGTCAAGGCTTATATCGGAGGTTGATGTTATGGCAATGTTGGAAGTTAAAGACCTTGCGGTCTATTACGGAGTTATACAGGCTATCAAGGGCATCAGCTTTGAGGTTAATCAGGGCGAGATCGTAACGCTTATCGGTGCGAACGGCGCAGGAAAGACAACAACGATGCAGTCAATTATGGGACTTATCCCGATCAGAGAGGGTACAGTTACCTATGAGGGCAAGAATATTACCAAAACGCCCAGTCATAAGATCGTTGAAATGGGTATGACTCAGTGCCCCGAGGGAAGACGAATTTTCCAGGAGCTTTCCGTCTACGACAACCTGCTTATGGGTGCGTTTGCCCTTAAAGACAAGAGGGGTATCAAGGATGATATCGAAAAGATTTACACACGTTTCCCCCGTCTTGAGGAACGTAAGAATCAGATCGCAGGTACTCTTTCAGGCGGCGAACAGCAGATGCTTGCAATGGGACGTGCTCTTATGAGTCACCCGAAGCTTCTGATGATGGACGAGCCGTCTATGGGACTTTCGCCCCTGCTTGTCGATCAGGTTTTCGAGATCATCAAGGACATCAACAACGACGGAACAACAATTCTCCTTGTTGAGCAGAATGCAGGTAAGAGCCTTGCAATCTCCGACAGAGCCTATGTTCTTGAAACCGGAAAGATCGTTCTCACCGGTACGGGCAAGGAGCTTATGGAGAGCGAGGACGTCAAGAAAGCCTATCTCGGCGGCTGATAAAAAGCTACGGTACGCCGCACTAAGCGAAGAACAAAAGAAACAAAAAAGCCGAAAGGTTTGTATTGGAGTTTGAACCGATACAAGCCTTTCCTGTTTTTTGTTTAGAAAAAACAGGCTACTTCCTCTTACTGCGACAGTCCGATTTTTAATTTGAAAAATGCAAATTTTTTACCGAAAAACAACACTGATAATTTTTAATTGACATTTTTGTCCGAATAATATAAAATATAATAAATAGTTCATTTGATGTGTATAAATAGAAAGGGTGAAGAAAATGAAAAGTACAGTCAAAAGATTGATTTCCGCGATTGCTTCGATCGCATTGATTTTCGGAGTGATCGGGATTTCGGGCTATGCCGTCGATTCGGATATTGCCGTTTCGCTCAGCTCGACAACCTGTATCCAGGGTGATGAGATCACTGCAAAGATCTATTTCCCAAAGTTGTTCAATTTAGCGGCATCTCTTGATATGTCCCTGATCTATGATTCTCAAAAGCTTGAGATTGTTAAGGTAACACAGGGTAAGGGATTGAAGAAAGCAAGAGATAAGCAGACCAACGGCGAGGTCTTTTCGGAAGGCCATAAGGTCGCAGGCAGAGTCAACTGGTGCCTTGCCGGTGCAAACAACTATGAGTTTACCGATGATTTTGCCGAGGTTGTTTTCAGGGTAAAAACGCTTGCGGAACACGGCGATTGCAACCTCAGGCTTCAGATAAATGAGGCGACAAACTCAGGTCATGTTGTAATTTCCGACCAGATTTCCGTATCGGGTGCAACCTTTAATATCCTTAGAAATACGGTCAACGACCTTGCATTTAAGCTCAATGATGCAGAAAACGGCTATATCATCACCGATTATCTCTGTATGACCTATGATACAGTTGCAATTCCGAGCGAGTATAAGGGACTTCCTGTTGTTGGAATAGAGTATGACGCATTCATGAATCATGCTGAGATCAAGAGTCTCACCCTGCCCTCAACTCTTGAATATATCGGAAAAAACAGCTTCTATGGTTGTTCTGGAATTGAAGAGCTTGTAATTCCGTTGGGCGTGACTGAGATTGACGAGTCGGCTTTTGAACGCTGCACCGGACTGAAAAAAGTATCTTTTCCGGTAGGGTTGGAAAGTATCGGAATGTCTGCATTCAAGAGCTGTTACCGTCTTTCGGAAGTTGAACTTCCTTTCACTCTGACAGAGCTTGGCGATATCGCTTTCAACGACTGTTATTCTCTGAACAGGGTTAAGATCTCCAAAAATACCGCAATCGGAAAGAAAGCGTTTGCTTCTTGCGACGATAATCTTACATTTGTTACGGTCGAGAATAACGTCAATCTTTCAAGTTATATAACCGCTTCGGGAATAACCCCCGAAATGGAATATGTCAAGGATCTTTCTCTCGGAACGTTGAAAGATATTGAAGAACAGCAGTATACAACATCTGCCGTGATTCCAACTGTGGAAATAGTTCTTGACAGCGGAGAAAAAATTGATTTAGGAACGGATTACAATATTTTTTGCCTAAATAATACAGATATCGGTACAGCAAAGGCTTATATTGCCGGAATAAACGGTTACGGTGAAGGATATGTTACGAGCTTTGTTATAGGCTGTAAGCATCCTCAGGTTTCAAAAAGCGTTTTCAAGGCCGCAACTTGCACCGAGAAGGGAAAATACATTGTCACCTGCAAGCTTTGCGGAGAAGTATTTTATGATGAAATCCCTGCAAAAGGACACACTGCATCGGGTAACTGGATCATCGACCGCCGTCCGACTATTACTCAGGAGGGCTTGAAGCATAAGATCTGCCGCACCTGCGGAAAAAACACCGATATCACCCTCATGCCCAAGGCTTATCCCGATATTGACGGTGACGGAAAGATCAACTCTGCCGACGCCCTTATTGTACTTCAGCACTCTGTCGGTCTTGCATCCTTGATCAAGACCAATGATCAGAAAATCAATGCCGATACCAACGGCGACGGCAATATCAATTCCGTTGACGCATTGACGATATTGAAGATTGCCGTAGATATGATAAAAATCTGACAGATACAGCGATTAAAGTGGGCTGTCTCACTATGAAAGAGTGGGGCAGCCCTAAGATTATGCCATAATATAGAAAAATAAAGCCGAAAGGGTTGTATTGGAATTTGAACCGATACAAGCCTTTCCTGTTTCTTGTTTAGAATAAAACGGCTTCTTCATCTTACTGCGACAGTCCGATTTTTAATTTGAAAAAATGCGAATCTTTTATCGAAAATAATCGTCAAATCATTGACAAACAAGGGATTATATAATACAATAAAGATTGTTAAAAAATTAAACAAGTCGGAGGTTTTTGTTACTATGGGATACACTATAGCTCAGAAAATCATTAAAAATCATCTGCTTTCCGGCGATATGACGGTGGGCAGTGAAATCGGTCTGAGGATTGATCAGACGCTTACACAGGACGCAACCGGTACAATGGCGTACCTTGAGTTTGAGGCAATGGGAATTGACCGTGTCAGAACGGAGCTTTCCGTTGCTTATATAGATCACAACACCTTGCAGACAGGCTTTGAAAACGCTGACGATCACCGCTTTATTCAGTCTGTTGCAAAGAAAAGGGGACTTCGTTTCTCCCGTCCCGGCAACGGTATCTGCCATCAGGTTCATCTTGAGCGCTTCGGAATCCCCGGAAAAACTCTTATCGGCTCTGACAGTCACACCCCGACAGGCGGCGGAATTGGTATGCTTGCGATGGGTGCAGGCGGACTTGACGTTGCTGTTGCAATGGGAGGTGGCGCATACTATATCACAATGCCGAAAATGGTTCGTGTAAATCTCACAGGCAAGCTTCAGCCGTGGGTTGCCGCAAAGGATATCATCCTCAAGGTGCTTCAGATTATGAGCGTCAAGGGCGGCGTAGGCAAGATCGTTGAATACGGCGGAGAGGGCGTTAAGACTCTTTCCGTGCCCGAAAGAGCGACGATTACCAATATGGGCGCAGAGCTCGGCGCAACAACCTCGATTTTCCCGTCCGACGATATCACAAGGGCTTTCCTCAAGGCTCAGGGACGTGAAAAGGATTGGGTTGAACTCAGCGCAGACGATGACGCAGTTTATGACGAGGTTATTGACATTGACCTCAATGAGCTTGTTCCGCTTGCGGCAATGCCTCATATGCCCGATAACGTAAAGAGCTGTCAGGAGATCGGAAAGATACATATTGATCAGGTATGTATCGGTTCCTGCACAAACTCATCTCTTATGGATATGCTCAAGGTTGCGGCTATCCTCAAGGGCAAGACGGTTTGCCCGTCTGTCAGCCTTTCGATCGCCCCCGGCTCAAAGCAGGTGCTTAATATGCTTGCTCTGTGCGGTGCGCTTTCCGATATGATTGACGCAGGCGCAAGAATTCTTGAGTCGGCTTGCGGCCCGTGTATCGGTATGGGACAGTCTCCCAACTCAAAGGGTGTGTCGCTTCGTACCTTTAACCGTAACTTTGAGGGACGTTCGGGTACTGCGGACGCAGGTATCTACCTTGTCAGCCCCGAGGTTGCGGCGGCTTCCGCCCTTACAGGTGTTCTTACCGATCCCCGTGAGCTTGGTGAAATGCCTGAGATCGAGATGCCCGACGAGTTCATCATCAATGACAATATGATCGCAATGCCTGCAAGCGTTGAGGACGCAGACTCCGTTGAGGTTATGTACGGTCCGAACATCAAGCCGTTCCCCAAGACCGAGGCTATGCCTGCCGACATCACCGCAAAGGCAGTTCTCAAGGTCGGCGACAATATCACGACAGACCACATTATGCCTGCCGGAGCGAAGATTCTGCCGTACCGTTCAAATATTCCGTATCTTTCAAACTTCTGCTTCAAGCAGTGCGACGAGAAGTTTGCCGAGCATTGCAAGCAGGCAGGCAAGGGCATCATCATCGGCGGCGCAAACTACGGTCAGGGCTCGTCCCGTGAGCATGCGGCTCTCGTTCCTCTCTATCTCGGAATTAAGGCGGTCATCACCAAGTCCTTTGCACGTATTCACTGTGCAAACCTTGTCAATGCAGGTATCATTCCCTTCACCTTTGCCGATGAAGCGGATTACGACAAGATCAGCGTGAACGACGAGCTTTGCCTTGAGAATATCCGTGACAGCATTGCAAACGGCACCGATGTAACGCTTAAAAATCTTACAACAGGCGAAAGCTACAAGCTTGATTATCAGCTTTCCGAGCGTCAGAGAGATATTCTTCTTGCGGGAGGATTGCTTGATTATACGAGAGAGTCTCAAAACTAACCTTTTTTCAACGGATCTTTTTCCGCCATATCGCCCGAGCTTCCTTGCAAATACACATAGTATGAGCGGCGGAACCTCAAACGATCCGGCGAAAAAATCTCTCGTTGAGATTTGAGATATCTTTTGAAAAAGATGAAATAAATTAAATTTCTATATTAGGAGTACAGCCATGACAGAATTACAGATTAAAAACGCAGTTGAAAAATTTGAAGCTCTCATTCGTGAGCAGAGCGACCGTTCCGATACAATCAAGGCTCAGGGCGATTTTATCGACTATGAAAAGCTCGACAAGATCGTTATCGGCGTCTGCGGCGGCGACGGCATCGGCCCCATCATCACCAAGGAGAGCGCAAGAGTTCTTGAATATATGCTTGCCGACAAGGTAAAGGCAGGCAAGGTTGAATTTAAGGTTATTGACGGCCTTACCATCGAAAACCGTGTTGCCGCAAACAAGGCAATTCCCGACGATGTTCTCGAAGAGCTGAAGTCCTGCCACGTTATCCTCAAGGGACCGACAACCACTCCTCAGCAGGGCGGCCCGTGGCCGAACATCGAGAGCGCAAACGTTGCAATGAGAAAGGCTCTCGACCTTTTTGCAAATCTTCGTCCCGTTAAGGTTCCCGAGGAGGGCATCGACTGGACCTTCTTCCGTGAGAACACCGAGGGCGCATATGCGGTCGGCTCAAAGGGCGTCAACGTAACCGACGATCTTGCGGTTGACTTCGTTGTAACAACAACCGAGGGCTGTGAGAGAATTGCAAAGCTTGCATACGACTATGCAAGAAGAAATCATAAGGAAAGAGTTTCCATCATCACAAAGGCTAACATTATCAAGACCACCGACGGTAAGTTCCTCAACCTTTGCAAGAATATCGGCAAGGACTATCCTGAGATCACAACCGACGAATGGTATATTGACATCACAACCGCTAAGCTCATCGACCCGAAGCGCCGCAAGGACTTCAAGGTATTCATTCTTCCCAACCTCTACGGCGATATCATCACCGACGAGGCGGCTGAATTCCAGGGCGGCGTAGGTACGGCAGGCAGTGCGAACATCGGTAAAAAGTACGCTATGTTCGAGGCTATCCACGGCTCTGCTCCGAGAATGATTGAGGAGGGCAGAGGACAGTATGCAGATCCCTGCTCAATGCTCAGAGCTTCCGTTATGCTTCTTTCACACATCGGAGAGCAGGAGAAAGCCGACATGCTCGAAAAGGCTCTTGACATCTGTATGTTCACGGAAAAGAAGCTTCAGATCACGGGACGCGACACAGGCTGTACCTGCTCCGAGTTCGGCGATTATGTAATGGAAACAGTAAAAAAACTCAGTGAATAAGTGAGGGATAATTGTGGCAAAGGAAAAGAAATCGGTTTCAATGTCCGTAATAAAGCGTTTGCCCCGATATTACAGGTTCCTCGGTGAACTGAAAAAGAAAAACATCACGAGAATATCCTCCAAGGAGCTGTCCCAGCGTATGGGCTTTACCGCTTCACAGATCCGTCAGGATCTCAACTGCTTCGGCGGTTTCGGTCAGCAGGGCTACGGCTATAATGTTGAACAGCTTCAGAAAGAAATCGGAGCAATCCTCGGCATACACAACGGCTTTAAGACCATACTCATCGGCTGCGGAAACCTCGGCAGAGCCATTGCCTCGCATATGGCGTTTGAGGACAGAGGCTTTGAGCTTGTGGGACTTTTTGATAAGAATGCAGAAAATATGCAGGATCTCAGAATAAAGGGACTTTCCGTCTATCCCATTGAGGATCTTGAGGTCTACTGCAAAGAGGTTGAGCCAAAGGTGGCGGTGCTCTGTATTCCGAGCGAAAGCACGCCTGAGATTGTTGACAGGCTTGTCGCCATTGGTGTCAATAATTTCTGGAATTTCAGCCATTACGACATCGCTTCAAACTATTCGGGTGTGACTGTGGAAAACGTTCACCTCAACGACAGTCTGATGACGTTGAGCTATCAGATTATGAACAGGGAGGATAATGTATAATGAAGGTACTTTCATTCAATGTTCTCTGCTACGGCCCTGACGGACACAGCTGGCAGGAGAGAAAGGACGATGTAATCGAGGTTACAAGACGCAATATGCCCGATGTTTTCGGAATTCAGGAGGCTCATATCGACTGGATGAATATTTTCATCAAGGGTATGCCCGAATATGACTATGTCGGAGTCGGCAGAGATGACGGCAAGGAGGAGGGCGAGTTTTCTCCTGTTTTCTACCGCAGAGATAAATTTGATCTTCTTGACAAGGGCTGGTTCTGGATCAGCGAAACTCCCGATGTTCCGTCAAAGTCGTGGGACTCCGCCTGCACAAGAATTACATCGTGGGCAAAGCTTCTCGACAAGGAGAGCGGCAAGGTGTTTGTTGCAATGAACACCCACCTCGATCATGTGAGCGAGGAAGCAAGAAAGAACGGCGTAAGGCTCATAAATGAGTTTGCCGCAAAGCTCGATTGCCCCGTGTTTGTAACGGGAGATTTCAACGTATATCAGGGTGAGGACTGCTATGTTGATATGGTCGAGGGCGGTATTTTCAGGGACAGCAAATTCGTTGCCGAGGACACCGAGGATTACCCGACCTTCCATGCTTTCTTCCATCATAACGGTCCTGACGCAGTTATTGATTTTATCTTTATCAGCGACGGCTTCACGGCGAAAAAATACCGTGTTGTCAAGGATAAGATAAACGGCGCATTTCCGTCGGATCATTGCCCCATAGTATCGGAAATTGAATTTGCGGACTAAGTGTAATTCAGTAAATAAAAATGGGGTTGTCGCAATAAGATGAAGAAGCCGTTTTCTTCCGATGCCCGGCGTATGTGTATACGTCAAATCGGAAAAAACGGCTAAAAAGAAACATTAAATATTGCAGTTAATGTTAAATAAGAAATATCAAGGCTTGTATCGGTAAAAATCCAATACAAGCCTTTTGCTTTTATTTCTGTTTCTTTTGGTCTTCGCTTAGTGCGACAACCCTTTATTTAATTATTTCGCCCATAAGTCCCGGCGTTGCAAATGCCGCATTGGACTCGTCGGTGTCGATGTGCATTGCAAGAGCATACTTGGGGCTGACTCTGACAACTACATCGCCGAAAACGAGCGAACGACCGTTCGACTCAATCTTGACGGAAACGATCTCCTTATCCTCGATGCCGAATTTTTCGGCGTCCTCGGGTGTTGCATGAATGTGACGCTTTGCAACGATAACGCCCTCGCTGAGTTCAACCTCACCGGCAGGACCAACGAGCTTGCAAGCTCCGCTTCCTGCGATGTCGCCTGACTCACGACACGGTGCGTTTACGCCGATCGAACGTGCGTCCGATGCTGAAAGCTCAACCTGAGTTTCGGGACGAACGGGTCCGAGGATAGAAACGGCAGGGAAGCTGCTCTTGGGTCCGATGACCTGAACTCTCTCGTTTGAAGCGAACTGTCCCGGCTGGGAAAGATCCTTTTTCTTGGTAAGCTCATATCCCTTGCCGAAGAGTGTTTCAAGAACCTCCTGAGTGACATGAACGTGGCGAGCCGATGTTTCGACTAAAACCTGATTTGACATTGTTAAACGACCTCACTTTTATTAGTTTCCGCAGATCATTATAATCCCTAAAGAGGAAAAATGCAACAGTTTTTATTATTATCGTTCGCAAACATACTATTTGTTGACGAAACGGACGGCAGATGATATAATATAAAACATCGTGTCCTTTGACAATCTGATTTAAAAGGTGTAACAATGAAGAAAAAAACTCTGAACTCAATTCCGCGTCTTCCGATGTCCCATCAGGTAACATGGTATGTGTGCCGAGGTATCCTCTTTGTATGGGGGGCGGTGATGCTTTTTGCAGGATATACAACCGAATTTCTTGAGGCTGTTTTTGCAATTATTTTCACGTTTCTGTGGGATCTCTTTCAGCTTCTCGGTGGCAAGACCTTTATCACGCTTGTACCGTACAGGGTGCAGACGATGCTGAATCTGCTGATCTGCTTCGGTGTTGCGGTCGGCTCTACAATCAACAAGTTCACAACCTTTGAGCATATTGATATTCCAGAGCATTTCTTTTCCGGATACATTGCCGCCGCAGGCAGCTATGAGCTGGCGGTTATAATTCAGAGCAGACAGCCTAAGGATAAAAAGCTGAGTCCTGCTCTTGCGGCAATGTTCGGGCTGGGATTTGCCGTTATGCTCCTGACGGGCTGGGAATTCTACGAATTTACGATGGACAGACTCTACGGTCTGAATTTACAGCGTTCGGGCTTTAACACGGAGGCAGGACTGATCGACACGATGATTGACCTTATCGTCGGAGCGGCAGGAGCGCTTACGGGAATGTTTATCACCGCCTTTTCAAAGGCAGGAATGTTGAAAAAGAAGGAAAAAAAGAAATGAACAGAAACACTACAAGGATAATTGCTCTCGTCCTCGCCGGGCTGATGCTTCTCGGCACTCTGACGGGAGTTATTACCACTTTGCTCCATTGACAGCGGGTACAAGTTCTGGTAAAATAATATTATTAAGGATAGTTGAAAGGAATGAACGCAGATGAAAACCGCAATTAAACGTATCGGCGCAATCTTTGTTGTTTTTGCGCTGTGCCTCTGCGTCGTTTTTGAGGCTTCGGCCGCAGGATATCCCGACTACTATCCGAACACCCATCGAAACACAGGCTCGCATATTGCCGATCTCATCGGCGTTGCAAAAACTCAGCTCGGATATACAGAGCTTGACAGCTCAGGCAATCCGATCCCCTCGTCGAGTGACGGCGGCTATACCAAATACGGCGATTCTTTCGGTGAACCGAGGGGAGCATGGTGTGCATATTTTATATCGTGGTGCGCTTCTCAGGCAGGAATACCGTCGTCAATCGTGCCGAGACTCGGCAACTGCGGAACGCTGACAGACTGGTATCAGAGCAGGTCGATTTATTATTCACGCTCCTCAGGCTATATTCCCAAGCCGGGCGATATGGTGTTCTTCAACTGGAGCGGCGGCACGAGCGCCCAGCATATCGGTATCGTTACGGGCGTATCGGGCAGTAACCTTTATACGATAGAGGGCAACACCGGCGGCGACGAGGGATATATGTGCAACGGCAGGACAAGAGGTCTGAACGCATCATATGTTCTCGGCTACGGCGTTCCTAACTACAATGACGCTTCTACATATGTCGGATCGTATTCATTTGCCGCCTCCGTTTCTTCGACGGGTGCGTCACGCTCCGATTCCACCGTTTATTCATCGGGTAATCTCTCGGTCGTTACGACCTCGGCAACGAACATAACCTGTACCGACGCAACTCTTAACGGCTCGGTTAAAAACCTGACAGGTCAGTATATCTCGGCGGCAGGCTTTTATTTCGGTGCGGATAAGAATAAGCTCGAAAAGTTTTCCGTTATGTCGGGAGTTTCAAAGTCGAACTTCGACCTGAGTATGAACGTTGCAAAGAAATACGGCAAGCTCACGCCGAACACAACCTATTACTACCGAGCTTACGTTACCATAAACGGCAACCTGTTCACGGGACCGATGTATGCTGTTGTGACCGTGAATGACAAGCCTCAGCAGCTTGTTTTAAGCGCAACCTCGGTCAATGTCGGGGTGGGACAGACGGCTGAAATCATGTGGGCGCAGCTGCCCGTCGGCTCGACCGATAAGGGAGTTACATGGACTTCCGAAAATCCAGATATCGCCGTTATAAGCAGTGACGGAATAATCACGGGTGTGGGTTACGGCAAGGTTACTCTCACGGCAACGACGAATTTCGGCTCGGCATTCTCAAGCGTTGACGTCAATGTGCTTATCAGAAAGCCGCAGAACATTAAGCTTACGAATATTTCAAAAAACGAGATCGGATTAAGCTGGGACAAGGTTGAAAAAGCTAAGGGATATATAATCTACCGCTGTGAGTCCTCGGACGGCAAATACAAGGAGCTGAAAAAGCTTGACGGAAACGAAACAAGCTTTGTGGATAAGGATGTCAAAGAGGGACAGAAGTATTATTACAAGCTCAAAACCCTTGCCAAAGACGAGAAATATGACAGCGACATAACCGAGGTTATGTATATTACGGCAAAACTGCCGACTCCTACTATCAAGAAAGCTCAGAATGACGAAAACGGCTTCGGTAAGCTGAGCTGGAACAAGGTCGGCGGAGCTGAGAAATATGTAGTTTACCGCTCCCGTGCAAGGGACGGAGTTTATGTTGCGATCAGCGATGTAAGAGGAACGGAATTTACCGATTTTTCTGCAAGCGGTCAGGGCGAATACTATTACAAGGTTGTGGCTGTCGCAACCAACGAAAAGGCGACAAGCTCATTTTCGGATATTGCGGAAATTAAAATCCTCGGAGCCTATGCCGACAACAGCGATATCGAAACCGTGAAAACCATCGAACGTCAGAGCGAAAAGACATTTGACGAATTTAATGTTTTCAAAACCAGAACAGGAATGATAAATTTAACAGTATAAACAGTATAATAAATGGGGCTGCCGCAATAAGATGAAGAAGCCGTTTTCTTCTGATGCCCGGCGTATGTGTATACGCCAAATCGGAAAAAACGGCTAAAAAGAAACACCTATTTGTCTAATTTATTCTAAATAAGAATTGTCAAGGCTTGTATCGGTTCAAGAATCCAATACAAGCCTTTAGGTTTTAATTATGTTTCTTTTGGTCTTCGCTTAGTGCGACAGCCCCAAAAATTTTATTTATTGCTTTTGATGCTGGAGTATTATATAATTGATTTATATTATAAGTGCGGAGGGAAAATATGCTCAGGCTTGTAACGGGACGGATCGGGAGCGGAAAAACTACCCGAATTTACAGCGAAATAAGAAATAGGATAGAGCAGGGCAGGGAGGTCACTCTCATTGTCCCGGAGCAGTATTCCTTTCACACGGAAAAGAAGATGCTTGAATTGCTCGGAGCAAGGGGAGCGGACAAGGTCAACGTTGTCAGCTTTTCTTTCCTTGCGAGCAGTCTTTTGAAAAAATACGGTCTTAATTCAAAAACTGCCATTGACGACAGCACAAGAGCGCTTCTGATGAGCGTTGCACTTGATGAAATAGGCGATGATTTGCAGATTTATTCACGCCACAGGTACAGTCCTGCCGTTATTGTTCAGATGCTGAAAACGATTAAGGAATTCCGCCAGTGCTCGGTCACTCCCGAGCTTATTGAGGAGACAGTCGGCAAGATGAAGCCGTCCCTGCTCAGGGATAAGCTCAGCGAGGTTATGCTCGTTGACAGGACTTATTCCGCACTTGTTGAACAGAATTATTTTGATGATGAATGTGCTCTCGATATTCTTTGCGAGGTTTTGGACGAGCACAAGGATTTTTGCGGCGCCGAGGTCTTTGTTGACGGATTCCGAGGCTTTACGGCTCAGGAGTATGCCGTCCTTGAAAGGATAATGAGTCAGGCGGAGGAAACATGGATAAGCCTTTGCGTGGACGGTGAGGACGATCCGTTCGGAGTTTTCGCCCATACCCACAGGACAAAGCGTCAGCTTATCCGCAGGGCGCAGAAATGCGGAGTTGATATTGCCAAGCCCGAGAAGCTTGTCCGTGAGGACGGATTGAACGGCGAGCTTGCCGCATTGGAGGAAAACCTCTATGTCGGAGAAATAACTCCCTATGAAAGCGAGACGGAAAAGGTTGTTCTCTGCTCTGCGGAGGATTTTGAAAGCGAATGTGAATTTGTTGCCTGCACGGTGAAAAGACTGATACGCACCGAGGGCATACGCTGCCGTGATATCGCAGTAATTTCAAGGAGCGAGAACAACTATTCAAGGAAGATCCGTTCCGCACTTATCAAGAACGGAGTGCCCGTCTTTGAGGACAAAAGACAGCCGATATCCTCCGAGCCGCTGATTGAATTTGTCAGGAGCGCAATAGAAATCGGCACTTCGGGATTTTCTACGGACGCTCTGATGCGTCTTGCAAAAACCGAGCTGACCGACCTCGGAATTGAAGAAATATCAAAACTTGAAAACTACGCCCTTATGTGGCAGATCAACGGAAAAAAGTGGCTCGATGAGTGGACGGCTCACCCGAACGGACTCGGCGAAAAAATGCTTGAGGAAAACGAGCGTGAGCTGAAAGAGATAAACGAAATCAGGCTTCGGCTTGTTTCGCCGCTTCAAAAATTCAGAGTAAAAATGAAAGAATTTACCTCTCTTGAAGCGGCTCAGGCGATATATTTCCTGCTTGTCGATATGAATGTTGCCGACAATCTCAAAAAGCTTGCGATCAAGCTGAACGAGCGTTCACAGCCCGAAAGAGCGGCAGAACAGGACAGAATATGGTCGCTTCTGATGGAGATGCTCGACAGAATTGCCGTGTCGCTTGAGGGAGTGCGGCTCACACCGTCACGGTTCAGGGATCTTTTTGACCTGCTTGTTTCGACCTATTCGGTCGGCACTCTGCCGCAGGGACTTGACGAGATAACGATAGGAAGCGCAGACAGGGTGAAAACAACTGCGCCGAAGGTGGTCTTTGCGGTCGGAATGAATGACGGAGTTTTCCCGATGATACCAAATTCGGACGGCATTTTCTCCGAGAACGACCGCCGTGAGCTTGCCGAGCTGGAGCTGAAAACCGACGACAGCAACGAGGAAAAGATGATGGAGGAACGCTTTATCGCCTACAACACTCTTTGCAGTACCTCGGACAGGCTCTATGTGACCTATTCCCGTAAGGATATAAACGGCGGACAGGCTTCTCCGTCGGAGATTGTGGCTCAGCTTAAAAAGATTTTTCCTAAGCTCAGCGTTGTTGACACGGTTTGTCTTGACGACCTTTACCGCATTGAGGGCAGGGAGTCGGCTTTTGACGTTATGGCGAAGCTCACACGGCAGGGAGGAAAGCTTTTTTCAACGCTTGAAAGCTATTTTGAAGCTCAGCCCGAATATTCGGGACGGCTTGCCGCTCTCAGACGGGGAATAAACAAGGAAGAAATGAAAATAAAGGACAGGGAGACCGCAACGAAGCTTTTCGGACTGAATATGTATATGTCGGCTTCGAGGACTGAGGTTTACCACAAGTGCCCGTTTGAGTATTTCTGCAAATACGGTCTGAACGCAAAGCCGAGGAAAACCGCCGAGCTTGACCCGATGCAAAAGGGAACGGCGATTCATTATATCCTTGAAAAGCTCATTTCCGCATACGGCAGCGACGGACTTGTCGCAATGAATAAGCCCGACCGTGATAAGTGCGTTCTGGATATCCTTGACGAATATTTCACTGAAAATCTGACGTCAGGCGAGGAAATGGGCGAAAGGTTTGACTACCTTTTCCGTCAGCTCGGACTGATCGTCTGTGAGGTTGTTGACAGGCTTGTAGCCGAGTTCACAAACAGCGATTTTGTGCCTGCGGCTTTTGAACTGAGCATTGACACCGACGGAGAGGTCGGCACCTACGATATCCCTCTGCCCGACGGCGGTATGCTGAAGCTGAAAGGCTCGGTTGACCGTGTGGATGTTGCACAGCAGAACGGCACAGCCTATATCAGAGTTATTGACTACAAATCGAGCGGGAAGAAATTTGACCTCAGCGAGGTGTTCAGCGGACTGAATATGCAGATGCTCATTTATCTTTTCGCAATATGGAAAAACGGATTCAGAGATTATGAAAACATCACGCCTGCCGGTATTCTTTATATGCCGGTCAATGCTCCCTTTGTCGGAACGGAGCGTGACGAGGACGAGGCGGAGATAGAAAAAAAGAAACTGAAAAACGCAAAAATGAACGGTATGGTGCTTGACGACAGCCGTGTGATCTATATGATGGATAACAGCGGCAAGGGATTGTTTGTCCCTGCCTCAATCAAAAAGGACGGAGGCTGTTCGGGCACTCTCATATCGCTCAAGCAGATGGATCTTCTGATGAAACGCTGTGAAAAAATCCTGGCTCAGATGGCGGTAAATCTGCACAACGGTATAATTCCGATTATGCCTGCACATTCCGAGAGCAGTCAGAGTCCCTATCACGACGTTTGCAAATACTGCGACTATAAGGAAGTCTGTCTTGCCGACGAGGATACACCGATAAAGAACATTGAGAATATAAAACATTCGGAAAGTCTGATGATGCTGGGAGGTGAGGAGAATGCCTGAATGGACAAGTGAACAGAAAAAAGCGATTGATTCCCGTGACGGCTCAATACTTGTTTCCGCCGCGGCAGGCTCGGGTAAAACCGCCGTGCTTGTTCAGCGTGTTATCGAAAGGCTGAAGGACGAGAATAAACCCTGCTCAGCCGACAAGCTCCTGATCGTGACCTTTACCCGTGCCGCAACCGCTCAGATGAAGGACAGAATATATCAGGCTTTGACCGCAGAGATCGAAAAAGCTCCCGATAACGCCCACCTCAAGAAACAGGCGGTTATGCTGCCCTTTGCGAATATCAGCACGATTGACAGCTTCTGCAACGACATTATCCGTGAAAATTTCCACGAATCGGACATTGCGCCCGACTACGGAATACTTGACAATTCACAGCTTTCGCTCATGCGTGACGACGCTGTTTCAAAGGTCTTGGACGAGCTTTACAAAGAAAATTCCGATGAATTTATTGAGCTTGTCAACCTGACCGCCAACGGAGCGGACGACAGCGCTCTGAGCGATCTGATATGCCGCCTTTATGACGGCTCAATGGCATTCGCACAGCCTGTAAAATACCTTGACGGACTTGCTGAACCCTACCGTTTTGATGTGCCGCTCAGAGAACAGCCGTGGGGCAGAACGATAATATCTTTTGCCGCAGATTCGGTCGAATACTGCCGCCTGCTCTGTCAAAAGATGATGAAGGCCTGCGCCGAGGATGCGGTTGTGGAAGAAAAATACGGAGCAGGCGTAAGAAATATGCTTGCCGAAATTCAAAAGCTTGCCGATATTTTCGAAAACGGCTCGTGGGACGAAATAAGAAACGCTTTGAATAATGCTTCGTTCGGAGGATTCGGAAGACTGCCGAACAAGTATTCTTCGGCACAGTCCGAGCTTGTCAAGGATTATAAGAAAACCGTCACCGAAAGAATTCAGAAGACGGCGGAGCTTTTCTGCGCCTCGGAGAGTGAAAACAGGGAGGATACGGAGTATCTGCGCCCGATTGCCGAAAAACTGATCGAGGCGGTGAAGCGTTACGGCGAGGAGCTGAGCGAGCAGAAGAAAAAGGTCAACGGATATGATTTTTCGGATATCTGCCATTTTGCGCTGAACTTGCTTGTCAGATTTGACGGGGACGGAACGGCTCACAAAACTCCGCTTGCCGAGAGCTTTTCGGCAAGATTTGAAGAAATTCTTGTTGACGAATATCAGGATGTCAACGACCTGCAAAACACGCTGTTCTGGGCGGTGTCGAGGGACGAGACAAATCTCTTTACCGTCGGCGACGTCAAGCAGAGTATATACCGTTTCCGTCAGGCGATGCCCGAAATTTTCCTTTCAAGGCGCAAGGGACTTGACGATTATGAGGACGGAAACTATCCTGCAAAAATAACCCTCGACCGCAATTTCCGAAGCCGTTCGGGAGTTACGGAAAATGTCAATTTCCTTTTCTCTCAGATTATGTCAGAAAAGACAGGCTCGGTCGAGTACGATGAAAAAGAATATCTTGTTGCGGCGGCGAATTACGATGAGTGCGATTTTCCCGAAGCGGAGCTGTTTGTGCTCTCGGATTGGGAAGAACGAGTCAGCCGTGAAAGCGAAGCTCAGTTCATAGCCGAAAAGATAAATGAAATAATTTCAGACGGAATGACGGTCAGGGACAAGAACGGCAGCCGAAAAGCGTCTTACCGTGATTTCTGCATACTGATGCGTTCGGCAAACAACGGAAAGGCGGAGCTTTATGCCAAGGTGCTTGCGGAAAACCTGATACCCGCCTATGTCGAGAACAGGTCAGGCTTCTTCGCTTCTGCCGAAATAAGTATGATGCTCAGCCTTATGAGGGTGACGGACAATCCTGTTCAGGACGTGCCGCTGCTGGCAGTCCTGCTTTCGCCCGTGTTCGGCTTCACCGCCGATGAGCTTGCTCAGATGAGGATAGACGAGAGAAAAAAGCAGATTTATCATTGCATTGTCAAGGCGGCTGACGGCGGAAATAAAAAGTGCCGCAGCTTTCTTGAAAAGCTCGACGAGCTTCGTATGCTCAGTGCAACTCTGCCCTGCGACAGGTTTATTGAAGAAATGTACGAAAGAACAGGCTGTAAGGCGATCGCTTCGGCAATGAAAAACGGCTCTCAGCGCAGTGCAAACCTCAACATGCTGATAGAATATGCCGCAAAATACGAGGAATCGGGCAAGCGCGGACTTTCGGGCTTTATCAGGTTTATCGACCGTATTCAGAGGCGCAACAGCGATCTTGAATCCGCCGCCGATGTTTCCGAAGCCGCCGACGTTGTTCGCATAATGACAATTCATAAGAGCAAGGGACTTGAATTTCCCGTGTGCATACTTGCCGACCTCAATTCAAGGTTTAACGACGATTTTGCCAAGAGCGTTGCCGCATACCACCCCGATCTCGGCATATGCTTTGATCGGCGTGATTCGAAGCGCAAGCGCAAGTATCCGACCGTCGGCAAGAAGGCTATCGGCATTGCCGAAAAGATTTCCGGCCGCTCCGAGGAGATGAGAGTGCTCTACGTTGCCATGACGAGGGCAAAGGAAAGACTTATCTGCGTCACGAGATACGATAATCCCGAAAAAAAGCTTGCCGCTCTCAGGGGCGAGTTGAACGAGGATAAAAAAATTCTTCCGTTCTCCCTATTGTCAAAAAGCTCAATGGCTGACTGGCTTCTGCTCGGTTTTCTCAGGCACCCCGACGCGGCGGTTCTCTGGGGCGGTGAAACTCCCGTAACCCTGCCTGCGAAAAAGGAAATGCACTTTGAAATTGTCTATATGCTGCACGATCCGATAATTATTGAAGAAGAAGCCGAGTCGGAGTCTGCCGACGGGGAGCTTTTAGCAGAGATAAAAAGCAGAACGGAGTATGAATATCCGTATTCCGAGCTTGCGGGAGTGATGGCGAAGATTGCGCCCTCCGACCTTGAGAAAACGGCTTTTTCAACGGAATATTTCGCATCGGAAAAGCCTCAGTTTTTGAGCAAAAGCGGAATGAATTCAGCAAACCGTGGAACGGCAACCCACAAGTTTATGGAGTTCTTTGACTACACGGCGGAGAGCTTTGATGTTGACGCTCAGATAGACAGAATGGTTGCAGAGCATCACCTGACCTCCGACGAGGCAAAAGCTCTTGAACGGGATAAGCTGAAAAAATTCTTTGAAAACGATATAGCGTTAAGAATAAAAAATTCCTCCTTGCTTCTGAGGGAAAAGAAGGTCACCGTGGGCGTCAGGGCAGGGGATATATATCCCGAACTCAGCGGCGATGCGGCGGAAGAAACGATTGTCGTTCAGGGTTATGTTGACTGCGCCTTTGAGGAAAACGGCGGACTTGTGATAGTCGATTACAAGACCGACAGGCGTGTTGATGATGCCGCTCTTGTCGCTCGTTACAAAAATCAGCTTAAAATGTATGAATTCGCCCTGCACGAGTGTACGGGCAAGAAGATTAACGGCACAGTTATTTATTCCTTCGATATGGGCAAAACGGTTGAGCTGACATAATTTATCAAAGAGGGGTTGCCGCCCTGAGCAAAATAAAGCTGATTGCGGCGATCCCTTTTTGCGGTTCGGCTCCCGATATGCAAAAAGACTTGACTAAACCACAATATATAGTGTAAAATATAATTTAGCGTTTTATCAAATTTTATTATAGGAGTGTAAACATGGCAAAAAAGACAAGCTACGGCAATAACGACATTGTGGCGCTCAAGGGACCGGATCAGGTCCGTAAACGTCCTGCCGTTATCTTCGGTTCGGACGGACTGGAGGGTTGCCAACATTCCGTTTTTGAGATTTTATCAAACTCGATTGACGAGGCTCGTGAGGGCTTCGGCGACAAAATCGTTATCACCCGTTTCCTCGACAAATCCGTCGAAGTTCAGGACTTCGGCAGAGGTATTCCCGTCGATTACAACGAGAAAGAAAAGAGCTTCAACTGGAAGCTTGTTTTCTGCACCCTCTATGCAGGCGGTAAGTACAACACCAACAACGGCGGCAGTTATGAGTATTCCCTCGGACTGAACGGACTGGGACTTTGCGCCACTCAGTTTGCGTCCGAATACATGGAGGCTGAGATCCACCGTGACGGCTGGTGCTACAAGCTCAATTTTAAAAAGGGCAACCCCGTCGGCGAGATGGAAAAGGAAAAATACACCAAGAGGGACACCGGCTCACGCATCAAGTGGCGTCCCGACCTCAAGGTGTTCACCGATATTGATATTCCGCTTGAATATTATCAGAACACAATCAAGCGTCAGGCGATCGTCAACGCAGGTGTTAAGTTTATACTTAAAAATCAGCTCAATAAAACTCAGTTTGAAACCTTTGAATACTGCTATTCGGACGGAATTTCCGATTATGTCAAGGAGATTGCAGGCGAAAGCGCAATGACCGAGGTACAGACATGGAAAGCGGAGAGAGTCGGCAGAGACCGTGAGGATCTCAGCGACTACAAGGTGCTTATCAATTCCGCTCTGTGCTTTTCAAATAAAAACCAGCTCAAGGAATACTACCACAATTCAAGCTGGCTTGAGTACGGCGGTGCGCCCGAAAAGGCGGTCAGGAACGCCTTTACCTATCAGATCGACGCGTACTTAAAGGCGAACGGAAAATATGTTAAAAGCGATCCTAAGATCAAGTTCGAGGACATCGAGGACTGTATGATACTTGTTGTTTCGTCGTTCTCAACTCAGACCTCATACGAAAATCAGACGAAAAAGGCGATCACAAACAAGTTTATTCAGGAAGCGATGACTGATTTCTTCAAGCATCAGCTTGAGATTTATTTCATCGAAAACAAGGCTGAGGCGGAGAAGATCGCCAATCAGGTGCTCGTCAATATGCGAAGCCGCGTCAAGGCGGAGACAACCAGACAGAGCCTTAAAAAGACGCTTGCAACCTCGAACGACCTCGCCAACAGGGTGCAGAAATTCGTTGATTGCAGAACGAAGGACTCGAGCGAACGTGAGCTTTTCATCGTGGAGGGTGACTCGGCTCTCGGAGCCTGTAAGCAGGCGAGAAACTCGGAATTTCAGGCTCTTATGCCCGTCAGAGGCAAGATACTTAACTGCCTGAAATGTGAGTATGACAAGATTTTCAAAAGCGAAATCATAACCGATCTTATCAAGGTGCTCGGCTGCGGAGTTGAGGTCAAGTCAAAGGCGATGAAGGGACTTGCCGAGTTCAACATTGATATGCTCAGGTACAGCAAGGTTATCATCTGCACCGATGCCGATGTTGACGGTTTCCAGATCAGAACGCTTATACTTACGATGATTTACCGACTTATGCCGACTCTCATCGAGGAGGGCAAGGTCTTTATTGCGGAAACTCCGCTTTATGAGATAAACACAAAGGATCAGGTCTGGTTCGCATATACCGAAAAGGAAAAAACTCAGGCTCTTGAGGAGATCGGAAATCAGAAATACACCATTCAGCGCTCCAAGGGACTCGGTGAAAACGAGGCGGATATGATGTGGATGACAACAATGAATCCTAAGACACGCCGTCTTGTTGAGATACTTCCCGAAGATGCCGAAAGAACTGCTCAGATCTTCGATATGCTTTTAGGAGACAACCTTGTCGGACGAAAGGAGCATATCGCCGACAACGGACATCTTTACATTGATATGCTCGATTTAAGCTGAGAGAGGTGATATTATGGCAAAGAAAAAGAAAACCGAAACGCCCGTTGAGGAAATGGATCCCAACACCCATATTCTCGGCGCAGGCGACGTATTACGTCAGAATATCACCGAGACGCTCGAAACGAACTATATGCCCTATGCGATGAGCGTTATTCTCTCCCGTGCAATTCCCGAAATTGACGGCTTCAAGCCCTCGCACAGAAAGCTCCTTTACACAATGTATAAAATGGGACTTCTCAACGGCGCAAGGACTAAGTCGGCAAATATCGTCGGTCAGACGATGAAGCTCAATCCCCACGGTGACGCCGCAATCTATGACACAATGGTAAGACTTTCAAGAGGCTATGAGGCTCTTTTGCTCCCCTTTGTGGACTCCAAGGGTAACTTCGGTAAGGCTTATTCAAGGGATATGCAGTGGGCGGCTCCGAGATATACCGAGGCAAAGCTTGCACCTATTTGCTCCGAGCTTTTTGCCGATATTGACAAGGACACGGTTGATTTTGTCGATAACTACGACAACACGATGAAAGAGCCGTCGCTTCTGCCCGTGCGCTTTCCGAGCATACTTGCCAACCCGACAACGGGTATCGCCGTAGGTATGGCAAGCTCGATTTGTCCCTTTAACCTCAGAGAGCTTTGCGAAACCACGATTGCTCTTATCAAGGATCCCGAAGCCGATATTTCCGAAACGCTGAAGGCTCCCGACTTTGCAGGCGGCGGACTTCTGCTCTATGACAGGGAGACCATCGACACAATTTACAAGACGGGACGAGGCGGCTTTAAGGTCAGGGCAAAGTACAAATATGACAAGGACGGCAAGTGCATTGACATCACGGAAATTCCGCCGACTACGACAGCCGAAGCGATTATCGACAAGGTTATCGAAAAATTCAAGTCAGGTTCACTTCGCGAAATCAATGATATCAGAGACGAGACGGATAAGTCGGGACTGAAAATTACAATAGATATCAAAAAGGGAACCGATCCCGACAAGCTGATGCAGAAGCTTTATAAGGTCACCTCGCTTGAGGACACCTTCTCCTGCAACTTCAATGTGCTGATCGCAGGCGCACCGAAGGTTATGGGAGTTGCCGAGATACTCAACGAGTGGATCGCTTTCAGAACGGAGTGCGTCAAGCGCAGGGTTTACTTCGATCTCAGCAAGGCAAAGGACAAGCTTCATCTTTTGGAGGGCTTGCAGAAGATTCTGCTTGATATCGATAAGGCGATAAAGATTATCCGCTCGACCGAGGAGGAGAGCGAGGTTGTGCCGAACCTTATGATCGGCTTCGGCATCGACGAAATTCAGGCAAACTATGTTGCGGAAATCAAGCTCAGACACCTCAACCGTGAGTACATTCTCAAGAGAACTCAGGATATCGAACAGCTCAGAGCCGACATTGAAAAGATGGAGGATATTCTTGCTCACAAGTCGAAGATCAAGAAGATCATCGTCAATGAGCTGACCGATATCGCAAAGAAATACGGTCAGGACAGACGCACTCAGATTGTTTTTGCCTCAGAAATTGCCGAGGAGGAGACTGAGGAGGAAATCCCCGATTTCCCCGTAAATCTTTTCTTCTCCAAGGAGGGCTATTTCAAAAAGATAACACCGCAGGCTCTCAGAACAAGCGGAGATCAGAAGCTCAAAGAGGGCGACTCGATGCTGCTTGAGGTCGAGGCGACAAACAATACGGATATACTGTTCTTCACGGATCAGTGTCAGGTTTATAAAGCCAAGGCGGCTGATTTTGACCTCGGCAAGGCGAGCCAGCTTGGAGATTTCGTCGCCACAAAGCTTGAAATGGACAGCGGCGAAAACACCTTTTATATGCTCCCGACCAAGGATTACAAGGGTTATGTAATGTTCTTCTTTGAAAACGGAAAAGCGGCAAAGGTCGATCTTGCTTCTTATCAGACCAAGACGAACAGAAAGAAGCTCATCAAGGCTTACAGCAATAAGTCGCCTCTTGTTGCCGTGAGAAAGGTCGAGGAGGACTGCGATCTTGTCCTTGAATCAACGGCAGGCAGACTGCTTCTGTTCAATACGGGTGCGATCGCTCCGAAAACCACAAAGGACACGCAGGGCGTTGCGGTTATGACGCTCAAGAAAGGCCATGTTGTAAAGCTCGTCAGAGATTACAATCCGGGTGAGTTCGCAAAGCCGTACAGATACAAGACGAAAAATCTCCCGGCGGCAGGCGCAACCCTGAGTGCCGAGGACGCTGGCGAACAGCTTTCGCTGATATAAAAAATCCGCCGTTCCCTCCGAAAAGAGAACGGCGAACGGCGGAAAAATCGCAAACGCTTCAAATTTTATCTTTTCCGCCGGCGGTCTTTTTGACCGCCTAACTCTATGATAACCCGATATTTTTGAATAATTACGGGAAATGTATGCCGAAATAAAAAAAATTATGGTAATTTCTCTTGCATTTTCTGAAAGGGTATGCTAAAATAAATCGGTAAAAATACTTATGGAGGTTTGATTATGAGCGCTTTACAGTACGTTTTAGGAGCTGTTCTTATAATCCTTGCTATTTTTCTTATAATTGTTGTTCTTCTTCAGGAGAGCCGCTCGGCAGGTCTTTCGGGAGCTATTTCCGGCGGTGCCGACACATTCTTCGGCAAGAGCAAGGGCAGGACAATGGAGCAGAAGCTTGTTAAGCTTACCAAGATTTCAGCAATCGCATTCTTTATTCTTACGCTTGGCGTAACAATCTATTTCATGTTCGCTTATTGATATTCTTACAAAAAACGAAAGCAGATAACCGAAAGGTTGTCTGCTTTTTTAATCTAATAATAAGAACTGCAAGCTATCATTTTCGGAGAGCTTGCAGTTTTTTTATATTGCTTACATTTGCGGATCAGACAGCCGAATGATTTGAAGCGTATTCCTTAATTTGTGACCATGAAATTACTTTGACGTTTTCTTTTTTTGCCTTTTCAAGCAAGGCACCGCTTTTCAAAATCTCAAATTCAAATATACGCTTTGTCCATTCTCCCTGAGCTTCGGTATTGTCAAGAGGGTAGGAGGGGTGCAGAAAGATTTCGGTAACACCCTCACGGCAATTCTCAACCGCATCGAGATAATATTTCAGCAAAACGTCTTTGTTGCCTATTCTTTGCATATTCCATGGGTTGAAAACCAAGTCGTCAAGCAAAACAATATTTCGCTTTAACCCCTCGTTTACCATTTTTCGATGAAGCATAAGAATCGGAGACGGAACCTTCCTGCCGAGCTGTCTTTCAATAAAATCGGCAGACTTAGGGTATCTGTAGGGCAGGGAATGTCTTTGACAAAAATCGTATGCGTCAATATAAAAACGCCTGCCGTTTATTCCGTACATTGTTGCGCTGTGATTGTCGGCGTGGTCAATTACGCAGCCTGCATTTTCAGCAAATTTATACTGTGCCTCAAGCTCGGCGGCAACGTCCTTGCGCCTAAGATGCAACGCAAGCCCGAGCTGATCGGAATAAAATCCTCTGCCGTCCGAGAGCGATTTTGCACCGCTCAGACTTTGCCAGCGGCTTGTTTCGCTGTCGGAATTTAATGTAAGATGAATACCGACAGGGTAGTTTTTCCTGTTTGCAATTTCTGCGGCGGCTTTTGCGTCGGGAGCAACGGACATAAGCGAGGTCGAGGATATCAGTCCTTCTGAATAAAGCTCGTCAATAGCTCTTGTCTGCTCAGGATTGTATCCGAAATCATCTGCATTAATTATCAGATATCTGCTCATTATTATTGCCGTCCTTTTTAAACTTGAGGAAGAATGAAAAGATGCTTGCACAAACCATTGCGATGAACGGGAAAACGCAAAGAAGCATTTTTGCCGCCGTACCGGGATTATCGCCCGGCTCGTCGCCGCTTACAAAGCCGAAGGCTTCGGATGTAACATAGAATGCAAGCGAGGTGAAAAGACCGTTAAGCCTGTTCATAACTCCCACAAGGCTGTTGATTATACCCTCACGCCTTATTCCGTGGCGGGCATAATCGTCGTCAACAATCTTAGCTCCGATGCAGTCCATTGTGATAAGACAGCTTGCAATTCCGAAGCCCATTACACATTCAATGACGATTGCCGTTGCAAGATTTTTTGCAAAATACAGCGGAACGAAACCGATTGCCATAATCATAAAGCCGAGTCTCCATATTTTGATAACCTCAACCTTTTTGATGACTACCGACCAGACGATTATGCCGATTACCGCAACGAACAGTACAACTCCGAGCATAACGGTAGTCATACTGCTGTCAAGTTTGAGCGTGTATTTTACATAGAAAGGTATGGCCTGCGAAATAAGAGCAAAGGCCGCCGAGTAGAATGCTCCGGCAAGTCCGAATATCCAGAATTTCGGATTTGTAACGAGTGCAATGATACTTGCGATAAGCTTTGGTTTCTCGGTTTCCTCATATTCAAGATTTTCCCGACAGCCGAGTGTGCAATACAGAATTACAACAAGAGCGATCAAGCCGTAAATAAGGGCGGTAAGCTGATAGCCGAGAGCCTTTGTTATCACCGGGGTAAGAGCTATACTGATAACCATTGCGAGAAGCTGAAAGACCTGACGTATTGCGTTTGTTTTAGCCCGCTCGGTATCGTTTGGGAACAGCTCGGGGAAGAGCGCACCGTAGTTCGCATTGATAAGCGAATCGAGGGTACCGGTCAGAATATACATCAGCAGCATATAGATAAACAGCGAGCCTTTTTCACTGCTGATAAAGGACGGAACGTTGAAGAAAAGGATAAACGACAGAACCAGCAGGGGAGTGCCTATGATAAGCCAAGGTCTGCGTCTGCCCCATTTTGTACGTGTTCTGTCAGAAAGGAAACCGTAAACCGGATTATCTATTGCGTCAACGAAGGTGTAGATGAGAAGAACAAGCGAGTATTTTTTCATATCCAGTCCGAGCATATCGACATAGAATATGGCGGCAAAGGATTTGAACATATTGATCGGTATAGAGGTACCGAACATACCTATTCCGTAACGAAACGGCGAGGTTCTTTTTTTGATTGTTGTATCGGGTGTACTCAATTTAATTCCTCCTTGTTATTAAAGTATATCGGATTTGTCACAGCGCAGACAGCGGAAAATTTGCCTATGCCCCTGACAGCTTTGAGGTAAGCAAATCTGACATCGCTGTCAAGCTCTTCGGTCAAAGTTAATTTCCCGCTTGACGGAGAGCACAGCTTCTTTTCGTATTTGTCCGTTACAAGAATCAACGAAGTCATTTTCATATTTTCTGCGGTTATTTTGAGCTTTTCGCCGGGCTTGAAAACTGTTTCGCCGCCCATTACCGCTTCTCCGTATTCCAGATTCAGTCTCACTCCGTCAACGGAGCTTGTTACGAAAGAGCGGCCGTTCCTCAGCGATGTGAGAATATCTTCGGCTTTTCTTGACTGTGAGTAAACGGCTGTCACGGGGTTTCCGAGACGTGCAAGCGAGTGCGGACGGTGATAATCACTGCCGCCGACGATCGGAATACGCTTACCCTTTTTCAGCAAATCTGTCCACAGAGCAATAGCGTCAAGATTTGACGGCCGCATAGGACCGTTCCATATTTCCATCATATCAAAACAGTCGTAATTATCCCATTTGTACGGACAAAATCTGCATTTCGGATGATTGACCGAAATCAAAGCTCCGAGCTTTTTCGCATCGGAAATCAACTTTTCCGTTTCCTCAAAGCTGTTTGAGATAAATGAATTTTCAAACGGTGCCGCAACGCCGAAAAAGTTTATATGACCGTTATAATGCGTCCACTCGACCGCCTTGATAAAGGTTAAACCGTCGATGTTGGGCAGATTAAAGTTTTCGGCAAAATTATTATGATTAGCAATTCCTATGAAGTCAAGCTTCGCTTTTTGAGCCATTTTGCCGAGGGTGTGGATATCAAACTTACCGTCGGAAGCGTCGGAATGAATGTGCAGATCTCCGAACAAAAGAAGCTCTTTCCTGAACTCAAATTCAATGCTGTATTTCACATCGACGCTTTCGCCGGCAACATGGTATGCTCCGACTATGATTTTCCATTCGCCGGGCATTATCGGCTCCGAAAGATAGCCTCGGGTAGAACCGAATTCGCCGACATAGATGCTTTGATGTGCGCTTCCCGACCAGCCGAGGAAACGGCCGTCAGCGTCCTCAAGACCGATATCAATGGTGTTGGTGGGGTGAAGATCGCTCATAAATCCCTTTGTTCCCCTGTGATAATCGTACGATACCGTTATTTTGACAACATTTTTCGGGACGGGAAAACCGATCGTATAATAGCTGCCCTCTTTTTCTTTCAATACCTTATGTATGATTTCAGGCAAGTTATCACCTCTTTCTGTATCAGCTTCAATTATATTATAATCTCCGCACATAATTTTTTCTTGCTGATTTTTAATATAATGGGTGATTTTTTTAGGTTTTTTAAATTATTTGAAAAGAAAGTATTGATTGAACATATTATTTATGGTATTGTTATGAGGAAAAAAGATTTCATAATGGTGAAAGAATGTGGGTGATTTGACTATAAATTTTCCTGAAAATACAAAAAGATATGATTGTATTGTCGATTTTCGCAATAACAAGAGCCTTGCCGAGAACGGAGTATCGTTCCATTGGTGGGGCACGGAGGACACCTCTCTGCATTGTCACAATTTTTATGAATTATTTATAGTAACAGACGGTAAAGCCTTGCATGAGCTTAACGGCGAAACAAAAGAGGTGAGCAAGGGAGAGCTTTTTCTGCTCCGTCCGGAGGACTGTCATAGATTCAAAATGATTGACGGATGCTCCTGCACGCATATGAATTTCTGCGTGACAACGGAATGTTTCCGAAAAATCTGCGATTCCATGAAGATTGATGCTGACGAGCTTGAAAGAGGTTCAAAGCTTTCTCTGTCGCTTTCTACCGATGAAATGAGTTTTTTTACGGACAGGGCTCAGTTTTTGGGATTGATTTCAAAAGATTCGGGGAATTCCCGATATACTCTTATGTGTGAAATAATGTCCCATGCGGTTGTGACCTTGTCCCTCTACGGCGAGCTTGCAAAGCTGAATTATCCCGAATGGTTTGCAAAACTGCTTGAGAAGCTTCATTCGCCTGAAATGATATGCTGTTCTGCGACGGATGTTTACCGTATGGCAGGCCTTTCGCCTCCTGTTACGGTCGAATATTTCAAGCGATACACGGGCAAGACGGTTGCATCGTATCTTCGTGATCTGAAGTGCGCATACGCCTGTGAACTGCTGGACGGAACGAAGCTTTCCACGCTTGAAATTTCCGCACGTCTCGGCTATTACAGCCTGAGCCACTTTAACAGAATTTTTAAAGAGTATTCGGGAACCTCGCCTGCGGCATATCGCCGTAGATCAAAACTGTAAATAAAAGAATGTGGGTGTTTTATTTGAAGAGGATTTTATGTATTTTGCTGACGGTCATACTTTCACTGTCATGCTGTGTGTGCGCTTTTGCGTCAGGCACATCGACCGAAGCGATAAACGAAGCAGATCAGGTTTATCCTTTTGTTTTACTCAGAGGAATGGATCTGCAGGGCGTTCGTGTTGATGTCGGAACCGAAAACGAGCGGCCTGCAATGGGCGAAATAACTGCCGGCGGAGTTATTGGCACTCTGGCAAAGGCAACGGCTAAAGGCCTTGTTAACGGCAGTATGGATTCTGCAATCGGCACGGTGCTTGATTATATCAAAGGAATTTTTGAATATTATTCGATTGATTGCAACGGACAGCCTGTTTATAATACCGGCATGAAGGAATACCCCTTGTCAATGGATCATTACACGGAGTTTGACGACGGAGAGTCGAAGAACGAGGAGGGCATTATACGCACGGCAAAAGAGAATTACGGCGGCAAATACGTCTATTATATAAACTATGATTGGCGTTTAAATCCGCTGGAGGTTGCCGACACCGTCAACGAATATGTTGAACGTGCCTGCAGAGAAACAGGCTGTGAAAAGGTAAATATCGTCTGTGCAAGTATGGGCGGCGTTATGGCTGTTGCATATCTGAGCAAATATTCCAGCGACAGGGTGAATAAGTGCGTATTTCTGTCATCCACATTTTGCGGAACTTATGTCACCTCCGATTTGCTTCAGGGTAATGTAACAGTCGGAGCAACTCAGCTCAGAAACTTCGCATATACATATCTCGGAGAAAACAAATTATTAACCCCTGTTTTAAAGCTTCTTGATATGACGGGAATATGGAACCGGGTTGCAGAGCTTGCAAACAAATTTATCAGCCGTTATAAGGATATGGTTTACGATGAGTTTCTGAGAGATGTGTTCGGAAATATGCCGTCGCTCTGGGCGCTCGTTTTACCCGAAGATTATGAAGCCTGCAAGGAGTTTATGTACGGCGGCAAGGAAAGCGAGTATGCCGGAATTATTGCGATAGCCGACGAGCTTCAGGATATGATGGCAAAGCGCGACGATATGCTGAGAGCGGCAGTCGCTGACGGTATGAAGATCTGCGTTGTCGCAAATTACGGCAGACAGGTTATTCCTATTTATAACAGGTCTTATCAGAATGGCGACGGAACGCTTGAAACACAGCTTGTAAGCGGAGGAGCGGTTGTTGCTCCTATCGGGGAGACTCTCGGTGAAGATTATGTTTGTTCAAATCCGGAGTATCTTTCACCGTCAAGGGAAATTGATGCGTCAACCTGTCTTTTCCCCGAATACACATGGTTTGTTAAGGGTGCGCCGCATGTGTCGGGAAATTACGGCTCGGATTATTCCGATTTCATTTTCTGGCTTGTCGATTACGACGGACAGCCGACCGTCCGTTCAAATTCAAAATATCCGCAGTTTATGAAGTCGGCGTCCGATCAGCACATTGAATTTGAATAAAAAAACAGGGTGGAGCAAATGTAACTGCTCCATCCTGTTTTGTTTCTTTATTATTGTTTCCGATATTGTTACGCTGAAATCAGACGAGCTTCTTTCCGTCCGAGAAAGCGTCGCCGACCTTTTCGCCGAGGCGGTAATAGCCGTGATTGGCAGGATCATATGTGATCGGAGCAAACTTTGTAAGGTCGATTTTTTCCTCTGCGTCAAGGATTTTTTCGTCTGCGCTGACATTCTTGATCTCGCCGAGGAACTTGCTACCGTCAATAACCTTGATAAGCTCACATTCAAGGGAAAGCGGAAGCTCGTTGATTATCGGAGCGTTTACAAATTCACTTTTTGTCGTTGTGAAGCCTGCTTTCTCCATCTTGTCGGGAGCTTTATTTGCCGAAACAACTCCAACATAGTCACATTCAACAACATGCTCTGCGTCACCGATTGCAACGGTAAATGCCTTTGTTTTGAGGATATTGTCCGTTGTCTTGTGTGATCCGAGGTCAAAAATAATCTCGTTACTGCCGACAATTCCGCCCCATGCCGCATTCATTGCGTTCGGCTTGCCGTCCTCACCGTAGGTTGCGATAATCATTACAGGCTGAGGATAAAGGTATGTTTTTGCACCAAAATTCTTTCTCATAATAACTCTTCCTTTTCTGAAATTTTTATTTTTTCTGCTGAGTCGGACCGTAGTTAGCCGCTCCCGTGTATTCAACATCTTCGGGAGTCGGATAATATTTCGGCTCATCAAGATTTCTCTGATAAAGTCTGACGTGCTCGCCTCTCGGCGTCATATCAACAACATCACAGCCACGCCAATAAACCGTAAATTCCACACCGCGCACGGTTTCCTTTTTCTCGACCGTGCCGATATCAAAGGTAAGCTCAAGCACATCGCCTGCCTTCAAATCTGCGGACATTCCGTCAATCTTTACGCCGTTGAGAGTAACGGCAAGGCTGCGCATCCAGTCATACTGACGGAATCCGGCTTTGCAGTCAGCCTTTGCCGTAAGACGAATTCTTCCCTCATCGGGAATGAACGACTCCATTTTTATTTCATCGGTTTCCTTATCGCAGGGAATGTTGACCGTCAGAACACCGCCGTCATCCTTAATCGCATTATCCCAGACGGTTTTGAGCGCAACTGGCGCAGTACCTACACAACAGCCTGCGATTGAACGGAAACGTGTAAGCGAAATTGAGTTCGGCTCACTTCCACCTGTAAATCCGCCGACCATGCGCTTGTCGATATCGTGATATGTAATTCCGTCACCGTCGGGCTTTGAGTTATCACACTCGACATAACCCGTGTACTTGACCTGATTTTCCATAAGCTGATTGCGTGCAAAAAGGTTCATATCGTTCCAGTATTCCTCATATCCGCACTTGATAAGCTCATCGGCACAGAGGATCATATCCCTGATACAGCAGGTTTCACAATGCTCCTCCTCGACAGGATGCCACTGTGCGTATTCGGGTACCCAGCCGAAATCCGACGAAAGCGAGCGGACATAATCATAAATTGCCTTGCCGTTTTTGATATATTCTTCGTCGTTTGTCAGTCTGCCGAGCTTCACAATACCGCAGGCAAACCACATGGCCGAATGAACGTGACCGAAGAATTCCATTTTGTAGTTGAAATATCTTGCAGGGACGAGAACATAGTTTGCCATTCCTCTTGCAAGGTCAAGCGCAACCTCGTCGCCCTTTAATTCATAGCGGCGCACAAGGGCCTGAAGCGAAACTGCGTTTCGGATAGCCTGCTCTCCTCGTCCGGTATGACGTGTAAGATCAAAGCCGCCGTCCTTTAAATAAACATCATTCGGAAATTCGTAAATCGGCTCTTCCTCGTCAAAATCACCCGACCAGAATGTACGCACCTTACGCTCAATAACAAGCGAACGCATACCCCTTACAAGCTCAGAGGTGCGTCTTTCGGCTTCCTCGTCATCGGGATACTCCTCGGTAATCATATTAAGCGCAGGAAGAATGTATCCCATCTCGTGAAATGAAGAATGAACGGTGTGAGTCCACGGATATTTCTCGCAGAAACGCAGTCCGTGCTCTCCCCATGATTTCATAAGGTGACGGCGCAGGGATTGCTTGACTTCATCGCCGTCCTCGGTGCCGAGCATACGCATTGCGCTTGTTAGTCCCTCATACCACGAGCCGACAAGCTCCGCATCGTCAACACGGCAATGAGCCGCCTCGGCAGGCTTCTTGTTCGGAAGCAAGAGCCAATACGGCAGATTGTCATATGCTTTGTCACACATATTTGTTATGTAATGATGAACAAGCCTTGCGCTGTTTATCGGGTCAAATCTTTCGTACATATTTTCACCTCAAAATACTTTCATCAGTTTTACATTTATTCAAATTTATTTTATCATAATATATAATTATAATCAATCAAAATATAGATTTATTGACCTCAGAAATCTTTTTTTACCCTTGATACGATAAAAGATAGACTGAGAAAGATTTTAAATATCCCATATTATCAACATTTAATCGGTTGAAAAAGAGCGTCGTCCCAACAGGAGCGAAACTCTGAAAGTGCTAATACAATTAAAGAAAGATAACGCAAACAGGCATAAAAAAGGCGGTACACCGTAAAAGGCGCACCGCTTTTTGTTTGTTTATTCCGAGCTTGCAAGCTCGGGTTTTTATATAAATAAGTCAATAAATAAAGCGACGAAAAATAAATTTTTGGAAGCAATAAACCCCAAATAAGCCCCAAAATTGATTTTTTGAGAAAAGGAAAAAGCTGCAAGCCCTTGAAAAATAAGGCTTTCGGCTTCTTTTCAAGTGGTCGGAGTGGCGGGATTTGCTACGCTGCTGCCGCAGCTACACGCCCACGTCGGTGAAAACAGTCCGCCGGACTGTTTTCTTCCGCAAACTTCGTTTGCTCCCTCCTGTTCAAATCCCGCATAAAAAACAAAAGAGCCGCAAAAGCGACTCTTTTCATTTTGGTCGGAGTGGCGGGATTTGAACCCACGGCCTCTTGGTCCCGAACCAATGTAGCTAAAATGGGCTGAAACGACGTAATATCAACGTTTCTGAGCGTTGGTAAATATTCAATTTACCACTTTTTTTACCATTTAAGGCTCGTCAGGAGTATATTCTGTTGTCGAATTGCTTATTCGGGACAATTCTTGCGAGAGGTTTTTGACATCTCCGGCTGTATTGAGCTTATCCATATCTATGTAGTATTTGTCCGTGGTGGAGGATTCCGAATGTCCCATAAGAGCGGTAGTCTTTCTTATCGGGGTATCAATGGAAGCAAGTAAGGTTGCGTAAGTATGCCTGAGGTCATAAGGTCTGAATTCTTCTATACTGAGTTTCTTACCTTTTTTGCTTACGGTCGGGTTATATTTGCTCGTCTTATTGTTATAGTAGATATCCATATCCAGCAGATATGAATTCCAGCGTTTCCTTAAAGCCGAGGGTGAAAGCAATTTACCGTATCTGTTTTTAAAAATAAGCTCATTCTTTTTGTGATATCTTTGATTGTCTTTTATCCACTCACTCAATGGCTCGGGAATGGGTATTGTTCTTTTTCTGAAATCGTTTTTGGTTTTTCCGGGTCTGACACGAACGTGGGAGCCGCTGACTAATTCGGCGGTTTTATTGACAGTAACTGTATATTGACCGGTCTTTTTGTTGTACTTGATGTCTCCCCAGTTGAGCGGAACAGTTTCTTCGGGCATAAGACCGCAAAGCATCATAAACAGACAGTACGGACGCATAGGATGCTGAAAATTCAGAACTCTGCAAATTTCTTCTTCTGTCAGGGCCCGATGTTTTGTTCCTTCCTTTGTAGATATTGATTTCACCGAAATATCTTCCGCATAGTTGTAGGGGAGCAAAAGCTCTTTCTTTGCCTTTTTAAAGACCAGTTTTAAAACGGTAATGAGCGAGCCGATATATTTCTGAGACGGATAGTTTTTGTTGTCCTTCAATTTGGTGTATGCGAAATCCTTGACGCAGTTCTCCAAAATAGCCGGAGTAACACTACATATCTGAACAGAGCCTATTCGGGCAATTATATGTTTTGCCGCATAATAATAAGAGTTAGAGGTGCTTGTAGCAATGGTGCTTTTGATTGACTCATGCCACTCGATTATATAATCGGCAACAGTCATAAGCTCACGGTGTTCGTCGTTTTGATTTTCAAGTTTATCAAAATACTTGCGGATTTTCTCGTCAAGCATCTCGGGGGATGGGGCACAGAATCTTATGCCGTTAATCTGCTTGCGGTAATACCTTTTCTCCTTTGGAGTAGTTTTTTTCTTGTTAATAGCCATAAAAGTCCTTCTTTCTCTTGATAATGAGTCAAAAATTGTTCCAAACCTGTTTGACTCTCAAGGGAAATATGTTAGATTTGATTTAAAACTTTGTTTTGGAGTAGTTTTAAGCGATATTGTAGATAAAAAATCATTATATTTCTAAATCAACATTAAAAACCGTCGGATTTATTATTTCCCGCGGTTTTTCAACCCTCCGATTAACTTTAGAGTTTTATGACATACTCTCCATGATTAGA
>JBJEPQ010000009.1:0-54616 GCA_051881315.1 Acutalibacteraceae bacterium | reverse complement strand
ATATGAAGTCTACTTGTTTTTTAGTGTTGCACTTGATATTATAATCTACCCTCCCCTTGTGTAAAGGGAGCTGTCAGCGTAGCTGACTGAGGGATTGTTAAAAAACTAAAGGTTCTGTTTATCTTTATTGGTTTATAAAAAAATATAAGTCCTCACGTCTAAAATCTAATATCTAAAATCTAAAGTCTATCTTCTCTTATCCCCTCCGTCACGTCGTTCCTCCGTGCCACCTCCCCTTGCCATGCAACAAGGGGAGGCTAATATGGTTTCTGCAAACTTCAAGTTTCCACGTCTAAAATCTAACGTCTAAGATCTATCATCTAATATAGACGGGTTTGCCTGTCTTAGCCGATTCATATATCGCTTCAAGAATCTGCGTTACAACAAGCGCCTGACTTGCTTTTGTCGGCGGCTCTTTGTCGTTGATGACAGCGTCGATCCATGCTCTTGCCTCAAGAACGGACGGGCTTTCGTCTGCGTCTCCCTCATAGAAGGCTACGCCGCCTGCCTTGAGATCGGGTTTAAGGATACACTGTCTGCCGTTCTTGATGAAATTGATGTCAAGTCCGTCGAACATATCGGCTCCGCCTTCGGTGCCGCAGATCATTGTGATTGCCTCTTTCGGGTGTCTGATGTTCAGTGCCCAGCTTGATTCAAGCATAATAGTTGCGCCGTTTTCCATGACGATGAAGCCGAAAGCCGCGTCCTCAACGGTGAACTTTTCGGGATCCCAGTCGCCCCATGCGTTGCCGCAGTTTTTCTGATTTTTGAGCTTTTCAAAGGTCGTACCGACAACCATTTTGGGCTTGTAGTTATCCATCATCCAGAGTGTGAGGTCAAGTGCGTGAGTGCCGATGTCGATGAGCGGACCTCCGCCCTGCTCATATTCGTTGAGGAAAACTCCCCAGGTAGGAACGGCACGGCGGCGCAGGGCAATGGCTTTACCGTAGTAGATTTCGCCGAGCTCGCCGTCCTCGCACATCTTTTTAAGATAGAGGGAGTCCGGTCTCCAGCGTGACTGATAGCCTATTGTAAGCTTCATACCTGTTTTTTCCGAAACCTCAAGCATCTCCTTGGCTTCCTTATAGGTCTTTGCCATAGGCTTTTCACACATAACGTGCTTGCCGGCGTTCATTGCGTCGATTGAAATGAAAGCATGGGAACGGTTCGGCGTACACACATGAACGACCTCAATGCTGTCGTCCTTGAGAAGCTCCTTATAGTCCGTATATGATTTAGCCCCCTCAACGCCGAATTTCTCCGCCGCTTCAACGGCTCTTTCTTCGATTATATCGCAGAATGCAACCATTCTAACATTCTTTATCTTCTGAAGTGCCGGCATATGCTTTCCGTTGGCAATACCTCCGCAGCCGATCACTCCGACATTAACTATCCTGTCCATATTATTCCTCCTGACATTTTTCTTTATGATATCATATTGAAGAAAAATGTCAATAAAAGAACTAAATATTTACCTTAAATTTTTCTATGGACTTTTCCTGTCGAAAAAGATATGGTATAATAAACTAAATCTCAGAGAAATCAATACAAAAACTTATTTTACGTTCTCATGCTGAGATTGCCGAGAGGAGAAAAAATATGCTGTACGAACCCTTGAAATGCGGAAAAAGATCCGTAATTTTCGACACGGATATCGGTCCCGACTGCGACGACGCAGGCGCTCTTGCCCTGCTTGCATATTATGTCAGGAAATACGGTGTCGATTTTCTCGGTGCGGTAAACTGCACATCAAACACCTATGCCAACGGAGCAATAAAGGCTATCGGCGAGCATTGCGGTCTCGGTGACTTTCCCATCGGTCAATACGGCGGCGACGGTTTTCTCGCCGACGGAACATCATATAACAAACCTGTTTCTGAGAAATACTGCGGCAAAACGGTTGAAGCGATGAGCGAATGTGAATTCTATTCCGAGGCTTTGAGTAAGGCGGCAGACAAATCCGTTACCGTTATTGCGGTTGGGCCGCTTTCTTCGGTCGCCGAGGCGATCAAAAACGACAGCGAGCTGTTCAACAGAAAGGTTCATTCAATCGTCGTTATGGGCGGCATTTCACCGTCGGGAACGGAATTTAACATCAAATGTATGCCCGAAGCGGCTCGGCTCGTCCTCGATAAATTCAGGGGAACGATTGTTTTCTGCGGCTTTGAAGTCGGTGAGGGTGTTATGACAGGCTTTGCGGAGGAAAAGGAAAACAACCCTGTTTTCGACTCCTATAAATTCTGGACAGGCAGAAAAGAAGCGCCGTATCTCAGGGATAGCTGGGATCTCTGCACCGTACACTATGCCTTTGAGGGCAACTGTGAATTTTACGATTTATCCGATCCCGTAAGCGTTGAAATTGACTGTGACGGCAAAAACACCTTCACCCCCTGCAAGTCGTCTGACAGGTATTGCGTTGTGCAAAAACGAACAAATGAGGAAATCGCCGAATATATTAACAGTATTTTAAATATTTGATAGAAACAAGGGCTGCCGCAATAAGCTGCGACAGCCCTATTTTTAGCAGTAAATATCGTTGTCGTTCTCCTCTTTGTTCATTTCATAGACCGAAATTTCATCATTATTGACAAATGCGCCGTAAATCTTTTCGATCGGAGGATAATTTCCGTCCTTGAGCGTTTTTCTCAGCCAGACCTCGTTCTTTCCGCAGGCTTTGAGGTTTTCATGCAGGATTTCACCGTCGGAAACAACGACAACGGGCGAGGTCTCCTTTTCAAGGTGCATACCCATATCCCTCGGATTAACAGGTCTCAGCGTCGATTTCGGCAGGAAGCTGAGCTGACCGTTCGGCTCCATAACCACAGTTTGCAGATCGTCAATGTTGAAATATCCGGCGATCCTGCACTGCGTAAGAAACTCGTTCAGATCCAGCTTTGATTTTTTGAAATTTTTCCTGTAAATCGTCCCGTTATCCATAAGAATAATTGCTTTGCCCAAAAAGAAGCGGCGGAAATTCACCGATTTATCGGACATCACCGAGAACAGCACAGCAAAAAGACTGAACACGGCAATCGCAACAGCAGGCTTCCAGAAGTCCTTCAAAGGCGAGAATGCCATTTCTGCGGTAATGGAACCTATCGTTATGCCGTTGATGTAATCAAAAAGACTGAGCTGTGAAACCTGTCGCTTGCCCATAAGCTTTGTCATAAGGAAAAGCTCGATAATTGCTAAAATTGATGTAAGACATATTTTTAAAATTTCCATATTATCACCTACATTATTATTGCCGCGATAACAAATAATAACCGTGACGGGAGATTTTTATTTTTTGTTGTCGAAATATCAATGCTATCAACATATTGTGTTTTTATAAAAAAGGGCGTACTTTTTGTACAATATGCTGAATTTTAAACACCGTGTATTTTTTAGCAAACCGCAAGACACAATATATAGTGTTTTATTCTCTCTTATGTGTTGTATTTTGTGTTTTTGACTATAAAAAAGGTTTTCTGCCGGAAAACAAAAAAATATTGAACTTTGACTTGAATAGTGTTATAATCTTTAAAGTTTATAATAAATTTGGTTAATTGTCCCCTTTGTGGAATAAATGAGAAAATTATCTTTTTTACATATAAAATTTTATAAGGAGTGTAACGGGTGGATAAGATATATATCAACGGCGGCAAGCCGCTCCACGGCGAAGTTACCGTCAGCGGCGCCAAGAATGCCGCTGTCGCAATTCTTCCGGCAGTTATTCTTGCACAGGATGTGTGCAGGGTTGAAAATATCCCCAATATCAGCGATGTTACAATGATGATAAGAATTCTCCACCAGCTTGGCGCAAAGATCACCAAGGTGGACGAGAATACCTACGATATAGATTCTTCGACAATCAATTCCTACGTCGTTTCCCACGATATGACAAAGCACCTGAGAGCTTCATACTATCTGATTGGCTCTCTGCTTGCTCGCTTCGACAGAGCCAAGGTCGCTATGCCCGGCGGCTGTAATTTCGGAGTTCGTCCGATCGACCAGCATATCAAGGGCTTTGAGATCCTCGGTTCGACCGTCACCCTCAAGGAAAACGCTATGATCGACGTTGAAGCTCCCGACCTTACGGGCGGTCTTGTTTACCTTGATATGGTTTCCGTCGGCGCAACGATCAACCTCATGCTTGCCGCTGTCAAGGCAAAGGGCTTGACGATCATCGAAAATGCCGCCAAAGAGCCTCATATCGTTGACCTTGCAAACTTCTTAAACTCTATGGGCGCAGACGTCAGGGGCGCAGGCACGGATGTTATCAAGATCCGCGGCGTTGAGCATATGCACGGCTGTACCTATTCCATAATCCCCGATCAGATCGAGGCAGGTACATTTATGGTTGCCGCAGTCGCAACCCAGGGCGATGTTCTTGTCAAGAACGTTATTCCCAAGCATCTTGAATCAATAACAGCCAAGCTTATTCAGTGCGGCGCAACGGTAGAGGAATATGACGATTCCGTCCGAGTAATCGGCAACGGCAGACCGGGCAAGTGCAACATCAAGACAATGCCCCACCCCGGCTTTCCGACGGATATGCAGCCCCAGTTTGCGACAATGCTTGCAATCGCCGACGGAACGAGCATCGTTTCCGAGGGTGTCTGGGACAGCCGTTTCCAGTATGTTGAACAGCTTGCAAGAATGGGTGCAAACATATCGGTAAACGGCAAGGCGGCAACGATCGAGGGCGTTGAATATCTCAACGGCTCCCCCGTCAAGGCCGACGACCTCCGTGCAGGTGCGGCAATGCTCATTGCAGGTCTTATTGCAAGAGGTACGACTTCTATCGAAAACATCGTTTATATCGACCGAGGCTACGACAATGTTGTCGGCAAGTTCAGCAATCTCGGTGCAGATATCGTCCGTGTCAGCGAAGAGGACAAGCCCAAGATGCTTGACGGTACGCAGGTAGGTTAAGATAGCAGATAGGCTAAGATAATAATATAATCGCCCCGGCTTTTGTTCGGGGCAATAATTTTTATTTACGGGTAGGTTTATATTATATGGCAAGGTTTTGTTCACTTTTTTCATCAAGCAGCGGCAACTGCACCTATATAGGCTCTGCCGGGGGCGGAGTGCTGATTGATGCCGGAGTGAGCGCCAAGCAGATATCATTGAAGCTCAACAGCATCGGAGTCAGCGAAAAGGACATCGGTGCTGTTTTTGTCACACATGAACACAGCGACCACATAAAGGGACTGCGTGTTTTTGCATCAAAATTCGGAATCCCCGTTTACGCAACGGAGGGTACGCTCCGTGAGCTTGAAAAGACAGGAGTTCTCAACGGCAAATTTCCCGTCTACCCGATTGACGGAGAGGTCGAATGTAACGGTCAGTTAATATCTCCGTTCCGCACCTCCCACGATGTTGCCGAAAGCTGCGGCTTTTCAGTAACCGCAAGCGACGGCAGAAGACTCTGCATTGCCACGGACACGGGTATTGTAACCGAAGAAATGAGAGCGGCTCTGACAGGCTGCGATCTCGCCCTTGTCGAGAGCAACCACGATATCGGTATGCTCAGAAACGGAAACTACCCCTATCTTTTGAAGCGCAGAATACTCTCCGATGTCGGGCATCTTTCCAACATCGCCTGCGGAGAATTTATCACCGAGCTGATAAAAAGCGGCACAACCCGATTTGTGCTCGGTCACCTGAGTAAAGAAAACAACATTCCCTCCCTCGCCTATCGGACGAGCAAATCGGCTCTCGACTGTATCGGAGCGGAGGAAAACAGGGACTACATACTCAGCGTTGCAGGCTCGGATCAACCGGAAATGGCGGTGCTGTGATGATAGGCGTAACGATAATTTGCGAAGCAAAGCTAAAGGAAAAATACCTCAGAGATGCGTCCGACGAATACGTCAAGCGGCTCGGTGCTTACTGCAAGCTGAACATAATCGAGCTTAACCCGAAAAAGCTCTCTGATGATCCGTCCGACGCCGAGATTTACAATGCGCTGGAGGCTGAGGGCAAGGAAATTCTTGCAAAAATCCCCATCGGTGCAAGGGTATTTGCAATGTGTATCGAGGGTAAACAGCTCAGCTCCGAGAAGCTTGCCAAGGAGATTGCCTCCTGCGGTGTTTCGGGAATTAGCAACGTTGTATTTATCATCGGCAGCTCATACGGTCTTTCCGACGAGGTGAAAAAGCGTGCCGATTTCAGGCTTTCAATGTCGGAGATGACCTTTCCGCATCAGCTGGCAAGGATAATGCTCCTCGAACAGATTTACAGAGCCTTCCGCATCAACAGCGGAGGAAAATATCACAAGTAAAAATCGACCTTACGCTGATTGTCGTAAGGTCGATTTTTATTTGATATTTATTTCTTATAGTTCCTGAGGATCTTGAGAGTTGTTGTCTTCGGGAATTCCGTGTCTCTCGTCTTAACCCTTGTAACCTGCTTGTATGTAGGCATTTTCCTGTTGATCTCGTTGACGTCGGCTTTTATTCTGTCCTTAGCGTCGGGAGTTTCAACAGTATCAAGGAAGAATTCGGCGGTGATATAGCCGTCCTCATCATAGACGATAACCTCTTTGACATACTCGATTGTGGAGAGCTTGTCCTCGATCTCCTCGGGAGAAACGTTCTTGCCGTTTGAAAGGACGATAAGGTTTTTCTTTCTTCCTCTGAAGAAGAGGAAGCCGTCCTCGTCAATATAGCCGTAATCGCCGGTGAGGAACCAATCCCCGTCAAAGACCTCTGCTGTCGCTTCAGGCTCGTTGTAGTAACCCATCATAACGTTCTTGCCTCGGACGCAGATCTCACCGACTCCGTCAGCGTCGGGATCCTTGATCTTTATCTCGTTGCACGGCAGAGGTATGCCTACGCTGCCGACCTTATATGCGTCAAGCCTGTTGCAGGTGACGGCAGGCGAACACTCGGTTATTCCGTAGCCGTTGATTATCTTGATACCGAAATCGGTCATACCCTTTTCATATTTCTCGTCAAGATACGCACCGCCGCAGATTATCATTTCAAGGTTGCCGCCGAGATTATCAATAATCTCCGAGAATATCTTTCTTCTTTTATCAATACCGAGCTTGAGCAGGAATTTGCTGATTTTGAGTCCCTTTTTCAGAAGCTCCTCTCTGCCCGACTTCTTGGCGGTAAACCAAATCCTCTTATAAATCGTTTCAATGACAAGCGGAACGGCAGAGAAATTCTGCGGATGATATTCAAGCAGATCCTTCTGGATATCCTTCAGACTGCGGCAGATAAAGCCCCATTCAACAAGAAGATTGCCGGAGAACAATGCGCCAACCCATGAAAGCGCGTGATGAAGCGGCAGGAAGCCTATTGCAGGTCCGCCCGTCATAACACGGCAGGAGGCAACGCTGTCGGCGGCTACGTTTTCCTGAGAGAGCATAACGCCCTTGCTCTTTCCGGTTGTTCCCGAGGTATATACGAGGAAGGCAAGATCACTCGGAAGCACCTCATCGTTGAGATAGCTTTCAACGCCGTTTTTGACCTCGTTGTGTCCCTCCTCAACAAGAGAATAAAAATCCTCGATCCTGATATACTGCTCAATGACAACGCCTTCGGCCTTTTTCATAAGCTCGACCGTGTCCTTGAAATCGTCGCTGTAATAGATGGCGTTGCAGCCGCTTCTTACCATAATATCAATAATATCGTCATCGGGGAGCTTGGGATCCATAGGAATCGCCGTCATCTTACCCGTGATGATAGAGAAATAACATGCAATCCAATAATAGCTGTTTTCGCTGAGTATGGCAACCTTTTTGCCGCGGAGACCCAGCTTATATAGGTACTGACCGAGACCTGTCAGATCGTAATTGACCTGTGCAAAAGTCTTGGTTTCGACCTCGTCGTCAAAATTGTAGAAAGTGTACTGTTTTTTGTCTCCGCCGGTCTTTCCGCCGTAAAGCACAATGTCTTTACAGGTGTTCATATCCGGGAAATCGGCATACTTGATTTTTTTCTTCACCATATACATCTCCTCAAAAGACAGTTTTTAAAGTATTTTATCATATTTTCGATTTAAAATCAACATTGATTTGCTTTTTGATTCAATAAAACAAACAACATCAGCAAGATGTAGTGCTTTGTTTCCTCTTTCTGAATCTGATAAGTCCGATAATAATTGAAATCTCGCTCATTATTTCCGCACCTACCGCCACGACAGAGCCGCCGACAAAATTGTAAACAAGCCACATTGCCGAGGTCGGAAGCGTCAACGCTCTAAGCTGCTGAGTTTTCGGATTCCACGTCACAAACGAGGAAATTATCATCGCACAGATCGGAAGAAGCGACAGCATTGTTTCATAGGTAAAATAGCCGACCGCCGCAAAAGCTATCGAAAATATTATCGGGCACATAATGTTATCAACGAATTTCGACTTTGTTCTGTAAGAGTATGTATAAGACCTTATCATTCCGACAAAGTTGCACAAAGCTCCTCCGTACAAGCCGATCATAAGGTACTGCAAGCCGAACAGCAGACTTGCCATTGACTGCATAAGCACGATTGATCGGTGCTTTTTCATCTGGTATGAAAAAAGCAAAAATAATGTTGCTATTATGCTCACAATTTGGGATATTAAATATATAACTCCTTTTTCGGATATTAACGTATTTATTCTTTCCATGATGACTTCCTTTTCTTTCAAAGCTTGAATTATTATAATACATAAATCCGAAAATGACAACACATTATAAAATGGATTATGGGCTTTCAGAACTGACATAATGATCAAAATTGTTGACTTTACTATGATGGTATGATAGAATAGTAAACCGTTTGGAGGAAACATAATGAAAATAATAACAACTGAAAAATTTAAAAATATGCTTGTTTTTTTAATGACATTCATATTTATTTTTGCTTTGGCATATATGGTACCCTATACTCACGATGACTGGGCTTGGGGCAGTCATATCGGTCTTGAGCGTCTGCACAATCACTTTAAAAATTATAACGGCAGATATCTCGGTAATCTTCTTGTAATAGCATTAACACGATCAAACATTCTGAAAGCTTTTGTTATGTCGGGAACGGTAACTTCAATTCTTTATTTTATTTACAGAACGACAAACAATAAAAGCATGAATGTTTTTCTTTTTTCAACAATCGCACTTTTTGCTGTTCCGAGAAGTATTTTTCGTCAGACATTGGCGTGGACATCGGGTTTTACAAACTATGTTGTTCCTACTTTATTGGTAATTATATATATTTATATCATAAAATCCGTGTTCGGGAAATCTCCTGATTTTAAAAAATCGGCTTTTGTCGTGACGTTTGTTATCGGTATCTGCGGCGCTTTGTTTATGGAAAATATAACAATATATCAGATACTTATTGATATTATGCTTTTGTTGTTCGTCACAAGAAATCATAAGAAAGTTTTTACCCCCGTTATAACTCATTTTTTCGGCTCACTGATCGGATGTATCATAATGTTCACAAACGGCGCATACCGCAACATTGCAGAAGCAAACGACGATTACAGATCAATGCCGCTGACAGCCGACAATTTTTTCCTGAGAATAAGGGACAATCTTTTCTTTGTAATCAGAAAAGAAACAGCGCTGAACAATGTAATTCTGAACATTATAATTGCCGTTCTATGCATCGTCCTTGTGTATAGATTTTTTAATAAAGAAAATAATCTTTCCGCAATAAAGAAAAGAGTTGTACAAATCGGACTGATAATTACAGTCACATATGCCGTTTACTCGCTGTGTATGGCTATCTATCCGAATTGGCGGATATTAGACGCTATGACGGTGCATTTTGACAGCGTTTTTCTGCTCCTTTATATCGTTTCTCTGGTTACACTTTCCGTCATATGTGTTGCCGAAAAGGAAATATCATATCGCCTTTGCTTTTACGTTGTCAGCATTGTACTGTTGACCGCACCTCTTTTCGTTGTGACGCCTGTCAGCAGCCGTTGTTTTTTCTGCGGTTATGTATTTTTCGTTCTTTTTGCCTGTGAATTATTCAGCTATTTATTTAACGGAAACGATCAACCGGGTAAAAGCAATATCTTTTTCAAGCCGCTTGTTGTTGCATGCGTTTGTCTCGCCGTATTTTATTCAAGCGTCTTTGGTATGATATACAAGTGCGAACTAAAAAGAAATGCCCATATCAAAGATCAGATTTCCGATGGAAAAACTGTTGTTGTGCTCAGTGAGCTTCCGTATCAAAACTATCTTTGGGGTTCAACTCCCAACCCCGAAACAATGTGGGGAGACAGATATAAAGCATTTTACGGCATAAACCAGGAAACAGAATTAAAGATAATCAAACACCATCCGAAAGAAGTTAAGCCAAAAGCTGAGGGACTGCCAAAATAAAACGGCAGTCCCTTTTTCAGTTCATTATTCCGAGGCTGACAGACAATGCCCTGTTCACTCTGGACATATCCCTTTCTCCGAGGTTGCCCATACGTTCCTTGAGCCTTTGCTTGTCGAGAGTTCTCACCTGTTCGAGAAGGACTATCGAATCCTTGGAAAGTCCGCAGTCCTGTGCGTCCACCTGTATATGAGTCGGCAGCTCCGTTTTGAACCGCTGACTCGTTATTGCGGCGGCTATGACTGTCGGGCTGAATTTATTTCCGATATCGTTCTGCACTATCAGCACAGGTCTCAAGCCGCCCTGTTCGGAGCCCACGACGGGACTCAGATCCGCATAATAAATGTCTCCCCGTTTTATGTTCATCCTTATCACTCTCCGAGATTTTGATTGTCATACTTTCGGTTTCAGTATTATATTTGCCAATCATTTGCCGGATTAATCATTTATTTTCGGGGATTTAATCAATATCCGACATTCTCATTATATTCAATTCCCTGTTTTAAGTCACCGCATATGAGATTTTCAAGAACAGCTAAGCTTGTGTATAGCAATAAGGCTTGTACCGGTTTTTCCGATACAAGCCTTTAAAATTTTTACTCAATTTATTCGGTTATCAGCGTAACGTCCCCGTCCTTGGCGTCAACCGTTATTGAGGTAACGGGTGTGTCAATATGGTCTATAATCGTTTCGGCGATCTTATCCTCGACCTTGCGGCGAATATTGTTTCTGAGGTCTCTTGCTCCCCTCGTTCCGCCGACGGACTGCCTTGCAAGCTCGGCAACTGCGTCCTCGGTATATTCAAAGGTTATGCCCTTGTCTCTGAGCGGCTCCTTGAACTCGTCAAGCATAAGAACGGCAATCTTTCTGAAAGCTTCCTCGTCAAGATCATTGAATACGACGATCTCGTCAACTCTGCCGAGAAATTCAGGTCTGAGGAACTCTCTGAGAGCTTTTAACGCCTTTTCCTTGTTAGCGTCACCCTGAGTCTTTCCGAAGCCGAGAGCGCCCTCAGAGCGGCTGCTGCCGGCATTCGAGGTCATAACAATGACAGTATTCTCGAAGCTGACTGTCCTGCCCTGTGCGTCGGTGATCTTGCCCTCGTCAAGAATCTGAAGCAGAATGTTCATAACGTCGGGATGAGCCTTTTCGATCTCGTCAAAGAGGAGAACGGAATAAGGCTTGCGGCGCACCTTTTCGGTGAGCTGTCCTGCCTCGTCATATCCGACATAACCCGGAGGCGATCCGATAATTCTTGAAACGCTGTGCTTCTCCATAAACTCGGACATATCAAGCCTGATAAGTGTTTCGGGAGTATCGAAAAGCTCGTTTGCAAGCTGTTTGACAAGCTCGGTTTTGCCGACGCCCGTAGGACCGACAAAGATGAACGACGAAGGTCTTCTTCTCGGGCTGACGTTGATTCTGCCTCGTCTGACTGCCTTTGAAACAACATCGACTGCCTCGTCCTGACCGATGACCTTCGATTTGAGCTTTTTATCAAGATCGGCAAGTCTGCGGAGATCGCTTTCAACTATCTTCTGAGCCGGAATGCCTGTCCAGAGCTGAATAACCCTTGCAAGATCCTCCTCCGTAACCGGAGAGTTTTCAACAAGCGGAATGAGCTGGTTTATTCTTGTTTCGCACTGCATAATGTCCTGCTTAACCTTTGCAATAGCCTCATAATCAGGCTCCTCAGCCTCCATGAGATCCTGCTCACGGATTATGAGATCGGCTTTTTCGTTGAGCTTGTTTTCATATTCGCTGATATTCTTGTTCCTGAGATTTGCACAGGTGCAAGCCTCGTCCAGCAGGTCGATGGCCTTGTCCGGCAAAAATCTGTCGTTTATAAATCTCTCGGAGAGGGTGACTGCGCTGTGAACAAGGTTGTCGCTTATCTGAACCTTGTGGTAATTCTCATAGTAATCCTTGATGCCCAAAAGCATATTGTAGGTATCCTCAATCGAGGGTTCCTCAACCGTGACGGGCTGTAAACGTCTTTCAAGTGCGGCGTCCTTTTCGATATACTTTCTGTACTCGGTGAAGGTTGTTGCGCCGATGATCTGCACCTCGCCTCTTGAAAGAGCAGGCTTGAGGATATTGGCGGCGTTCATCGAGCCTTCGGAATCTCCGCCCGTGCCGACAAGGTTATGCACCTCGTCGATGAAAAGGATAATATTGCCCTCGGCCTTGACTTCCTCGACAAGACCTTTCACCCTGCCCTCGAACTGACCTCTGAACTGAGTGCCGGCAACGAGTGAGGTGAGGTCAAGAAGCTGAATTTCCTTATTGGCAAGCTTTGCGGGAACATCACCGTTCGCTATTCTCAGGGCAAGTCCTTCGGCAATCGCCGTTTTACCTACGCCCGGCTCACCGATAAGGCAGGGATTGTTCTTGGAGCGGCGGCAAAGAATCTGGATCACTCTGTAAATTTCATTGTCTCTGCCGATTATTCTGTCTATCTTACCCTCCCTCGCCTTTTGGGTGAGGTTGGTGCAGTAAAGGGGAAGATACTTGCGTTTCTTCGATTTCTTTTCGCCCTTTTTCCTGCTTTTTGAGTTGTCTTTTACTTCCGTATCGGGAACATCGGTGAAATCACCGTTCGACTCGTCCTTCATAAGTCCCTGCATAAAGGGGAAGGTCGGTGTGCCGCCGGGCTCGAAGCCCTCGCCGTCGTCGCCCATACCCATCATTGCGCCGAACTGCTCGCTCATAGCCTCGTAGTCGTCCTCGGTTATTCCCATATTTTCCATCATCTGCTTTATCGGGCCCTGCGACTCCATGGCGCATTTCAGGCAAAGCCCCTCCTGGTGGGAGCTTTTATCGCCGTCCATTCTCGTCATGAAAATCACAGCCGGTCTGATACCGCATTTACTGCACATAATTTGCTTCATGTTTTTCTCCTGTTATTTGCTGAAATATTTTGTTTTAAACTGCTTGTAAACTCCGGGCAGGTAGCTGACAAACGCAACAACCGTCAACAGAGCCGAAATTGCGACAAGCACCACAAGCAATGCGTCCGGGATCGTCCAAAGGTAATTGAACGCTCCGACATCGGGCGCAAAGGCAAACAGCGCGATCATTACAAAATAGAAGACGAATGTCGCAACCTTGCCGTAGATCTCCGCCGCACTCGGTCTGAGACCTATGGCTATCATAATTCCTCCGAAGAGAACCATAATAAACTCTTTAATTATAAAAATAAGGAATATCCAGCTGAATGTTTTGATAAGCGACTCAGAGCTGCTGCTGAATTTGATATAGAGCAGAACGGCGATTGTAATCTGCGTCAGCTTATCCGCAACGGGATCGAGCACCTTGCCGAGATCACTGATCTGATTAAAGCGTCTTGCAATCTTGCCGTCAAGGAAATCGGAAAGTCCCGAAAGGGCGAGTACAAATACCGCCCAAATGATATTGTTTTTTATTCCGTCATTAAGAAAGAGATAGGCAAAGATAGGAACCATGATTATTCTCGCAAAGGAAAGCCAGTTGGGAACGGTATTCCAATTTTTGAACAGATCTTTAAACATATTATATTCCTCCAAGCTCGTTGAACATCTTAATATTTTCGGCAACCTTATCGTTGGAAAGAACTGCCTGAACGATAACCGATGAATCTATTGCGTTTACATATTTCGCATTATACACCACATGGGAGGATATTTGCAAGCCTACGCTCAAGACAATTACTGCCACTAAGCTGCAGCCAAGTCCCAAAAGCGCTCCAAGCAGCTTGTTGGCATGCTTGATAACGGGCAGTTTGTTCAACGACCTGAGCAGATAAATAATCCATGTGAAAAGGATTCGCACCGCTATGTAAATCAGCACGAATACTATCAGCTTTGCCAGATAGCGTTCCGTAGAGCCGAAAAGCTTTGTGTTGCTGTATATCCAGTCCGTGACAGTTCCGCAAAGCACTCTCGCCGCCACAAGAGCGACTATGTAAGAGCCGAATTTAAAGACCGTCTCCACCAAGCCCTGACGGTAGTATCTCACCGTTATCAGAACGACAAGAGCCGCTAAAATAATATCAACAATATGCTCCTGTATCATTTTGATGCCTGCCTTTCGTCCGTAGTTCCTCTTGTTTTATAGCTTTTAATGTTTACCGAGGTCAGCACATAAGTTCTTCCGCCGTCAACCGTAACCCTCTGCGGCTCTCCGGTGAAATAGATCGTTCCGACCTGCTTGCCCCTCTTGTTGTAGGTTCTGACCTCGCTGTCAAAGAGAACGGCAATATACTTTCCGTCGGTATCAACCCATTTGGCTTCCTTATCAAAATCAACCGTAAACTTCTCCTTGTTGCCGTTGGTGTAAAACGTGAGTGATGAAAGCGACGAGCTGCCGTACTTTGAAAGAACGAGTGCGCTTGAACCGTCCTGAGCCACACAGTATTTACTGAGCTTATCGGAGCCGAAGCTCAGATCGTCCTGTCTGTCGGTATTGTTTTTGATATACGATTTAAGATTGTCGCCCACAGCAACAATATTGTTGCCCTTGATATAATTTACCCTGAGAAGCGTTGTGCCTGTATAATCAAAGCAAGCGGTATATTCATCGGGCTTGCTTAAATTGAAAACATAAAGCCGTGAGGACATTTCTCCGTTTACTGCCTTTACAACGGCAACGGCTGCATATTTCCCGTTCGGTGAAAGATCAAGGTCAATTACTCTTTCATCGGTAAAATTCCATGAAAATTTCTCCTTGCCGTTCTTCGAGTAAACCTTGAGGGCGGACTGTGCGTTATCACCGTATATCGCAACGGCATAGTTGCCTTTTGAACCTATCGCCGCGGCCATAATATTTGTTTCAAGCTTTTCCTCATGGAGAATTTCCGCGCCGTTCTGCACCCTGAATTTGCCCGAGCTCAAATCGTATACAATCATCTTTGAGCCTTTCATTTTCATAACAGGCTCGGTGTAGGTGTGCGACTTAGGCATGATCTCCTTTGCCGATGAGGTCAGCACCGTTGTTTTGTCATCGAGCAAAAGCGTCAGATTGGACTTGCTGACCGTTATATTCCTGACCGAATCTGCACTGATCGAATACGGATAACCGTCACCTCTGCCGAGGCTCATAAAGTAAGCCTTGACGTCGGAAGTGAAGGTTGCAATCGTCATATTGCCAAGCTTCTCAGCCGCAGTCATTACTATGAGAATAACAACGGCAACAGCAAGACAGACGGTCAGTATCTTCTTCGCCCGTGCGCTGACGGAAAACTTTTTCTTTTTCACATTCTCGTTGCTTTTCAACCTTCTGCCTCCCCGTAGCTGACAGCGTCAAGGTACAGCCCTTGCGCAGGAGCAGTTCTTCCCGCCTTTTCTCTGTCCTTACTTTCTATTATAGCTGTCAGTGTGTCTTTTTCAATTCTTTTTTCTGAAATTTCTATTAACGAGCCGACCATTATCCTCACCATATGGTAAAGAAAACCGTCTCCCTCAACATAAAAATCCACCTCGTCTCCGTTTCTGACAACGGAGCATGAATAAATCGTCCTGACCGTGTCCTCAACACTGCTACCCGACGAGCAAAAGGCGGCAAAATCATATGTGCCGACAAACTGCTGAGCCTGATCGTTCAGAAAATCAGCGTCAAGCCTTTTTTTGTAGTGCCACGCATAGTCCTTCAGAAAAGGATTTTTTTGCGGACTGTTCCAAATTCTGTAAAGATACCTCTTCTTTTTGCAATCATATCTCGGATGAAAGCCGAGCGGCATTTCCTCACAGCTTTTCACAGCAATCGAGTCGGGCAAAACCGCATTAAGCGCGCCGACAAGACGGTAACAGTCGATGTCGCTTTCCGTTCTCAGCGTACAGCAAAAATCATTGGCATGAACTCCCGTGTCCGTTCGGCTGCAGCCTGTGATGCTGTCACGGGATCTGAGAATCGTCTGAACGGCGTCCTGCAAACATTCCTGAACGGTTATGCCGTTGGGCTGAACCTGCCAGCCGTGAAAATCCGTTCCGTCATACATCAGGCGAAGCGCAAGATTTCTCATTTGACAAGCACCGCCTTGAAATAGATGTTGAGAAGAATTATTCCTGCAAAGTAGACAAGCGTTGCCGCCAGCCAAACGAAATCCATCGGACGAAGCTTCATCTGCTTCATTCTCGTTCTGCCCGGACCGCCCGTATAGCATCGGCAGTCCATTGCGTCCGCAAGCTCGTAGGCTCGCCTTATCGACGAGACAAACAGCGGCACAATGATCGGGACAAGAGCCTTAACCCTCTGCATAAAGCTTCCGTTATCAAGGTCGGCTCCCCTCGCCTTCTGTGCGTTCGTTATCCTGTCGATCTCGTCAATGAGAGTCGGGATAAAGCGCAGAGCAAGCGTCATCATCATCGCAAGAGTTGATACGGGAACCTTAAACACCTTGAGCGGTGAAAACAGCTTTTCAAGCGAATCCGTCAAAACTGTCGGCGTTGTCGTATAGGTCAGAAGCGAGCTGACCACGACAAGGCAGACGATCCTTATCGCCATAAAAAGAGCGGTAAAAAGTCCGTTTGACGTGATATGAATAAAATGCCAGTTGACAAGCTCCGTGCCGCCCCGTATATAGAATATGTTCAGCACCGAGGTGAACAGAACTATAATAACGATCGGCTTCAGGCTTTTGGCAACCATTTTGACGGGTACCTTTGAAATTATATTAACTATCAACGTGAAAAGCACCATGAGACCGAGAGCCTCAAAGCTTTTGCACATAAAAATCGAAACAATAAACACAACGGTCAGGATTATCTTCATCCTTGCGTCCATTCTGTGAAGCGGAGAATCAACATTATAATACTGACCTATCGTGATGTCCTTTAACAATGGCTTTGCACCTCCTTGTTCATGGGGATCATTTTGTGAGAACCTCGACCGCCCTGTCTACGGTATAGACGGGGCCGAAATCATAGCCCTTTTGTCTGAGGATCTCAAAGACCTTTGATATCTGCGGAATATTCAGTCCGATTTCACGAAGTCTTTCCGCCTGAGAATAGACCTCATCGACCGTTCCGTACATCTCAAGTCGAGCATTATTCATTACGGCGACCTTAGTTGCAATTTTTGCAACGTCCTCCATGCTGTGAGAGACGAGCAAAACCGTACTTCCCGTTTTTTCACGGTAATTTTTAATCAAATCAAGTATTGTATCTCTGCCGATCGGATCAAGTCCCGCCGTCGGCTCGTCAAGAATCAAGACCTTTGGCTGCATGGCGATAACGCCTGCGATTGCGGCACGTCTTTTTTCACCGCCGGAAAGATCGAACGGCGATTTTTCCAGCAGCTCTTTTTTAAGTCCGACATATTCCGCCGCCATATGAACTCTTTTGTTTATCTCATCTTCAGGGAGCCGCATATTCTTAGGGCCGAAAGCGATGTCCTTATACACCGTCTCCTCAAAAAGCTGATATTCGGGATACTGGAAGCAAAGTCCGACCTTGAAGCGAGCCTCTCTCGTCGCCTTCTTATCCGACCAGATATCCACGCCGTCAACGAAAACCTTTCCGCTGTTCGGCTTGAGAATACCGTTGAAATGCTGAACGAGGGTGCTTTTTCCCGAGCCTGTGTGTCCGATAACTCCGACAAGCTCGCCCTCCCCGATATCAATATTTATATTGTCAATCGCCGTTGACTGTCCCGGCATTCCCTCGTTGTAAAGGTGGGTAACGCCCTGCATTGAAAGTATCGGCATCACTTCTTCACCTCCAAAAGCCTCAGAACAGCCTCGGCACATTCTTTTTCGTCAAGTATATCGTCAGGGAGCTTCATTCCCCTTTTTCTGAGCCTGTAAACAAGCTCGGTAGCCTGCGGAACATCAAGTCCCAAAGCCTTTATTTTTTCAACATTTCTGAACACCTGCTTCGGCGCTCCGTCCAGAGCAATACAGCCGTCGTCCATGACCACAACTCTGTCCGCCTTGACGGCCTCGTCCATGAAGTGTGTTATCAGGATAACGGTTATTCCGAATTCCTTATTGAGCTTCATTACGGTGTCGATAACCTCTTTCCTGCCCTGCGGATCAAGCATGGCGGTAGGCTCGTCCATAACGATGCACTTTGTGTTCATTGCGATAACGCCTGCGATCGCAACCCTCTGCTTCTGTCCTCCCGAAAGTCGGTGAGGCTCTCGCTTGCGGAACTCGTACATTCCGACAGCTTTAAGGGCGGCGTCAACTGCTTTTCTGATCTCGGCAGGCTCAACGCCCAAATTTTCGGGACCGAAAGCGACGTCGTCCTCAACAATGGTGGCAACGATCTGATTGTCGGGATTTTGAAAAACCATACCGACATTTCTGCGTATATCAACGGTCTTGTCCTCGTCGGCGGTGTCCATACCTGCAACAGTTACCTTGCCCTTTGTCGGAACAAGAATACCGTTTACGAGCTTCGCAACCGTGGATTTTCCGCAGCCGTTGTGACCGAGAACAGCCAAAAACTGTCCCTCGGGAACACTGAGACTGAAATCGTTCACAGCCCTGATCGGTTGTTCCTCCTCCGGATCGTAGGCAAACGAAACATTATCGAATTTTATAAAGGTATCGCTCATTTTCTGTGTTTCTCCGAATTACTTTTTCTTCCATATTGCCGAGGCACCGCACGGCAAAACCATTCCCGTCCGTGTGACGGGCAAACCGATTTCACTTCCCGTAACCTCGCCGCCGAACTTCGGCACAACGAGCGCTCCGAGAATATACTGCATAACAGCGGGCGAAAGTCCCGTTGTATATGAATTGATAAGCACCATAAGCGGATCGTCCGAAAGCACCTTTGTGCAAAGCTCGACAAAGCCGTAAACCTCGTCCTCAAGCTTCCAGACCTCGCCGCCCGGACCTCTGCCGTATGACGGCGGATCCATAATTATAATATCGTATTTGTTGCCCCTGCGTATTTCACGCTGAACAAATTTTATACAGTCGTCAACTATCCAGCGGACAGGTCTGTCCGCAACCGAGGAAGCCGCCGCATTTTCCTTTGCCCATGCGACCATTCCCTTAGAAGCGTCAACGTGAACGACCTGCGCCCCTGCCTTGAGACAGGCGACCGTCGCCCCTCCCGTGTAGGAAAAGAGGTTGAGCACCCTGACCGGTCTGCCGGCTTTTTTAATAATCTCAGCCGTATAGTCCCAGTTGACCGCCTGTTCAGGGAAAATTCCCGTGTGCTTGAAGCCCATCGTTTTAACGTTCAGGCTCAGCTCTTTATATCTGATACGCCACGAATCGGGAGTTTTTCTGAGTATCTCCCAATGACCTCCGCCCGTTGAAGAACGGAGGTATCGGGCGTTCGCATTCTTCCACATCGGATGCTTTTTCGGCGTTTTCCAAATCACCTGAGGGTCGGGACGGATAAGGATAACATCGCCCCAGCGTTCAAGTCTTTCCCCGTCGGAGCAATCCAGCAATTCATAATCCTTCCAGCCGTCGGCAACTCTCATTGTAACATCCTCCGTTTAAATAAGTCTTTCCTTAACTACCTCGGCGATATCCTCGGCAAGGCTCTGTATCTTGTCCTTGTCCTTGCCCTCAAGCATAACTCTGACAAGCGGCTCCGTTCCCGAAACACGAACAAGCACTCTGCCCGATTCGCCAAGCTCTTTTTCTGCGCTCTCGATAGCTTTCTTTATCTCCTCGTCCTTGTCGTAACGTGCCTTGCCCATCTGAGAAACTCTGACATTGATAAGCACCTGAGGGAATACCTCCATCTCGGCGGCAAGCTCGGAGAGCTTTTTGCCCGTTCTCTTCATTACGGCAAGAAGCTGTAAAGCCGTGAGCTGTCCGTCACCCGTTGAAGCGAAGTCGAAGAAAATAACGTGACCGGACTGTTCGCCGCCGATCTTGAAGTTGTTTTCTTTCATATTTTCAAGAACGTATCTGTCACCTACCTTGGTGATCTCGGTCTTGATACCGTTGTTCTTGCAGAACTCGAAGAAGCCCATATTGCTCATTACGGTAACAACCGCCGTATCGTCCGTGAGAACTCCCCTCTGCTTCATATCCTTGGCGCAGATCGCAATAATCTTGTCGCCGTCAACGACTTCGCCGTTTTCATCGACAGCCAACATTCTGTCAGCGTCACCGTCAAAGGCAAATCCGACGTCACAGCCGTATTCTCTGACATATCTCTGAAGTCCGTCAAGGTGAGTTGAGCCGCACTTTCTGTTGATGTTGATACCGTTCGGCATGGAGGACTTGATGTGGCAGTCAACTCCGAGCTCTGTGAAAAGGTCGGGAGCGGTAACGCTTGCCGCACCGTTGGCGCAGTCAAGAGCAACCTTGTAGCCCGAAAAATCAACGTTCTCAACCGTTGAGATGAGGTGACGTGTATAGTCAAAGGTCGGCATCTCCGAGCTTCTGATTCTGCCGATGTCCGCACCGATCTTCACGGGCGGCTGAGTAACTCCGTCAAGAATGATAGCCTCTATTTTTTCCTCCAGCTCATCGGGAAGCTTGTAGCCGTCCGCCTGGAAGATCTTGATGCCGTTATATTCGCAGGGATTGTGCGAAGCGGTTATCATTACTGCCGCATCATATTCATATTTCTTGACAAGGAAGGCAACCGCAGGCGTGGGAAGCACTCCGAGCTGCATTACGTCCGCACCGACCGAGCAAAGACCTGCCGTGATCGCAGAGCAAAGCATATTTGAGGAAATTCTTGTGTCCATTCCGATCATAACTCTCGGACGTTTCTTGTTCTCGTCTATTAGAACCATTGCCGCCGCACGGCCTATCTGCATAGCAAGCTCGCAGGTGAGCTCAGAATTTGCAACGCCTCTTGCGCCGTCTGTTCCGAATAATCTGCCCATAACATGACCTCCGAATTATAATTCAAATTTTTGCTGTTCCGCAAGCGGAACGGGATTATTATTTACACCGCTCTGTTCAGGCATCGGCATACCCAGATGGGCATAGCCTGCAGGAGTAACCATACGTCCTCTCGGAGTTCTCGAAAGAAATCCGATCTGCATCAGAAACGGTTCATAAACATCTTCAATGGTGATCGCTTCTTCGCCGATAGCGGCGGCGATTGTTTCCAGTCCGACGGGACCTCCGTTGTAGTTCTTTATCATCGCAGTCAGAAGCAGTCTGTCGATCGAATCAAGACCGAGCGGATCGACCTCAAGCCTGTTCAGTGCAAGATCGGCATTCTCGTCGGTGACTACGCCGTTGCCGAGTACCTGAGCAAAATCACGCACACGCTTGAGAAGCCTGTTCGCAATTCTCGGCGTTCCTCTTGAACGGGAGGCGATCTGATATGCTCCGCCGTCGGTTATCTCAATATTAAGTATTCCTGCGCTTCTTTTAACAATACTTCCGAGCTCTTCGGGAGAGTAAAGCTCCAGCCTTGCAATAACGCCGAAACGGTCTCTGAGAGGTGCGCTGAGCTGTCCCGCCCTCGTCGTTGCTCCGACAAGGGTAAACCTCGGCAGATCAATCCTGATGCTCCTTGCAGACGGTCCCTGACCGATGATGATATCAAGGGCGTTGTCCTCCATCGCAGGATAAAGCACCTCCTCGACGCTTCTGTTCATACGGTGAATCTCGTCGATAAACAGCACGTCGCCCTCGTTGAGATTTGTCAGCAAGGCGGCAAGATCCTTCGGCTTCTCAATTGCAGGACCCGAAGTCACACGGAAATTGACGCCCATTTCATTTGCGATAATGCCTGCAAGCGTCGTCTTTCCGAGACCGGGAGGGCCGTAAAGAAGCACATGATCCAGCGGCTCGTTTCTCTTTTTCGCCGCTTCGATATATATAGATAAGTTTTCCTTAACCTTGGTCTGACCGATGTAGTCGTTCATCGTCCTCGGACGAAGCTGAAACTCAACATCGCTGTCGTTATCCATATATTCCGGGGCAACTATTCGGTTTTCAAAATCCATATCATCCATGTCTGCCCCTCCTTATATCAGTGATTTAAGAGCCTGTCGGATAAGCTCCTCAACAGGCAGATTGCTGTCAAGCTTTCTGAGAGCGACCGCCGCCTCGGAGCGGCTGTAACCGAGCTGAACAAGAGCTTCGATCGCCTCGTTGACATTCTCCGCTCCCGATGTCATCTGTACTGCTCCGACTATCTCAGACTGTTCCTCGGTCAGCTCTGCCGTGAATTTATTCTTCAGTTCAAGTATTATTCGCTGAGCGATCTTGGCACCGACTCCCTGTGCCTTGGTTATCGCCTTGGCGTCTCCCGAGGCTATGCTCAAAGCCAGCCTGTCGGGTGTGAGTACGGAAAGAATCGCAAGAGCCGCCTTTGGGCCTACTCCCGAAACCGTGATGAGCTGACGGAAAGCGTCAAGCTCGTTCGGCGTTGAAAAGCCGTAAAGCTCCATAGCGTCCTCACGAACGTTGAGATAAGTATAAACCGTTGTTTCGGTATTGAGAGCAACGTTTTTCAGCGTGTTCATCGTGGAAAAGCAGAAAAACGCAATTCCGCCGCACTGAACGGCAAGTCCGTTCTGATCGAGGGCAACTACCTTGCCCGTAAGAGAATATATCATCGTTTTTCCACCTTTCGTTTAATAATATTTTTTCAGCTTGCCGACAAGGGATCCGCTTGTGTGAGCGTGGCATATAGCCATAGCGAGCGCATCCGCAGTATCGTCGGGCTTAGGTATTTCGTCAAATTTCAGCATTATCCGCATCATTTCCTGAACCTGTTTTTTCTCGGCTCTGCCGTAGCCGACAACGCTCTGTTTGACCTGAAGCGGAGTGTATTCGGCAATTTCAAGAGAGTGGAGCTGAGCCGTCAGGACGATAACTCCCCTCGCCTGCGCCACATCAATTACCGTCTTTGCGTTGGTATTGTAAAACAGCTTTTCGATCGCCATAACATCGGGCTTGTATTTTGTCATTATCAGGTCAAGCTCACGGTAAATCAGCTCAAGTCTCCGATTGAACGGAGTGCCTGCCTTGGTGGTTATCGCTCCGTAGCCGAGCACCTTGAAATGATTGTTGCTGTAATCAAGCACGCCCCAGCCGACGATCGCATAGCCGGGATCAATTCCTAAAATAATCATTTTCGGTTTACTCCGTTATTTCTTTTCGTCTCTTTCACGAATTACCATCTTAGTCGGCGTTCCCTCAAGTCCGAAAACCTCACGGATCTGATTGTCAATGTACCGCTGATAGCTGTAATGGAACAGATCCTTGCGATTGACAAAGCAAACGAAGGTCGGCGGTCTGGTGGAAGCCTGAGTAATATAGTATATTTTAAGTCTTTTGCCCTTATCCGTCGGAGGCTGTACCCTTGCGGTCGCCTCGGCAAGAATATCATTGAGCTTACCCGTTGAAATTCTCATCGCATTCTGAGTGTCAACGAACTTGATAAGCTCGAACAGCCTGTCAAGCCTTTGTCCCGTCTTGGCGGAAATAAAGATGATCGGAGCGTAGGACATAAACGAGAAATCGTTCATCAGCTTTTTGCGGTAGCTGTCCATGGTCTTGCCGTCCTTTTCGACTGCGTCCCACTTGTTGACCGCAATAATACAAGCCTTTCCGAGGTCGTGTGCGATGCCTGCAACCTTGGAGTCCTGCTCGGTAAAGCCCTCCTGAGCGTCGATCATAATAACGCAGACCGTCGCCCTTTCGACAGCCATTCTCGCCCTGAGAACGCTGTATTTTTCGATCGCTTCCTCAACCTTGCTCTTGCGGCGGATACCTGCCGTGTCGATAAAGACAAACTTACCGTGCTCATTTTCAATAAGCGTATCCGTTGCGTCTCTCGTCGTACCTGCGATATTGGAAACAATAACTCTTTCTTCGCCTGCAATGGCGTTTATGAGTGAGGATTTGCCGACATTCGGCTTGCCGATAACGGCTACCTTGATCCTGTCGTCCTCGTCATTTTCTTCCTCTTCTTCGGGGAAGTATTTAATCACCTCGTCCAGAAGATCGCCCGTGCCGTGACCGTGAACGGCAGACACTCTGACAGGCTCTCCGAGACAGAGATTGTAAAATTCGTAAAACTCAAGCGGCGGCTCTCCGACCGTATCGCACTTGTTTACGCAAAGCACGATCGGTTTTCCGCTTTTCAACAGCATGGAGGCAACCTCCTGATCCGTCGCAACCACGCCCGTCCTCATATCGGTAACAAAAATTATAACATCTGCGCTTTCAATGGCGATCTGAGCCTGACGGCGCATCTGGGAAAGAATAACATCGTCCGAATCCGGCTCAATTCCGCCTGTATCGACTAAGAGAAAATTATGGTTGAGCCATTCACAGTCGCCGTAAATCCTGTCACGGGTAACGCCGGGCGTGTCGTCAACGATAGAAAGCCGCTGACCGACAAGCTTGTTGAAAAGAGTCGATTTACCCACGTTAGGTCTGCCGACGACAGCAACTATCGGTCTTGCCATATTATCCCTCCTGTTCTCCTAAAATTTTATCAAGCATTTCAAATCCGTCGTTTTCGACGGGAGTAACTTTAACTTTCAGCTTTTGCGAAAGCTCCTCCACCGACATATCGTCAAGGAAGATATCCCTTTCATTCCTCAGCGAAACCGCAGGAATAAGCAATTCGTCATAAAGGCTTATGCCTTCAAGACCTGCGGCAATATCTCCGCCCGTCAGAAGTCCTGCGACGGTTATCCTCTCGCCGAAAAGCCTGTTGGGTATCTTCACGACCTCAATAGTGATGTTCGCAACCTTTTTTTCAACACTCTTTGCAATGTATTCGATTAGTCTGAAAGCGGCAGCACCCGTTGCCATTGTTATACGGCGGTCTTTTTTGAGAGTATAGCCGTCGGGAATTTTCAGGATCGCTTCATCAAATTCACTTTTCAGCAAGGTCCAGAGACCGACGCCGTTTTCAAGCTGTGCAAACTCGCCGTATCGGCTGTATTCCGGCATCGGAAGATCCGCGCGGAGATAGAACTCATCGGCGGCAAAAGCTATATTCATATTATTATAACACATAAATTGAGAATTGTAACTATCAATTCTCGAAATTACGTCTAAAGATTGTTCTTTTGTGAAAGGATTAAGTCCCGTCAGACCGTCACGGTAGCAGGTAAGCCCCACGGGAACGGCGGCAATACTCTGCACCGACGGGTAAAGCTTGCCCAGCTCCTCAAGGGAATAGGTCAGCTCGTCGCCGTCATTGTAGCCGGGACAAAGCACAAGCTGAGTATTGAGCTTAATACTTGCGTCGGCAAGCCTTTTTACATAGTCAAGCACCTTACCCGCACGCTTGTTGCCCATCATTTTAACCCTCAGCTCGGGATTCATCGTGTGAACGGAGATGTTGACGGGGCTGATGTGCATTTCAATAATCCTGTCAATATCCCTGTCAAAAAGATTTGTCAGGGTAATATAGTTTCCGAAAAGGAAAGACATTCGGGAATCGTCGTCCTTGAAATACAGGCTTTCACGAAGTCCTTTCGGGAGCTGATCTATAAAGCAGAAAATGCAGTTATTGGCGCACCGTCTCTGCTTATCCATAAGATAGGTTTCAAATTCAAGTCCCGTCTCGCCGTCCTTCAGTCTCAGCGAAACAGTCCGTCTTTTACCGTTCGGCTTTTCAATTACAAGCTCAGTTTCTTCGTCAAGGTAGAACTGATAATCCAAAACGTCACGGATTTCATGACCGTTAACGCTAATCAGCTTGTCCCCTGCCTTAATAAAATGATGCGCCGCAGGTGAACGGCGTTGAACAGATGAAATTTTAACAGCCATAATAACCCTCCCTTTGGTTTATTTTGCTCATAAGCTGAACGGTTTAATATTCTACGGTAAATAATTTTAAAAACGTTAAACAATTCAAAGGTCTCGCCGCCAAAATGTGTATATCGGCAAGAGAGCTTTGGGCGCTATAACGGAAAAAGATCCAATACCACCATTTTGACGAGAGATTTTTTCGTTAGAGCGTTCGGGGGTTCGAAGCCAATATGTGTATATTGGAGAGAATCCCTCTGGATGATATTACTGAAAAAGATCCGATACCATCATTTTGACGAGAGATTTTTTCGTTAGACAGTTCAAAGGTCTCGCCGCCAATATGAATATTGGCAAGAGAGCTTTGGGCACTGTAACGTAAAAAGATCCGATACCACCGTTTTGACGAGAGATTTTTTCGTTAGAGCGTAAATGGCTCCGCCGCCAATATGTTTATATTGACAAGGAGCTTTTTGCGCTATAACGGAAAAAGATCCGATACCACCGTTTTGACGAGAGATTTTTTCGTTAGACAGTTCAAAGATCTCGCCGCCAATATGAATATTGGCAAGAGAGCTTTGGGCTGTATAACGGAAAAAGATCCGTCAAAAAGTCAAAAAGGCAGAGAACGGACTTTAATACCGGTCCAATCTCTACCTTCTCCGTTTCATTGAAAAGACTTATGCGTCCTTCTTGACAACCAGCTTGCCGTTGTAGTAACCGCATGCCGGGCATACTCTGTGAGCTCTCTTGTACTCACCGCACTGTGAACACTTAACGAGTGCAGGTGCTTCCATCTTCCAAACGTTTGAACGTCTCTTGTCTCTTCTCGCCTTAGAAACTCTTCTCTTCGGTACTGCCATTCTGAGCGCCTCCTTAATGCTGAATAATAATTCTTACTGATCTTCCTGTGTGAGCTGTAAAAGTGCGTCCCATCTGGGATCATATTCCTTTTTACAGTCGCACGGACCGTCATTTAAGTCTTTGCCGCAACGGGGACAGATCCCGAGGCAGTCATCCCTGCACAACACCTTGGTAGGCAGGCTCAGGAGGATATCCTCCCGCACCAGCGGTTCGGCATCGTATCGAAGCGAATCGACAACAATAAATTCGTCGTTATCCTCGTCGTTCAGCTCCGTGACAAGCACATGCTCGATCGGTGTTGAAAAGGTGCGGTCAAAGGACGCCGCACATCTGTCGCAGGTGAGATCGAGAGTAAAATCAGCTTTAGCCTTGATGCTGACAATGCCGGTTGAGTTCCTTATCTCCCCCGTAACGTGAACAGGCGAACGAAAAGGATCTGCGCCGTAGATATCACAGTCGCTCATATCGACGGTAAAATCCAGCGGCAGCGCCGTGCCCTCATTATTAAAGACAGGCTCAAGCTCAACAAAATACATAAATACTCTTCACCTCAAATGTCATGCACCAAACATTATATAGTGAAATTCCTCGTTTGTCAATAACTAAAAACACAAATTCCGATTCATTTTCCAAAAAAATCGAACTATTCAAGAATCAATAATCATTTTTCTGTCTTCTGACGAGAACCTGTATCATCTCATCAATAAGCTCAAGATTATCGTCACTGCAAAGCTTCAGATTTTCAATCAGCTTCTGCGGAACATCGGATGTCCTGACTGTTCCGAGCAGGAAATAATCGGGTGAAGTGTTGAGCGACATGCAAAGTGTTGCAAAGGTCTCCAGACTGGGAATGGACCAGCCTCTTTCGATGCTTGAAAGATAATTGTTTGACAAGCCTGCCTTTTCGGCAAGCTCAAACTGCTTGAGTCCGAGCTCACGTCTGCGCTGAGCAAGTCTTGAACCGAGAAGTTTAAAATCAATGTTCATTAAAATCACCTCAAGAAAATAATAACTTTATTCAGTCAAATTGTATACATTTTTAAAATGATATTTTTATTTATAATTTAATTCTTTATCTTAAATATGTATTTTTTATTGACAGATTGGTTTTTTATGGTATTTTTCACATTTTTAATCATTTTTGCATTTTTTTAGGACGTTTTTGCATTGTTTATTGAAAACTTTTAATCCTTATGCTAAAATCCAAAAATACAGAAACGGCGTTTTTTGCCGGGGAAAGTAAAATATATTTTCAAAAATGACTCCCCAAAGGAGCATTTTGAATAATGTATATACACTCAGAGTATTGGGTTCCTGCCAACCGACCGCAATTATCGTTTTGGCTCCTTGATTTATCCAACCGCTGAATGTATATGCTCATTAAAAAGAAGCAGTTGCTTTACGGCAGCTGCTTCTTAATTATTCAAAAACAAACCTCATTTTCTCCGTCTCGATTTCAACAAGGCTTCCGTCATCTTTATTTGATACGGCATCGCAGGAGATTTCCGAGGTCTGATATTTCAACCGATATTGCCCTGAGCTCAGGACAGCCGACTCCGGCACGGTATAACAAACCGTTTTCAGGATTTCATAAAGCTCCATAAACGGGCAGAAGCTTTTCGCCTGCTCAACCGTGTAGTTAAGCTTCATTCCGTCATAGGAAACAGTACAGCCGCTGTCATCCTCAGTAAGAGTCACTCCCTCAAGCGGCGACAGCATCTTCACGCTCATTACTCCCGTTTCGCTGTACTTCACCTGAGCCGAATAGTCCGTTCCGTTATAATTCACGCTGACCTTGCAGTCAGGTCTGAGCGGAGTTACCGTCTCTTTATTCACTTTTTGTCCGCACGAGGGCAGAATTATTAAAACCGCAGTCAGCAGTAAAACAAGGCTCTTTTTCAAAATTTGCTCCGATTATTCAAAATTTGAAAGAACCTCTGCCAGCTCGCCGATCATTTTCGTCGGAGTAACGCCGTGCATCGAATATTTCTTACGGACATTATCTCCGCAAAGTCCGTGTACATACACGCCGGCAATCGTTGCGGACTGCAAGCTCATAGACTGACAAACAAAAGAGGAAATTATACCTGCCAAAACATCACCCGAACCGCCGGTTGCCATTCCCGCATTACCGGTGCGGTTTATGTACACACTGCCGGACGGACCTGCAACAACGGTGTTTGATCCCTTGAGAACAAGCACACAGCCGTATTCCGTTGCAAAATTCCTTGCGACCGATATCCTGTTATTCTGGATCTCGGCAATGCTGAGTCCGGTCAATCTCGCCATTTCCCCTGGATGAGGAGTCAGTATCAGCGGAGCAGAGGTTTCTTTCAATATATTTATATTAACCGAAACCGCATTTATTCCGTCCGCATCAAGAATGATCGGTTTTTTGACATTCAGCAGTATTTCTCTGACGAGCTTCACCGTGTCCTCACACAATCCGAGACCGCAGCCGATGAGCACCGCCGTGGATTTTTCGGCAAGCTCAAGTATGCGCTGTAGATTTTCCTCTCTGAGGAAGCCGTCCCTCGTTGACGGCATCGGATCCATCAGAGGCTCGGTCAGCTTTGAGGCTATTGCTGAATAAGCCGCGTCCGGGAACACGCAGTCAACAATTCCCACTCCGCTCTCAACCGCCGCCTGTGCCGCCATAACAGCCGCCCCCTGCATATTCCGGCTGCCCGCAATGCTCAGCAGTCTGCCGTAATCACCCTTGTTCGTTACGGGATCTCTCGGCTTGAAAAAGCGTTTGATCTCATTGTGCTCGGCGGAAACGATAACATCCGAACCGACCGCCTCGTAGCATTTTTCGTCAATTCCGATGTCGATAAGCGACACTATGCCGCACTGATCCGACGCAGGCTTGAGAATATGCACAGGCTTGTAGCAGGTTATTGCAAGGGTATAATCCGCCTTGAAAAAGTCGGATTTGATATCGCCGCTGTTGCCCTCAAGTCCGCTCGGAATGTCGACGGCAAATTTCTTCGCCCTCGATTTTGATATATCGGCAAAGAATTTTGCAACCGTCTCGTTGAGCTGACCGTGAAAGCCTATTCCGAACACGCAGTCAACCACAGCCGCCGCACTCATACAAGCCGAGGCGCAGGCGTCATAATTCTGGCTGAGATCGGATACAAGCACGGGCTTGTCTTCAAGAGCGGCATACATGATCTTCGACTCATATGCCGTCGGATATCCGCCCGTCAGAACAAGGCGGACTCCATAGCCCTTATCGCAGAGATTTTTGGCTATAACGAAGCCGTCTCCGCCGTTTTTGCCCGAGCCGCAAAGCACGGCTACGGTCTTTGTCGCAGAGTTAACGCCGACTATCGCCGAATGAATTTTTTCGGCGCAGGCATTTCCTGCGTTCTCCATCATCTGAACATATGAAAGTCCGTTGACGTCCGCATTTTCTTCGATAACTCGCATCTGTTCACAGGTGTAAATGAGCATAATGAGTCTCCTTTTTACCGTTTTTGTAGGGAATCATTTATCTTAATCGGGGAATTACTTGTCCCCTCCGTCACGTCGTTCCTCCGTGACACCAGCCGGATAATTTCATTGAAATTTGAAACTTAAACATCTAATGTCTAATTCACCGCCTACGGCGGAGCTTCCCCAAATTAGACTTTAGACGTTAGATATTAGATTTTAGACGATATCTTTTTAAATTTCGATGAACCTTTTGGGGAACGGATAAATATTAAAATCTGTTACAACCTCACAGATTTTCAACATACCAGTCGATCGCAAGCTTCAGTCCCGAATCAAAGTCGTAGTCGGGATCATAGCCGAGCATTTCCCGTGCCTTGGTGATATCGGCATTGGAATGTTTGATATCCCCCGCCCTGTCGGGGCCGAATTTCGGCTCGATATCCTTGCCGAGAGCCTTTGTCAAGGAGTGGTAAATATCAATCAAATATTCACGTCCGCCGTATGCTATATTGAACACATTGCCTGCCGCCTCATGAGGAGCAAGGCAAGCCTTGAGATTTGCCTCAATAACATTTTCAATGTATGTGAAATCTCTCGACTGCATACCGTCGCCGTTGATGGTCGGAGCTTCGTCGTTCATCAGCATTTTAATAAACTTTGGTATGACCGCCGCATATGCTCCGTCGGGATCCTGACGTCTGCCGAAAACGTTGAAATATCTCATTCCGTAGGTGTCCAATCCGTAAAGCTTTGTATAAAGCTTCGCAAATTCCTCGTCAACACGCTTCGTCAGAGCGTAGGGGGAAAGCAGGTTGCCCTCCTGTCCCTCCTTTTTCGGGAGCACGGGGTGATCGCCGTAGACCGAGGAGCTGGAGGCATAGACAAATTTCTTGACTCCCTGCTGTCTTGCCGCCTCCATCATATTCAGCGTACCCATTATATTATTTCTTTCGTAGACAAGCGGCATTTCAATGCTTCTGGGAACGCTTCCCCATGCCGCCTGATTGAGCACATAATCAACGCCCTCGCAAGCCGCTAAACAGTTGTCGAGATCCTTGATATCGCCCTTGATAAAAGTATAGTTCGGATCATCAAGAAAGAGGTCAACATTCGCCTGCTTACCCGTTGAAAGATCGTCAAGGCACCTGACCTTGTAACCCATTTTCAGTATAGCCTCACAGAGGTTTGAGCCGATAAATCCTGCACCTCCCGTTACGAGGAATACAGAATTTTCGGGAAATGATAAATTTGAATAGCCCATATTTTCATCCCTTTTTCGGAATATTACAGTCTCCAGTAATTGAAGCCTGCGTTTTCAAATTCTTCCTTGTCATAAATACCCTTTACATCGAAGAATACCTTGCTGCCGTTTTCGGCGGAATACATCGCCGCAATATCGTCTGCACCGAAATCCTTGAAATCATCGTGATCCACCGCAACAATAACAGCGTCAAAATCCTTCATCTCCTCTTCGGAAATGAGGTCAATGCCGTATTCCCTCTTTGCCTCGTCCCTGTCCGCAATCGGATCGTAGACAGAGGTGGCTATTTCGTAAGTCTGAAGCTCATTGAGAATATCAATGACCTTTGTGTTTCTTGTGTCGGGACAGTTGCCCTTAAAGGTAAGTCCGAGCACAAGCACCTTTGCGTCCTTTACCCTGACATCGGCGTGTATCATATTCTTGACAAGCTCCTTAGCAACATATGCACCCATGCCGTCGTTTATACGTCTGCCTGCAAGAATTATTCTTGAGTGATATCCGAGCTGATCCGCCTTGTAGGTCAGATAATAGGGGTCAACTCCGATGCAGTGACCGCCGACAAGTCCGGGTTCAAAGCTCAGGAAATTCCACTTTGTTCCTGCCGCTTTGAGAACCGCTTTTGTGTCGATGCCCATTTTATTGAATATCATCGAAAGCTCATTGACAAAGGCGATGTTGATATCCCTCTGGCTGTTTTCGATAACCTTTGCCGCCTCGGCAACCTTTATGCTTTCGGCACGGTAAACACCTGCTTCGATAACAAGTCCGTAAACATTTGCGATGGTTTCAAGAGCTTCGTCATCCATGCCGCTGACAATCTTGACGATATTCTCAAGTCTGTGCTTCTTGTCGCCGGGATTGATCCTTTCGGGCGAATAGCCGACCTTGAAATCCGTTCCGCATTTAAGTCCCGACTCTTTTTCAAGAATAGGCACGCAGATATCCTCCGTCACACCGGGATAGACAGTTGATTCGTAAACCACCACAGAGCCTTTTGTAAGATTGCGTCCGAGGACCTCGCTCGCACCGATCACGGGCGAAAGGTCGGGAACCTTGTCCGACCTGACGGGAGTGGGCACGGCGACAATATGGAACTTCGCTTCTCTGAGCTTTGTTTCATCGCTCGTGAAATTCACCTTGCATCGGCGGATCGCATCGTCGCCGACTTCCTTCGTCGGATCAATTCCGTTTTTATAAGTTTCGATTTTTCGGCTGTTGATATCAAATCCGACAACGTCAACCTTTTTTGAAAATGCAACGGCGATCGGAAGTCCGACATAGCCGAGACCTACCAAAGAAAGCTTTTCTTCACCGTTGATGATCTTCTCATATAAACCCATTATTCAGACCTCCCTGAATTTTTCTGATATTATCCGATTATATTTATTTAATTATATCATTTTTCGCCTGTTTGTGCAATAGTTTTTAATTTTGCATTATCTGATTTTAATTGATTGCATTGCAAAATCTTCTTTTTTATGTTATTATTGATATAAAGAAACGATCGGAGGCGAATTTATGGGCAGTAATATTCCTATCCGCACAAGAGCCGTGGGCGGTTTTGACAAACAGCAGGTTGACCGATATCTTGACGAGCTCTCTGCCGAATGTGAAAATGCGGCGGCAAAAGAGGACATTGCCGAGCTTCGCAGGGAGATTGACGAGCTTAAAGATACACTCCGTCAAAAAGAGGAATATGAAAAAACGCTGAGACAGAAAATCAAGTCCTTTGACGAAGAAAGTAAATCCGAGATTGACAACATTTCCTATTCGGCAAAGAAATTCACCGACGCTCACAACGAGGTTTTGAAAATCACCGACGAAACCAGCCGATATATCAATGCCGCAGAACGCAAGCTCCCCTCTCTGCTCAAAGGTTTAACGGAGGTTTCCAACTCGGCAGACAGTCTCAAATCCGAGCTTTCCGAGCTTTCAAAGCAAATTGATTCAATCCCTGTTTCCGACAAGAGCGGTACGAAAGACGAGGATATTTTTGAATTATAATCAGAATTTAAAATGACTGCAAGCCTATCTTTTGAAGCTTGCAGTCATTTTTTTACTGTTTTTTAACGCTTATCTCAAGGAAAAGCCTTCTCGCCGAACAGGCAGTACCTCTTTGTCAAGATTGCCGCCGTTCTTTAAATAAATATCGAAAAGCTCCTGCTGTCTTTCATCGGTATATGTGTAGCCCCACTGATTTTTGATTTTTGCGAAATCCTCAAAGGTCTCATCGGGCAAGGTCGTTATCCTTTCCGTATCAAGCGGCAGAGGGATACAGACTGTTCCGTCCGAGGTGATATAGTATTTCTCCGCAAGCTCGATAAGCCGCCTGTTTGCTTCAAGCCTCGGATATTCCTCGTCAAACTTAATCCTTGTGATCGGGAACACGGCGACTTTCGGAGAAAGAAGCTCATATGCGTTCTTTGAAAGTCCGAAATGTCCGTGGTGGGCAACCTGAACGACATCGCACTTCAGGTTTTCGCCGTACCGAGCCTCCATAACGGCGCTCGCAAGAGCCGAGCAGTCACCCGGAATGAACACCCGTGTTCCGCAAGCCGTCATCATCACGGCGCAGGAGGAATCGTTATAATCTTTTATCCTCTGAGGGAAAACATCCTCATGGGTGCAAAGCACGTCAAAGCTTAGATTTCTCACCGTGAACCGCATACCCGAGTGGAGCTTGTATTTCGGGATATCAAGAGCTTCAAGCTGTCTGAACAGCTTCTCGGAAATCAAAATCTCCTCGATATCCCAGTTGCCGTCAGCATCGTATTTCGGATCAATCAGATTGGAATAAAATCCCTCAATCACAACATCGTCACAGTTGTATTTCAGAAAATCCATCAGCTTGGAAACGTGATCGGTGTGTGCGTGGGTTATGAGCCAGCCGTTGACAACGATCTTCTCCCCTTTCGGAGTTCTGTCACGCATGAATTTGTGGATCCTGTCGTTGTCGTTGAACTGGAAATAATGTCCGCTGTCCACGACAAAAAAGCTGTGGTCGGGACACTGCACCAAAAGACACATTCCGCAGTCGATGTAGGTGTGATCGTTCTCAAAGGCGTAGAAAACCGTTTCTCCGTCGCCCTCACAGCAAGGCTCGCCGCAGTCGGGGACGGGATTTTCCCCTGCCGTCACTCTCAGGGTTGAGTCGCAGGGCGTAAAATATGCCGTTATATGCAGTCTGTCCCTTTCAAGAAGAAAGAATATGTTGCCGGCAATTTCATTCCTGCGAATGACCGAAAAGCCGTTATTGCAGAGCTTTTCTATCCGGTCTTCCGTTTCGTTGATGTTCGTGTCCGTGTAGACCGCCATTCGGCAGTTTTCACGGCAATCGTATATCTCAGGATATCTGTTCCTGCCGAAATCCAAGTTAGTGTTAAAGAAATCCATATTATTCAACAGTACTTTTTTTGGCTTTATAAACGATATAAACGACAGCCGCAACGATGACCGCAAGCGTAGCCGCCGCAAGTGCGGCAATGATAACGATCTTCTTTTTGTCCGCTGTGCTCTTTTTTGTTTCCTCGGTTGCAGGAGTCAGCTCCCTGTCCTCGCTGTCAGTCTTGCTTTCCTCAGCGGAGAGCGTCTCGCCGTCCTTTACGGTCGTTGTCTTAGTTGTTGCGGAAGCCGCAGTTGTTTTGGGTGCGGTTGTACCTGCCTGTCCCGGAGCGGCGGCAGTTACTTCACCCGTCTCGTTGCCTATCTGGATAGCGGTGCTCTTGATATCGGTGGAACCGATCATATCGCTTCCGCTGGCTCCGCAGGTTGTAATAGTCAGCTTGACGTCCTTTGAGGTCAGCTTATCCGCCGAATTTTTCTTCAAGGTAATGGTGAGCAGATCCTTGCCGTTTTCCGCTTTGAACGCAACGGTTGCGGCAAAGGTAAACTTAACAGGATTGGAGTTCATATTGAAGCTCGACATCGCTATTTTGTCGCTTTGGTCGAGGTCGCTGACATAAATCTTGAAATTTCTGAGACCTGCGCCGCTGTCACAGTTTGTTACGCTGACGCGGTCGGAAAGCTCAACATCAAAATCAAGGCAGTTGAAAGCCAATCCGCCCTCATAATCAATGGAAACCACGGCCTTGGTATCGTTTTCCGAAACTACGTTCACGGCAAACTTTGCGCTGTCCGCCGCAAAAGCCGTAACACAGAGCGACATTGCGATAACAGCCGTCACAAATATAGAAATAATTCTTTTCATAATAATCAGCCTCCGTTCTGACAGGCGGAAGCAGTAAATCGTTCCGCCCTGTCAAAGCAAGTATAACACAAAACAATACTTTTTTCAACAGTTCAATACTTGTCGATTTTGCATAAGCTAATATGTATTTTTTTGTTGACTTTTTTATACTGAATAACTATAATATATAAGATATTTACAAACAGGAGGACTTTAAATGAAACAGGACAGCAAGTCAGCACTCAGGCAGATTGTTTTGGCGGCTCTTTTTGCGGCTCTTACAACTGTTTTGACTTATTACGTTAAAATTCCGACCTACAACGGATATATGCACATCGGCGATTCAATGATTTATCTTTGTGCAAGTATTCTTCCCACCCCTATTGCCGCAGTCAGCGCAGGCATAGGAGCCGCCCTCTCAGACGCTCTCGGCGGATACACAATGTATATCATACCGACATTCATCATCAAGGCGCTTTTGGTATTGTGCTTCACCAATAAGGCGAAAAAGCTCCTCTGCAAGAGAAACGTCATCGGTGTTTTCATCGCCGCCGCTATCACGATTGTCGGATATTATATTGCCGAAGTATTTATTCTTGCACTCGAATCGGGTAATTTTAAGGATTATCTTTTCAGTATCCCGTCATGGGTAGGCGCAACGAACACGTTCCTCGGCAACGCCATTCAGGCAGTTTCCAGCGGAGCTCTCTATATCGTGCTTTCCGCCGCCCTTGACAAGGCAAATATTAAAGACAGAATGAGGAAGTTTTAATTATGGCTGATATAGTTTACACCTACGGCGACAGCGTATATATGAACATCACAAACAAGTGTCCCTGCTCCTGTGTTTTCTGCATCAGAAGCAACGGGGACGGTCTCGGCTCTGCCGAATCGCTGTGGCTGAAAAAAGATCCCACCTTTGACGAGATTAAGGCTGAGATCGACAAATTCGACTTTTCACCGTTTTCCGAGGTCGTTTTCTGCGGCTACGGAGAGCCCACTCAGGCACTTGACAATCTTATTGCAAGCGCAAAGTATCTCAAGGAAAAGCACGGCTTAAAGATCCGTCTGAACACCAACGGTCTGAGCGACCTTATCAACGGCAAGGAAACCGCCAAGCTGCTTGACGGAATTGTGGATTCGATCTCGATAAGTCTCAACGCTCCGAACGCAAAGCGTTACCATGAGGTCACCCGTTCACGCTTCGGTGAGGACGCATTCCCTGCCCTGCTGAAATTTTCCGAGGACTGCAAGAAGTATATTCCGAAGATCAAGTTCACGGTCGTTGACATCATCACAAAGGACGAGATTGCCGAATGTCAGAAAATCGCCGACAAGATGGGTATACCGCTCAGAGTCAGAGAGCTTATTAAATAAACTAATAACAAAATCACCGCATCGGGCAACAAGCTCGGTGCGGCATTTTTTATGAGCCTCAGGCTCTTTTTTTATTGTAAATAAACATTGCAACGCCTGCGCCGCAAATCAGGATATATCCGATAACGCTCAGAAAATCGGGAATATCGCCGAAGACTAAAAATCCGAGTGCGGCGGCAAAAATCACCTGAGTGTAGTCGTAGACGGATATTTCCCTTGCAGGGGCGCAGATGTACGCCTTTGTAATTCCGAGCTGTCCCACGCAGGCGAAGGTGCCTGCAAGAATGAGATAAACGAGCTGTAAAAGGCTCATCTGCTTATACTGTATTATCAGAAACGGAAGACAAAGCAGACATGAAAAAGCCGAGAAGAAAAATACTATTCGGCGGCTGTTTTCCTGCTTCTTGCCGAGCCTGCGGACAAACGTGTAGGCTATTCCTGCGCCCATTCCGCCGACCAGTCCGGCAACGGCAGGCAAAACCTGCGGATTTTCAAAGCCCGGTTTGATGATGAACAGACTGCCGATAAAAGCCACGGTTACGCCGATAATCTGAGCAAATTTCGGCTTTTCCCTGAGAAGAAAGACGGAGCAGATTATCGCAAAAAACGGCGAAAGCTTGTTCAGCATATTTGCGTCCGAAAGGTTGAGTGTTCCGAGAGCATAAAAATTGCAGACAAGTCCGAGTGTTCCGAAAAAGCTTCTGCCCAAAAGGTCGGGAATATGCTCTTTCGGCGGAACAAAGCTGACCTTTTCCCTAAGCATTATTATAAAAATGAAAATCATTGCGACTAAATTTCGGAAAAACGCTTTTTGCATCGCAGGAAGATCGCCCGCAAGCTTAACAAAAAGCGACATCAGCGAAAAGCCGAACGCCGCCGTGAGAATATATAGAATACCTTTTGTTTTCTGACTGATTTTTACCATTTCGCCCACTGCTTTAATTATTGTTTAAAAATATTATAACCAAAGCGTTCGCATTGTCAAGTGCAGGCAACGGAAAAAATATTAAAAAAAGTGTTGACAACTGCTGAAAAGAATGATATTATGCAAGTGTGATATTACAAGTATCACACTTATAAGAACCCGAAAGAAGGTGACGCTATGTTTGAGATCGATTCCAGGAGCAGGATACCGATCTACGAACAGATCAAAAACCAGCTGATAACGTGCATACGTCTCGGAATTTACAAGGCGGATGAACAGCTCCCGTCTATCAGGTCGGTTTCACTTCAAACGGGCATCAATGTCAACACCGTCAAGCGTGCTTTTGCAGACCTTGAGGACGAGGGAATAATCTACACCCTTGTCGGACGGGGAAGCTTTGTTTCGGCAGACGCGGCGGACAACACCTCCATTGCCGAAAAAGCACTCAGGGACATTGAACCCGATCTGCGTTCGCTCAAGTCAAAAGGAGTTACCAAGGCTTCCATTATTGAGCTTATCAATGAAATTTTCGAGGAGGAAAATCAAAATGATTGAAATAAACAACATAACAAAAACCTTTGACGATTACACCGCAATAAAAGATCTTTCCTTTACGGTGGGCGAATCCTCGCTTTACGGACTTGTCGGCTACAACGGCGCAGGCAAGACAACGCTTCTGAAAATTATCGCAGGCATCTATCTCCCCGACAGCGGCGATGTTAAGCTGAACGGCGAAAGTCTTTTTAAGCATCCCGAACTGAAAACCGATCTTTTCTATGTCCCCGACGACATTTATTTCGGTCTCGGCTCGTCGATGCTTTCGATGGCGAAATATTATAAGGGCTTCCACCCGAATTTCTGTATGGAGACTTTCAAAAAGCTGACCGAGCTTTTCGGACTTGATCCCAAGAAAAAGCTGATCGGTTTCTCAAAGGGAATGCAGAGACAGGCGGAGATGATCCTCGGTCTTTCCTGCCTGCCCAAGGTAATACTTCTTGACGAGTCCTTTGACGGACTTGATCCTGCCAAGAGAAATCTGACGAAGAAGATTTTGCTTGACTATATGGCGGAAAAAGATTGCTCAATAATCATTTCCTCGCACAATCTTCATGAGCTTGCCGATATGTGCGACCATATCGCCCTTATCAACGGTCAGACGATAGCAATGAACTGCGCCGTTGACGATATGAACGGCAGCCGATGCAAGTTCAGGCTTGCGTTCACTCAAGAGGTTGACAAGGCCGATTTTGACGGCATAAACGTCAAGAATTTCAAAAAGGATGGCAAGATAATCACATTCACCGTTTCCGAAAACGTTGAAGAGGCGGAAAGAGTAATCCGATCACTCAATCCTGTGCTCTGCGAACGTTTCCCGCTCTCACTCGAAGAAATATTCCTTGAAGAAATGGAGGATACCAATTATGAATTTGAAAAAATATTCTTCTGATTCGTTTTCGGCAATGTTCCGAAACGCATGCAAGAAAACATGCTTTATACCGATAATAACCTTTGCGATTTTATTCTTTTCAACAATTTCAAATTTTATTTATGAGAAATACACCAGACTGAACGTTTCAAGCGGCGAAGAACTTGAAATGGCAAGAAACCGTTTGGGCTTTTTCTGGAACTTCATCGGATCTTCTTCACAAGCACAGTTTATTTCAATTCTGTTAGTCTTTGGCGGAGTGATTGCGGCGATTGTTCTGTTCAGCTTCGTTCTGAGCAAGAAGCACTGCAACGTAGTGTTCTCTCACGGCCTGAACAGACGGAAAATTTTCCTTGCCAACTATCTCGGCGGTATCGTACCGTTTTATGCGGCGATAATCATTGCGGCTTTCTGCGAGCTGTTATCGTCTTTCAGCGTCGGATTTGCTCCGACTGCGCCGCTCATCGAAATAGCCCTGTATTTTGTGCTTTCGTTCATGGGCATTTACACGCTTGCATTTACGGTCACTTCAACGGCGATCGCCTTTTCCGGCAACATTGTTGAAAGCGGAATTTTCACGCTGATTATCGGATTTTTTCCGTATGCCTGCAACATTTTTTTCGGCTCGATGAGCGACCTTTTCACCCTCGGCTCAACAGGTGCTTACAGCGGAAAATGGAACATTTTCAATCCGTTTCTCTATATGCTTGATTTTTTAAAAGACGGAGAGTATGTTACCGACAACATCGAAAACTACTTCATGCTCATAGCCAACAAAGAACCTTTCTACAAACTTGCTCTGACGGATTTTTCGGGAATAATTACGGACTTTGTTCTTGCGGGAATCATCTTTGCGATTGCTTACCTTATGTTTGAAAAGCGCAGAAACGAGATCTCCGGAACATTCGGACGTGCAAAGGGACTTAACGAGGTCTGCGGCGCAATATCCGGCTTTTACGCAGTCACACTTGCGCTTTATGTTATGAAGAGCGAATCACTAAATCACGGCGACGGAAACGTCTTAACATTCCTGATAGGTTTGCTGTCCTTTGTAATCGGATACTTCATATTCAAGATGATTTTCGGTCACAAGAGAAAGCTCGTTATTAAAAGAATGTTAAAGTCAATCCCTGCTTATGGTGTAGCTTTTGCGATAGTGACGGTTATCTTTTCAACGGGACTGTTCGGCTATTCCTCAGCTATTCCGAACGCCGACGAGGTCAAAGAAATCACTTTCTCCGTCAGCACGGTCAACCCGTACAGCGTGGCAAACGACTATAACGGAATACACAGGGAGGCAGATTACGGTTATGCCCCGATGACAAGATTGCAAAGCCGCACTTATTACGGAATGTCTGATGTTTTGCTTCAGCGCTACGGCGACACATGGTCACTCTATCCGACCTATACCACCTCGGTCGGGGAGGAGATCGACAAGCTGATTGAAATTCACAAGAGCTTTGTCAAGAGCGGCAAGATCAGGAACACGGCCTCCACCGCCTGCGGAACTAATTTTGAGATAACCTACACCCTCAAAGACGGCAGTACGGTTAAACGCTACTACACCGAAACCACCGAGGAAAACGCAAAGGTAATACTCGGACTGAGCGATTTTGCAGGCGTGAAATCGGCTGTTGAAAATTACTTCTATAATCCCGAGGTAGAAGGAGACAAAGACTATGCTTCAGAAAACGTTGCAACGGGTGATTATTTCTTCCTTTACTCAAAGGATCTTAAAAAATGCCACAGGTGTGATACGGTTACCGACGATCTGAAAAAGGCAATCACAGCCGACCTTAATGCACAGAGTGCAAACGATGTGTTCTTCCACAAGCCGGAGGACGAGCTTGGTGTTATCGGCTTCGGCGTGCCGTCCTATGACATTATCGCCGAGGGTGCATACTACAACGAATACGGTGAGTTGGTTGATGAAAAAACCGCAGAGATCATTGACATTCAAACGGCAATGGATAAAAAAATTGTTCAGCTCGGAACAGATCCCGATATTTCCATATCCCTTTCCTCGATGAATATTCAGAATATCGTTATTACAAAGGATATGAAGAACACGATCAAATACCTCACGGACAAGGGATTTATGAAATATTTCAATTCCGACATAACCGCAAACGATGTTCAGAAAATCAAGCTTGCAACGAAGTCGGAGTCGGTCAACAAGGATAATTCCGATATGCTTCCGCTCTTTGCGGCAGGCTACAGCACCGCCGCCGATGTCAGAAATTCGGATATAAACTTTGAAATGGCAGGCAAAGACGCTTTCAATTTGCACTATTTCTCAAAGTATGTGAACAACGAGATCACCAACAAATCAACCATTCAGAAGGTGCTTGACAATTCTTTCCTCTACGGCTACTGCGGCAACGACTACCGTGTTGTTGAGGTGACCTATGTTGACGGCTCGATCGCAACCTACTGCATCACAGGTGAAACCTATGCAAATCTGATGAAATAAAATCTGCTCCCCGGCAGACCTTTGCTGCACCTCCCTGTCGGGGAGCCTGAGTGTTTCGCTCTCAACACTTTAGAAACACCAAGGAGAAAAGAGTATGCAGAACAAGAAAATTAAAAAATACTTTTTCGCTTTCGTGTCTGTATTGATTTTTATTTTATTGCTGTTAATTCTTACAGGTAACAAGCCTGACAACACACACGAAAACGGAAACGCTTCTTTGTGCCTGACAAATGATCTTTCTCAAACCACTGACGGGCAAAAAACTGAATTGCCTTGGTATTTAACTTTGGTAAACAACGATCACCCTGTTCCTCAGGATTATAATATAAACCTTGTTACCGTCAAGGGCGGAGAAAAGGTGGACAAAAGAATTTACAAGCCTTTGAAAAAAATGCTGGAGGCGTCAAAAGAAGCAAATCAGGGAAAGCTTCCGAAGGTGGTGTCGGGATACCGCACACAGGATAAACAGCAAAAGCTGTATGACGAGAAAATTAAAGAGTATCTGGACGAAGGATATTCCGACTCTGACGCCGTTAAAATGGCGGAACAATGGGTTGCCGTGCCCGGATTCAGCGAACATCAGCTTGGGTTTGCCGTTGACATCAACGGAGAAACGGACGAGCTTTACTTGTGGCTGTGTCAAAACAGCTATAAATACGGATTTATTTTCCGATACCCCGGCAATAAAACGGACATTACCGGTATTGCGGAAGAAGTCTGGCACTACCGCTATGTCGGTATAGAAGCGGCGACAGAGATATATGAAAAAGACCTTTGCCTTGAAGAATATCTTGAGGCTTCGTGATCATCATATGAACGCCGCCCAACAGACGTTAGATTTTAGACGTTAGACCTTAGACGAGGAAAATAAAAGGTTTGCACAAACTTTACAAGGCTTCCCCTTGAGGGGAAGCTCCGCCATAGGCGGTGATGAGGTGGAGCAAGTTTGATGGAATGAAAATTTAGCACGTTATCTATATTCTCACACCTCATCCGTCACAACCTACGGTTGTGCCACCTTCCCCTCGAGGGGAAGGCTGACCAACTTGCAGAAAACTTGCAAACTTTCCCTTGTTGCAACGGAATAGGTCACAGCAAAACCTTGACGAGCAGGATAAAATCAAAAGACACAGGAGAAAAAATGAAAGTTATAATAAAAAAGGACGTTTTAAAAAGATACATAGCCGGTGCGACGGCGATCATAATCACGGTTGCTCTCTGCTTTTATTTCGGAGTTTTCGGGACAAAGTACAACTACACGGGTGAGCCTTACGTCTGCCTTGATGCAGGTCACGGTGCGGATGATGTCGGCGCAGTGGACGGTGATCGGTACGAAAAGGACGACAACCTGACGCTGACATTAAAGGTTCGGGACAAGCTCGAAGCAAAGGGAATAAAAACCTTCCTCACCCGTGAGGACGACTCCGACGTTACCCTCTACCACCGATGCAAGTCGGCAAACAAGAACAGGTGCACCCTTTTTGTAAGTCTTCACCGCAACTCTGCCGACGATAAAAATGCAAACGGAATCGAAGCGTGGATACCGAAAAAGCCAAAGGGTGACGAAGCCGAGCTTGCCGAAAAACTGCTTGAAAACATCTGTAAAGCTACGGGACAGCAGAACAGGGGCGTGAAAAAAGGTTTTCGTGACAACTCGTTCGGCGACTACTATATAAATTCCGACACGGATATGCCGTCTTTGCTCCTTGAGGTCGGCTTCATAACGAATGTCGAGGACAACAAGGCCTTTGACGAAAAGCTTGATGAAACCGCCGAAGCGATCGCCGAGACGATATACAGCTTGATAAAGAAATAAACCTATGCGAAAACTGCAAGCCTTTCCTTTTGGATTGCTTGCAGTTTTTTAGCATTTAGAAAATAAAATTTTATTCTTTATCATCTGAAATCTGATGTCTACAAATTAACATATATTTCAGCCTTCCCCTTGAGGGGAAGGTGCCGAGGAACGAGGCGGATGAGGTGTAAAATCAGACATTAGATTTTAGATGTTAGATTTTAGACGAGGAAATATATAGTTTATATAAATCATAAAAGATAAACTAAGAAATAAGTTTTTTTCAATCCCTCAGTCAGCTTCGCTACCGAACAGTTTCATCAAAATTTAAAATGATATCGTCTAAAGTCTGTTTTGGGGAAGCTCCGCCATAGGCGGTGATGAGGTGGTGCAAGTTTGATGAAATGAAATTTTAGCAAATAATCTATATTCTCACACCTCATCCGTCACGTCGTTCCTCCGTGCCACCTTCCCCTCAAGGGGAAGGCATAAATAGATGTTAGATTTTAGACTTTAGACAATAAAGTAAAAAGCTTGATAAAGCAATAAAATATGCGGACATAGTTTCCGATCAAGACCGTGTTATTCTCCTGAACTTCTTGCATTTTTCGACATCTGTGATATAATATCAAATCGGTGATTATTATGAAGTACAATACATATATTTTCGATTTGGACGGAACGCTGCTTGATACCTTGCAGGATCTTGCAAACGCTGTCAATCACGCAATGAGGGAGATGAAGTATCCCGAAAGGACGGTTGACGAGGTGCGCCGATTTATCGGCAACGGTATCAGGATGCTGATAAAACGTGCCGCTCCGCAGGGTATTTCCGACTCGGACTACGAAAAAACGCTTGCGATTTTCACGGCTTATTACCTCGATCACATTGCCGATTTCACCAAGCCTTACGACGGAATTGCCGAGGTTATTAAAACTCTCAAAGCAAAGGGCTGTAAGGTCGCCGTTGTTTCCAACAAAGCGGATGAGGCGGCAAAAAAGGTTGTTAAAGATTATTTCGGAGATATTTTCGATATGGTTATCGGCAAGATGGATCGCTTCCCGTCGAAGCCTGAGCCCGATTCGGTGCTTTATGTTATCGAAACACTCGGTGCGGATAAAAACAAGTGTATATATTCGGGTGATTCCGAGGTCGATGTTCAGACCGCCCACAATGCCGGTCTGCCGTGCGTCGGCGTGACATGGGGCAACCGTGATGTTTCCGAGCTCATCGCCGCAGGAGCGGAATACATTGCCGAAAAGCCGAATGAGATACTTGAAAAAACAGAAATAAACAAATAAAAAAGACTGTCGTACAAAATGATTTTTCATTTTGCGGCAGTCTTTTTCTGTATATCGGTATTATTTTCTGCATAAAATAAAAATAGGCTCATCTTGAACCTCACAAAAGAAAAACCACACAAGCCGTACGCCCATAGGCTTGTGTGGGGGCGTTTAAAATTCAGTAAGGATTTATCCGGAATAAATCCTTATTTTTTTTTAGTCTTCCTTCTTGCGAAGTGCAACTACTGCTGCACCGCTGATAGCAAGAAGAGCAACTACTGCTGCAGTAGCAGTAAGACGATCGCCCGTCTCAGGGTTAACTACATCACCGGTTGTGCCGGCAGCTGTTGTAGCTTCCTCTGCAGCTGTTGTGGTCTCGTCAGCAGCAGCTGTTGTATCATCAGCAGCTGTTGTCGGAGCCTCTGTGGGTTCCTCAACCGGAGCCTCAGTCGGAGCTTCTGTCGGAGCTTCTGTCGGAGCTTCTGTCGGAGCCTCTGTAGCTTCCTCATACGGATCATCTGTAGGAGCCTCTGTCGGAGCCTCAGTCGGCTTCTCTGTCGGAGCCTCAGTCGGCTTCTCAGTCGGCTTCTCTGTCGGCTTCTCTGTCGGAGCCTCAGTCGGCTTCTCTGTCGGCTTCTCTGTCGGCTTCTCTGTCGGCTTCTCTGTCGGAGCCTCAGGAATGTTGTTTACAACAACCGGAGTAACAGATTCGTCATTTCCATTCATACAAGCTGAAAATACAATCTCGAAATCGTTTGTATCAACTTTCTTGTCAGCAGCCTTTGTTAATATAAAGGTGAAAAGTTCACCCTTCAATTCACAAGTGCTAGGAGATGCGCAACTAACTTTTCCGGTCTTCGCATTTTCTGCGCTAAGGCCGCCTCCATCAACAAGGAAAAGCTTGAACGCTTGAGTCTTGTCAATCTTAGTGAGAGTATAGCCTTCCTTAGCTGTGAACTGGAAGTCAATACTCTTAAAACTTCCTTCATCAAGGCTAACAGAAATTACAACTTCACTGTCGCTCTCACTGACCTTAGCCATTGAGAATTTCGGTGCGTTAGCTGCAAAAGCAGAAACAAGCATAGCAACTGTTACGCCGACTACCAATGATACGGAAAGAACAACAGAAAGGATCTTTGCAATCTTATTCATTGTAATCACCAATTTCTCCTTCAATTAGATTTGTACCTAACGTACATTTATATTAGATACCGTCGCCCATAGGCGAATAGGAAACGGTATGCTAACCAAAATCAATAACCGAAATTTACATATGACGAGCTTCGTTTTCCTGACGTTTTCATTTGAACCGTCATACCTGCCGTCGTCACTTTCGATTCGGTAAAAATATCTAAGGACCATTCAATACTGACGAACTCGTCCGTAGCTTTGTCGATCTCACAAACAAGAACACAGTTTTTGTATTCTATATCGAAAGACTTGACTGTTGCCTTTACTCCTTCAACCGAATTAGCCTGTTCAACCTCATTTTTCGCTCGGTTGTAGTCGTCCAAGCCTGTCAGCCCGACAATAAAACTGTCGGAAGAAGGATTTTTCTCGTCCTTGAAGCTGACGGTCAGAAGATATTTACCGTTGGATGTTTTCTTGCAGGAAACCGAACGTAATTTTGACTCATCGCTGAGGTCAATATCCTTAATCATCTTGCTTGCGGACTCTTCAGTCTTTTGCCTGACGATATTGGTATATTTTCTGTCGGTGTTGTAATCTTCCTTCGTCTTCTCTTCCAATTCCTTGAGCTTAGCGTCGGAAATAAAAGCGGTCCATGCTCCGCTGAGCTTGACTTCATCAGCGTTTTTCCAAACGGTTTCTTTCAATACATACGTCGGAAGCTTGTCCTGAACACCAGCTAAAGCCCGCTTAAATGAAGCCTTCACCTCTTGGGGGTCAACCTCGTTCTCCTCAGCCTTGAAGCTGTCAAGGATACCGACCGAATATTTTAAAATATCAAGAGCATCGGATGAATTGACATTACCGTCGGCATTGACGTCGGCTAAGACAAGAGCCTCATTTGAAAGCTCTTCGATCCCGACGCTGTATTTCAGCACAGTCAAAGCATCGGACGAATTGACAGACTCGTTGCCGTCAATATCTCCGTACCTTGCTGCCGAAGCACCGCCGAAAACCGATAGCATTGAAGCCGCTCCTACGGTAACCGAGAAAGAAAGCAAACAAGAAAGCGTTCTTTTAATAATCTTTTGCATCTCTTTCCTCCATACAAAACAAAAAAGTATAAACACTCATACCATTTTTGTAGATTATATAACAAACCGAGAGAATTGTCAATAGCCAAATTCAGTAACAGTACACATGGCTGAATGTTGACATTTTGCAAATTATAAGATATAATACAAATGTATAATTATATTAAGGAGGAAAGAAAATGAAGAAAATATCTGTTGTATGCTCTATGATTCTTGCTCTGATTATGGCATTATCCTGTCTGGCTCTCCCCGTTTCGGCGGTCGGAGTCACGATAGTTAAAAATCCCAATCAGACCTCATTCTATCAGGGTGTCGACTGGATGTATGACAAAAACGGTAAGGTTATGCTGATGAACGGCGACCTGAATCTTGCCGGAACGATCCTCAGCTGTAACGGCGAGCAGGTTGAATACAAAAAAGGCGTTACAGGTCCTAATATGTACGCCAAAAACATTGAAGAAAGCTGGAAAGCCGGAAAAAATACCATTCATATTTTCTGCGACAGCTTCGGCTCGAACTATGCCGTTCTTGACGTGAACTTTGTTACCGTTACGAAAATCAGCGTTGTCAGAGCTCCTAAGACCAAGCTTGTCCTTGATACTGACTGGAAAATGGGAATCGCAGGCGACGTTGAAATGACGAAATACGATCTTACCGGAACAATAATCAAGGCAACCTACAGCGACTCTTCTGTTAAAGAAATATCTTATCCGAACGCCTGTCTCAACTGGTCGATTCCGGACGGAACCGATGTGATTATGCCAGGCAACAACACCCTTTACATCACCTTCTGCGGACAAAGAGCACCGATCTCCGTTGTTTTTCTCACGCAGAAATCCTTTGCAAAGGGAGACGTCAGCCTTGACGGAAACATCAATTCCTACGACGCTTTGAGCATTCTCCAGTATTCTACCGGAAGCATCACTCTCGGTCAGATTCAGATTGACGCAGGCGACATTGACGGCAACGGCAAGCTCAACTCATCTGACGCTCTCAATGTTCTGCAATATGTTGTCGGCATTAAAAAAGCTTTATAATTGAAGGAGGCAATAAAAGTGAAGATTTTAAAAAAAATAATCAGCGCGGCGGTCTCTTTTTCTGTGGTGGTTGCAACATTGGCAAGTATGGCGGTCTATTCCTCGGCCGTTGCAAACTCCCCCGGCGACGCCAACAGCGACGGTTCGGTCAATTCCTTTGACGCTCTTTCCGTTGTCAGATACTGTACCGGAGAGGGCAATCTTACAAAAGCCGAGATAGATGCGGCAGACGTAGACGGAGACGGAAAGGTTTCATCTGTTGACGCTCTTTACATTCTTCAGTTCGCCGCCGGTGTAATCAACAGCTTTCCCACCCATTCCGACGAGGGCAGAATAAAGATCTTCGGCGACTTCTATTACGATGTTGCAACGGGCAAGGTCACAAACCTTGACGGTTCAGGTCTTTTGGGATTTTCCTACGATGCAAAGGATCAGGCATTCTACGCATCCACCTACGCATGGCAGAGAACCTTCGGCTACACCTACCTCTATGACGTTGCCGCTCCGTTCATTGTCTGCAACTTCGATACAAGCCGAATTTTCTTCGACTACAACGATATGGAGTGGATGGTTCAGCTTTGGAAAGGTCAGTACGGATATGTGCTTAACGGATGTGAGATAGGTCTTTATTACCGTGACTTTGACGATGACGAGCTTGTCGATGCAGGCGGAAGAAAATTCTACAAATGCGCCGACGATGAAATGCTCTGCCAGATGGAGCTCACCATGTATAAGAACGATGCCCTCTTCTTCCACCGCAGTAAGCAGTATTCCTGGTGGCTGACAGGCTTCAAGCCGGGCGTTCTTGACGCAGTAGGCGTCACTGCAGAATCAACCCAGGTTCTCAGAGTCAGCGCAACGATCTACTTTACCGAGGACGAGATGATGAACGCCTTTATCGGCGGTCTTGAGAACTGCACCGAGGTTGAGCATAACGCATCAAAGAGAAAACGTGCAATCAAGTTTGAGAACGGTAAATACACAAAAGGCTGCGGTTACACAGTCAACAGAGTGCAGAAATCCGTTACCTTCTCCTGGCAGTAAAAACCGAGTTTTCTATCGGTAATATTTTAACCTCCTGCGGTTTCAATTCAGCGCCGCAGGAGGTTTTTACGGACATTAAAAACAGCGATTTGTGTTTGCCGTAACACGTCTTTACGGCAATCAAATCTCAGGAAATTTGGTGTAAATGCAAAGATGAAAAAAGATTTTATTCAAGGGCTCAGGGACGGAGTTCCGATAATGGCGGGATACTTCGCCGTCAGCTTCAGCTTCGGAATACTGGCTATGCAAGGCGGTCTGAGCGTTATTCAAGCCGCATTAACCAGTCTGACAAACATGACCAGCTCAGGTCAGTTTGCAGGCTTACAGATTATTGCGACCGGAGGAACGCTGATCGAGCTGATCCTGACTCAGATTATTATAAATATGCGATACTCCCTGATGAGCCTTGCGCTCTCACCAAAGCTGGACGAAAAAATCAAGCTTTGGCAGAGGCTTCTGATTGCATTTGCCAATACCGATGAAATTTTCGCCGTAGCTATGTCCCGTGAACAGAGCCTGAAATTCCCGTATATGGTCGGTCTTCAGATTCTGCCGATTTTCGGCTGGACGGCGGGAACAGCAACCGGTGCGATTGCAGGCAACCTCCTCCCTGCCGCTCTTACCGCGGCATTGGGAATCGCGCTTTACGGAATGTTTATTGCCGTGGTTGTCCCCATCGCACGGCGTTCACGCCCCGTCCTCATTTCGGCTTTGATCGCAATTACGATCAGTTGTGTTCTGTATGCGCTGAAGGTCTCTGCCGGAATATCCATCATCGTTTCGACGGTTGCCGCCTCGGCACTTATGGCGTTTCTGCGCCCGATAGAAGGAGGCGTTGAGGAATGACGTGGTTATTTATCGGCGTAATGGCTTTGGTGACCTATCTCATCCGAGCCTTACCCCTCACAATTTTTCAGGGAAAAATCAAAAACAAATGGTTGAGATCATTCCTGTACTATGTTCCCTATGCCTGTTTGAGCGCAATGACCTTCCCTGCAATTTTCTTTGCCACGCAGAGCGTTTGGAGCGCAGTTGCAGGGGTTGCGGTTGCGCTTTTGCTTGCCTTTTTCAACCGAAGCCTTATTACGGTTGCGGCAGGTGCGTGCCTGGCTGTTCTTGTTGTTGAACAGCTTATGCCGTTATTCTGACCTGTTCAGAGTTAATTCTTAGCCCTCCGACGGTTCTTATAATTACCGACGGAGGGCTTTATTATTTGTGGCACGATCCGCTCATTGGGCAGTTAGAACATCCGCATGAGCAGGAGGATTTTCCTTTTTTTCTGTTTCTTACCATATTGAAGATAATCGCCGCAACAACAATGATCAGGACGGCGCAAATAATAACCGTCGCCAAATTTTCCGAAAGCCATGCAAGCATATTGCTTCCTCCTTTTTCATTTCCGTTTTATTCTGTCGCTCTGACGTTTTTGGTAAGCCTTGTTGCTTCTGAATACCTCTTGAAGAACAACATATACAAGATAACCGCAAGAACAGCGATCGCTGCAATCAAACCGATTATATTAAGATTTCCCGTAAACGCCGAGCCAAACTGATAGATCATCAAAGATATTGCATAGGCAAACAGGCACTGATAGCCGATTGCAAACCAAGTCCATTTCGCAGAGTTCATCTCACGCTTAATAGCACCGATAGCCGCAAAGCAAGGAGCGCAAAGCAGGTTGAACACTAAGAATGAATAACCGGTGATTCCGGTAAATGCGGAAGCCAGGCTTTGATAAACCGTCCCTTCTCCGCCTCCGTAGAGGATTCCCATAGTGCCGACGATGTTTTCTTTCGCAACAAGTCCGGTGATGGAAGCCACGGCGGCCTGCCAGTTTCCCCATCCGAGCGGCTTGAATACCCATGCAATTACGCCGCCGATAGCCGCAAGAATCGAGCGGTCAATCTCTTCTTCGGACAGCATACGGAAGGTACCGTCAACGAATCCGAAATAAGTTGTAAACCATACAAAGACGGTGGAGAGCAAAATAATTGTTCCGGCTTTCTTGATAAAGCTCCAGCCTCGCTCCCACATAGAACGGAGAACATTTCCGACAGTCGGCAAATGGTAAGCAGGAAGCTCCATAACAAACGGAGCAGGATCACCGGCAAACATTCTGGTCTTTTTCAGCATGATACCGGAAACAATAATCGCAGCCATACCGATGAAGTAAGCGGAGGTTGCCACCCATGCGCTGCCGCCGAAAATTGCGCCCGCAATCATAGCAATAAACGGAACCTTTGCTCCGCACGGGATAAAGGTTGTTGTCATAATCGTCATACGGCGGTCACGTTCGTTCTCAATGGTCCGTGACGCCATTATTCCGGGAACGCCGCAGCCCGTACCGATAAGCATCGGAATAAAGGATTTGCCGGAAAGACCGAATTTGCGGAACACACGGTCAAGAACAAATGCTATGCGTGCCATATAGCCGCAGGCCTCTAAAAAGGCCAGCAACAGGAACAGTACCAACATCTGCGGTACAAAGCCGAGAACAGCTCCGACACCGGCTACAATACCGTCATTGATTAAACCGCTGAGCCAATCGGCGGCACCGACGGCTTCCAGACCGTTTCCTACAAGCACAGGAATACCGGGTACCCATACGCCGTAGTCGGCAGGATCAGGCTCTTCAAAGCCGTTCTTTTCCAAATATGTTACCGCTTCAAGATAAGTCATAGGAACGGCAGTCTCCTCATCGGCGTTTTTGGGAATTGTATCATAATATGCGTTCAATTCATCAACAGCAAGGGTTTCCTCGTCTTCTACTTCTACCGTAGCCGTATCGACCTCCGGCTTATAGGCTTTCAGCTCTGCCAAAGCCTCGTCTGCGTCAAAACCCTCCGCCTCGGTATCGAGAGCTGTAAACGCAGTTACCGCCTGCATAGCAGAGGTGTAGCTGTCATTTACTTCCTCATATGCGGAAGTTCCGATGCCGAACAGATGCCAGCCGTCTCCGAACAAGCCGTCGTTTGCCCAGTCGGTTGCGGCGGTGCCGACCGTTATCATAGAGATAAAATATACAAGGAACATAACCGCGGCAAAGACGGGCAATCCCAGCCAGCGGTTTGTAACAACCCTGTCAATCTTATCTGAGGTTGAAAGCTTCCCTGCCGATTTCTTTTTGTAACAGCCCTTTATGATCTGACCGATATAAATATAGCGTTCATTTGTTATGATTGATTCTGCGTCGTCGTCCAGCTCGTCCTCAACAGCTTTAATATCGGCTTCAATATGATCTAAAACCGATTGATCGAGGTTTATCTGATCGAGCACCTTATCATCACGCTCAAAAATCTTGATAGCGTACCAACGCTGCTGTTCCTCCGGCAGATTATGTACCGCCGCTTCTTCAATATGAGCCAACGCATGCTCCACCGTACCGGAAAAAGTGTGCATCGGTACGGTTTTTCCGTTTTTTGCCGCGTCGATTGCCGTTTCCGCAGCCTCCGTGATACCGGTGCCTTTCAGGGCGGATATCTCAACCACCTTGCAGCCAAGCTCACGGGAAAGCTCCGCCGTATTGATCTTATCACCGTTTTTCTTTACAACATCCATCATATTGATGGCGACAACAACGGGAATACCAAGCTCGGTAAGCTGTGTGGTAAGGTACAGATTTCTCTCAAGATTTGTACCGTCAACAATGTTGAGAATAGCGTCGGGACGCTCGCCGATGAGATAGTTTCTTGCCACCACTTCCTCCAAGGTATACGGAGAAAGAGAATAAATACCGGGAAGATCGGTAATTACAACATCATTGTGCTTTTTAAGCTTTCCTTCTTTTTTCTCAACCGTAACACCCGGCCAGTTCCCGACAAATTGATTTGAACCGGTCAAGGCATTAAACAGGGTTGTTTTTCCGCTGTTAGGGTTTCCCGCAAGCGCAATTCGCAGATTCATAGAAAATCCTCTCCTTTTCAGTTAGCTTATGCTAACCCATATTTAAAATAATATGAGGGTTATCCCTCAAAATCGGCTTTATTCCACTTCTATCATTTGAGCATCAGCCTTGCGGAGCGACAGCTCGTACCCCCGAACTGTAATCTCTATCGGATCACCCAGCGGCGCAACCTTACGAATATACACCTCAGCACCCTTTGTAAGCCCCATATCCATAATTCGGCGTCTGACCGCACCCTCTCCGTGAAGCTTTACAACTCTGACCGTACTGCCGACTTCAACCTGTTTCAGCGTTTTCATAATACACCTCCTGCAAAAATCAAATAATCATATCATTATTTTCTGAGCCATTTCCCTGCTGATCGCAACACGGGAATCCTTAACATTAACTATCACGTTACCGCCGATTGCATTGATTACGGTAACGCCACCCCCGACTACAAATCCGAGATTTTCAAGATGTGCTTTGACTTCCTGCTTTCCTCCGACTCTTTTTATAATATTTACTTCTCCCGATCTCGCAAGCGTAAGAGGAATCATAAATCAATCATCTCCATTCTAACACGTCGTTAGCATATGCTAACTCGGTTCCAAAATAATCAGTTAGCCTCTGCTAACCGTGTTTAATTTTATTCGAAGAAGCTGTCTTTGTCAATGGTTTTTTTCAAAAAAATAAGAGATTCGGTGTTTTTCATTATTTCGCAGTATCGAGTTAGCTTTTGCTAACTGATTTTTGTTAATAATGCTGACCGAAAATACCCGTCCTGTAATTCTATTTAGTTTTTCAGAGTTCCCGAACCGTTTATTCTTGATTTTAACATCAATTTATGGTATGCTTATTTTATAAAATCGCACAGGGAGGAATCGTTTTGCATATTCAAGAATCCGGCGAGATGTATCTGGAGACAATATACATTCTTTCTGAAAAAACGGGAGCTGTTCGTTCCATTGATGTCGGAGAATATATGGGCTATTCCAAGCCGAGCGTCAGCCGTGCCGTCGGAATACTGAAAAAGGGCGGATATCTGCTTATGGACAAGGACGGTTATCTTACGCTGACGGAGTCAGGTCTGGCTGTTGCAAAGAAAATTTATGAAAGACACACCTTGCTGACGGATTTTTTAATTCGTCTCGGCGTCAACGAAAAAACAGCCGTGGAAGACGCCTGCAAAATCGAGCACGATATCAGCGACGAAACCTTTGACGCACTCAAAAAACACGCAAAATTGCACTCCCCCACCGCTTGACAGATAAAACACAAAAACTTCTGTAACAGCCGCACATACGGCTGTTACTTTTACGTAAAGAACAATTTACAAAAAAGACCTTGCAGAATTTCTCCTGCAAGGTCAATTTTATATCGGTTAAATTATATTGTCATTGTGCAAAGTTGTTTATCAACCACGATGAAAAAATCGTTATCAACAGCA
>JBJEPQ010000008.1:0-3109 GCA_051881315.1 Acutalibacteraceae bacterium | reverse complement strand
ATGGTTTATCAGGTTGCGAGCGCCGTCAGCGTTCCCGTTATCGGAATGGGCGGAGTTTCAACGGCGGACGATGTTATAGAAATGATGCTTGCAGGTGCAACCGCTGTCGAAGTCGGAGCGGCAAACCTTGTTGATCCGTTTGCCTGTAAGAATATAATCGACAGTCTGCCCGAGGCGATGCAGAAATACGGAATAAATAATTTGAATGAAATAATAGGAGGAGCACAGAATGGGTAAGGACGTTATAGTTGCTTGTGATTTTTCAAGCAAGGAGGAGACAATGGCTTTTCTCGATAAATTCGAGGGAAGAAAGCCTTTTGTAAAGATCGGTATGGAGCTTTTCTACGCCGAGGGACCGGAGATTGTTCGTGAGATCAAGGCGAGGGGACACAAGATTTTCCTCGATCTCAAGCTTCACGACATTCCGAATACCGTCAAGAAGTCAATGGCTGTACTTTCAAGGCTTGATGTTGATATGACAAATCTCCATGCAGGCGGAACGATAGCCATGATGGAGGCGGCGATCGAAGGACTTACCCGTCCCGACGGAACAAGACCGCTTCTTATCGCCGTAACTCAGCTCACCTCGACAAGCGAGGAGAGAATGAAAAACGACCTGCTCATCAACGAAAAAATGGATAAGGTCGTTATGCACTATGCCCACAATGCAAAGGTTGCAGGACTTGACGGCGTTGTCTGCTCTCCCGTTGAGGCAGGCAAGGTGCATGAAACCTGCGGAAAGGATTTCCTGACCGTTACTCCCGGCGTACGCTTTGCCGATGGCGACAAGGGCGATCAGGTCAGAGTCATGACTCCCGAACAGGCGAAGAAAATCGGCTCGGATTATATCGTTGTCGGACGTCCGATCACGGCCGCCGCCGATCCCGTCGCCGCATATGAAAGATGTATAAACGAATTTGTAGATTAAGGAGAGATATTATGACAGACATTCAGATTCAGATCGCAAAGGATCTTCTCAGCATCAAGGCGGTTTTCTTCCGCCCCGACGAGCCTTTCACATGGGCAAGCGGAATTAAAAGCCCCGTTTACTGTGACAACAGACTTACCCTCGCATATCCCGAGGTGCGTACTCACGTTGAGGAAGCACTTGCAAAGACTGTCAAAGAGGTTTACCCCGAAGCTGAGGCTCTCATGGGTACTTCAACGGCAGGTATCGCACACGCCGCCATTACCGCTCAGATTCTCGGCCTGCCTATGGGTTATGTTAGATCGGGCGCAAAGGATCACGGCAGAAAAAATCAGATCGAGGGCAAGCTCGAAAAAGGTCAGAAGGTCGTTGTTGTTGAGGATCTTATCTCAACGGGCGGCAGCGTAATCGAGGTTGTAAATGTTCTCAGAGAGGCGGGCGCAGAGGTTCTCGGCATCGTTTCAATCTTCACCTACGGAATGAAGAAAGGACTTGACCGTCTTGCCGAGGCTGAGGTTAAGAATGTGAGCCTTACGAATTTTGACGCGATCGCAGAAATCGCAGCTCAGGAAGGATATATTGCCGAAACGGATGTTGAAAGACTTATCGCTTTCAGAAACAATCCGTCCGACGAAAGCTGGATTGGAGGCAAATAATGAGAAGTCTGATAAATATACTCGATCTCTCGGTCGAGGAGCTTGACGAGCTTATCTCGGTTGCAAACGATATTATTGCAAATCCCGATAAATATGCCGACTCATGCAAAAGGAAAAAGCTGGCGACTCTGTTCTTTGAGCCGTCAACACGTACCCGACTCAGCTTTGAGGCGGCTATGTACGAGCTTGGCGGAAACGTGCTTTCCGTTGCCGATGCAAAATCGAGCTCGGCGGCAAAGGGCGAGAGCATTGCCGACACGGTAAAGGTTATGTCCTGCTACGCCGATATTATCGCAATGCGCCACCCGAAAGAGGGTGCGCCCTACGTTGCGTCCCTCAATGCGAGCGTACCCGTTATCAATGCCGGTGACGGCGGACACAATCATCCCACCCAGACCTTGGCGGATCTTCTGACAATCAGCCGTGAAAAGGGACGTTTCAACGACCTGACCGTCGGCTTTTGCGGAGATCTTAAATTTGGCAGAACGGTTCATTCGCTCATTCAGGCTCTTTCAAGATACAACAATGTTAAGTTCGTTCTTATTTCTCCCGACGAGCTTAAACTGCCGAGCTACATTAAAAACGATGTTATCAAGGCGAACAACCTTGAATATGTCCAGACAACAGATCTTGAAAAGGTTATGCCTGAGCTTGATGTTCTCTATATGACGAGAGTTCAGAAAGAGAGATTTTTCAACGAGGAGGATTATCTCCGTCTCAAGGACAGCTATATCCTCACTCCCGATAAGCTTTCAAATGCAAAGCCCGACCTGTCAATTCTCCATCCGCTGCCCCGTGTCAACGAGATCAGCGTTGCGGTTGACAAGGATCCGAGAGCCTGCTATTTCAGACAGGCACTCAACGGAAAATATATGCGAATGGCTCTCATTCTCAAGCTTTTGGAGGTTGAAGTATGAACATAGATTCTATAAAAAACGGTATCGTTATCGACCATATCAAGGCCGGCAAGGGTATGGAGATCTATAATCTCCTTGAGCTTGACAAGCTTGACTGCTCCATAGCCATCATCAAAAACGTTATGAGCCGCAAGCTCGGCAAAAAGGATATCATCAAAATTGACTCCGATTTTGATGTCGATCTCGATGTCCTCGGCTACATTGATCCCGGCGTAACAATCGACGTCATCAAGGACGGCGTCCTCGTCGAGAAGAAAAAGGTCGAGCTTCCCGCTCAGCTCAAAAATGTTATCAAATGCAAAAATCCCCGTTGCATAACCTCGATTGAGCAGGAGCTTCCCCACATTTTCAAGCTTACGGGACAGGGCGACAAGCGTGTTTATAGGTGTATTTATTGCGAAACCAAAGCTGAATAATTTCTGAACGGATCTTTTGGCGAATAAGTCTTTTTTCCCGGCTCGACGTATATACATACGCCTTCGCCGAGAGAAAAAGCCTTCTTCATCCAAAATCTCTCGTTCAGAACAATTTGACTATCTTTTGGCGAATAAGCCTTTTTTCCCGGCTCGACGTATATACATACGCCTTCGCCGAGAGAAAAAGCCTTC
>JBJEPQ010000007.1:0-55603 GCA_051881315.1 Acutalibacteraceae bacterium | reverse complement strand
CGGCGCAGGCACAACCACCGCAACCAAGCAGGTACAGAAAGCCGCAGGCATCACCATTGACGGTCTTGCAGGTGCTCAGACACTCAAGGCTTGCCGTGTACTGCTCACAAAGTAAATAATAATCATTCAAAAAGCGCAGTAACCGCAAAGGTCGCTGCGCTTTTGTATTTTTAATTCGACTGTCTGAGAAGTTTCTCCACCTCGGACGCTTTCAGCACCTTGCCCATTGAAACAACCTTTTCGTTGACCACAATGGCAGGCATACTCATAACACCGTATTCCATAACCTTTTGCATATCGGTGATATATTCCACTTCCACCGATAATCCCATCGCTTTTACGGCTTCTTTGGCATTTTCATATTGCTCGTGACAGGATTTGCACCCTGCGCCCAAAACCTTTATACAGCAAATACCGTCTTTAGCCTCGGGACAGCAATCATTTGAAATATTGCCGACCTCACTTGCAGAGCATCCGCAGGCGCAAGCGCAATCCGTTGTTTTCTTTTCTTCTTTCTTTTTCTTACCGAAATTAAACAGAGCCATAACAACTACCTCCAATAATTTATATAATAAACGGTTGGATAAGATTAAATGAATATCCAACAATTATTATTCCGGCTGTGCAAATTGCAATAAATATTCCTAAAAGCTTCGGTTTTACCGCTTTGCGAAGCATAATCATTGACGGCAGAGAAAGCGTTGTAACCGCCATCATAAAGGACAGCACTACGCCGAGCAATGCGCCCTTTGCAAGCAGAGCCTCGGCAATCGGGATTGTGCCGAATATATCGGCGTACATCGGTACACCTGCGATTGTCGCAAGGATTACACCGAAAGGATTGTTGTCGCCGAGAACTTTTACGATAAAATCCTCGGGAATCCAGTTATGAATAATCGCTCCGATGCCTACACCGATAAGCACATAAGGAGCAACCTTTTTGGCGGTGGTAACAACCTGTTCCCACGCATATTTCAAGCGGTCTTTGAAATTCAGTTTCTCCTGCGGAACATCAATGGATCGTCCGTTTCGTATAAATTCTTCCACCTGATTTTCAAGGTGAAGTTTTTCGATCAGCGTACCGCCCGCAACGGCAATGACAAGACCGAGAACGACATAGACAACCGCAACCTTCCAACCGAAAATGCTCATCAGCAGTACAAGGCTTCCGAGGTCAACCATCGGGGAAGATATGAGAAACGAAAAAGTTACTCCAAGCGGAAGTCCGGCGCTTGTAAAACCGATGAAAAGCGGAATGGACGAACAGGAGCAGAAAGGAGTTACCGTGCCGAGCAGGGCGGCAAGAATATTTGCCCATATCCCGTGAAATCTGCCAAGTATTTTTTTCGTCCTCTCCGGCGGAAAGTAGCTTTGAATATACGAGATAATCAAAATCAAAACGCCCAAAAGGATCATAATTTTAACGGTATCATAGATAAAAAACTTAATACTGCCGACGATCCTTCCTGCCGTGTCCAAACCGCAGGCGTTCAGAAGCGTTTCAACAATTCTGTTCAGCCAGTGCATACCGAGGATTTCATTCTGAAAAAAATCCCATGCGTTTTTTACCGGTTCCACAATCAACCACCTCATCATATCGTTAAATTGAAATATATCAATATTTATGTCTTAAATCAAGCCGTGCGTGAAAGTTAATTACTGTTCACAGCACGACTTTTCACTGTCGGCACAAGTCACATTCGTCAGCTCATGCAGATACTTTCCGGCATCCTCCGCCCCCTCTGAGGAGATAGAATAGTGCATCCATTTCCCCTCTTTCCTGCCGACAACGACTCCCGAATCGCAGAGAATTTTCATATGGTGGGACAAGGTGGGCTGACTGATACTCAATTCCTCCAGCAGCTTACAGGCGCATTTTTCTCCGCTGAGCAAAAGCCTCAAAATACGAATTCTGTTCTCATCACAAAACGCTTTAAACACCGCTGCAATTTTTTTCTCGTCATGTTCCATACTGTCCACCCCCTGTTTATTTACATTATACCTGTCATATAGATATTTGTCAATATGTATTTAGCTTATTTTTTCAGTCAATCTGTATTTTCTTTTGAATAGCTGTTTTCTGCAACCAAAAATCCGGCAATAACGATTGCTGTCACCGCAGCAATAATTGCAATTATTTTTTTCATAAATAATCCCTCTGTTCCTTATCTTTCTCGATTTTCACTCTCAATTCTTTGCAAAATCTTATTACATAAAGTGCAAATGCTTTATAAAAAACGAAAAGTCTTCCTATGTTTTTACCAATGTTTATTATATAACTAAAAATATGAAAAGTAAAGTGTATAGAATCGAGATTACCCATTTCATTATTCGTAATTATCACCCCAAATATTGACAAATAGCTGATATGAAAAAGGACTGTTGTAAACGGATCAACCGAATACAACAGTCCGATTTTTTATTTGCGTTTTTTGCCGAAGAAGCCTTTTTTCTCCTCACCTGTCGGTGCAGAGCCGCCCATCAGCGAATTGAATTTCAGCAGAGCTTCACGCTGTTCGGCGTCAAGCTTTGTGGGAATGTCAACTATAATTCTTACAAGCTGGTCTCCCCTCGCCTTGCTTCGGATATTCTGAATACCCTTGCCCTTGAGTCGGAATACCGAGCCGGGCTGAGTACCCTCGGGTATGTCGTAGCGAACCTTTCCGTCAAGAGTCGGAACCATGAGAGTATCGCCCAGGGTTGCCTGAACGATATTGACGTGAACCTCGCACCAGACATCGAAGCCGTCACGCTCAAAGAACGGATGAGGACGAACATTTACAACAACGTGAAGATCGCCTGCCGGGCCTCCGTTGAGTCCCTTGTTGCCCTCTCCCCTTACGTTGAGTATCTGACGGTCATCAACACCTGCCGGAATATTGACCTCCAGCGTACTCTGCTTCGTCACACGACCTCTGCCACGGCACTTTGAGCACGGAGTTTCTATAATCTTGCCCTTGCCGCCGCACCTTGAACAGGCTCTCTGAGTCTGAATAACTCCGAAAGGCGTTCTCTGTTGCTCGGTGACCTGACCTGTACCGTGACATTCGGGACAGGTTTTCGGTGATGTACCTGCGGCCGCACCGCTTCCATGACAATCGGGACAGACCTCAATGCGGTTTATGTTCACCTTACGTTTACAGCCCTTTGCCGCTTCCTCAAACGAAATCGTGACGCTGGACTGAAGATCCTCGCCCCGTCTCGGTTCGTTGGGATTGGCTCGTCTGCCGCCGCCGAAGCCGCCTGCGCCGCCTCCGAAAAAGCTCGAGAATATGTCGCCGAGATCAAAATCATCGCCGAATCCGCCGTTGAAGCCACCGCCGCCTGTGCCGAAGTTCGGATCAACGCCTGCGTGACCGAATTGGTCGTAGCGAGCCTTTTTCTGATCGTCGCTGAGCACCTCGTACGCCTCGTTAGCCTCCTTGAACTTAGCCTCGGCCTCCTTGTCGCCGGGGTTCAGGTCGGGATGGTACTGCTTGGCTTTCTTTCGGTAAGCCTTTTTAATTTCATCGGCACTTGCATTTTTATCAATGCCCAGCACCTCGTAGTAATCTCTTTTATCAGCCATAAATAAAAGCCCCTGACTTTGAAATAGGGCAACGCCGCAAATGCGGCGTGCCCGCTGTTATTTTGTCTGACGATTATTTGTTGTCGTCGTCCGTTACATCTGTATAGTCGGCGTCATAGAAGCCGTCGCCGTTCGGAGCGCCTGCTCCCGGATTGCCGCCCATATCGGGACCCGGCTGACCTGCCGCACCCTGTGCCGCCTGAGCAGCCTGATAAATCTTCTCGGAAACCTCATAGAACTTCTTCTGGAGAGCCTCCTGCTTATTCTTGATGAGGTTGATATCCTGTCCCTTGAGAGCTTCCTTCAAGCCGTCGATCTCTGCGGTGAGAGCGTCCTTATCAGCCTGATCGAACTTGTCGCCCTCCTCGGAGAGGAGCTTCTCGCACTGATAAACCATCTGATCCGCATTGTTTCTGGTGTCAACCTCTTCACGGCGCTGTTTATCCTCCTGAGCAAACTGCTCTGCCTCGTGAACAGCCTTTTCAATGTCGTCCTTTGACATATTGGTGGAAGAAGTAATTGAGATCGACTGCTCCTTGTTTGTGCCGAGATCCTTAGCGGAAACGTGTACGATACCGTTTGCGTCGATGTCGAATGTAACCTCAATCTGAGGAACACCGCGGCGTGCCGGCATAATTCCGTCAAGATGGAATACGCCGAGAGTCTTGTTGTCCTTTGCAAACTCTCTCTCACCCTGAAGAACGTGAACCTCAACGGACGGCTGATTGTCAACAGCAGTTGAGAAAATCTGGCTCTTCTTTACGGGGATAGTTGTATTTCTCTCAATGATCTTTGTATTGATACCGCCCATTGTCTCGATACCGAGTGAAAGCGGAGTAACGTCGAGAAGAAGAAGTCCCTTGACCTCGCCGCCCATAACGCCTGCCTGGAGCGAAGCGCCGATAGCAACGCACTCGTCGGGGTTGATGCCCTTGAAAGGCTCTTTACCGATAAACTTCTTGATAGCCTCCTGAACTGCAGGAATTCTTGAAGATCCGCCAACCATGAGAACCTTGTCGATCTCTGAGGTTGAAAGACCTGAATCGCTCATTGCCTGACGAACGGGACCCATTGTGGACTCAACAAGATCTGCGGTAAGCTCGTTGAACTTTGCTCTTGTGAGAGTCAGCTCAAGGTGCTTAGGACCTGTTGCGTCAACTGTGATGTAGGGAAGATTGATGTCCGAGGAAGTTACGCCGGAAAGCTCGATCTTTGCCTTTTCTGCGGCTTCCTTGAGTCTCTGCATAGCCATCTTGTCGCCGCGAAGATCAATGCCGTTTGACTTCTTGAATTCTTCGATGATCCAGTTCATAACTCTCTGGTCGAAGTCGTCGCCGCCGAGGTGGTTGTTACCTGCGGTTGCAAGAACCTCCTGAACACCGTCACCCATCTCAATGATAGAAACATCGAAGGTACCGCCGCCGAGGTCATAAACCATAACCTTCTGATCGTCTTCCTTGTCAATGCCGTATGCAAGAGCGGCGGCTGTCGGCTCGTTGATAATTCTCTTGACCTCAAGACCTGCGATATGTCCTGCGTCCTTGGTTGCCTGACGCTGTGCGTCGGTGAAGTATGCGGGAACTGTAATAACAGCCTCTGTGACCTTCTCGCCGAGATATGCTTCCGCGTCCGTCTTGAGCTTCTGAAGGATCATTGCGGAAATCTCCTGCGGAGTGTACTTCTTATCGTCGATCGTAACCTTGTAGTCGGAACCCATCTGACGCTTGATCGAAGAAACTGTTCTGTCGGGATTTGTGATAGCCTGACGCTTTGCGACCTGACCTACCATTCTCTCGCCGTTCTTGCCGAAGCCGACTACCGACGGAGTTGTTCTTGAACCCTCTGCGTTTGGGATAACGACAGGCTCGCCGCCCTCGATAACCGCTACGCATGAATTTGTTGTACCTAAATCAATACCTATAACCTTTGACATAATAATATTCCTCCTTAGATGATTGTTTACTTAATTAGTTGGCTACTGCGACCATGGCAGGTCTGATGACCTTGTCGCCGACCTTGTAGCCCTTTGCAAATACGTTTGTAATAACATTCTCGCCAAGGTTTTCGTCCTCGGAGTGCATCACTGCATTGTGTAAGTTGGGATCAAAAGCCTCTCCCTCTTCGCCGAATGACTCGACCTTGAGATCCCTGAAAACGGTTTCAAACTGCTTGAATGTCATTTCAACGCCTTTTTTGTAATCCTCGAAGCTGATGTCGGGATTTGCAAAAATTCTGTCAAAATTGTCCGCCACGGGAAGAAGCTCCTTGATAACCGAAGCCTTGCAGTCGAGGTAAAGAGCGTCCTTTTCTCTCTGCGAACGCTTGCGGAAGTTATCGTACTCCGCCGCCATTCTCAAAAGCTGATCGTTCTTTTCGTCAAGCTCCTTCTGAAGCTTTTCCTCTTTTGATTCTTCCTTTGTCTCTTTCTCTTCCTTGACCTCTTTTTCTTCTTTAATTTCCTCTTCCTTTAACTCTTTATTATCAGCTTTCTCGGCTGTTTCTTCACTGCTTTTCTTTTTTGCCAACAGTAATCATTCCTTTCAGTCTTCTTTGAGAACCTGGGATAGTATCTTACCGACAATATCGGTCAGATATCTGACGCTCGGTATAAGTGTCGCATAGTCGATCCTCGTCGGTCCGATAATTCCGATCGAGCCGTGATTTTCTCCGCCGACATCGTACTGCGCCATAATCACGCTTGAATTTTCAAGCGGTTTAAACTTGTTTTCGCTGCCGATCCTGACATCAAGCTCCTTTTTGTTATCCGTCAGCACCCTGCTGAGCGGCTCGCCTCTTCTGAGGAAATCCATAAGCTCATATGCCGTTGCACCGTAATCGCCGTAATGGAAGATGTTCGACTGACCGCCTAACATAAGCGGAATTTCCATTGCCTCATGTGCCAGCTCGGATACCATGGATATAAGCGGTATCATCGTCAGCGCATCGCCGCCCATTGAAGCGACGAGGGTTTGAAGCCTTGCCGTGTCGATCGAATCAAGCTCTGTTCCGATAAACGAGGTCTTTACAATATTGTAAAACTTCTCGATAACAGAGGCGTTCAGGTCAACGTCACTTCGGCAAACCCTGCTTTTAATCATACCGTTCGAGGTGAGCAGAACAACCATTCCCGTCCTTGTTCCGACCGGTACAAACTCAACTCGCTTTACCTTGACATTCTCGCCCGACGGCGCAGTTGACACCGCCGCACAGTTCGTCATTTCGGCAAGGAAATCGCTCGCCTTTTTAAGAATGTTTTCGGGGCTTGCGTTCCTGATTGAAACACCTGCTTCGATTCTTCTTTTGACCGCTTCGTCAAGCTGCCGCACTCCCATAAGGTGATCTACATAATAACGGTAGCCCTCATCGGTTGGAATCCTGCCCGCCGAGGTGTGGGGCTGTTCAAGCAGTCCCATAGCTGAAAGCTCAGCCATATCATTTCTGATCGTTGCGGAGGAAACCGCAATTTCGGGATCCTTCTGCAAAAGCTTCGATCCGACAGGCTCGCCCGTCTTTATATAGTGTTCAATTACAGCAGCAAGTATTTTTTCTTTTCTCTGACTGAGTTCCATTATCTCACCGCCTTTAGCACCGTTAGCACTCCTTGTTCCTGAGTGCTAACTACATTTAATACTATACAACCGCCGCCGCAATTTGTCAACACTTTAATTGTGAATTCTTTGTTAACATTTGCTGTTTTTTCCGTATTTAAACATTTCGGAATAATATGATTACCCTTTAAGATGTTTTTATTACCTTTGCCGTCCATATATTTCATATTGATTTTTAAAAAATACCGTGATACAATCAGGCTGTCAGGAGGTAATGACAATGATAAGAAAAATCATTAAAATAGATGAAAGCAAATGCAACGGCTGCGGAGCCTGTGTTTCCGCCTGCCACGAGGGAGCGATCGGTCTTGTCAACGGCAAGGCAAAGCTTATGAGGGACGATTTCTGCGACGGACTCGGCGACTGTCTGCCGACCTGCCCGACCGGTGCGATCACCTTTGAGGAAAGAGAAGCCGCCGATTACAACGAGGCGGCAGTCCTTGCAAGCAAGGCAAAGCACGCGGCGCACCACGGTGGCTGTCCGGGATCAAAACTGCAAAGAATAACTCATTCAAACGACAGCAAAACCGATGTCAGAGCCGAAAGCCGACTTTTCCAGTGGCCTGTTCAGATAAAGCTTGTTCCGGTCAACGCGCCGTACTTCGACTCGGCAGATCTGCTTATAGCCGCCGACTGCACGGCGTTCGCCTACGGCAATTTCCACAACGATTTTATAAAGGATAAAATTACGCTTATCGGATGTCCTAAACTTGACAGCACGGATTATTCCGAAAAGCTGACGGCGATACTTTCGCTCAACGATATAAGGAGCGTCACCGTTGTGCGTATGAGCGTCCCCTGCTGCGGCGGAATTAACACAGCCGCTCAAAAAGCCATTGAAGCAAGCGGCAAAAAAATACCTTTTAAGACCGTGGTAATAACAACCGACGGCAAGGTACTTGACAATTAAATAACAAGGTGTTAGAATAGATTGCAACGAGATTGATACGGGAGCTTCTGACACGTTGCGGCTCCCGAATACCGAGCATCAGTCCCTTTGCGGGAAATGCTCGGTTTTTTATTTTTTTCGGAGGTATCAGGAAAATGAAAACAGATGTTGTAATCGTCGGAGCAGGCCCTGCCGGTATTTTCACTGCCATTGAGATGCTTCGCAAGGGCACAAAGAAAAAGATCGTCATTGTCGAAAAAGGCCAGTCCGTCGAGAACAGGCATTGTCCCAAAGCAAAGACCAAGAAATGTGTGAATTGCAAGCCTTACTGCCACATTACAACCGGATTTTCCGGCGCAGGCGCATTCTCGGACGGCAAGCTGTCGCTGAGCTATGAGGTAGGCGGAGATCTGCCCAATCTTGTCGGAGAAAACCTCGTTCAGGAAACGATTAACTATGCCGACGGAATATATCTTGAATTCGGCGCAGACACTAAGGTCGAGGGTGTAGGAAACACCGAGGCGGTCAGAGAGATCCGTACCCGTGCTATTCAGGCAGGCTTGAAGCTTGTTGACTGCCCGATCCGTCATATGGGAACGGAAAAGGCTCAGGACATTTATCTTGCTATTGAGAAGTATCTCATTGAAAACGGAGTTGAGATCTTTTTCGGCTACGAATGTTCAAACATTATTCTCAACGGTAAAAAATGCGAGGGTATTTACGTTTCCAACAACAAAGGCGTTGAGATGGAGATCTACGCCGACCATACGATAATTGCAACGGGACGCAGAGGTGCAGAGTGGCTTGAAAAAATCTGCGGTGAGCACGATATAGCCCACCTGCCCGGAACGGTTGACATCGGCGTTCGCGTTGAGGTCAGGAATGAGGTTATCGAAAAGGTCAACGATGTTCTCTACGAATCGAAGCTCATCGGATATCCGAGACCGTTCAAAAACAAGGTAAGAACATTCTGTCAGAATCCCGGCGGATTTGTCAGCCAGGAGAACTACGACAACAACCTTGCCGTTGTCAACGGTCATTCATACAAGGAGCTTAAATCCGACAACACCAACCTTGCAATCCTCTGCTCACATAATTTTTCATATCCGTTTAATCAGCCTATTGCCTACGCTCAGAAGGTCGGCGAGCTGACGAATATGCTCGGAACGGGACACATTCTTGTCCAGCGTTTCGGAGACATTCTTGACGGCAAGAGAACCTGGGAAAAGGAGCTTTCTCAATCAAACCTCAAGCCCACTCTTCCCGATGCGGTCGCAGGCGATATCACCGCCGCCATGCCTTACAGAGCGATGACAAACATCATCAACTTCATTCAGGCGGTGGATCACGTTGCTCCCGGCTTTGCGTCATACGAAACCCTGCTTTACTCCCCTGAGCTGAAATTCTACAGCAACAGAGTAAAGATGGACGCACATTTCAACACCAATGTTGAGGGACTTCACTGTCTCGGCGATTCAAGCGGATGGACGAGAGGTCTTATGATGGCGTCCGTAATGGGCGTTCTGATGGGCAGAGAAATATATTAAACTTTATCGGAGGAGGAAATGCAATGAAGGTTACTCTCAATCCCGACGAGGAGATCGTCAAGGTCGTCAAAGAGGGACTGGAGCGCACAGGCGGCTACTGCCCCTGCCGCAGAGAACGCACACCCGAATATTTGTGTATGTGCGAGGAATTTAAAAAGCAGATCCAAGATCCGGATTTTGAAGGCTTTTGCCACTGTATGCTTTATTATAAGTCAAAGGACTAAGGAGGTCATAATTATGGCTGAAGTTAAGATTACAAAAGATAATTTTACGTCCGAGGTACTCAAGTGCGATGTGCCCGTTCTGCTTGATTTCTGGGCGGAATGGTGCGGCCCGTGCCGTATGCTCTCCCCGACCGTTGAAGAAATAGCCGAGGAATACGACGGAAAGGTAAAGGTCGGCAAGGTCAATGTTGACGAAGAGCCTGAGCTTTCCTCGGTGTTCAATGTTTCAAGTATTCCCCTGCTCGTCGTTCTCAACCACGGCAAGGCGGTTAAATCTTCCGTAGGATATGTTCCGAAAGAGAAGGTACTTGAACTGCTCGATTTATAAAATATTTATTTGAGAAAAACGGCAGTCTGCGCTTTATGCACGGACTGCCGTTTTTTATTTACTAAATGTATGTTTGTCAAACTGCTGTTTAAAGTATTCGTCAACAAGAGTTGAAATATTGTCGGTATTGTTAGTCGCTTTTTCAGTCTTTGATTTTCTCCTTATGGCGGTGCCGAAGGTCGGAATGACATTGCTGCCGGTCTTTTCAACATAGCCCTTGAAGAAAGCGTTTGAAAATTCCTGAGGCTCTCTGTCGAAGTCGAAAACATCATCACTCTGCACAACCTCTTTGGCTTTGCCCTTCGATCCCGAATGATGTCTTGACTTGCTCAGTAATTCCTTGAAATAATCCTGAGTGATTGAGCCGGGATCTCCGGTGAAAGCGACTGCCTCATTTTTTGGTTTTTTCCTTTCGCCGCTGTGATGCTCGTGATGTTTTGCTGTGCCTGAGCTTTGAGAGTGTCCCGAAGAATGATGTCTGTGTCTCGGCTTGCTCGCTTTTTCCAGAACCTCCTTATAAAAATCCTGAGAATAAGCGTGCGGATCCTTTGACAGAGGAATTACATCCTCATTTTCCTGCGGCTTATCCCCCGCCTTTTCATCAGAGACAGCGCTTGCCGTATCTGATTTTTTACTCCGTCCGTTTTTAACGGATTTGTCAACCATTTCTTTGTAAAAATCCTGAGACAAGGTCTGAGGATTGTGGTCGAAGCTCAGCAGCTCCTCAGGAGCCTTTTCTTCCGTGATTTTATCTTTTATCTTGAGCGTACCCGTTTCAACAAGCTCGGTAAAATACTTTTCCGAAAGCTCGCTCGGATCTTTTTCAAGGTCGGTCACGCTCTGAACGTTTTCGTTCGGCATAGGCTTTCTGCCTTTTTCGGACTCGATAATGCCGGCCATAACAGCCTTTCGGGTTCTCATCTCCTTGATATATTCCGCATTTACACGCTCTCTGTGGTAATAAAACGGAATAAACATTGCGCACGAAACGATCTGCACCACAAGGCACTTTACCAAAAGCCACTTGTCGGGAAGCCTGTCGGGCGAAAGATAAATCCAGTTTAACACAAAGCTGTTGACGAAGCTGTCGGCAATCGCCATCCATATCGAGCCGTTTACACGGTAGAAATATCCCCATTTCAGCGAGCCGATGAATACCGCCGCAACGGACGCAGATACTGAAATAATAATGTCAGCCGAGCTTCTGCCGCTGAATTCACCGTTCAAAAACATTCCCGATACCGGAACACAGAACAAGAGTGTCAGCAAAGCGGCTTGGATGATATTTGCTTTTTTCTTGCCCGTTTTCTTATATATCTGATTAAGCAGAAAACTTCTGAACAGCTCCTTAAAGATTACGGTCAACAAAAGTCCGACAGCGTATGCCGAAATCAGTACCGCAACAGGAAATTCCGTGCCGTTCGGAGGCAGGAAAAAAAGCCTGACATCTGCATAAAAACCTTTAATTTTAAAGTAAATCAGCTCAACACCGTAAACTACTGCAAGTGAAGCAACCGAAAAACCGATGCCGTACAGCAGCTCAAAATACCAGCCGTAGCTGTCGAGACATCTTCTTTTTATATTGAAATTCAGAGCTTTTGCCGCAACAAGAATAATAATTATGCCCGTAATTCTCGCAAACGTGGTATCGGATAAAATCGTTTTATTGCTCTTAATAATAAAAACGTCGATTATCTGCATAGCAAAAACTGCAAGAATTGCAATTATCGTTGCTTTTAATTTTTTATCACTTTTACTTTCCATCATTTTCTCTCAATTCATTTCATTTTTTCGATCTCGTCGATCCAGATTTTATAAGATGCGTCGCTCGGCATTCTCCAGTCCCCTCTCGGAGAAAGGCAGACGCTTCCTATCTTAACTCCGTCGGGCAGACAGCTTCTCTTGAACTGCTGAGTGAAAAATCTCTTGTAGAAAACCTCAAGCCATTTGAGGATCGTTTCGTTGTCAAAGTCCTCCTTAAATGCTTTTTTTGCAAGGAAGAATATCTTCGACGGTGAGAAACCGAAACGAAGCAGATAGTAAAGGAAGAAATCGTGCAGAGCGTAAGGACCGATGATCTCCTCTGTCTCCTGCTGAATGTTTCCGTCCGCATCGGGCGGAAGAAGCTCGGGACTTATCGGCGTATCAATGATATCCTCAAGCACACGGGTGCTTTCAGGGAAAACGTTGTAGTCGATAAGGGCTGAAATCATCCAGCGCACAAGAGTTTTCGGCACACCGCAGTTTACTCCGTACATACTCATATGATCCGCATTGTAGGTACACCAGCCGAGGGCAAGCTCGCTGAGGTCGCCCGTTCCGACGACGAAGCCGCCGATCTTGCAGGCATAGTCCATAAGCACCTGAGTTCTCTCACGAGCCTGAATGTTTTCATAGGTGACGTCGAACTGATCCGTCGGATGACCTATATCACGGCAATGCAGAGTACAGGCTTCTTTAATATCTATCTCCATGGCGTGAACGCCGAGAGTCTGCATAAGCTCCCACGCATTTGAATGTGTTCGCTTTGTCGTGCCGAAGCAGGGCAGAGTGATTGCGACAACATCGCTCGGATCACGTCCGAGCTGACGTGCAGTTTCCGCACAGACAAGCAGGGCAAGCGTCGAATCAAGTCCGCCCGAAACGCCGAGCACCATTTTTCCGCCGATTTTTGACGCCCTCTTTTTAAGTCCGGCAACCTGCATACGGAAGATATCCATACAGCGTTCGATCCTGTCTTTTTTCGCTGACGGTACGAACGGAAGCTTTTTAATCTCATAAAGCTCCCCGTCGCTTTCAAGTTTCAGATTCTTTTTTATTTCGACAAAATCCTTGCCGTCAAGATAAAGTGCCGCCGAATCGTTAAAGGTCTTGTTTTCGGCTCTGTCGGCTCTGATCTTGCCGAGATCAACGTCGTGCTTTATAGAATATCCGCCGTCAATAAGGCTGTCGTTCTGACAGAGGACTCCGCCGTTTTCGCATATCAGCGAATGTCCCGAAAAGATAAGGTCTGTTGTGGATTCCGTCATTCCTGCGCTTGCGTAAGCATAGGTGCAGATGCTCCTTGCCGACTGCTGAGAAACAAGCTCCGTCCTGTATTTGCGTTTCATTATCGTTTCATTGGAGGCGGAAAGGTTGAGTATAACCTCCGCTCCGGCGAGAGTCAGGAGAGTTGACGGCGGCAGAGGCGCCCAGAGATCCTCGCAAATCTCAACTCCTACCTTCACTCCGGAATAGTTGAATATCAGATTGTTGCCGACAGGAATATCGTACTTCTCGTCAAAGCCAAGCTCGTCCGAGCTGACGGATATAACCTTGAGCTCTGCGGCAGAACTGAACCAACGCTTTTCATAGTATTCGTTATAGGTAGGAATAAAGGTCTTGACGGCTATTCCGTCCACCCTGCCGTGAGACATCATAACGGCACAGTTATAAAGCTGACCGCCGATGACAAGAGGTGCGCCGACTGCTACTGCGGAATCGGTATCATTGGTCGTTTGGGCAATCCGTCTTAAACCGTACTTTGCGCCGTCGATAAGCGTTTTCTGAAAAAACAGGTCGGCGCAGGTATATCCCGTAACGCTCAGCTCGGGAAAAACAATAATATCTGCGTCCTTGTTTATATCAATATATTTAATTATCTCCTGCGTGTTAAACTCCGTATTGCCGACCTCGACATCGGGAACAGCGCACGCCAATCTGATAAAATCGAACATAGTTTATCACCTTTTACTTTCTTATCTGTTTTATTATATCATATATTTACAAAGTGTCAAACATCTTGTTATAAATGTTACTTTTTCGTTATTATGAATATTTTTATTGAAATCGGCACCGGAATATGATAAATTATATGTAATATATACAATAATCGAACTTTTTCGGAGGAGGCAAACAAAGAATGCAGAAATATTTAAAAACCAAGGAGCTTCGCATCGGCTCAAAGAAATTCACAATACCGACCGAAGCGCTGTCCTACGGCATCGGACTTTTCGGCATTGCCCTGCTTTCGGGCTGGGTACCCGAATATGCAAAAACATACTTTGCCGATTTTGCGTTCAAGGCTCAGAATTTCAATTCCGACGCTCTTGCGACGCTCATTTCCACGGTTTTCCTTGTCGCAGGCTTTGTAGGTGCGGCGGCGGAAATCGTTATCGGCGTTCTCGTTGACAAAACAAAGTCAAAAAGAGGTAAAATCCACCCGTGGCTTCTCTACGGAGCTTTGCCGCTCGGAATAATTTCCATGCTCGTTTTCGTCGCTCCGAAAACCTCAAGCTTTACTGCGGCAAGCATATGGATGTTCGCAATTTACTGCGCCTATGTAATGCTCCTCGTCTGTGTTGAAAGTCCGTCTAACTGCTTCGGTGCGGTTTGTACGCCCAACCCCGACGAGCGAAGCGACGCCATCTCCATCGCAGGTATAATGCGTTCAATCGGTCAGTCGGGCGGAATGGTCGTGCTGATCGTTGTCGGTCTCATAATGAAAGCCGTTATGGGCGAGGACGGTTTCAGAGCAGCCGAGGGCAGAGGTCTTGATCTTCAGATTTCGACCGCCGTATGCGTTGTCGGCTTCATTCTTTTCCTTGCCGTTATGCTCAAAAATACCAAGGAGAGAGTGCCCTACACGACCGAGAGAGTAAACCTTGCTCAGAGCCTTAAATTTGTTTTCACAAATAAAAATCTCCTTATGGTATCGCTTGCCAAGATTGCAGGCTTCGGCAGAGGCGTTTACGGTGCGGCAAGCCTTTATATAGCAATTTATCTCCTCGGCGATAAGGGACTCAAGCTCGGACTTCTTCTCCCGATGGGAATAGGTACGGCAGTCAGCATGCTTGCCGTCAAGAAGCTCATAAAAACAATCGGCACAAAGAACACCTTCATCGCCTGCAGTGCCTACGGTGCGGTTTCTTTCCTCCTGCTGTTCGGAGTTTCAATGCTTATCGGATTCAGAAAAGAGCTTATCATTCCTTTCCTTATCATCAACTTCCTTGTCGGACTTCAGAACGGAAATACAAACCTCACTCCGAACGTTATGATTGCCGACTGCGTTGACGAGATCGAGCTTAAAACAGGCAAACGTCAGGAAGGTCTGTGCTACGCAGGCTACGGACTTTTCTCCAAGATCGCCTCGGCTTTCACCACCTCGCTGGGTACATACCTTGTATTCAAATGGTCGGGTTATATGCCCTCGACCGATCCTGCCGTTGCGTATGCCGCTCAGAGCGACGGAACGCTTACAAAATTCCTTATCATCTATACCATTATCCCTGCCTGCTTCGTTGTTCTGCAGATCATACCGATGCTTTTCTATGATCTGAACGCAAAGAAGAAGGAGCAGATCTCCCTTGAACTTATCAAACGCAGAGGAGTTATAACGAACGATGATTGATTCAACGGTATTTGAATATCCGCTTGATTTTATTGTTATGACGGACGCTCACTATTATTCCGCCAAGCTCGGAACGAACACTCCGTCATATAGGAAGTATGACGCAACCAATCAGAAAGCTGTCAAGGACAGTCCTGCCGTCATATCCGCCGCCTTTGCCCAGATTGCAAAAAGCGACTGCGAAAACGTTATTTTCTGCGGCGACGCAACCTGCGACGGCGATTATGACAGCCATATTGAGTTTATAAAGCTGCTCTATGCTCTGAAAAAATGCGGCAAAAAGGTGTTTGCCATAACCTCAACGCACGACTATCAGGACGACGGAATGACAAGCTGTTACACGGGCGAAGTGAAAACAAAAATCCCCTGTGCAAAGCGTGAGGAAATGCTCGGAATGTACCACAGCTTCGGTCCCGATCAGGCTTTTTCGCAGTTTGAGCTGTCCTATGCCGCCGAGCTTGACGAAAACTACATTCTGCTTGCTCTCAATTCCGATAAAAACGGCAAGGGCAAAAGCGGCTATTCCGAGGAACACAGGGACTGGATAAGGAAAATTGCCGAAGCCGCCCAAAAATGCGGCAAGCGTGTGATAGCATTTACTCATCACCCGATTCTTTCTCCCTCCCCGATGTATTCGCTTATCGGTAAAAACGATATGATGGGCGAGCATGACGAAATCAAGGACTTCCTTGCCGATCTGGGCATAAGTCTTGTCTTTACGGGACATTCCCACGTCCACGATATTTCATATGATTTTTCCGAAAAAGGAAATGTGCTTTATGACATTTCCACCTCTGCGCTCGCAGGCTATCCGGGTTATTACCGTACCGTCAGGATATGCGGCGACAATGTTCACATTTCAAGCGTAAAAACTGACGAGCCTGTCAACGGTCTTGAAACAGAGCTTTCGGAATATCTTGAAAATAAATTCTTGGGAATGATCGACAATACGCTTGAAGCGGCTGCCACCGATATTGACACCTTTGCCGCCTGCGTTGACGCAATGAGCATACACCCGAACGTTTCCTATCGCATCGGCTGGCTTGTCAAGCCTTTTGCAAGATTGATCAGAAAAATGAGGCTCGGCACCTTTGCAAAATGGGTAAAAAGCGAAACGGGCAATGCCGACCTTTCCGACGTCAAGGACAAGAAGGTGTTTGATTTTATCCGTCAGCTTGTTCTGCATCTGTATTCGGGCAACGCTCCCTACACTCCCGACACGGCTGAATACAAGGTCACAATGGGCTTTGTCAATATAATCGACAGCGTGCTGAAGCTTCTGCGAATTAAATTCCGCTTGAAAGATATCATTCTTCCCCTGCTTTACAACAGCGGGATTGACGACCGTGAAGCGGATATTCCGTTTACCGCAGACAAAAAAACTCTCAATTCCGTTTGCAATAACAAATATGAGGATACCGTTTCCGAGAGTAAAAAAGGACCTGCGATACTTGCTTTGCTTATACTCGCAGTAATAATTCTTCTGCCGCTTATCCCTGCCGTCGCAGTGCTTCTTGCAATAGGGGCAGGAATAAATGAGATAATATTCTTCAAAAAGATCCGAGGTAATTAAGATTGAACCAAAATAAACCGCTTAAAGCCGTCATTGTCGGCGGCGGTCACCGCTCTATGATCTATGCCGAGCTGGCTAAAACCGATCCCGATATGCTTGAAATCGTCGGTGTTGCCGATCCGAACGAATTTCGCCGCAACCAGATAGGCGAATACTTCAATATTCCCGAAGAATACCGCTTTTCCGATGTCAACGAGCTGGTCGGCGTGCCCAAGTTTGCCGACGCCGCAATCAACGGTACGATGGATCACATTCATGTTTCAACCTCTGTTCCCCTTTTAAAGGCTGGATATGACATACTGCTTGAAAAGCCTTTCGCTGTCAACGAGGAGGAGATGCGTGAGCTTGTTGACTGCGCCAAGGAGTACAACAGAAAAATAATGGTCTGCTTTGTTCTGAGGTATGCGCCGTTCTACCGTTCGATCAAGGAAACAATTCTTTCGGGTGAGATCGGTCAGATTATAAATATTCAAATGTCGGAGCATGTCAGCTATCACCATATGTCCACCAGTCATATAAGGGGTAAATGGCGCAACGAGGAGGAGTGTCATGCAACGATGCTCCTTGCAAAGTGCTGTCACGACATCGACATTATGATGTGGCTGATGGGCGACGACGCACCTGCAAAGGTTTCAAGCTTCGGCTCGCTCATGCAGTTCAGGCCCGAAAATGCTCCCAAGGGAAGCGGCACACGCTGTCTTGTTGACTGTCCGCTTTGCGACACCTGCCTTTATTCGGCAAAGAGGCTGTATATAGATCATCCCGACCGCTGGTCGTTCTATGTATGGGACAAGCTGGAGGACAAGGAAAACGCTACGATTGAGGACAAAATCGAGCTTCTGAAAACAAGTCCCTACGGCGTCTGCGCCTACAAGAGTGACAACAACGTTGTTGATCATCAGAGCGTGGCTGTGCAGTTTAAAAGCGGAGCAACGGGAACTCACAATATGATCGGCGGAGCGGCTATCCCTCAAAGAAAGATACATATTATCGGCACAAAGGGCGAAATTTTCGGGACTCTCGAATCGGGCAAGTTTACCGTTTCACTTATTGATCCCCGTCCAGGCTGCGAGCATCTTGACCGCACGGTTGACGTCAGCGTCAGGGACGATTCCCACGGCGGCGGAGATATTGAGCTGGCAAGGGATTTTGTCCGCTATGTCCGTGACAACGAGATGTCCGTCTCCTGCACCTCTATTGAGGATTCCATGAAAGGTCATCTGACCGTTTTCCGTGCCGACCAGAGTATGAAAAACGGCGGAACGGTCGAAAATGTAATTGAATAACGAATAATACTCACACCTTTTTGTATATACTATTATCATAGCAATACGAAAGGTGTGGTTTTTTTGACTTTCAAAACGAGCATAAACTTCAAGCGGCTCATCATCGCCGTTCTCATTCCCCTTGCCGTCGGCGGAATATCCTCGCTGATTTCACACGAAGGCTTTAAAAGCTATTCCGAAACCGCAGTCAAGCCGCCCCTCTCGCCTCCCGACTGGCTTTTCCCTGTCGTGTGGACGCTTTTGTATATTCTTATGGGAATTTCCTCTTACCTTGTTTACGAGAAAGACAGGACCGAAGCAAGACAGCCTCTTGCCGTTTATGTAATTCAGCTTGCGATGAATTTTATGTGGCCTGTATTCTTCTTCTCTCTCGGCGCATATCTTTTTTCGTTCATATGGCTGATTATTCTGTGGGCATTCTCACTCGCAATGATAATAATGTTCTGCCGTGTCAACAAGACGGCGGGATTGCTTCAAATTCCGTATCTGCTGTGGCTCACCTTTGCGGCTTATCTGAACCTGTCGGCGTATATTCTCAACTGAAATATTAACAATTTATTAAATTTGAAAAATAATATTGACTATTAGTCATTTTTGCGTATAATATGAAGCGAAGCAAAAATGACTGATAGTCATTTTATTTACGGAGAAATGCCCTATGAGTAAAATTACGGAAAAACAGCAGAACAAAAGAACAAATATCCTTGACGCCGCATACGAGCTTTTTATCGAAAAAAGCTTCAAGAACACGTCGATTGACGACGTTGTTAAAAAGGCGGGAATTGCAAAAGGTACTTTTTATCTCTATTTCAAGGATAAGCACGACCTTATGGATCGTATAATAATCCGAAAAGGTGCGCTCGTTCTGAAATACGTGCTTGAGGAGCTTAAAAAGAAGAAGGAAAATCTGCAAATGACCTTCCCCGAGCAGATGGTTTTCATAACGGACAGGATTGTCGATTATCTTGAAAAGCACAAGGAGATCATTACCCTTATCGGTAAGAATTTCTCCTCCTGCCTGAGCTATTTCACAAGCATCGAGGACGACGAGCTTAAAACCATGCTTGACGAGCTTGTCGAGGAAAACCGTGAAAACGGCTTCAGCGAACAGGATACCCTCAAGCGTATCTACCTTATTGTAACCCTCGTCGGCTCTGTATGCTACGATTCCCTCGTTTTTGAGTCACCGTTCGGCATCACGGAGATAAAGCCGCTTCTGTTTGCAAGCGTAAAAAATATAATCTCGGAAAAGAATCTTCCGCAGAAATTGAAAGGAGTATGACATAAAAATGAAAAAGATAGCGAATTTCATCGCATATCACCCAAAGCTAATCACGATCATAGCCGTCCTGCTCCTTATTCCGAGTGCAATCGGCTATATCAATACCTTCGTCAACTACGACATACTGTCTTACCTGCCCGGCGAGCTTGACTCTGTAAAGGGCGAGGAGGAGCTTGACGAAACCTTTAACAGCGCGTCAATGTCATTCCTTGTGATTGAAGATATGCCGTCAAAGGACATAGTTGCCCTGAAAGAAAAAATCGCAAAAGTTGAAAATGTCAGCTCCGTCATTTGGGTTGACGACATTGCCGACATCAGCATACCGCAGGAGATCATTCCTCAGGCTGTCAAGGATATCTTTTACAGCAAGGACGGCAAATGCACAATGATGCTGATACAGTATAAATACAAAGCCGTTACGGACGAAACCATGCAGGCAATACAGGATATACGCGGTCTTCTCAACAAGCAATGCTTTATGAGCGGCATAGGCGTCATTATGAAAGACACAAGAGATCTTGCCGACTCTCAGGCACCGATTTTCATCGCCGTGGCTATTGCTCTTGCCCTCGTCATAATGTCGTTCTGTATGGAGTCTTGGGTGGAGCCTCTTGTTCTGCTGGCGGCACTGTGTATGGCGGTCGTTTACAATATGGGCACGAACGTAATTTTCGGGCAGATCTCGTACATCACCCAATGTATCGCCGCAATTCTTCAGCTCGGCGTAACGATGGACTATTCGGTATTCCTTATCGACCGATTTGATGAGGAAAAGCTCCGATATCCCGACAAGCGTGACGCAATGGCAAGCGCAATCCAAAGTGCGTTCGTCTCCCTTTCGGGCAGTTCGCTGACAACGATATTCGGTTTCCTTGCTCTTTGCTTTATGGATCTTTCGCTCGGAAAGGATATCGGCCTTGTTATGGCGAAGGGCGTTATCTTCGGCGTTCTTACCGTAATTGTCGTTCTTCCGGTTCTCGTTCTTCAGTTTGACAAATACATTCACAAGTACCGTCACAGAAGCTTCATTCCAAAGTTTGACAGGCTCAATGATTTCGTTATCAGGCACAAAAAGGTCTGGGTGGCTCTGTTCGTTCTGCTCTTTATCCCGGCATACATCATGCAGGCGAACGTTGACGTTTATTACTCGATGGACAGAATGCTTCCCGACGATATAGGCTGTATCTCAGGACTGACAAAAATGAAAGATGAGTTCAATATGGCAACCTCGCATTTCATAATTGTTGACGACAGTATTGAGGCCTCGGAGCTTGTCAATATGGAAAACGAGATTAAGGAGCTTCCCGGCGTGACCAATCTGATTGCGTACAACAGCTTTGTCGGCTCGGGAATACCCGATTCCATCGTTCCCGATGCTCTGAAAAAAATCGCAAAGACGGGCGGCAGGCAGATGATACTTGTCAACTCCTCTTATGTCTCTGCAACGGACGAATGTAACGAACAGATCGACAAGATCGTCAGCATTGTCAAAAAATACGACGAAAGCGGACGTGTAACGGGCGAGGGCGCACTGTATAAAGATCTGATCGACATAACGGATCACGATTTCAAGCTGACGAGTTTTCTGTCTATCCTTTCGATATTCGTGCTCATAGCTATAATCTTCAAATCGGTATCAATCCCGACCGTACTTGTGCTTTCTATCGAGCTGGCAATTCTTATCAACAAGGCGATATCCTTTGCAACAGGCACGACGATATCCTTTATAGCCCCGACGATCATAGGCTGTGTTCAGCTCGGCGCAACGGTTGACTATGCAATACTTCTCACTTCCCGATTCCGTGAAGAGCTGAGAAAGGGACACGACAAACACGAGGCGATCAGGATCGCCGCCAACGCTTCCGACCGTTCGATCTTCCAAAGCTCGCTCGTTTTCTTCGGCGCAACCTTCGGAGTTTACCTGATCTGCGATATCAAGATCGTCAAAGAGGTCTGCGCTATGCTTGCAAGAGGATCGCTCATCAGCGCAGGAGTTATCGTTCTCATGCTCACTCCCCTGCTTCTTGTGCTTGAAAAGTTCATTGAGAAAACAACATATGACTTCCTCGGCAAGAAGCATAGTAAAAAGAAAGAAAAATCCACGGCAGAAAGCAATGCCTGAATTATAGGAGGTAACGATATGAAAAAAAATATTAAGAGAATAATATCCGTTCTTCTCTGCGCTTCGATGCTCACCGCTCTGACTGCCTGCTCCGATAAAAAGGAAGAAACGGAAAAGGATAATACCGCTCCGACAGAAAATTCACAGACCGCTCAGGTCAGCTACGACACGGCGGCGTCCTCTTATAAAAAGAGTGAAACGGTCTATGTCAATATGTCGGCGGACGGCAATGTCACAAGCAAGATCGTAACCGACTGGCTTCACACGGATAAGGCTCAGACATACATCGACGACGCAAGCGACCTTGCCGATATCAGCAACGTAAAAAGCAATACGGAGCCGATCAAGAACAGGGACGGCTCATACCGCTGGAATATGGAAACAACTGATCTTTATTACAGAGGCACAACGGACAAGGAGCTTCCGATAAGCTTCAACATCACCTATTATCTTGACGGCAAACAGACCGAACCCGAAAAGCTTGCAGGCAAAAAAGGTCAGGTCAAAATGGTAATTACGGTCAACAATCTTTCCAAGAAAACCGTCAAGCTGTCGGGCAAGGATACGACGGTTTATACACCGTTCATCGTTGCAGGCGGAATGATTCTTCCCGAAAACAGCTTCAGCAACATCAATGTTGAAAACGGAAAGACGATCGGTGACGGAACAAAGGAAATCGCCCTTATGGTCGGCGCACCCGGTCTTAAAGAAAGTCTCAACCTCAGCGATGAGATACTCAAACAGCTCGGAGACTTCAATTTTTCCGACACATACACGATCACCGCAGACACGGAGAAATTTGAGCTTTCAAATATGATTTTTGCCGTTCTTCCCCTCTCTGCTATCGAAAGCGGCATTGAAACCACTCTGCCGAACACCGTTTCCGATGTCAAAAACACCCTCAGCGAGGTTCAGGCGATACTTGACAAGTTCAACAGTATGAACGCAACCGAGCTTATCAACAAGCTTTTCTCCAACACGGATAATCTCACAGAGCTTGCAAGCTCCGTTTCAGATGTAACAAAGCTTTACAACGATAACAAGGCTCTGCTCGACGTCCTTGAGAAGTATATGACAAAGGAAAATCTTGCGGCGATTGAAAAACTGATTGAGGATACCGACGACGTTGATCTTCAGCAGGCGGCAAAGCTTCTCAACAATCCCATACTTCAGAAATTCTTCAAACAGCTCCCGGCACTTTCAAAGGATATGGAAACCGTAATGCCTATCATTACGGGACTTTCCGAGGATATGCAGAAGCCCGAGGTTCAGAAGGCTCTGAATAATCTTCCTCAGACCATTGAAACGCTCAAGAAGCTAAAGACCACCATTGATAAAAACCAAGAGCTTTTCGATACTCTCGGCGAAACGCTTGACGACGACACAATAGCTTCTCTCAAGGGAATTATGGGCTCACTTGAAAAATTGATTTCAGAAAATGATCTTGAGGCTTATTCAAAGCTTGCCGATAACGCCGACGAGCTTATCGCAAGAGCAAAGCAATGGCTCGAAGCCGGCAAGGCGTACGATATCTTCACAACAAAGGGCAAGGCGACAAGCTCCTCTGTTATGTTCATCTATGAAACCGCTCCTGTCTCCGCCCCTGTTGAGGAGGTAAAGGAAGAGGCTGAAACGGTCGAAGAAAACGCCGTTCTTAAATGGTTTAAAAATCTTTTTAAAAAAGAAAAATAACCTTGTACCGAATGGGGACTGTGCAAAAAGCAGTCCCCTTTTTATATATCTCAATGATTTTGCATATTGATTTTCGGTGAATTTGTGGTATAATTTCGATATAAAGCATACGATTAAGGCGTATTTTTCGTCAATAATCACAAACGGAGGAATACTATGAAACCTATTTTCAAAAAAGCAATTTGCGTCCTTTCCGCATTGGCAGTTTGTCTGCCCTCGGCGGCAATGTGTGCAAGCGCGGCAGACGGCAAGGACTACATAATCGGCAACCCCTATGCCGAGGTTGAATGGGACGAGTGGAACTCATACAAAACACAGCTTCACTGCCACACAAATGCAAGCGACGGTGTTTCAACGATTGCAGATACGGTTGAGGCTTACTATGCCGCAGACTACGACATTCTTGCCCTCACGGATCATATGACGCTCGGCGTACAGTGGGATCAGAAGCCGCAGGTAGTTTCCCTTATGCGCCTTATCAAGTATCAGCGTACAGGCTTCAAGGAGCTTGTACCTCTTACAAGTCAGAGAAGAAATGAAATTTTAACAGGCGTCGGCAGAGACGGCAGACCGATGCTTGAGGTTACAACGGGCGTTGAGCTTAACGGTGCGGTTCCTCAGAACAGCCATATCAACGGCTATTTCAGCGACTACGGTCAGGGACTTATCGGCATTGACGGCGACTATGAAACACCTGCCGCAGAGGTCGGCAAGAGGGGCGGAATAACCTTCGTTGACCACATCGGAGACTATACTCACGCAGGCGATGAGGACGATCCGTCCATTTCCAAGCAGGACGAATATGTCAGAAAGTATTCACGTATTTTCCTTGACAATCCGAGCTGCGTCGGCACAGGTATCAACAGCGCAATGGATCTCCAGACCAAGTGGGACAGAGTTATCTACGATGAAATTCTTCAGAAGACTGTCCCCTACGGCGTAGTTCCGTGGAGCTTCTCCTTCAGCGATTCTCATTCAGACACGATTGACCAGATTGACAGAGCGTTCACCGTTCATCTGATGAAAGATCTTTCCGTCCCTGAGCTTCGAAGAAGTATGGAGGAAGGCACTTTCTTTGCGGTATGCAGATACGCAAGAGCCGAGCTGAGCGAGGATTATGCAGGCGTAGGAGCTTATCCGACCGTCAGCCGTATCTCCGTTGACGAAAGAGACGACACAATCAAAATCAATGCTTCAAACTACGACAAGGTTGTTTGGGTTTCCAACGGTGTTGAGATCGCCGAAGGATCGGAGATTGACCTTGACGATTATGCGGATCAGGTAGGCTGCTATGTCAGAGCCTATATCGTAGGTCCCGGCGGCGTATGCTACGTTCAGCCGTTCACCGTGAACGTTGAGGGTGAAACTCTTGAAAAAGAGGAAATTGCTCCCGTCCACAACTATTCCTACATTCTCAGGAAGATAATCACCTTCCTTGACAACTATGTTTTCAGCGAAAATTCTCTTGTCAGAAAAGGCTGGAATTGGCTTGCTTCCGACTGGGGATTTACCATTCCTAATTTTTAATAATCTAAATAAGACTTCAAGTGGGCTGTCGCACTAAGCGAAGACCAAAAGAAACCAAACTAAACAGAGAGACTTGTATTTTTTAACTGATACAAGCCTCTCATACTTTTGTTTATATAATATTTCTTTTTAGCCGTTTTTTCCGATTTGACGTATACACATACGCCGGCATCGGAAGAAAACGGCTTCTTCATCTTATTGCGACAGCCCATATTCATTATAAAAATTTAATTTTATGTTGAAAACCGCCGTCCGATATGATAGGATAGCAATGAAAAGCAATCACCGAAACGGAGGACAAAAAATGTTTTTTCAGGAATTTCATAAAAGTCTCGACACGCTTCACTTCGGTATGCAAAAGCCGAGAGCGTATTATATACCGTTTGCCGACAGGGAGTCGGCTCTGAACGGAGTCAGAGAGAACTCGGAGCTGTTCACCCTGCTTTCAGGCACTTGGAAATTCAAGTTTTTCAAAAGCTTTGAGGATCTCAGAGAAGATGTTCTGTCTGCGGATATTGACGGCTTGGACGATATAACCGTTCCACGCTGTTGGCAGACCTATACCGAAAGGGATTACGACAAGCCGCTCTATTCAAATCTTGAATATCCTTTCCCGACCGATCCGCCCCATGTTCCCGACGAAAATCCCTGCGGCGTTTATTACAGGGACATCGACATCAAGAAAGAGGATAAGAAATACTACATCAATTTCGAGGGAGTTTCCTCCTGCTTCTATCTTTTTGTCAACGGAGTTTTCACGGGTTACAGTCAGGTCAGCCACTCAACGAGTGAATTTGACATCACCGACAAGCTCACCGACGGCAGTAACCGTATCTGCGTGATTGTTGTCAAGTGGTGCGACGGCACTTACCTTGAGGATCAGGACTTTTTCAGACTTTCGGGAATTTTCAGAGACGTATATCTTCTTTGCCGTAACAACTCTCACGCAGAGGACATAACCGTGCGTTCCGAGCTTGACGAAAGCCTGACCGAGTGTAAAATTGAGCTTACCGCCGAGAATGCCGTCGGCGCTTCATATGAGCTTATTGACCGTGACGGCAAGGTTATCAAATCAGGCTCTTTTGATAATAACACGGTTATCGAGCTTTCCGATCCGATTTTGTGGAATTCCGAGCAGCCGTATCTTTACACCCTGCTTTTATTCCATGCAGGTGAGGTTATTCCTTTCAGGCTCGGCATTAAAAAGGTTGAGATAAAGGACAAGAAATTCCTTATCAACGGCAAACGTGAAATCCTCCGAGGAGTAAACCGTCACGACAGCAATCCGTTCACAGGTTACTATGTCTCCGTTGAGGATATGAAGCGTGATATTTTCCTTATCAAAAAAGCGAACTGCAACACGGTGAGAACCTCGCACTATCCGAACGATCCGAGATTTTACGAGCTGTGCAGTGAATACGGCATCTACACCGTTGACGAAGCCGACCTTGAAACTCACGGAATGGGTTACGAGGTTGAGGGAGAATGGGACTGGACAAGATGGTCTTCACTTTCAACAATTCCCGAATGGAAAGAAGCCTACATTGACCGTGCTCGACTTCTCTACGAAAGGGACAAGAACTCGCCCTGCGTTATCATGTGGTCGCTCGGCAACGAGAGCGGCGTCGGAGTCAACCACCGTGCAATGGCTCAGTACATAAGAGAACGTGACAAGAATGCGATAATTCACTATGAGAACAGCCATAAGGAGTTCCCCGCCGTTCCCGAGGGTGAAAATTTCAGCGATATTTCCGATGTTGAAAGCAGAATGTATGCAGGCGTAGGCTATATTGAAAAGTACCTCAACGATCCCGAAAACCGGAAGCCTTTCTTCATGTGCGAATATGTATGCTCCATGTCAACGGGCGACGTTTACGATTATTTCAAGTTTGCCGACGATTACGAAAACTTTTCCGGCGGCTGTATCTGGGAATTCTGCGACCATGCGATCGGCGTAAAAGATACCGACGGCAATGTCCGCTATTATTACGGCGGCGATTTCGGCGAACAGCCGAACAGCGGAATATGCTGTATCGACGGTCTTGTCTATCCCGACCGACGTCCCCGTCCCGGCTACTACGATATGAAAAAGGTCTACGAGCCTTTCAAGGGAAGCTTTGCAGACGGAATACTCACCGTTACCAACCGCAGGACTTACACGTCGCTTAATGACCTCCGTGCCGAGTGGACAGTCACATCGAACGGCGAGACCTTAAAAAGCGGAACGCTTGACAGTCTGAATATCGCTCCGAAAGCCTGCGAAAAATATGAGCTTTTCGGCAAGGACGAATTTAATGAGCATGAGAACTGTTTCCTGACCGTCTCCTTTAAGCAAAAAGCTCCCTCTCCCTGGGCGGAGAAGGACTACGAAGTCGGATTTTTACAGTTTGAACTCGGCATTTTCGGTGCAGAACTGCCGAAAACCTCAGCCGATAAAATCGTTTCCGAAGAAACCGAGCGTTACCTAAGCCTTTCTGCAAGCGGCACAAGCGTTGTATTTGACAAAAAATACGGCAAGCTCTGCTCTTTCAGGAAGAACGGTGAAGATATAATAAGCGATTGCGTTGAGTTTGACATCTGGCGCACGCCGAATTATAACGGAGGATCAAAGGGACGCTGGTTCCTTGAAAGATTTGACCGCATAAAGCAAAAGACCTACTCCTGCCGTGTAACCGAAATGAATGACGAAAAAGCGGTTATCGAGACAGAAGCATCACTCGGCGCACATTCCTCTCCTCCCGTTATCAGAATGACGGTTGTATGGACCTTCCTGTGTGACGGAAGCCTGACGGTAAGCTGTAAAGGCAAGGTCAGGGAAAACGCTCCCCTCCTGCCCCACCTCGGAATAAAGCTCATTATGCCGAACGGCTTTGAAAACGTCGGCTACTTCGGCATCGGCGACAGGGAGACCTACCCCGACCGACACAAGGCGTTCAAATACGGTCTTTATGAAACAACCGCAACCGATATGTATGAGCACTATATCCGTCCTCAGGAATGTGGAAACAGATTCGGCGTGCGATACGCTTGCGTTCAAAAGGCAAACGGAACAGGTCTCGCTTTCTCTGCGGACGGCAAGGACTTCTGCTTTAAGGCTCTGCACTTTGAAGCCGCCGACCTGATAAATTCGGCACACGATTTTGAGCTTCCGAACACGGACAAAACCGTTCTCAGCATAGATTGGAAGGTCAATGCAATCAGCGAAAACTCGGAGCTTGACGTTCCTAAGTTCTCAAGAAACCTCGGAGACAAGACCTTTGATTTCTCATTCAGGCTTGTTCCGTTTTCAAAAGACTCTCATAAATAATATCTGCGATAGCCTCGGCATTTTTGCCGAGGTTTTCGTCAAAGCTTTTGTTATCGGCTTCATTTGTGACAAAGCCGACCTCCAGCAGTATCGACGGCATATTGGTGTTTGAATTGACATAATAATTATTTCCACTTGAGTTGCGGTATCCGCGTTTAACTCCCCTGTCGGGCAGTCCGGAAATATTGCAGAGGGCTTGCACAAGCTTCTTTGCAAGTTCCTCCTCGTCACCCTTTGGCTCCTTGGCTATCCACGCTTCAAAGCCCGAACCGGAAACTGCGCTGTTGCGGTGCAGGGAAACGAAAAGATCGCATCTTTTTTTATTCGCAAGCTTGCATCTTTCTTTAAGCGTTATATCGGAGTCGTCCTCACGCGTCAGAACGACCTTGACTCCCCTCTCCTCAAGCAAATCCCTGACCTTGAGCGTCAGGCGCAGATTGTCGTCCTTTTCAATCCTTGCACCGTCAGCCGATATCGCTCCTGCGTCGTCCGCACCGTGTCCTGCGTCAAGGCATACGGTTTTCACGCTTTCATAATGCTCCTCGACTATATTTGAAAGAAATTTCACCGCCGTCAGGAAGCTTACGATCACAAGAACTGCCGCCGTTACGGCGGCTATACTGTTTTTATTCTTCAAGAAGTCCATTCCTCTCCCTCTTTATACGGTCTTTTAAAAATCTATTGACTTTACCGATTATTTGATATAGAATTAGTTCGATTATTTTTTGCGGAGGCGGTCAAATGCTTGACAAAGATTTTAAACCAACCGTTCGCTTCATGGTTGTCAGCGACATTCACATCAAGGACGAGGACTGCGTTGAGGAACAGAGGTTTGACTCTGCTCTGAAATATGCGTACTCAATCGCCAAAAGCTCCGACAGCTATAAAAGGCTTGACGCTGTTGCTATCGTCGGCGACTTTGCCAATTCAGGAACGGAAATTCAGATGAAAAAGACAAAGGATATTCTCGACGCAAATCTCGATTATTCCGAAACTCAGGTAATAGCCTCATTTGCAAGTCACGAGTCCAACCGTGACGGAGCTCCTGCCGCCGCAGAAAAAATGAAGCGCATACTCGGTCAGGACGCCGATCAGCACAAGGTTATCAACGGCTTTCATTTTGTCTCAAGCTCACCGTCAAAGGGTTGTAACTATGACGACGAAAAAAAGGCATGGATGGCAAAAGAGCTTGAAGCGGCTGCAAAGGACGACCGCAGAAAGCCTATCTTCGTTTTCCAGCATCCGCACAACACGGCAACCGTTTACGGCAGTATGCTCTGGGGTGAGGACGATCTTATCAGCATTTATATGAACTATCCGCAGATCGTGCACTTCTCAGGTCACTCTCACGCACCGATCAACGATCCCCGTTCGGTACATCAGCAGCATTTCACCTGCTTCGGCACGGGAACGCTCAGCTATTTCGAGATGGACGAGTTTGACAAGGCTGTCGGCACAATTCCCGAAAACTCAAAAAATGCGGCTCAGATGCTCATTGTCGAGGCTGACGAGCAAAACAGAGTCAGGGTTTATCCCTTTGACGTCATCACGGGCAATTTCTTCCCGTACATTTGGAAAATTGATACGCCGAGCGACATTGACTCGTTTACATACACCGCAAAAAGATATCAGACAAGGGTTGTCCCCTATTTTGACGGCAGTGCAAAGATCACCTTTTCCGATGTCACTGACAGCTCGTTCAAGGTCGAATTCGATCAGGCTCAGATCGACGAGGATTATGTAAACAGCTATGATCTCATTCTTAAAAACGCCGACGGCTTTGTCGTCAGACATTTAAGTATATGGTCGGAGTATTATTTTTATGATATGCCGAAGACAAGAACGGCTGAATTTTCGGGACTTGAGCCGAACACCGAATACAGCCTCACAATCAAAGCACAGGGCTTCTGGAACAACATTTCAGAAAACAGCCTTAATGCGAATATAAAAACTTTATAATTCTCAGGAGGGGTCTCCAAAATGGCAAAATTTAAAGCATTTCTCAAACGCAAGGACATCGAGTTTTCCGCAAAGCGGTACGGAATTGACGCTCTCGGCGCAATGGCGCAGGGACTTTTCGCATCCTTGCTCGTAGGCACAATTCTTTCAACACTCGGCACACAGCTTCACTTTGAAGCTCTTGTAACGATCGGCGATTTCGCTTCGGCGGTCAAGGGCTGTGCAATGGCAATAGCGATCGGCTTCGCTCTCAAAGCTCCGCCGCTCGTTTTATTCTCGCTCGCAACGGTCGGCTATGCCGCAGACAAGCTCGGCGGCGCAGGCGGACCTCTTGCCGTTCTGCTTATAACAATAGTTGCCGCAGAATTTGGCAAGGCAGTCAGCAAGGAAACAAAGCTTGACATTCTCGTCACTCCGATTGTGACTATCGGTCTGGGCTGTGCGCTTTCAATGCTCTGCGCTCCGTATATCGGCAAGGCGGCAAGCGCAGTCGGAAACGCAATTATGTGGGCAACGGAGCTGAAACCCTTCCTGATGGGCATTATCATTTCGGCAATCGTCGGTATCGCCCTTACACTGCCGATAAGCAGTGCGGCAATCTGTGCGGCTCTCGGACTTACGGGACTTGCGGGCGGTGCGGCTCTTGCAGGCTGCTGCGCTCAGATGGTCGGCTTTGCGGTAATGAGCTTCCGTGAAAATAAATGGGGCGGTCTCGTCTCTCAGGGACTCGGCACAAGTATGCTTCAGATGGGTAACATCGTCAAAAATCCCCGTATATGGATTCCTCCCACACTCGCTTCGATTATCACCGGACCAATCGCCACCTGCATTTTCAAGCTTGAGATGAACGGTGCGGCTGTTTCATCGGGCATGGGTACCTGCGGTCTTGTCGGTCAGATCGGCGTATACACAGGCTGGGTTAATGCAGTCGCCGACGGATCAAAGGCGGCTATCACGGCTTTCGACTGGATCGGACTTGTGATGATTAGCTTCGTTCTTCCTGCGGTTCTCTCCTGGGTATTCTGTCTTATTCTCAGAAAGATCGGCTGGATTAAAGAAAATGACTTGAAACTGGATCTGTAATTTAAAAGAGCTGTCGCACTTAGCGGCAGCTTTTTTATCTCAACACTTTATCTTTCTTTGGTGCTTTTAATATTAAATCTCACACTTTTTATTGTAATTTTTATCCCTCTATGGTACAATAAGCGCTGTAAACATTCTGCAACACGGGAGGCTTTGCTTTGGAGAAAAACGGTAAAAACAAACTCAATAATTTTTGGCAGCAGCTTCGTCCGATGCTCGGCTACAATGCCGCAAACATTCTTTTCGGCGGCTCTACCTACATAATCAGCCTTTTCTTCATGTCGTATCTGACAGAGGTTGAGGGGCTGAACACCAAACAGGCAGGCTGGGTTTTCGCCTTTGCCCACATCTGGGACGCTGTCACCGATCCCGCAATGGGACTTATCACCGACCGCACACGTTCAAAGTTCGGCAAGCACCGCCGCTATCTTCTGTGGGGCATTGCTCCGATTTTCATTTCCTACTTTTTGCTTTGGAACTCCTTCGGGCTTTCGCAAATCGTCAGCACGAATGTTATAACGGTCTACTACACCTGCGCCTATATGCTGTTCAACACGGCTTACACCCTTGTCTGCGTTCCCTACACGGCGATGCTGCCCGAGGTCGCACCCGAATATTCGCTGAGAACTCAGTATAAATCCGTTGAATATATCTTCAATTCCGTCGGTATGGTTTCGTCCTTTGTGCTTGTTTCCGCCGTCCTCGGCTTTACCGACGTTAAAACGCTCGACTCAACGCCTGAGATCAGGAGTAAATTCCTTTTCATGGGACTTGTGCTTGCTCTGTTCTTCTCCCTGCCGCTGCTCATAACGTTTTTCTCGGCAAAGGAAAAGGATTCAAGGGATATCGTTGTGCCACCCGTCAACCTCTACAATATGCTCAACGAGTACAAGCTCGTTTTCAAGAACAAATCGTTCAGACAGTATTTCGCCCTCAGCACCTGCTATTCAATTTCTAAGGGCTTTTACAACAACTCCAATCAGTATTTCATCAAGCACGCCGCAAAACGCTGGAACAGATACAATATTCTCAACACCATCGCAGGCGTAGCAGAGGCTTCGGGCTTCCCGATCAATTATGCGCTGACGATGAAATTCGGCAAACAGCTTTGCGGAAAGCTGCTCGGACCGATAATGATAGTCGGACTTGCGATCTCGCTTTTCGTCAATGAGAGCACTCCGACCTGGGTGCTGTATGTCGCTTCTGCGCTTTACTGCTTCGGATTTTCGGGCGTCGGCTTTGTAGGCACGAACACCCAGCCCGACGTTACCGACGTTGACGAGCTTATCACAGGCCGCCGCCGTGAGGGAGTTATTTCAACCTTCTCGTCGCTTATCAAGAAAACGATCAACGGCCTTATGGCGGCGTTCACAGGCTACATTCTTGCCGCTTTCGGCTTTCAGGTCGGTGACGGAGCCGTTCAGACCTCAATGGGTATGTTCGGCATAAAATTCACCTACTCGATCCTACCGATCATCTTCGCCACGTTTTCAATTATCGGCATCTATCGCTACAAGATGACCAAGAGCGATCACGAGCTTATCAAGAAAGCTATCGCCGACAAAAAAGAGAACGGAAGCGTTGAACTGACGGACGAGGAGAAAAAGATCTGTGAGGAAATCGCAGGTCAGAAGTGGGAAAATATGTGGATCGGCAAGGCGACCGTTCCCGATGAACTTGCAAAATTAACCGAAGTAAATACAAATAACTAAACGGAGGTAATCATATGACACGCTACGAATACGCAAAAGCAAAATATGCCGAGATCGGCATCGACACCGAAAAGGTAATTGAAACGCTCGCAGGCGTTCCTGTTTCCGTCCACTGCTGGCAGGGCGACGACGTTACGGGCTTCGACTCAAAGCAGGCTCTGTCCGGCGGAATACAGGCAACGGGCAACTATCCGGGCAAGGCAACCACACCCGACGAGCTTATGGCGGATATCGACAAGGCTTTCTCCCTCATTCCGGGCAAAAAGAAGCTCAATCTTCACGCAAGCTATGCGATCTTTGAAGACGGTGAATTTGCCGACAGGGACAAGCTTGAGCCTAAGCACTTCGCAAAATGGGTAAAGTATGCAAAGGACAGAGATATCGGCATCGACTTCAACCCGACATTCTTCTCTCATCCGATGGTTAAGGATAACCTCACCCTTTCCTCGCCCGACGAGGAGGTACGCACGTTCTGGGTAAACCACGGCAAAGCTTGCCTGAAGATCGCCGAATACTTTGCCAATGAAACGGGCGTTCCCTGCGTTCTCAACATCTGGATTCCCGACGGCTACAAGGATATTCCTGCCGACAGGCTTTCGCCCCGTGCAAGATTCAAGAAATCGCTTGATGAAATCCTTTCCGTTCCCTACGACAAGAGCAAGGTCTACATCACCCTTGAGTCCAAGGTTTTCGGCATCGGACTTGAATCCTACACAGTCGGCTCTGCGGAATTCGCTCTTTCATATGTAAACAGCAAGGGAATCACTCCCCTCATGGATAACGGTCACTATCATCCGACCGAGGTTGTTTCCGACAAAATTTCTTCACTTCTCCTTTTCAACGAGAAGATTGCGCTTCATGTCACACGTCCCGTCCGCTGGGACAGCGACCATTCCGTTCTCTTTGATGACGAGACAAAGGAAATCGCAAAGGAGATCGTCGCACATGACGCAATCGACAGAGTGTTCATCGCAACGGACTATTTCGACGCTTCGATCAACCGCATCGCCTCATGGGTAATCGGTCTGAGAAATGTTCAGAAGGCTCTGCTCTGCGCTCTGCTCACTCCGCACAAGGCGTTTGCCGAGCTTCAGGATTCAAGCCGCTTCACCGAGCTTCTTGCCGCTCAGGAGGAGCTGAAAACCATGCCGTTTGCCGACGTCTGGGAGGAATACTGCTCCCGTCAGGGCGTAATTCCCGACAGAACATGGCTTGACGAGGTCAAGAAATACGAAAGCGAAGTTCTTTCAAAGAGATAACTTGCAAAATAATAAAACGGAAATCGGATATTCTCCGGTTTCCGTTTTTTATTACAGCACCTTTTTAAGATATTCTCCAGTATATGAGCCTTTGACCTTTGCGACCTGTTCGGGAGTTCCCTCAGCGACGATATTGCCGCCCTTGTCGCCTCCGTCGGGACCGAGATCAATAACGTGATCCGCCGTCTTGATAACATCGAGATTGTGCTCGATCACAAGCACGGTGTTGCCCTTATCGACAAGCTTTTGCAGAACCTCAATCAGCCTGTGAACATCGGCGGTGTGCAGTCCCGTGGTCGGCTCGTCAAGAATATATATCGTCCTGCCCGTCGCAGGCTTGGCAAGCTCCGTGGCAAGCTTAACTCGCTGCGCCTCGCCGCCCGAAAGCGTCGTTGCCGCCTGACCGAGCTTGACATATCCGAGGCCGACATCAAAGAGAGTTGAAAGCTTTTTATGAATTTTCGGCACGGCTGAGAAGAAGTTGACCGCCTCCTCCACCGTCATTTCAAGCACATCGTATATGCTCTTGCCCTTATACTTGACCTCAAGGGTTTCCCTGTTATATCTCGCACCGCCGCAAACCTCGCACGGCACAAAAATATCAGGCAGGAAGTGCATTTCGATCTTCATTATTCCGTCGCCCTGACAGCTCTCACAGCGGCCGCCCTTGACATTAAAGGAAAATCTGCTCGCCGTGTATCCCCTGCTCTTTGCGTCCGAGGTCATTGCGAAAAGTTCCCGGATATCGTTGAATACGCCCGTGTAGGTCGCAGGATTGGAACGGGGTGTTCTGCCTATCGGCGACTGGTCAATGTCGATAACCTTATCAAGATTATCAATTCCGAGCATTTCATCGTGCTTTCCGGGGAAACGTTTTGCACCGTTAAGCTCCTCGGCAAGGCGTTTATATATAATCTCGTTGACGAGCGACGACTTGCCCGAGCCCGAAACGCCTGTCACGCAGACAAACTCGCCGAGCGGAATTTTAACATTTATGCCGTTGAGATTGTTCTCCGCCGCTCCCCTGACTTCAAGGAATTTACCGTTGCCCTTTCTCCTTTCGGCAGGCACGGGAATTTTCTTTTTGCCGCTGAGATACTGACCTGTTATCGACTTTTCGCAGTTCATTATATCCTGCGGAGAACCGCAGCAAACGACCTCGCCTCCGTGTATTCCCGCTCCCGGTCCGACATCGACAATGTAATCCGCCGACATCATTGTTTCCTCATCGTGCTCAACGACGATCAGCGTATTTCCGAGATCACGAAGCTCCCTGAGAGTGTTGAGAAGCTTTGCATTGTCCTTTTGATGAAGTCCGATGCTCGGCTCGTCAAGGATGTATAAAACGCCCATCAGCGACGATCCGATCTGAGTTGCAAGGCGGATACGCTGGCTCTCTCCTCCCGAAAGCGTACCCGAATTTCTCGTCAGCGTGAGGTAATCAAGTCCAACGCTCGCAAGAAATTTCATCCTGCTTTTTATCTCCTTGATTATAGCGTCGGCGATCATCATATCTCTTTCGGACAGCTTCAGCTCATCAATAAACAAAAGAGCGTCCTTGATCGACTTACTGCAAAATTCATGTATATTTATTCCGCCGACGGTCACAAAAAGGCTCTCTTTTTTCAGCCTTGCGCCCTTACATTCGGGGCAGGCCTCGGCAGTCATAAGCTGTTCAATTTCGGCACGGGAATATTCGCTCGTCGTCTCGGCGTAGCGGCGTTCAACATTGTTGATAATACCCTCAAAATCCTTGAGATAAGTTCCCTCGCCGTAAACGCTTTTGCGTTCCATTTTTATCTTCTTTCCGTCCGTGCCGTACATTATGACCTTTTTCACCTCTTTCGGCAGATCCCTGTACGGAACATCGAGCGAAAAACCGTATTCCTTGGCAAGAGCCTCATAATACATCAAGGCAATCGTGCCGCCCTCGGCAGCAGACCAGCCCGAAGCCTTGATCGCACCCTGACGGATAGAAAGGCTCGGATCGGGAACGACTAACTTTTCGCTGACCTTCATAAATGTGCCGAGACCGCTGCACTTCTGACAGGCACCGAACGGATTGTTGAAGCTGAACATTCTCGGATTCAGTTCTTCCACGCTGACACCGTGCTCGGGGCAGGCATAGTTCTGCGAAAACATAAGCTCCTCGCCGCCGATAACGTCAATTATAATCAGTCCCTTGGAAAGGTTGGCCGCCGTTTCAACAGAATCGGAAAGCCGTCCTCTTATCTCGTCCTTGATGACAAGTCGGTCAACAATGACCTCGATATTATGCTTCTTGTTCTTTTCAAGCTTGATCTGTTCGGAAAGATCGTAGGTAATTCCGTCAATCCTCACCCTGACGAAACCGCTTTTACGCACGCTGTCAAGCTCCTTGACATACTCGCCCTTTCTTCCGCTGACAATGGGCGAAAGCACCTGTATCTTCGTGCCTGTTTCAAGCTCCATAATGCTGTCAACTATCGTATCAACGCTCTGTCTGGAGATTTCTCTGCCGCAAACAGGGCAATGCGGTATGCCGATTCGGGCATAGAGCAGACGAAGATAGTCGTATATCTCCGTAACCGTGCCGACCGTTGATCGGGGATTTTTTGATGTTGTTTTCTGATCTATCGAAATTGCGGGAGAAAGTCCCTCGATATAATCCACCTTTGGTTTTTCCATCTGTCCGAGGAACTGTCTGGCATAGGACGAGAGCGACTCGACATACCGCCTTTGTCCCTCGGCATAGATTGTGTCAAAGGCAATCGACGACTTGCCCGAGCCTGAAAGTCCCGTGAAAACAACGAGCTTGTCCCTCGGTATCACAACATCTACATTTTTCAGATTGTGCTCACAGGCACCCTTAACAATTAGATTATTCTGACGCATTATTTTTCCTCTCTGAGCTTGTTTATCCTGTCACGCAAATATGCGGCGTGTTCAAATTCAAGTATCTTTGCCGCCGCTTTCATCTCGGCGGTGAGCTGTTTAATGAGCTGTTCTTTCTCCGCTCTGCTCATTCGTTTATGTGATTTTTCGTTCTTCGGCGAAGATATTTCAAGGATTTCCCTGACGTCTTTCTTAACCGTTTTCGGAACGATTGAATGTTCTTTGTTGTATTTCTCCTGCTTTTCACGGCGGCGCAGAGTTTCTCGGATCGCTCTTTCCATTGAGTTAGTCACCGTGTCGCCGTACATAATAACCTTGCCGTTGGCATTTCTTGCGGCTCGTCCTATCGTCTGAATGAGCGAGGTTTCGCTTCTGAGGAAGCCCTCCTTATCGGCGTCGAGTATCGCAACGAGCGACACCTCGGGAATGTCAAGTCCCTCTCTCAGAAGGTTAATTCCGACAAGCACGTCAAATTCGCCCAATCTCAGGTCACGGATAATTTTCATACGCTCTATCGTGTCAACATCGTAGTGCATATAGCGCACCTTGATGCCGAGATTTTCGATATAGTCGGTGAGATCCTCCGCCATTTTCTTGGTAAGAGTTGTGACAAGCACACGCTCCTCTTTTTCGATCCTCAGATTGATCTCGGAGATGAGATCGTCGATCTGACCGTCGGTCGGTCTGACCGATATTTCGGGATCGAGCAAGCCTGTCGGACGAATAACCTGTTCGGCGATCTGTGCGCTCCTCTGACGTTCAAACTCACCGGGAGTTGCGCTGACAAATATTTTCTGACCGATCTTTGAGCAAAACTCGTCAAAGGTCAGCGGTCTGTTGTCGTAAGCGGACGGCAGACGGAAGCCGAAATTGATAAGGCTGTCCTTTCTTGAGCGGTCGCCGCCGTACATTCCCCTGACCTGCGGCAGAGTGACGTGGGACTCATCGACAAACAGAATAAAATCATCGGGAAAATAATCCAAAAGAGTGAACGGCGGCTCACCCGGTTTTCTGCCCGACATAATAGCCGAATAGTTCTCAATACCCTTGCAAAAGCCTGTTTCACGGAGCATTTCAATGTCATATTCCGTCCTCTGCTTTATTCGCTGAGCCTCAAGAAGCTTGCCCTCGGACTGAAATTTTGCGACCTGACGCTCCATTTCGGAATAAATCTGCGTTATCGCCTTTTCCATCTTTTCGGATGATACGACATAGTGTGACGCAGGATAAATCGCAACGTGAGAAACAACGTTTTTCACCTGTCCCGTCAAGGCGTTTATCTCGCTTATCCTGTCTATTTCATCTCCGAAAAATTCAACTCTTATCGCATTCTCGTTTGAATAAACGGGGAATATCTCCACCACATCGCCCTTAACCCTGAACTTGTTTCTGGTAAAGCTGATGTCGTTTCTTTCATACTGTATTTCAATGAGTTTTTTTATCAGATCGTCACGGTTCTTTTCCATTCCCGTTCTCAGGGAGATGACCATACTTCTGTAATCTATAGGATCGCCGAGGGAATAGATACAGGAAACGCTGGCAACGATTATCACATCTCTGCGCTCGGAAAGCGCCGAGGTTGCGGAGTGTCTGAGCTTGTCTATCTCGTCGTTGATCGCAGAATCCTTTTCGATATATGTGTCGGTCGTCGGGATATATGCCTCCGGCTGATAGTAGTCATAGTAGGAGACAAAATACTCAACGGCGTTTTTAGGGAAAAATTCCTTGAATTCGGAGCAGAGCTGAGCCGCCAAGGTCTTGTTGTGAGCGAGGACGAGAGTAGGTCTGTTCACCTTTTCAATGACCTTTGCCATTGTGAACGTTTTGCCCGATCCCGTAGCGCCGAGCAAGGTCTGTTCCATATAACCTTTTTCCAATCCGCTCGCAAGCTCCTCGATCGCCTGCGGCTGATCGCCCATCGGTTCAAACGGAGCAACCAGTTCAAAATGATCCATTTCAAGACCTCCCTAAAAAAGATTTGTAACTTTTATATTATACCACAGCTTTATAAAAAATAAAAGTGCATGAGTTGCTTTTTCAGGAAGAAACTGAAAGCTGAAATGTTTCTATTCGTGAATATTAATATCATCAGATTAAAAATAGTACATTTTTTAACTATTTTTAATTGACAAATAATGGAACATAGTGATATAATAAATAGAATTGTTAAAGGAGAGAAGATAATATGTCTGATTTCGCAAATACCCTGTCTGCAATTTTAAAAGAAAACCGACTTTCGATAAACCGTGTTTCTGCGGAGAGCGGAATTGACCGTACAGTTCTTTCAAAAGGGTTAAAGGGCTCCCGTCCTATCCCCTTTTATTCTTTCAAAAAACTGATCAATGCCCTTACCATATCGTCAGCAGACAGAAATCTTCTTGTCCAAAAATATATTAAAGAAAATTTCGGCCTTGAGAAATTCAATAATTATATAAAAATTCTCAAGAAATTTTCGGAATTTGAAAAAGAACACGATTTCTCCGACAGCTACAACCTGAAAATAGATATTCGGATAGAAAACGGAATTATGGAGCTTCACTCAAAAAGTGAGATCATTACCTCCGCACATCATATCATTTCATTGGAAGCTCAAAAGGAAAGCGGTAGGGTTTATTCCAATTTTCCGACTTCGATTATGGTCGAGCTTATGCGCTCTTTTCCCGACCGTCCGCTTGACTTCAAATACATAATCGACAACCTGTTCAACAAAAACGCAAAGCTTCCAACTCTTTCCGATGTGTTTGACCTTATGACGCTCGGATATTCCTGCAACTACACCATGTCATCGGGAAATGAATATCACATCAATTTTATTTTTCCGCATTTTCTTATCACCAACGACTCTCTGCTGCTGATGGATCCCTATGCGAATAAAGGTTTTATCACACAGAATAAATCCGTCATCAAGCAGTATACCGACATATTCTTGGAGAAATTTGCAGACACCAAGCCTTATATCGAAAAATTCGACAATATACTTTCTCTCAAGGAACAAAACGCCAATATATTTGACACAATAAACATCACAAAAGGAACTTTTCTGTGTCCGATAGGCTGTGCCGTTACACACTTCCTGACGCTCGATATGTGGGATCAGATTGCAAAGCCCGATGTTCCCAACCGAGATTTTCTCAGGGACACTACCTATCAATATTACCAGAAAACCTATGCCTCAATCCGCAAAAATCAATGTCAGCTTTCCACCCGTGAATCCTTATCCGACTTTGTCGATAACGGAACAGTCGAGTCCATGCCGAGAGAATTTTCCTATCCTTTGGCAAAGGAAAACCGCATAATAGTTCTTGAAAAAATGTATGAGGAATTTCTCAATGACAACTGCCAGATTTATTTCATCGACAGCAACAAATGCCGCTTTTGTCAGGGCTTCGGCATTGAGATCATTGAGGGTGAGAAAAATTCCGCCTGTATGCAGGTTTATTTCCAGACCGAAAACTGTATGCTTCATTACTGCGGAAATATGAATATGTTCATTGACGATTCCATAACCACACGCGAATTTTTAAAGTTCATAGGCACCTTCATTGCCTCCGACTATTGCTACTCAAAAGAAAAATCTCTTGAAATTCTCAGGGAAGAAATTCTTCGCTGTAAGATGCTTCCCGAATAACAAGCATCTCTTTTTGGGGTTGTCGCAATAAGCGAAGAACAAAAGAAACATTGTTTTTATTTTTATTAAATAATAAGCAAGGCTTGTATCGGTTTAAAAAATCGATACAAGCCTTACTTTTTTGTTTTGTTTATTTTGTTGTTTGCTTAGTGCGACAGCCCCATTTTTGTCTTGCTTAAACGTTCTCTTCGAGATAGTAAACAACATCCTTGACCGTGATAAGAGTCGGAAGAACTCTGTCGGGGATCGTGATGTCATACTTCTCCTCGATCATACAAATGAGATCGAAAAGCTCAAAGGAATTAAGTCCGAGATCCGAGGTGAGAACGTCGTCCGGTTCAACGGTGGTAATTCTGCCGTCGGTATACTCGTTCAGCATCTGTAAAAGGTCGTTTCTGATATCCATTACTATTACTCCTCAACTTTGGCGGCTTTGCGCTCCTCATTGCGCTTACGCCATATTTCATTAAATATTTCCTCGGTTGCAAGGGAAACCTTTGTAACCGAAAAATCGCAGTTTTCAGGGAAGACATACCATGTGTCTTCCATTGTGTTAAGATCGATACAGTCACGGTGCTTACCGAATCTGTAGCTGTACTCAACATGGACGGCATACTGTCCTGCGGCGTCTATGTTCATCTCGAACGGTACCCCGTCGTAATCTCTTACGCCCTTGAGATGGAAGCCGCTCATATCGTGAACGAGCGTACCTCTGCCCATATGGACAAAGCCCTTTGAATTAGGAAGATCATTGACGTCAACCTGACATTCAAAGCGATATGTTCCGTCAAGAACCTCTTTCCTGACCTGCTCACGCTCCCACTTGTACCAGTCGGTAGCGAATTTGAACTCGGTGTTTCCGTCGTCCGCCTCAAGCTCGCCGTAATAGTTGAGAGTCCACGACTTTCCGCATTTTTCGCAGAACACCTTGTCGTTCTTGGAATTCATCTTGTATTCCGTCATACAGTGCGGACACTGATAAAGAACCTTGTGAAGTCCCTCGGCACGCTTCTTGTAGCTTACCTTGACATGATTTTCACTCTGCCATCTGAAATCGTCGTTATAAAGAAGATCCTTGATCTTCTTTCCGATCTCGTCGGGAGTAGCTTCTTTCAACTCCTCGGGGGTGTAGGCAAGCGTCATATCAGCCTGAACGGGATGCACCCAACGCTTTCTGTGATTGCCCCAGAACGGATCATAGATATGATGTCCCCTACAGGTTAACGTTACAACCGGCACGCCCTGGTGCTTTACAAGCTGACCGACCGCATCGGGAATAACCTCGGTCACACCGCAGAGGGAATATCTTGCCTCGGCATAGATACCGAAGATCTGATCTTCCTTGAGAGCCTTGCGGCACTGTCTTAAAAGGCTGATATCGGCGGTATATTTTCTTTTCGGGATAGCTCCGAGTCTTCTCAAGCCCCATTCTCTGCCTATATAGTCATCGACAGCGGCAGGAAAAATTCCCCTGTGCGGACTTATCGCCGCACTCATAATATAAAAATCAAAAAATGCGTTGTGGTTGCACAGCAAAATGTAAGGCGGTTTAACTCCTTCCATTCTTACCTTGTTGAGCTTTCCGAAATGGATCGCTTTTCTGAAATACGAGAATGCCCAAACAAAAGGCAACGCATACTTTTTCTGCTTTATCATCGGCGCGTTCATATCGAACTTTTCAGTCGCCGGAGGACCTCCTCTGACGTATTTGCCGAATTCCTTACTCAAAACATCACTTCCCTTTTCTGAAATGCATTGCGTAAATGCATTAAGGATTATAACACGCTTAACGTACTATTGCAATACAAAAAATACTATTTAAACAGATCAAAAACTAAAAATCGAACAAATTCCACGGATAAACGGAAAAATCAGGCTTGCTTTCAAAGTTATATTTTTCTTTATTGAAGTTAAATTCAATTTCTGCCGACCAAAGAGCAACCGTGCACCGGTTGTCCTTACTGCCGTACTTACCGTCGCCCGCAAGCGGCATTTTCCTTGAAGCAAACTGCACTCTGATCTGGTGACTTCTGCCTGTATTCAGTCTGACTTTAACAAGCGATTTTCCGTCGGCTTCGGCAAGAACATTGTAGTCAAGGCTTACCTTGCGGACTCCCTTTCTCTCACGTTTGACAACGTAGCTCTTGTTCTTGCGTGAATCCTTAAAGAGAAGATCCTCAAAGCGTCCCTCTTGCTCCGCAGGTGTTCCCTCTGCAACGGCAAGATATGTTTTGACAAATCTTCTTTCAGAGATCTCCTTTGAAAGAGACGCCGCCGACATTTTATTTTTCGCAAAAACCATAACTCCGCCGACCGCCGTGTCAAGTCGATGGATCGGATACACAGCCGTGTTGAGCTGTTCTGTCAAAAGCTTTACCAAATCGTCCGCACCGTCGCACTGCGAAGCAACTCCGGCAGGCTTTACACAGACGGCAAAATCCCGGTTTTCAAACAGAATTTCAATCATAAGTCACTGTTCTTTTCTGTAAATTTTTCTGCCGCGGTCTTGAGCTTGAGCACCTGCTTCATAAATTTCATCAGCTCAAGCGGATTGGAGTTCTTTTGAAGCTCAGGCGTTACAAGCGATATTATATCCTTCATATCCGAAAGCTCTGTAACAAGTGTTTTCTTTTCCCCGTCGCTCATCGCCGCAACATCAGAACCGAGCTTCTTTTCGATAACGTCAAGGGCTTCGGTAACGTCGCTCATCTTTTCGGCGGCAATGGGTTTTCCGTTTTCGTCACGAATAATCATACTCTACCTCAAAAAAACAAAGGGGTTATCGCAGCTGCGACCGCCCCTTTAAAATTTGTATAGGAAAATTATTTCTTCTCGTTCTTCTGAACTTCCTGAAGATACTTAAAGTTAAGAGCGCCCTGCTCCGACATAATCTTCTCAACAGCCTTGTCAAGAGCGTCCTTTTTGTAAACAATATCGTTTACCTCTTTACCGTCGGCATCCGTGTAATAATAAGAAACGTATGCGCCTTCAAAGCTTTTGAGATTCTCACGCATCATCTTCATTACCTCGTCGGTAACGCCGATATACTCGGCTGCCTCGGACTCCGTCATGTAAGTTGTGTCTGAGGTAACGGCAGATGTCTTCTGTCCTGCCGGCGACTTGACGGCATATGTAACGCAGATTGCGGCTGTGCAGAGAACTGCAACTATTGAAGCAATGATTGTATTTTTCATTGAAAAATCCCCTTTTCTTTTTTTCTTTATGTATAATAACACATCGGTGTATTTATTTCAATATTTTTTGCAAAAAATTATTCCCAGTCCTTCCAGACCTCCGGCTTATAGCCTACGGTTGCTTTTTTGCCGTTTCTGACAATCGGAGTTTTAAAAAGCGTCTGATTTTCAAGGAGCTTTTCCTCAACCGCCTCTTTTGATGCAAGATACTTTATAAAACATTTTTCATAAGCCTTTGATTTTTCGTCGATCAGGTCATCAACCGAGCCGATCGCCGACTTGATATTCCTGTATTCCCCTGCGCTCATACCGTATTTTTCAAGGTCAATATACTGGTACTTGATCCTGCGCTCCTTGAAATAGCGTTCGGCTTTTTTGGTGTCGAAGCACTTTGTCTTTCCGTATATCTGAATATTCATTTAATCACTCCCAAATTGAATATTGAAAATTATATCGTAAAATGATAGAATTGTAAAGAGGTGAAAGCAATGAATATCAAATGTCCCGATTATATTATAAAAGCCGTTAACAGACTTGAAAAACACGGTCACTCCGCCTATGCTATCGGAGGCTGCATCCGTGACTCGATAATGGGCAGAGAGCCGAACGACTGGGACATGACCACCTCCGCAACACCCGATGAAATTCAAAAAGCCTTTGCCGGCTTCAGAACAATACCCACGGGAATAAAGCACGGCACGGTGACCGTACTGATCTCCTCGCACCCCGTTGAAATAACGACAATGCGTGTTGACGGCAAGTATTCGGACAGCCGCCATCCCGAAAAAGTCACCTTTACCCGAAAGATAGAGGACGATCTCAGCCGCCGTGATTTTACCGTCAATGCCATCGCCTACAATCCTCACAGCGGAATCGTTGATCCTTTCGGCGGACAGGCGGACATTGAAAAAAAGCTGATACGCTGTGTCGGTGATGCGGACACCCGTTTTACCGAGGACGCTTTGAGAATACTCAGAGCCGTCAGATTTTCCTCTGTTCTCGGATTTGATATTGACCGTGACACGGCGGAAAGCGTGATAAGAAACCGCACCCTGTTCGATAATATTTCAAAGGAACGCATCCGTGTTGAGCTTTTAAAACTGCTGTGCGGCAAAAATGTTGAAGCCGTGCTTACGAAATATAAGGAAGTGATTTTTCAGATCATTCCCGAGCTATGCCCGACGGACGGCTTTTTACAGCACACACCCTATCACATCTACGATGTGTGGACGCACACCGTCAAGGTCACGTCAAGCATTGAACCGACCGCCGATTTCAGAGTGGCCGCCTTGCTCCACGATGTTGAAAAGCCGTCAATGTTCACTCTTGACGCCAACGGTCAGGGCCATTTCAAGGGGCATCCGCAAAAGGGCGCACAAACAGCCGAGAAAATCCTTCGCCGCCTGCGTTTTTCCAATGCAGAGATTGCACATATCACTACAATCATCTTTCTTCACGATGAGCGTCCCGACGGCAACCGTTTTCACCTTGCAAAGCTCTGTTCCCTTTTCGGAATTGACAATGTTGACGACACGCTGAAGCTGATAATTGCCGACGCACACGGAAAAAATCCGATAATTTTCGACAAAGAAGTCAACGCCGCCGTCACAGCTCAAAAGCAAATAAAAGCGATGAGAGAAGCGCACACCTGTCTTAAAACAACGGAGCTTGACATCAACGGAAACGATATAATGGCTCTCGGAATTGACAGGGTTAAGATTAAGGACACCTTGCAGTTTCTCCTTGATGAAGTAATTTGCGAACGTCTTGAAAATAAAAAAGCCGCCCTTTCACAGGCGGCTGTGGAATATAACGGTTTGAAATCGGAATAAAAGTGACTTTGTGATTCTTTATTCGCTGTAAAGCGGGAACTTTTCGCAAAGCGTCTGAACCTCGTTCAGCACTCTGTCCTTGTTGCCCTCAAAATCATTGATAATATCGCTTATCCAGCCTGCGATAAGCTTCATTTCAGGCTCCTTGAAGCCTCTTGTCGTTACGGCAGGCGTACCGATTCTCAAGCCGCTTGTGACAAACGGGCTCTGAGGATCGTTCGGAATGGTGTTCTTGTTGGCTGTGATGCGAACCTCGTCAAGTCTGTGCTCAAGCTCCTTGCCTGTGATACCCTTACTGCGAAGATCGAGGAGCATAAGGTGGTTGTCCGTACCGCCCGAAACGATATCGACTCCCCTTTTGGTAAGCTCATCGGCAAGCACGGCGGCATTCTTAACGACCTGCTTCTGATACTCCTTGAACTCATCGGTCAGAGCCTCGCCGAGAGCAACCGCCTTGGCGGCGATAATGTGCATAAGCGGACCGCCCTGAGTTCCGGGGAAAACAGCCTTGTCGATCTGCTTTGCAAACTCCTCTTTGCAAAGGATCATTCCGCCCCTGGGACCTCTGAGCGTTTTATGAGTTGTAGTCGTGACGATATCCGCATACGGTACAGGTGACGGATGAACGCCTGCGGCAATAAGACCTGCGATATGAGCCATATCGACCATAAGATAAGCTCCGACCTTGTCCGCAATCTCACGGCAGCGTGCAAAATCAATTACCCTTGAATATGCGCTTGCGCCGACAACAATAAGCTTCGGCTTACATTCGAGAGCAATTCTCTCCATCTCGTCATAATCTATTCTTGCGGTTTCATCGTCAACGCCGTAGGGAACAACATTGAAATACTTTCCCGAAATATTAACTGGTGAGCCGTGGGAAAGATGACCGCCCTGCTGAAGATTCATTCCCATTACGGTATCGCCGGGATTGAGCAGAGCAAAGAAAACGGCAAGATTGGCGTTTGCACCGCTGTGCGGCTGAACGTTGACGTGTTCCGCTCCGAAAAGCTCCTTGGCTCTGTTGCGTGCGATCTCCTCAACAACATCAACGCACTGACATCCGCCGTAGTATCTCTTTGACGGGTAGCCCTCTGCATATTTGTTAGTGAGCACTCCGCCTGCGGCAAGCAAGACCGCCTTGGAAACAATGTTTTCGGACGCTATAAGCTCGATGTTGCGTCTCTGGCGGTTCAGCTCGTTGTCACAAGCCGAAAAAACCTCCTTGTCATAAGCGGAAAGTTCATCAAAAAAGTTCATTATATATCCTCCGTTTTAAATTATTACCTGTTAATTATTCGGTTTCAGCGTCCTCTGCAGGAGTCTGCGGAGCTGCGCTGAAATATTTTTCACCGGGCTGAACGTCAACACCTCTGAGCTCCATAAGCTCGGAAAAAGTGACGAATTTATAGCCTTGATCCGCAAGCGCAGGAACAAGCCTTGCCACTGCGTCCGCAGTTGCAGGATAAAGGTCGTGCATGAGAACAATGCTTCCGTCGTAAACATTGTTCATAACGCTCTTGAAGTCTTTTTCGGCGTTTCTGTAATCCCAGTCACGGGAATCGACGCTCCACATTACCATCGGCATACCGATATTCGCCTTGACCGTCTCGTTTGTCGCTCCCTCGGGAGGTCTGATGATCTTGACTTTTTTGCCGGAATATTTGGATATTGCGTCGCAGGACTTTCTGATTTCCTTTTGCATCTGATCCACGGAGAGCCTCGTCAGGTTTTTATGCGAATAGGAATGTGAGCCTATCTCACAGCCCATATCGCTCGCTCTTTTTATAACGGATCCGTATGTATCGGCTCTGTCTCCGACAACAAAAAATGTTGCCTTGCCGTTATATTTTTCAAAGGTATCAAGTATTTTGTTTGTAACGGGTGAATACGGACCGTCGTCAAAGGTGAAGCAGACAAGCTTATCCGTCGGAGAGGGCAGATCGGAACGGTTTGTCGTCTTCTCTGCTTCGGTCGTCGCTTCGGTAGTTTTCTCCGTGGTTTTCTTCTCGCCCGTTTCTTCTGTTACATCGCTTGTCTCGCTCGGCTTTGTCGTAAGAGCGTTATGTCTTTCCCTCATCAGATGTCCGCTGAAGCCGTACACCGAAACGACAAGAATCGTCACGAACGCAACAAAGAATATCGCTTTCCCTATAAAATCCCTTTTCATGCTTATATTTCACATCTCCACGATTATTTTCGGCAAATTTTTCACCGTTTTATAATTATATCATCATTAAAGAATATATTCAATATTATTTTTAAATATTGACATAAAGTTTATAATTTTACGGTTAATCTGAATTATTTTGTCTATTTTTTCTTTTCAGGTGAAATATAAGGAAAAATTAAAAAAAGGTCTTGACAATTTCAATTCTATGTTTTATAATTAGCAAGTCGCTTGAACAAAGCGATGCAAATGTGGCGGCATAGCTCAGTTGGCTAGAGTACTCGGTTCATACCCGATTGGTCGTAGGTTCGAATCCCACTGCCGCTACCATTTGGCCCGGTGGTCAAGAGGTTAAGACACCGCCCTTTCACGGCGGTAACACGAGTTCAATTCTCGTCCGGGTCACCAAGTCGGGTTTTTCCCGACTTATTTTTTTATCTGAAAACAGGTGATAGAATGAAGTTCTTAGGTAATGTTCTGTGGATTATCTGCGGAGGTCTTGCCGAGGCTCTCGGCTGGTTCGTTTACGGTCTGCTCTTTTGCGTTACGATCGTCGGTATTCCGATCGGCAGACAGTGCTTCAAATTTGCGTCGCTGTCCCTTGCCCCGTTCGGAAAAGAAATCCGTTACGGAGGACACACGGCAAGCTTTATCGCCAATGTGGTATGGATCCTCGTCTGCGGAATAGAAATGGCGCTTCTGAATGCGGTTCTCGGTTTATTGCTTTGTATCACAATTATCGGAATCCCGTTCGGCAAGCAGTTTTTCAAGCTTGCTAAGCTGTCGTTAATGCCTTTCGGTGCAGAGATAGTCTGATCTTTTCAATTCAGGAGGGTTACCGCAATGAAAAAATTTTTGTCAATGATTTTATCGGTCGTTACACTTGTTTCGGGCTTGTCGGTAGTTGCCTGCGCTCAGAGCGAAACTAAGCCGACCGCCTCCGTCTATATCCGTGATCCCTTTGTCCTGACATATGACGGCAAATATTATATGTACGGCACCGGTGCGGCACACAACGGCTACGGCTGTTATGTCAGCGAAGATCTTGAAAACTGGTCGGGACCTTACACGGTCTTTTCGGCTGACAGCGATCCCGATTTTGACGGTATCGGCGACTATTGGGCGCCCGAATGTCATTACTACAAAGGAAGCTTTTATCTCTTTGCTACATACAAATCTAAGGACACCGAGTTCCGGGGAACAGGCATTTTCAAGGCTGACAATCCGCTCGGCCCGTTCGTGCTGATCTCAAACGGTCACGTTACGCCGAAATACCGTGACTGCATCGACGGAACGCTCTATGTTGACGAGGACGGTCAGCCGTGGATTATCTATGTCAACGAATGGACATACAACGACGACGGTATCGGTGAAATGGCGGCTTCAAAGCTGACTGAGGATCTTTCTCAGCGCGTCGGTGTTCCTAAGGTGCTTTTTGCGGCAAACAACCATGTCTGGACGGACGATCATGTCACAGACGGTCCTTTCCTCTACAAGACAAAGGACGGCAGACTTATTATGCTCTGGTCAAATGTCAGCGACAAGGGCTATGCCGTGGGCATTGCATGGTCAGACAACAACAAGGTTGACGGAAACTGGTATCATCAGCCTGTCGCTCTTTATCAGAAAGGCATTTATTACGAATATAACGGCGGTCACGCAATGCTTTTCGAGGATCTGAACGGTCAGCTCACAATGGCTCTTCACTCCCCCAACGGAAGCACTCCGGAGCGTCCGACTGCGGCAATGTTCATCCCTGTAAAAGATACGGGTGACAGTATTGTTATTAAATCCGATTTCGGATTTTTCAAGAATATTCTTTACTTTTTCCGAAGATTCTTCCTTTTTATTTATTACAAGTTTTCACATATCATCACAAGAATAATCAGCCTGTAAAAATCAACATTTATCGCCCGAATTTAGCCACGGGTAGATAAAGACAATATGAGTGAAAGAAGCGGTGTAGTCAATTACGTCTACACCGTGTTTTCATTTTTACAAAGCCTTTTTGCATCAGATATCATTTCTTCTTTCGCTTTTTCTAACATTTCAACATTAGGAAACTGCATAACACCTACACCCACAAAGTGTATTTTTATGGAAACGTGCTTCTTTCTTGGTGTAATCGTGTTTTTCACCGTCATACTCGTTAGTGATTTCACTACAGCTCATATATGTACTTGCGGCTACGGCAGAGCGACCAATGCCACGGGTTATGACTTTGGCTTCAATATGATAAATTGTTAGTATCACGTTCTTTCGTAGTTTATTTTTACTTTTTTGAGTTGTATAATGCCGATTCTATGATTCATAGGGTGACAAAATCACAATATATGCTGTATAATCATTGTCATAGGAGGCGATTTCAATGAATGAAAATAAGACAGGTGTATTTATTTCTACTCTAAGAAAAGAAAAAGAATTGACTCAAGCTCAGCTTGCTGAAAAACTTAATGTTACCGATAAAGCTATTTCTCGTTGGGAAACCGGCAAAGGAATGCCTGACTCATCTCTCTTAGTTCCACTTGCCAACATATTAGGTATAACGGTAAATGAATTACTTACAGGAGAAAAAATTTCCGAAGAAACTTTCTCTAAAAAGTCAGAAGATAATTTGGTTGTTGCTGTTCAAAGAACCGAAACAGCAGTAAAAAAAGGTAAAACAGTAAAATTATTCTTGATTATTGCTGTAATTATTTGTGTTTTCTCAATATCATTTCTTATTAAAACCGTAATTGATAAGCAAAATACTGTTACATATGTCGGTGACTTTCGCACAAAAAACAGAATTTCAGTAACTGAATTGCTTATTGATTTGGATAGTCGTAATAGCTATTTTTCAGAAAACACTGTTTGTACAGATATTGATATCAGACTTGACGAGAATGGAAATTTCAAGCGTGCAGAAATCAAAATGAATGATGAATCAATGCACGAATACATCAATCTCGCTTTACTTTCTCAAAGCGAACAGCCTGAACATCTATCTTACATAATCACTAAAAAGTATAGTTATTACTCTACGGAAGACGGAATATTGTATTCAGATTTATGTGATTTCTTGAAAAACGAAGAATTTATAGAATCTGCTAAAGATTATAGTGAAATTGAAAACTTTGATGAGTTTTATATAACCGGAATGTCAACATTATATTTTAACTTTGATGGTAATGGTAATACGGGTTTTGCTACTCAACATCTTTTTGCTGACGGTGAATTTAAAAAAGTCGATAATGATTATGGTATGAACGGGAAATATTATGAAATAGGAGTTGGTGCTATGGATACCTTAACGGGTGCAGACTGTACTTGTTTTGGCGTTTATATCGAAAGATAAAAGTAAATTCTCAGTTCTCATACATGTGAGTACAGTTTGCTTTTACCCCTTGAAGATCGCACTGCACATCCTTTACGGCAGTGAATAAGGGCATCCTTACCATTGCCCGGTAATCTACACTCAAAGTCTGTAAACTTGATTTTTCAATGCACAGTATCTAACGACAGTTTTTAAAATTGTATTTCGCAATCCTCCGCATTTTTCGGGCGTTTACTTTTATGCACTTGAAAAAAAGCTATTATATTGTATAATGTTTTTTGAGGTGATATTATGGTCGTTAAACCTGATTACGAAAAAATACATGACTGGAAATTCTATGCAAGTGATATCCTCGTCGAATATGAGCAGTCGGTTGATGAGGGACTTGATATTGAAAAATACAAAGATCTTTTTGAGACTGTTTCAAAGCTTCCCAAGGACGAGATAAAGAAAGACCTCGGTGATGTCATTTACAAAATCGTCAGCAACGCAAAGCAAAAGGAAGATTATCCTTTCAATGAGCCGACGGAGCTTGATGCCATCCGTGTTCTCAGAAAGCCCTACCCCCTTTGCGGCGAGGTTGACAAGGCAAAGCTCAAGGATAAAATCTACGGTGCGTGGCTCGGCAGAGTCTGCGGCTGTTTTCTCGGCAAGCCGGTCGAGGGAGTACGTTCCGAGGAGCTTATCCCCTTCCTTAAAGAAACAGGCAATTATCCCATGTCAAGATACATTTTACGTTCCGACATCAAGGACGGAATGTGCGACAAATACAATTTTGATTTTGATAACGAAAACAAAATTTACGCCGACGAGGCCGTCTGTATGCCGTTTGACGACGACACGAACTACACCGTCCTCGCTCAGATAATCTGTGAAAAATACGGTAAGGATTTCACTCCGCTCGATGTTATAACCGCATGGTCGGACTATCAGCCCGAATACGCCTACTGTACGGCTGAGAGGGTTGCTTTCCGCAACTTTGTCAACGGCTTCACTCCGCCTCAGTCTGCATTGTATCAAAATCCGTACAGGGAATGGATCGGCGCTCAGATCAGGGGCGACTACTGGGGATATATCAACCCGGGCAACCCTGAGCTTGCCGCAGAAATGGCTTGGAGAGACGCTTCGATTTCTCACGTCAAAAACGGAATTTACGGTGAAATGTTTGTTGCCGCAATGATCGCCTCTGCCGCTGTCACAAGCGATACAGAGGAAATAATTCTTTGCGGACTTGCTCAGATTCCCTGCACATCAAGACTTTACAAGGATATTACGGATATCCTTGATAAATTCAAAAGCGGAGTTTCCGTTCAGGATACCTTTGATTATATCCACGCCCGATTTGACGAGCATACAGGTCACGGCTGGTGCCACACGATCTCAAATGCAATGATCGTTGCCGCCTCACTGCTTTACGGCGGCGGAGACTTCGGAAAGTCGATATGTATGGCTGTTCAGACGGCATTTGACACCGACTGCAACGGTGCGACCGTCGGCTCAATACTCGGTATGGCGAACGGGGCACAAGGTATTCCCGAAAGCTGGAGCAAACCGCTCAACGACAGCCTTGAAACGACAATCTTCAATGTCGGAACGGTCAAAATCTCCGAAATGGCGGAAAAGACTATGGCACATATCGGCTGACGTATCAAGGGGCTGTCGCACTAAGCGAAGAACAAAAGAAACATAATTAAAACCTAAAGGCTTGTACCGGATTTTTTCAACCGATACAAGCCTTGACAATTCTTATTTAGAGTAAATTGAACAAACAGGTGTTTCTTTTTAGCCGTTTTTTCCGATTTGACGTATACACATACGCCGGGCATCGGAAGAAAACGGCTTCTTCATCTTATTGCGACAGCCCCTTTTCTTTATTTTTATAACTGCAATTAACAAAAAACAGCACACCGTATCAATAAATATTTGAAATATCTAAAAAAATGTTGCTTAAACGGTTTTAATATGGTATTATTAGAAAATCAAAAAGGTTTTTTGAAAGGAAGGGTTAAATGGACGGCAAATTACAAATTTTGTTGGCTATGGCGGGATATATGCTCATCGTTATTGCGATCGGCTTATTTTTCGCAAAAAAATCACAGGCAAATTCTGAAAACTATTTCTTGGGCGGACGCTCCCTCGGACCTTGGGTTGCGGCAATGAGTGCCGAAGCCTCCGACATGAGCGGCTGGCTTCTCATGGGCTTACCCGGCGTTGCTTACTGGTGCGGAATTGCCGACGCCGCTTGGACGGCTATCGGTCTGGCAATCGGTACATATGTAAACTGGCTTATCGTTTCAAAAAGGCTCAGGGCATATTCGATCGTTTCGGGCGACTCGATCACGGTTCCCGATTTCCTCAGCAACCGCTTTCACGAAAAGAAAAAGGTTATCCTCGGCATTGCCGCCGTATTCATTCTGATCTTTTTCACGATCTATGCGGCAAGCTGTTTTGTTACCTGCGGCAAGCTGTTTTCGGGCTTGTTCGGCTATTCTTATCATTCGATGATGCTCGTCGGTGCGGCTTTCGTTCTTATTTACACGATCCTCGGCGGTTTCCTTGCCGAGAGCGCATCCGACTTTATGCAGGCTGTCGTAATGATCTGCGCCCTTGTCGGCGTTCTTGTATGCGGCACGCTTCATGCAGGCGGAATTGATGCAGTCATTGAAAACGCAAGGAACATTCCCGGATATTTCTCGCTTACAAGCATCGCTTCTCCGCTCACCGACGCTGACGGAGTTCAGCAGGCTGCGAACGGCGCTCCCCTCTTCGGCGAAGCTTCAAAGTACGGTTTCCTCACGATTATTTCAACTCTTTCATGGGGACTCGGTTACTTCGGCGTTCCTCAGGTTCTCCTGAGATTTATGGCTATCAGAAAGACCTCGGAGCTTAAAAGATCACGCCGCATTGCGACGGTTTGGGTTTTGATCTCCCTTGCAGCCGCCGTATTCATCGGTGTTATCGGCAGAGCGATTCTCCCGACAGACGCCGCTCTCGCAACTCAGAGCGGAGCCGAAAACGTATTCGCACATCTTTCACAGCTTCTTTTCCACCCTGTTATCGCAGGTGTTATCATGGCAGGTATTCTTGCCGCCACCATCAGCTCGTCCGACTCCTATCTTCTTATCGCCGCTTCGGCTGTTTCAAAGAACATCTTTGAGGGTATTGTCAAGAAGAATGCGTCTGACAAGCAGGTTATGCACGTTTCAAGAATTGTGCTTATCCTTATCACACTTGTCGGAATGGGCATTGCATGGAACGAAAAGAGCGTTATTTTCGAGATCGTTTCTTTCGCATGGTCGGGCTTCGGCGCAACCTTCGGACCGATCATTCTGTTCTCCCTGTTCTGGAAGCGCACGAACAGAGCCGGTGCGATCGCCGGTATGCTTTCGGGCGGAGCAATGGTATTTATCTGGAAGCTCCTGCTCAAGCCCTTGGGCGGAGTATTCGGAATTTACGAGCTTCTCCCCGCTTTCCTTGTCTCCTGCATATTCATTGTAGTTGTCTCCCTCTGCACGGCAAAACCGTCGGCAGAGATGGACGAAGAATTTGAAAAGGCTCGCACATACACAGAGGCATAATTTCTACGCATAAATCAAAAGAACCGTTTCTGTTTGCAGTTACGGTTCTTTTTTTGATATTTGATTTGCGGTCATTCGTCATCGGCAAACATCAGATATTCCATGGCTCTGCCGTAAAGCCTGTGCCGTGTCTCTTTTTCCTTTTCCGTGGGGTTTTCACTTTCCCTGCCGACTATTCCGTCCACCATCTGCGATGCAAGGTCAGACGTGTTTTCGACCGATCTTTCTGATGTTTTTCTTTCGAAATCATTATCCATTCCGCAAAACCCTTTCCGTTATTTCATATTCACCTCATACCGTTTCATCGGCGGTTTGGATATATTATATTCCGCATATTTTGTAATGTCAACAAATCACAGTCCCGTCATACGGACTTACAACAGGATTTATTTTTTTAAATCGCCTTCCATTTGACTGAGAAAAAATAAAATTATAAAAAAGTCAAAAAAGCGTTGACAAACTCTGCCTTATCTGATATAATACTGAACGTTCCGTAAGGGAACGACAACTGAATGCGAGAGTGGCGGAATCGGCAGACGCGCACGTTTGAGGGGCGTGTGGTAATCCCGTACGGGTTCAAGTCCCGTCTCTCGCACCAAAGCAAGAAGAGTCGCAAGAGCGGCTCTTTTTGTTTTGCGGTATAATCAGGACGGGAC
>JBJEPQ010000006.1:0-17048 GCA_051881315.1 Acutalibacteraceae bacterium | reverse complement strand
TTGCTCTTGAATTGTGAATCAAGGTGAGTATAAATATCAAGCGTTGTCTGTATCTTAGAGTGTCCCAACAGCTCCTTAGCAGTCAGAACATCAACACCGGCTTGGTATAGAATTGTAGCGTATGTGTGTCTGAGCCAGTGTCCCGTGAAGTCGGGCATATGCGGATTGACTTCCTGCAATGCGTGAATGTAAGATTGCCACATTCTGCGCCATGAAGTCAGGCTCATATACGAGCCGTCGGTAGCAGGGCATACAATATAGCTTTTGGCTTTCTTTTGCTGTTCGGTCAGGTAGTCTGATAGGGCAGAGGGAATATTAACAACTCTGACGGAGCTTTTTGTCTTTGCGCCGTCCTTAATTCTGATTTGGTTGTTGATAACCTCGGCACTCTTATTCACTATTATAGTCTTGCGGTTGAGGTCAATATCATTCCACGTCAGGGCAAGAAGCTCTCCACGTCTCAGCCCTGCATACATCATAATCATTGCCGGGAGTTTGCCCCGATGTTCGACTTGTAATATTGTTTTGCGCTCGGTCTCGTTCAATGCCCGACGGCAGGGGACAGTATTGTTTTTCGGCAAGGAAACTGATATTGCAAAATTAAAGTCCGTCAAACGGGCGGAGATCGCATAATTTGCAACCTGCAAGGCGGTTGACTTGATTGCAACAAGGGTTCTGTGACTGCTCGGCTGCCCTGTGTTCGGATTCATCCGGGCAAGGCGGTCAATTATCTCCTGTAAGTCGTTGGGGGACAGCTTGCGTATATCCTTATCACCTATGTATTGGTTGAGGTGGTTAAGGCAGGATTGATATTGTACTACCTGCGATCGTGATATAGAATTCTTCTTGCTGTCAAGCCATTTTTGGGCAATATCGGAGAAATTACACGTTGACATTATGTCAAGACCTTTTTGCAACGCTCGTCTGATCTCGTCGGCTTTTTGGTCGGCTTCTTTTTGCGTTTTGCCGTAAACGCTCTTATATTTTTTCCTGCCGTCGACTGTGCCGAGATAAACCTGCACCGATATTCTGCCGTCTGATCTTGTTGAATTTGACTTTCTGGGCATAAAAATAACCGTCCTTTCAAAAAAATGGTTGCAAAAAACCAAGAAAGGCAGTATAATGTAGCCACACCTTTCTTCTGGTCGTTCGGAAGTTGGTTGTATTGCCGTTCAGAGTTGCCGCTCTGGACGGTTTTTTATTTATTCCTTTAAACTCTTTTGAAGTTTTTCTAATTCTACAATGTTTTTATTATTGGAAAGAATATGATATTGCTTTTTGGCGGTGTTATTTAATCTGATTAAACGTTCATGTTGAGAAAGTCCTTCTGCAATTAGTTCTGCATTTGTGTTTTGAAGATTATTGAGAATAACTAACTGAAGAATATCGGCATAATCACGCATGTTTCCGTGTTTGGCGAGTTCAGGGTTTCTATCTCTCCATTCTTTTGCGGTCATTCCGAATAGTGCAACATTAAGAACATCAGCTTCGTTTGCATAAACATATTTCTTTTGATCCTCTGTAAGATTTGGTACGATAAATTCTTTAATCGCATTTGTATGAATGGTATAATTAGCTTTTGACAATATTCTGTTGGCATTCCAATCAATTTTGTTTTGATATGCTTCGTTTTGTTTTAGTCTCTCAAATTCAGTAATTAAATATAACTTGAATTCCGGAGAAAGCCAAGAAGCGAATTCAAATGCAATGTCAGGGTGCGCAAATGTACCTTTGCTATATCTTCCGGCTTTTGATGTAATACCAATTGCATTTGTCCTTCGTATCCACTGAGAGGGGGACATAGCAAATGAGTTCTTACCATATTCAGTTTTAATTTGGTCGAATTCGACCAAATTAAAGTTAGGATTATTAATTTTTTCCCAAAGCCCAATAAAATCAATTGTGGTTACTCGTCTTAACCAATTTTTTACTGTAAAAGATGGATCGCTTGAATTTTGATATTTTGCAAGGTCAGTTAAAGAAATATAACTTGTATTATTAATTCTGCATACACCTATTTTATTGTTATCAACATTTAATTCGGCAGTAATATTCACATTTACACCTCTTTCACCGCACCGGGCGGCTTTTTTGTTACATTGTTTTATTCTTAATACTTTTGCTCATTCGGTATTGTTCAGCATCGGGAATATCGACAAATTCGACGGTTTTATCGTAGTTTTCTTTTACAACCTTTTTGATCTCATCAAGAGAAACATTAAAAAACTCTCTGCGATGATTTATGAGGTTAAGCTTCCGATCTTCAAAAGCGTTATGTAAAGCGGCTTCAAGCTTTGGAGCATCTTCAGTGAAAATCATTGCATGAACATCAAAATTAAACGGGACCGAAGCGTCTCCCAATTCATCAATTCGGTCTTGAGGATCAAGTCGCCTTGTCATACCTATCTTAAATACATTCTCCCCGAAAGAGCCAATATTTGAAATAATATAAACATAGCCGGCACGTTTATTAGCTTCTCTATAGTCTATATCTTTCATTGCTTTTTCGGTCTCATCATATTGTGCAGTCAATTCATCGAGTTTAGCTTTCAAATCAGCATTTTCGGGCTGTTCTGCTAACTGCATTTTGATCTTGGCTATTGCGTTGGCATAATGCGTTTGTTCTTTGAGGATCTTCTTTCTCTGTTCCTCAATCTCTTTTTGGAGTTTTGCTTCTTCACGCATTTGCTCTCGATATGCTTTTAAATCTTCTTTTTCTTTTTGTTTTGCCTGAGCATATTCATAGGCCAATTTGACTTCTTCTATTTTTAACTGCTTATATGACGGTCGGATAGAAATATCCATGATTTTGCCGAGCTTGCTTATTGCATCGCAAGAAGCGTTAATTCTTTTTATGGTTGCATCAAGATTATTATATTTGACCTTGGCGACAAGCTCGTCACATTCTCCGTTAAAAGCTCTAAGTAAGAGTTTTTGAGTGTCTGAGACCATTTTCTTGCCTTGCGAAAGGCTATTGTTTACAGTCCATGTGGTTACACCTGTGACCGCACTTTTATCTCGGATCATAGCTTTTTGTTGATCCCTGATAGCGGCAAGACGTTCTTTATATTCATCAACTTTTAAAAATTCAAAGTTTGGCTCGTATATTCCATATTCTTGCATATTGGAAATATCAGTCAATGATATAATATCTTTTTGCAAATTTTCGATCGTGCTCTGTAAAGTAGAAATGTTTGTTTGCTTATTCTGAATTTCTGAATTTAAAGAAGCAAGTGTATTATTTGCAGATTGAATTTGACTGCGAATATACGTCAGGTCTTGGTATTCAGGACAAGAAAGCTCGTTTACTTTCGCCTGAAGATCGGTAATCTGACATTGACTGCATATTCCGTCTGAATTTAATTTTAGTCCGAAACCGAATTTTCCACATTTTTGGCACTTTCCCATTTTCATCATTCCTTTTCTATCAATTTGTGTAAGCTGACGATTATTTAACTCTATAGTAAAATTATCATCTTTCGATTTATTCATTGTCGGTGATGTAACAGGCTCTTGAACAGCATTAGAATTTGAGAGTTCAGCAATTTGATCAAATTTTTTCAAATCTCTTTTTAGCTTAATTGTAGCAAGTAGGCATAGCGTAAAAGAAACTATACCCAAAATAAAAAGTGGAATAAAAATAGATTCTTTCATCAATATGCCAATAAAAAAGAATAAAGAAAGAAGTAAAAAAATTGCAGATATTATTCCTATAATTATTACCGACACTTTTGTAATAAATCTTTTTTTCACTTTCTTATCCATATATATGCCTTCAATCTATTTCTCTTATTAACAATCTCGGAATACCGATTATACGGCAATGTTCAAGTGCTTCACCCTCGATAGTTTCCGGTTTATATAACGGATTGAGCGGAACAAGGCGCATCCAATCCTCGCCGTGAACAAATTCGATCTTTTTAAGTGTTGCACATTCGTCCTCATAAATTACAGCGCCGATATCTCCGCTGTAATTAAGAGTTGATTGCTTTAAAATCAGAACAATATCGCCGTCCTGATATAAAGGATACATAGAGTCGCCGTGTACCTTTAATACCATAAAATCATCTTCTGATCTGCCTTTGAGATAACTTTTTGGTACTTCGACCGTATCTCCGCACCAATCTTCAATAGCAATTTGATTGTATCCTGCGGCAATTTCGCCGATAACGGGAAATGTTATCACATCGTCGGTAACAGTAGGGGATGAATATTTAATTTCTTTTTCCATGGGAACATCTGCTCCCATAAGCCAAGCGATTGAGACATTTAATGCAATAGCTATAGCTTCCAACTTCCTTTGTTTTGGCTCGTATTTGCCTTTTTTGTAGTTGCTCAATGTACCTTCGTCAATACCAGACAAACGAGATAATTCAGCGGCAGTCATATTCCGCATTAACAAAGCTTCATTTAGTCTGTCTTTAAAAAATGCAGCCATATCATCACCTCCGAGAATACAATAACATAAAATTTTAAAAAACACAAGTATTTTTTAAAAAAACTTGTGAAAAATTAAATTTTTTTACAAAAAACTATTGACTTGTGAAATCACAAGTGATATAATCTAACCATACCAAGGAGGTGAACACAATGAGCAAGCAAAAGAAAAGCCGCAAGGACACCAGCGAAAAAGTAATCCTTGCGACCGCAATCCTGAGCTTAATCAAAGTAATTTTTGAATTGCTCAAAGAATTACTTGAATAAGCCGAGGGGGAGAAATCCCCCTCATATAAAGGATAATATATTTTGTTCTCATTGTCAATATATAAATTTAGAAAAGGAGAAAAGTCTATGAAATGGTATGATATTTTGTACTTTATTACAATGATTACCTGTAATATCGGTATTATTGTTTTAATTGTCAGGAGGTGGAAAAAGTGAATTATGTTTATGACTATTCAAAGCTCCTCGGTAGGCTGCGTGAAAAGAAAATCACGCAGTCAGAGCTTGCCAATATGTTGGAGATAAGCGAAACCAGTCTTAACAGAAAGTTGAAGAGCAAAACACAATTTAAACAGACAGAAATAAGTCGAATTTGCGATTGCCTTTCTATTCCCAATGAGTGCATAGACGCTTATTTTTTTGCAAGATAACTTGTGAAATCACAAGTTATCTATCCACCCCATAACCCCGATATTCGCTAAACCAATTTATAAATGGGGCAATCGGTGACATTATTTCACCGTTTAAGAAAAACAGAATGCGCCAAAAGTGAAACCAATTCACATTGCAGGAGGTGAGGAAGTGGAATATCTTACAGTCGATCAGGTTTATTTTCTTTGCAATGAACACCAGTGGTTCACCTGCGGAACCAACGATCAATATGACAAGCTGTTCACTATGGTAAGAGAGAAAGCACCGATCAAAGAAGTCGCAACAGTTATATGGTTGTGTTCTGATGAGAAGTGGTGCAGGAGAGATATTCTCTCTGTTCTTAATGAGGTATTGAAAAATGAGTAAATTTCTGATGAAACATGAGGAAGAATGGGCATATCAAAAATGGTGCGAGGGCTACACACAACAGCAAATTGCAGATGCTCTTTATGTCTGCGAAAAGACCGTTCGGCGAAGCCTTAAAAATAAACCGAGAATACGCCCGATCCTTGTATATGATGGCAATACAACACGAACGACCAATTCAACATAAGGGGGTGAAAAAATGGCATCAAGATGTAAACCGCCGATATATCATCCGGTGAAGTTCTCGGACTTCGGCGACATTCTTACGGCTCAGCAGGTGGCGCAGATACTGCATTGCCAAACCGAGAACATCAACAGGCTCTGCCGTAAGGGTGAATTCCCCGAGGCAACCAAATTCGGCAATACATGGCACATCCCGAAGGCGGTCATTATGAAGCGTTTCGGAATAACACAATAAAGGAGTGATACAAATGGACTTTCTTCTTATTCTCTTCATTGTCGGTTTTTTCGGCGGAATATTATGTTTCGCCGCCGCCTGCGGAGCATATGAGGCGATCAGCAATAAGCTTGACGATATAGCTGATAAGTACAGAGAAGACAACCTCAGACTTGCTGAGCAGCTCGACAGGGCGAACATCAAGGCTCGTCGCTATCAGACCGAGCGAGATCAGGCAAGAAAAGAGTACTTCATAGCCAACGCCGAGGCTACACTTGCCGACCTGAAAAAAGAAAAGAACCTGCCCAGCGCTAACTGAGTAGGTTCTAAGGAGTTGAATAAAGTGTGGATTATTCAATTCCTATTATAACAAATATTTTATTTTTGTCAAATAGGAGGTTTTCAAATGGTAAAAATAACTCAGTTTGAGTTGGAAAACGTAAAACGGATCAAGGCGGTTAACGTCGAGCCGCAGGAAAACGGTCTGACCGTAATAGGCGGCCGAAACAATCAGGGAAAAACATCTGTACTTGACGCCATTGCTTGGGCGTTGGGCGGAGATAAGTTCAAACCGTCCTCGGCAATGCGTGAAGGGTCCAATGTACCGCCTGTTCTTCAGATTAAGCTTTCAAACGGTCTGATCGTTGAACGCAGGGGCAAAAACAGCGATCTCAAGGTTATTGATCCCTCGGGCAACCGTGCAGGACAGCAGCTTCTTAATGAATTCGTTTCACAATTTGCTTTGGATATCCCTAAATTCATGGAATCCAATAACAAGAAAAAAGCCGATATTCTTTTACAAATAATCGGAGTTGGCGATCAGCTTTTTGAACTTGAACAGAAAGAAGAAGAACTGTATAACAAGCGCAGATACATAGGTCAGCTTGCTGACAGCAAGAAAAAGCATGCTGCCGAGATGACAAGCTATCCCGATGCACCGATAGACCTTATTTCTGCTTCGCAGCTTATTCAGGAACAGCAGGAAATACTTGCACGCAACGGCGAAAACCAGCGTAAGCGCGAAAAGGTCGTTGAACTTAAAAGAGAGTATGATCTGCTTGACAATGAAATCAGCTCTTTGCAGGCTAAATTACGGGAGTTGACTGACAAAAGAAATAAGCTTTCAGATGATCTCAGAATTGCTGAAACTAACGCTCGTGACTTGCAGGATGAATCTACGGCAGAACTCGAAAAGAGTATTGCTGACATTGATATTGTAAACAGCCGTGTAAGAGCAAATCTTGATAAAATGCACGCTGAAACCGAGGCAAAACAGTACACTGAACAGTACGATGACCTTACCGATCAGATAGATAAGGTCAGAAAAGAAAAATATGATCTTCTTAATAGTGCAGAGCTTCCTTTGCCCGGTCTTTCTGTCGAGAACGGCGAGCTGACATATAACGGCTTTAAGTGGGACAACCTCAGCGGTTCGGATCAGCTCAAAGTTACAACAGCTATTGTTCGCAAGCTCAATCCTAATTGCGGATTTGTTCTTCTTGATAAGCTTGAGCAGATGGATGAAGATACTTTGCATGAATTCGGAGCATGGCTTGAAGCTGAGGGATTACAGGCAATAGCTACAAGAGTCAGCACAGGCGGCGAATGTTCGATTATAATTGAGGACGGTTATGTCAAGACAGAACAATCAAAATATAAGGAGTGGAACTCATGAACATATCGAGAGGAGTAATTGCTTCAGCTCAAAAGGTCGTTATTTACGGATCTGAGGGTATAGGCAAATCAACATTTGCTTCTTGCTTTCCCGATCCGGTATTTATTGATACTGAGGGAAGCACAAAGAAAATGGATGTAAAGCGTATGGATAGACCGTCAAGCTGGACTATGCTTATGGATCAAATAAGGTATATAATTGCCAATCCTGATGTATGCAGCACTTTGGTTATTGATACTGTTGATTGGGCAGAACAGCTTTGTATTGAGCATATTTGCGCTAAGGCAAATAAGAAAGGTATTGAGGATTTCGGATATGGCAACGGTTATGTCTATGAAAAAGAGGAGTTCGGACGTTTTCTCAATATTCTTGATGAAGTAATAAGCAAAAATATTAACGTTGTGCTGACCGCACATGCTCAGCTTCGTAAGTTTGAGCAGCCGGATGAAATGGGAGCGTACGATCGGTGGGAGCTTAAACTCGGAAAAAAGACAAGCTCTCAAATATCTCCGCTTATTAAAGAATGGGCTGATATGGTTCTGTTCGCAAACTATAAGACCATTACGGTCCTTAATGAACAGACAAAAAAAATAAAAGCTCAGGGCGGTCAGAGAGTAATGTTTACTACTCATCATCCTTGTTGGGATGCCAAAAACAGAGACGGACTTCCCGAAGAACTTCCTTTTGAATTTTCGGCGATAGCTCATATTATACCCGATTTCAAAAAAAACGCTCCTAAACCTGTTACTACAATCGACAGGGGAGACTTTGAAGAAATCATTGATAACGAGGTTGATCTTCCAAAAGAAAAAACAAAAGACAGACATAAGCCCACGGAGCAGTTAAACAATAAGATACCTAAGCCGTTAGCGGATCTTATGAAAGCAAACCACGTTACCGAAAAAATGCTTCGCGAAACGATAGCATTACAGGGATATTTTCCCGAATCAACACCGATTGAAAATTATCCTGATGACTTCATCGAATATTTAATAAGCATTTGGGATAAGGTGCTTGGCACTATCAAAGAATACAATGATATACCGTTTTAAAAGGAGATTTTATTATCATGGAAAATAATACTGTTGACAGAGAGCTTGACTGGAACGAAGAAATCAGCAAGGAATCTGAATTTACATTACTTCCTGACGGTGATTACAATTTTACCGTCGTATCATTCGAGCGTGCAAGACATAACGGCAGCGCAAAGCTGCCGCCTTGCAATAAGGCCGTTCTTAAAATTAAGATTGACGGCGGCGAGCTCGGAAGTACAACTATTACGCACAACCTTTTTTTGCACACAAAATGTGAGGGAATGCTCAGTGAGTTTTTTATATCAATCGGGCAAAAAAAGCACGGTGAAAAACTTGCTATGAACTGGAACACCGTACCCGGATCAACAGGCAAATGTAAGGTTTATATTGATACTTATACACGCAACGACGGCACGGAAGGTCAGTCCAATAAAATCAAACGTTTTCTTGAACCTCTGACCTCTAACGAAGCCGCAAAGCCTTCATGGGGATCGGGTAAAGGTGGTTGGTAATGGATTTACGACCATATCAACAGGCGGCAAAAGACGCTGTATTCAATGAGTGGAAAAACGGAAATAAACGAACTCTTTTAGTACTTCCTACCGGAACAGGAAAAACGATTGTTTTCGCAAAGATCGCTGAGGAATGTGTAAAAAACGGTGAGCGTGTACTGATACTCGCTCACCGAGGTGAATTGCTTGAGCAAGCAGCAGATAAGATAAGAAAAGCAACCGGACTGATTTGTGCCACAGAGAAAGCTGAGAAAAGCTGCCTCGGGAGTTGGTATAGGATAGCTGTCGGAAGCGTACAGTCTTTACAACGAGAAAAAAGACTTAGCCGATTTGACGAAGATTATTTTAATTCAATCATTATCGATGAGGCACATCATTGTATTTCTGATGGATACCAAAAAGTATTACAACACTTTGAAAATGCGAACGTACTCGGAGTTACGGCTACACCGGACCGAGGCGATATGAAAAATCTCGGAGAATTCTTTCAGAGCCTTGCTTATGAGTACAAATTGCCGCAGGCAATAAGAGACGGATATCTTTGCCCAATTAAAGCCCTTACAATTCCGCTTAAACTTGATTTAACAAAGGTAGGTATGCAAAGCGGTGATTTCAAGGTTGGTGATCTAGACACAGCTCTCGATCCATATCTGGAGCAAATCGCCGATGAGATGATACAGCATTGTAAAGATAGAAAAACCGTTATTTTTCTTCCTCTTATTAAGACCAGCCAAAAATTTAAGGATATTCTTAATTCAAAAGGTTTTAATGCTGCTGAGGTAAACGGCAACAGTGAAGACAGAGCAGAGGTGCTTGCCGATTTTGAAAGGGGGAAATATAACGTTCTTTGCAATTCAATGTTGCTTACTGAGGGTTGGGACTGTCCGTCGGTTGACTGTGTGATAGTCCTTCGTCCAACGAAAGTCCGCAGTCTATACAGTCAGATGGTTGGCCGAGGAACACGACTTTCACCGGGAAAAAAAGAACTTCTGCTGCTTGATTTTCTTTGGATGACTGAAAGACACGAATTATGCCGCCCGGCGCATCTAATATGCACCAATCCTGAAGTTGCCGATAAAATGACAGAGAATATGCAGTCTGCCGCTTATCCTGTGGATATCGAAGAAGCAGAAAAACAGGCAGAAACCGATGTTGTCGCTCAGAGAGAGGAAGCTCTCGCTAAGGCTCTTGCAGAGATGAAAAATCGCAAACGCAAACTTGTCGATCCTCTTCAATTTGAACTGTCTATACAGGCAGAAGATCTGTCAGGATATGTTCCGTCGTTCGGTTGGGAAATGTCACCGCCTACAGATAAACAGCTGTCGGCTCTTGAGAAATACGGAATTTTCCCCGATGAAGTAGGTAATGCCGGCAAGGCAAAAATGCTTCTTGATCGTCTTAATAAACGTCGTGAGGAAGGTCTCACAACACCGAAACAGATTCGTTTTCTTGAGGGCAGGGGTTTTCAGCATGTCGGTACATGGCAGTTTGAAGATGCAAAAAAATTGATTGATCGTATTGCGGCCAATAGCTGGAGAATTCCGCATGATATTGTACCGCAAACATATATGCCTATTCATAAGGAGGCAATAACATATGCCGGATAATATAAATATAATTGACATCCTTAAACATATTGATCCCTCGATTTGCTCTTATCAGGAATGGGTGAATGTCGGTATGGCCCTCAAGGAAGAGGGCTATACCGTGAATGTGTGGGACGAATGGAGCAGAAACGACCATAGATATCATGACGGTGAGTGTGAGCGTAAATGGAAAACGTTTCAAGGAAATCAAAATCCCGTTACAGCCGGAACTATTGTACAGCTTGCAAAGGATCAGGGCTGGAATCCGTCATATGAAGGATCTGAACTTGATTGGGATTCTGAAATAGGCGGAGAACGAATTATTGATAAGTCATGGGTTGAAAGCCGAGAGCTGAATATTCCTGAATATTGGGACCCGATTAAACAGCTCATTACATATCTTGAAACGTTATTCGATTCAACAGAAAATGTCGGTTATGTCACAACTACATGGGAAAAAGACGGAAAATATTTGCCGACTAAGGGTAATTACGATCGCACGGCAGGGGAGCTTATACAAGCACTTAACAAATGTAACGGTGATATCAGCTCCGTACTCGGCGATTACAGAGAAGAAGCAGGGGCGTGGATACGTTTCAATCCTCTTGACGGTGAAGGTGTAAAAAATGATAACGTGACAGATTTTCGTTTTGCTCTTGTCGAATCCGATAATATGGATATAGAAATGCAAAATGCTCTTTTACATGAGCTTGAATTACCTATAGCCGCTCTTGTGTATAGCGGCGGTAAAAGCTTACACGCCATTGTAAGAATTGATGCAGCGGACTATTCCGAATATCGTAAAAGAGTAGACTATCTCTATGGAAAATGTCAAAAAAACGGTCTGACAATAGATTCTCAGAATAAAAATCCGTCAAGATTGTCCCGTATGCCCGGTGTAATTCGTAACGGTAAAAAGCAATATCTTCTTGAAACCAATATCGGTAAGCAAAGCTGGGCTGAATGGCAGGAATGGATTGAGGGTGTTGACGATGATCTTCCTGATCCCGAAAAGCTTGATAATGTGTGGGATAACCTGCCGGATCTCGCTCCGCCTCTGATAGACGGTATTCTTCGACAGGGACATAAAATGCTCGTTGCTGGACCGTCAAAAGCAGGAAAATCTTTCGCTCTGATTGAGCTTTGTTGTGCCATTGCAGAGGGTAAAAAATGGCTCGGATTTCAGTGTGCTCAAGGCAAAGTAATGTATGTCAATCTTGAACTGGACCGTGCGTCTTGTTTGCATAGATTTAAGGATGTATATAATTCACTTTATTGGGAGCCTGAAAACATCGGCAATATTGACATATGGAACCTCAGAGGAAAATCCATACCAATGGATAAACTTGCGCCTAAGATGATCCGTCGAGCGGCCAAAAAGAATTACATTGCCATTATCATTGATCCAATATATAAAATTATCACAGGCGATGAAAACTCGGCAGAGCAGATGTCAAAATTCTGTAATCAGTTTGACAAAGTGTGTACCGAACTCGGATGTGCTGTTATTTACTGTCACCACCACTCTAAGGGCTTACAAGGTGAAAAAAAGTCAATGGACAGAGCCTCCGGATCGGGCGTATTTGCCCGTGATCCTGATGCGCTGATCGACCTTATAGAGCTTGATTTAGACGATGCCGTAAAAAAGCAGATGAATAACAATGCCGTATGCGAAGTGGCGGCAGATTGGCTGTCAAGGTTTAACGTAAAGGATAGCGTTCCCATTGATGATCTGATTGTCGCTGATAAAGCGACAGAAGCCGCCAGAGGCCTTTTAAAGCCTACAAGCTTTAAACTTATGATGACTGACATTGACGATGTTATAAAGCGTCAAGAGAGCTTCACGGCATGGCGTATTGAGGGTACGCTCAGAGAATTTCCGAAATTCAATCCAATCAATTTATGGTTTAAGTATCCGGTACATGTGTTAGATGATTCCGATATTCTCAAAGATATTGAAACTCAGAACACAAAAGGATCACCGTATAAAAAGAATTTCAGTAAGAAAAAAACTTCACAAGAGAGGAAAAACAAACGTCAGGCTTCTCTCGAAGAAGCATTTATCTATTGCAATGAAGATGGAAAAGCTTCGCTAAAAAATTTGGCGGATTACCTTAATACCACTGAAAAGACTATCAGAAATTACGTTAATGAACACTCTGATTTTTGGCTAAAAGAAGGTGTCGTCGGCAAAATCGAATAAAGAAAAACTCGATAGAAATTTTCTTTTTTTCTTATTTTCCCTTAAAAATTGGTAAATAGAAAATTTCGATATTTTATCGAGATTTTCCAAATAAGAGAAAAAGTCGATAAAAAATCGATTTTTTCCGAGAAAAGGAAAAAGTATATATACTACGTATATATATCACTGTTCGTTCCCTTACAGTCACAGGGGATAAAAGTGTGGTGGCTTAAGCTGCCGCCACACACAACTTTTCCCCTGACTGTGACAAAAGCAAAAATTTAAAAAGGAGAAATCAATATGGCAAACGAATACAGTTTCTTTATTCCGATGATTATTCCTACGATCACGGCACAGGAACAGAAAGTTACAGTTGTTAAAAACAAGCCTATATTTTATAAGCCACAAGAGCTTAAAGAAGCAAAACAAAAGTTTTCGGCACACTTGGCACAACATAAACCCATAAAGCCGTTAACGGGTGCTGTACAGCTTGTAACGAAGTGGTGTTTTCCGATTAAAGGAAATCATTACAACGGAGAATATAAGACAACGAAGCCCGATACGGATAATCTGCTGAAAATGCTCAAGGATGTCATGACTGAACTCGGATTCTGGAAAGATGATGCGCAGGTTGCAAGCGAAATAACCGAAAAATTCTATTCAGACATACCGGGACTTTATATCAGCGTAAAGGACGATATGTAATGACACTCAACGAAAAAATAGTTCAAATTAAAAAGTGTATTGCAATGAAGCAATATGTCTTTTATCAGGAAATCAAATATATTCCCGTATGCCTTGTTTATTGGTTCGATCAGAACCAAAATCAATGGAACTATTCTGTTGAGCTTATGGATCCAACGCATAAGAATACGACGGTACGGGCAAATGTTGAAAAAATAACGTTTGAAACGGAGGTTACATAATGGGACTTAAACAACAGCCAAAATGCAAAGAACAGACCTGCCGATTCTGTCAGAACGGCAAGTATTGCACAATATTGAAGTCGAAGCCGAAGGAGTGCAGATTTTACAAGAAAAAGGAGTTTTGAAAATGAGTATGGCGTTTTACGCTTCTGACGGTTGTGATAATCTCGAAGACGCAATGGAAATCTTAAACGGCAATAAAGAGATAAACAATGATGATTGTGAATTAACCTTTGAGGTCGATTATAAACAACTATCCAATGACGCAATACAGATGATAAAAAATAAGAGAGATGAAATAAGTGAATATTTATCTCTTCTCGACGAAATAAGCAGATTCGATCCGATTCGGGCGCAAACAGTTTGTGAAAATCTTTATAAAATGAGTATGTCGGATCAAATACGGGTCTTAAAAATTAAAGTAACAGAAAACAAGTTATTCACTATTTTGTACGAAAAATACCATTTTGATATAGAAGATAAAAAGGAGTGAAACCAATGAGCAGATACATAGACTGAGACGAGTTAATAAGCAACTTGAGAGAATTGCCTGAACAAGAACGCATTATATATATGGGGATTTATGATTGCATAAGAAGTCAGCCCACCGCCGATGTGGTTGAGGTTGTCAGGTGCAAGGATTGCAAACATCGTGGCTCAAAGATTAGTGTGCCAAAAGGTGTGTTTTATACTTGCATAAAATATCTTCTTCCGTATTGCAAGCCAGAAGATTATTGCAGTTACGGTACAATAATGGATGGTGCTATAAATGACTGACGCAAAAGATACAATCAATCAGTTGTATAAGATTTTAGACGAATTTAACGCCAGAGAAATATCGTGTAATTGTATTGTCCCTGAATTGTCGGGAATCGGATGGACTGACCTCTGCCAAAAAGGCGAGGAACTATTTGAATCATTAAAAAATTCGGATTGATAGGTGATGAAGAATGACAGATAAAGATATTGATATTATTAAGGCTTTTGAGTGTTGCGAGAAAAACAAAGACGATTGCACTCAATGTGATTATTGGCCAGTTTGTATTAAAGCGGACGATATGCCATTTTTTCTGCCTGAATTACTTAGGATGTTTAACCTCAAGCAGGCAGAGATTGGGAGATTGCAGTCTATGAATAATGCTAAATTAGATACTATTCACGATTTGCAAACTGAAATTGAGAAATTAAAAATTGAAAATCAGTCACTCAGAATGGCGGCTAATTCTTATAAGCTCCACTACAACGAAGCAAGAGCCGAAGCAGTCAAAGAGTTTGCGGAGAGGTTGAGAGAAACAAAATTCAAGTACGGGAGCGATTATGTCATTTATGCCGAAAATATTGATGTACTCGTAAAAGAACTGGAAGGAGAGACAGAATGAGTTGGTATCAAATAAACATTAATGATAATGCAATAACAGAACAGATTAACAGTATTCTTAACACTATTTTTAAACAAGAACTGAATTCTAAATACTCAGGAACAGGAGATATAATCGCAAGTGCAGTTAAAGACCTTATATATTCGCATAAAGATGAAATCATTGACAAGGTTGTTGATAGAGCAACAAAGGAGATCGTCAGAAAAGGACTTCCGAAATTGTTAGAAAGGGTCATAGATAATGACACCTAAAGAAGCAATAAGTACGCTTGAATTAGCTATTGCAGAGGTTGAGTGGAATTATCCGCTTGATATGTCCGTAGCTTTGGAAATGGCTATTGAAGCTTTAAAAAAGCAGATATCGAAGAAGCCGATAAAATGCACATTAAAGCTAACTGATTTTCAAGATTTTTATTGCCCGTCTTGTAAAAAAAAATAATTTCAAGATTAGACGGAGAATGGCTTGCAGGCAGATTGCAAAAATACTGTGATGATTGTGGACAGGCTTTGGATTGGAGGGATACAAATGACTGACAGAGAACGGATGATTGAGTTGTTAAACAACAAGCAATATCAAGGAAATGCAACAGAAACAGGAGAGAATTACGTTCAAAATTCTGAAATTGCCGACTATCTTCTTGAACACGGAGTTATCGTTCCGCCGTGCAAGGTGGGAGACACGGTGTATATTATCAACAGAGCAAATAAAGCGCAAGAAATGATATTTGATTTAATTGATTTGCGATGCACTTGTGTTAATGATACGAACTGTATGTGTGGGAGCTTATGTAATGATATAGGACATAACGTTTGTCAATATCGCTTTAAGAATGATTTCTCAGACATCGGCAAAACCGTATTCCTCACCCGGGAAGAAGCGGAACAAGCGGCAAAGGAGCGTGAAAGTAATGCGTGAGATATTGTTCAGAGGGAAAGCGATTAACCGTGATATCGGTTATCACAGAACAAACTACAAAAATGGCGATTGGGTTTATGGCTTAGTTACGAAATTGTATGACGAACGTTTTGATCTTCCTGCCGAAATGACCGATATAAACGGCGTTAGCGGCATAGAGGTTGACTATAAGACAATCGGTCAGTACACAGGCTTGACCGACAAGAATGGAAAGAAGATTTTTGAGGGGGATATAGTGTCGCAAAGACCGCCGATGAACCAAAGTGCATATATCGGCAAGGTTGTTTGCGATGAAAAAATGACACTATTCAGAGTGGCATTTGATAATCCGTCAAATTGTTTTATCTTGGGTTCATATTCAATGTCTTATACTGTTATCGGCAATATTCACGACAACCTTGAAATGTTAAGATAATCGAAAGGAGAAAATATGCAGAACAAATACAAGCTCCCCGATCATGTCAAAGGTAGTGCACTTGCCATTGTCAAGAGTTATGAGGCTTACAAGCGTGATATAAAAGACGAAGAAAACAGAATACTATCGCTTGGCGGCAGTAACTATGAATCGGTCGGGAATGAGCGTGTATTTTTGCCCAATGGCAAGGGCGGCGTAAATTCCCCGACTGAGAACAAGGCAATGCAGCTTGAAAAATTACATAACAGCTACAAATACCGCTGCGTCAAGGCGGTTGAGAGCGCACTAAGAGAATTACCGATCGAGGCAACACCTGCAATAGCTAAGAAGATCAGACAAGCCATATATTCATCCTGCACAAAAGGGAGATGTTTTAACTTTGATCGATCCGGAATTGACGGTCTCAGCAGATCGACGTTCTACCGTTACAGGAATTGTTTTCTATTCCTCGTCGCAAAAAAAATAGGAATTTTATGAAAATGTGAGACTGTGCAGCGAAAAAGTATGCTATAATGGTTACAATGACAAAAATATCTCGGAGCTGTCGCAGGTTGCGGCGGCTCTTTT
>JBJEPQ010000005.1:0-3554 GCA_051881315.1 Acutalibacteraceae bacterium | reverse complement strand
TAGATAAGCTCTACGATCAGCTTGTAGCATACAGAGATATGCTCATCCTCAAGGATGCAAAGGTTGCAAAGTTTGAACTCAAGAACGGTGCGGCTTACAAGACATCGGGCGGCGTAACATACATCGTCGGACTCAGAACAGGTCTTACAGACGCAACGCTCAAGAGCAGCTTCTTCGATATGGAGAACGTAACCGTAACAATCACCAGAGCAATGGGTAGATTTGTCGGAACAGGCTCAACCGTAACGGTAACATCGACGCTTGACGGATCGGTAATCGGCGAGTACGTTGTACTTATCTACGGCGATATCAGCGGCGACGGACAGATCTCGATGGTTGATACAACGGCTCTTGCAAACTCTCTGAACAAGTCAACAACGCTTACTGCGGAGCAGAAGCTCGCGGCAAACGTAAACGGTGACAGAAGCGTCAACCTCGTTGACCACACCTTGCTCAGCAACGTAATTCAGAAGACAGCAACAATCAACCAGGCAACAGGTAAGGTTGTTTAATCGAAACAGTCTTCCAAAAACAAAATTATCCACGAAAGGCACGGAGCAATCCGTGTCTTTCTTCTTTCTTTATCAATCTTTATTCAACATAAGTGTTGACATTCAGGGGTGTTTGTGGTAATATAATTCAAAAGAAATCTTTAAGAGCGATACAGAGATGTCGACAAGGTTTTGTATATTGTGCGATGGGGTAAGTTCGCCCTTTTTTCGTGTGTCAAATTACTAACCTTGTCAATGGCAAGGTTATTTTTATTATTATTTTCAGGAGGCACATATGACGGAGTATATTTTAAAAAACGCATTGGTTTACACGGATTCGGGTTTTCAGAAGCAGGATATTCTTGTTTCCGACGGTCGTGTTCTTTGTGTTTGCTGTAAGCTTTGCGCCGAATACACCAAGTCCTATGATCTCACAAATAAGCATATTTTTCCCGGTTTCGTTGATGTGCATGTTCATCTGCGTGAGCCGGGCTTTTCTTATAAGGAAACCATAAAAACAGGCTCTTTTGCCGCCGCAAAAAGCGGATATACAACAGTCTGCACAATGCCTAACCTCAACCCCGTGCCTGACAGCGAAGAACATCTCAAAGAACAGCTTGATATAATCGAAAGTGACGCTGCAGTAAATGTTTTTCCCTATGGCTCAATAACGGTCGGAAGATTGGGAGCGGAGCTTTCCGATATGGAGGCAATGGCTGACAAGGTTGTTGCTTTTTCCGACGACGGAAGCGGCATACAAGACGAGGAAACAATAAGAGCGGCTATGCTCAAGGCAAAAGAATTGGGCAAGATTATTGTTGCCCACTGTGAGGATAACAGTCTGCTTGACGGCGGATACATTCACAAGGGCGCTTATGCCAAGGCGCACGGACACAGAGGAATAAGCTCAGAGAGCGAGTGGAAGCAGGTCGAAAGAGATCTCAGGCTTGCCGAGGAGACAGGCTGTAAATATCATATCTGCCACATTTCGACCAAGGAGAGCGTTGATCTTATCCGCAAGGCGAAGCGCAGGGGAGTGGACGTGACTTGCGAGACCGCACCGCATTATCTTGTTCTGACCGATGAAAACCTTCGGGAGGACGGCAGATTTAAGATGAATCCGCCGCTGAGAAGCCGTGAGGACAGGGACGCTCTGATCGAGGGTATCTGCGACGGAACGATAGATATGATAGCGACCGACCATGCGCCGCACTCCGCTGAGGAAAAGTCCAAGGGACTGAAAGACAGCGCAATGGGAATTGTCGGACTTGAAACAGCTTTTCCTGTTCTTTATACTAAGCTTGTTAAGGGCGGAATGATCAGCCTGCATAAGCTCGTTACGCTGATGAGTGTAAATCCTGCCGAGAGGTTCGGAATAAAGACAGGATTTGAAATCAAGGAGCCTGCAAACTTTACCGTTTACGATCTGAACGAAAAAACAACGGTTGATCCGAATGAATTTGCCTCGATGGGACGAAGCACTCCGTTTGAGGGCATGACGGTTTATGGAAAATGCAAGACCACGGTTTGCGACGGAAAAGTCGTATGGGACGACGAGGAAGAACAATGATTATCTGCGTTTAATTTGCACGGAAAGGATTATTTATGACACAGGGTTTAATGAAAATAACCGAAAATAAGCTGATTGCCGAGAGGACTTATTATATGACGCTTGAGGGCGATACCTCAGCAATTACCGCTCCCGGTCAGTTTGTAAATATAAAGCTTGACGGCTTCTATCTCCGCCGTCCGATCTCGGTCTGCGACTGCGAGGACGGAAAGCTCACGATCATATATAAGGTTGTCGGCAACGGAACGGAAAAGATGTCGGAGCTTAGCGCAGGAGAGGAGCTTGACATTCTCTGCGGTCTCGGAAACGGCTACGACACTTCAAAAAGCGGCGGCAGTCCCGTGCTGATAGGCGGCGGAGTCGGCGTTCCTCCGATGTATATGCTCTGCAAAAAGCTGATTTCCGAGGGCAAAAATGTCAGCGTGATACTCGGATTTAACAGCGAGAAAGAAATTTTCGGAGTTGAAGAATTTGAAGCAACCGGCGCAAAGGTCTATGTTGCGACAGTTGACGGTAGCGTCGGAACAAAAGGTTTTGTAACCGATGTATTAAAGGATATTGACTACTCATATTTCTACACCTGCGGACCTATGTCGATGTTCAAGGCGATTGAGGGCATAGCCAAAACAAGCGGTCAGTACAGCTTTGAGGAAAGAATGGGCTGCGGCTTCGGCGCATGTATGGGCTGTTCCTGCAAGACAAAGTACGGCAACAAGCGTATCTGTAAGGACGGTCCCGTGCTTGAAAGGGAGGAGATAGTATGGTGACAAAGGTTAATCTTTGCGGAATTGAACTTGACAATCCGATAATTCCGGCTTCGGGCACATTCGGCTTCGGCTACGAATTTGCCGAGCTTTATGATATAAATATTCTCGGAACATTTTCGTTTAAGGGAACGACAAAGGATCCCCGTTTCGGAAACCCCACTCCGAGAATTGCAGAATGTACGGCAGGCATGATAAATGCCGTCGGTCTTCAAAACCCGGGCGTTGACAGGGTGATTGGTGAAGAACTGCCAAAGCTGGCAAAATGCTTTCATAAGCCTGTTATGGCAAATGTCAGCGGCTTTTCGGTTGAGGATTATGCCTATACCTGCGAAAGACTTGATAAGGAAGCTCAGGTCGGCTGGCTTGAGGTCAACGTTTCCTGCCCCAATGTTCACGGCGGCGGAATGAGCTTCGGAACTGATCCGAAAGCGGCGGCTGAGGTCACAAGAGCAGTCAAGGCGGTAACAACGAAGCCGGTTATTCTGAAGCTTTCACCGAATGTTACAAATATTGTTGAAATTGCAAAGGCTTGCGAGGACGCAGGAGCGGACGGAATAAGCCTTATCAATACCTTGCTCGGTATGAGGATTGACCTCAGGAGGAGAAAGCCTGTTATCGCCAATGTAATGGGCGGCTTTTCGGGACCTGCGATTTTCCCTGTTGCATTGAGAATGGTTTATCAGGTTGCGAGCGCCGTCAGCGTTCCCGTTATCGGAATGGGCGGAG
>JBJEPQ010000004.1:0-3596 GCA_051881315.1 Acutalibacteraceae bacterium | reverse complement strand
ATTCACATACAACTTAATATTTAATTTTGTCTAAACTTTGGGGTTCACTTCATTTTTGGAACGGTTTTTCACAAGGTTTTACAGAAGAAAAAGCTAAGCTTGATAACCTTATCAATCAGACTAAAAACATCTTCCGTAACGTGTGGGCTGATATAAAATCTCTTGGATCGCCGATTAAGAATTGGGCGGAAACAGATTTTCTGTCCTTAATCGAAACTTTTGCACATACTGTTTCAAATATCTTTTTAGGCTTGTGGGATACAATAGATCTTGTGTTCGGCTCAACTTGGGACAGCCTGATTTTTCCGTGTCTTGAAAAATTCGTTACAGTAGGATTACCGATAATAACGCAATTCAAGGAGCAGGGTTTATTAACGCTTTTAACTGCTTTTAATGCAATAAAGACGGTTTTCGACACGGTGTGGAAAGGCGGTATAATACCCGTCTTAGAACTGTTTTCCAAGGTTTATTCAGATGTTTGGGACATCGTTTCTGATAAGTGGGAGAAGTTCGGAGAGCCGGTCTTTGATGGTATCCGTGAAGCGATAAATAATACCAAGAATATAGTATTAAATACTTGGAACGGATACATCAAACCTTGTTGGGATATCATTATGGATGCCCTCAACGAGATTTGGGACGAACATCTTAAACCTCTTTGGGACAATATCGCCGATTTTGTCGGAGAGCTAATTCAGGCGGCACTTGATATCTATAACAAGACCATTGCACCGATCTGTATGTGGTTGCAGGATAAGCTGTACCCGATTTTTGTTTCGGTTTTCAAAAATATCATTGATAATGTTAAGCCTATTATCAGCGGAATAATTGATGCCGTAAACGGTATAGTCACGGTATTAAAAGGAATAGTCCAGTTTGTCGCAGGTGTGTTTACAGGCGACTGGAAGAGAGCATGGGAAGGAGTTAAAAACATATTCAAGGGAATATGGAATTCTCTTTCTTCTGTGATAAAGATACCGATTAACTTAATGCTGAGTGCTGTTGAAAAGCTTGTTAATAGCATACTCAAAGGAGTTAATTTCTTTGCCAGAGCCATCAACAAAATAAACATCAAGATTCCTGATATATTCGGAGGTGGAAGCTGGAGCCCTCATATCCCGGAGGCTTCAATGGTGACTTTGCCTCGCTTGTATACAGGCGGTTATTTAAAGGCAAACAATCCCCAGCTCGCTATTGTAGGTGATAACAAGCGTGAGGGCGAGATTGTTACTCCTGAATCAAAGATCAGGGAACAGGTCGAGCTTGCCCTCGAAAGAGCCAAAACTACAATTAACAACGGTATTCAGACAGTCAAGCTTCAGATTGAATTGCTTATTCGTTATCCTGACGGTAAAACTGTAATTAAGCAGATCAACGAAGCTCAAATTGCCGAGGGCAGGATTTTGCTGGAAATATAAGGAGAGCATATGGAAAAATATGAGGTCATGATAAACGGCAGCATAATATTGAAAGCCGATCAGATGAGCTGGGAATATCCGCAGACCGATGGCGAGGGAAGCGGTGCAACGGATGAAAACATAATGATCAGAGAGGTCTTACCTGAAAGGGATAAGATCTCTCTTTCCTTTAACGGAGAAGGCATGACGGAGGCAGATATCAGAACAGTATTGGCTGTCAGAAAAATGGATTCATGTACGGTTAATTACTATGATCTGCGGTCAGGAGCAAGAGTGACAAGAACAATGTATCCTGTCTCCGATGCTATCAAGACAAAAGCCTTGATCGACGGAAATTTTATCGTCGAATCGTTTGAGTTGAGATTCATTCAAACAATACCGGTATAAGAGGTGATAACATGTACAATCCCGGTGCGGATTATTTAAGCTACAAAGAACATAATACAGCAATAAGAAAGCCCCGGTCAAAAATTGTTGTTGACGGTGTGACATACACGGGTCTTGAGCATCTTGTGACTTATCCTAAGATTACACACGAGACAGATAAGATGATCGGCGGCTTTCCTGCAAAGACTTGTGAATTCGAGATTTACAATCTTGACGGAAACTTGAGCTTGAACGGTAAGGAAGTGCAGGTATATAGAGGACTTGGTATCAGCGACGAAAAAACAGTATGGGTTCCTATGGGATTGTTTTTTGCCGACGGTAAAGACGTTGTAAATAATTCAACAAAGCGTACTATTCAGTTTAAGGGAACGGACCGAACCCGGCTTTTCGATTCTCCATTTAAAAACGCATATGCAAACGGTGTTATACCCAAAAATACATCTCTGCTTAATATTGCTACAAAAATATGTGCAGCCCATAAGCTGACTATTGATCCGTCGACCGAAAAGAATATTTTATCGTACGCTCTGAAAAATGATGCCGGTACCCCGGAAGGCACGACAGACAGACAAGTAATTGCGTGGATCGCCGAATTAAGCGGATGTATTCCGATTATATCAAGAGACGGTAAATATCTCGTTTTCACTCGTCCAAAATACACGGAAAGGGTAAGTATTTCGGGACAGGTATACAATACAGGTTCGTATGCGCAAAAAACAAGATATAAGTCTTTAACTGCCGAGCCGAAATTCGGAGCGATAAATTCAATATCATTCGGTCATGCAGATTATGATGATGCATATGTATATCAAGACGAAAGTGTCGGTGAAGACAGCATATGTGAATGGCCAATCAATGACAACGCACTGGCGGAAAATGAGAAAGAAAATATAGCTCCGCTTGTTTATAACAAGATCAAAGGAATGAATATTGTTCCGTTCACTCTAACTGATTTTATTGACGATTTTCTTTTTGATATCAATGACGGAATTCTTATCCAAAAAAAGGACGGTACGACTTTCACTTCATACATTCTTGGAATGAGTACGTCTTCAAGAATTCGCTCCGCCTTTAAGGCAGGAGTTCAGGATACAACCGCAGCCGACAGAAGCCTTGCCGGCAGCATAAAAAACGATATTAAGAAAGTCAAATTGAGCGTCGATCACGTCAAAAATGAGATTACCGCTCTTGCTCAAGATACGGATAGTAAATTTACTCAGATAAAACAAACTGCAAATGAAATTAAGGCAGATTTGGTAGATAAAACTCAGAATTTACAAGCTCAAATAACTCTAACGGCCGAAAAAGCGACAGCCGCATACAGTAAGGTTGAAACGCTCCAAGGGCAGGTTGAGGGAGTAACCACTCAGATCCAAAGTATCAACGATGAGCTAAACGGTCTTGATTCTACTATTGCCCAACAAGTAACAACCGAAGTTCAGAAAGAAACAACGATTGAGATACTTGCAGGCAAGGTCAATTCGCAGATCAGCGGTAACTATGTTACTAAGACTGATTACGACGATGAGAAGAAAAACTGGGTATTATTGACCGATTACAATTCTCGTCTTGAGCAGACGGATCAAAGCATTACGGCTTCTGTTAATAGAATACAGACGCTCGAAAACGCAGGATATATCACTCAAGATACAGCGGAAAGCTTGATAAGTGCTCAATCAGAAAAAATCACCCTCTCCGTCGAAAAAAACCTCAAAATCGGTGCAAGGAATATATTGCTTGATTCGGCTTGTTTTGCAGGATTGCCGGTAGCTGGCAGAACATCCACCATTC
>JBJEPQ010000003.1:1943-3638 GCA_051881315.1 Acutalibacteraceae bacterium | reverse complement strand
TTCCCTTCATCTGTACATAAAGAATCTGGCTGATGTTCAGCACAACTTCCTGCTTGTTGGAAATAATCGTGATGGTTCCCGCTTCCTGCATATAAGGCGCCTCCAAATCTTTCTTTTTAATTTTGACGTAATATACCGACTATATTTTATCAAATCGGTATGCAAAAATCAATCAGATTTATTGTTCTTTCTACTCTGCACAGTTGTTTTGTGAAATAATTTGCTTGTAATGAAGAACTATATCAACAAAGTGTTCTGTTTATATATTTTGTGAGGTTTTTGAACATATTGACCTTAATAAACATTGTTTCAACATGAAAGATAGAGAAGCTTTATAAAAACGATATACGGTTTAGGTGGCTGTTGCAGGATAATGAGAATGGATAATATTTAACATAAAATTACCACAATTTTAATCTTCAACACAGGCTACCGATGATTGTGTGATCAGAGTATTTTGTTCCGGCATCGGTGACAGTAGGAAAGATATATTAAACTATATCTGTTTTGAACAACAATTTGGTGTTTATTGTTTTGCGGAGGCATTGATTTTATTGGGTTTCTCGGGATTTTTTTGGTGTTTAATTGGTGTTTATTACAATGTAGCTGTTTTGTATAGTTGTTGATTTTTTGAGGAGAAATATCAATAAGGCTAAAAAATATCATTTTTCTCCTATTTTAAAATGAATGTTTTTGAATAATATGGAATAACGTTAATGCACCAATATATAAAAAGCAAGGATTATTCGTTTTTTCAGCGAAATCCTTGCTCTTTTATATTTATAAATTATAGCTTTCTGTTTTCTTGAATCAGTTCAAATTCAATGCCATTTTTCATAAGGTATATATTTATAAAATTCCTTGCGTATTCATCTGAAACAGAACCACGGACATAAGTATGCCACGCACCGGAGAAATTATTATCTATATCTTCAGCTTGATTTTAGAGCACCGTTTTGACAGTCGCTATAATGAATAAATTGACTGCGATATTTGGTTGCAGTACTAATCCGTTGTGTCACGGCGGATCAGTATCGGCGTCACTTTTTTATGTGCAATTTCCTTTTGAGGTGAGGGCTTTCTCTTTTTCCGTTCGTTCATTTGCTCTACGAGCAGTTCAACTGCTTCGGCGGCTATCTTTTCGATTTGCTGTCCGACCGTGCTGATCGGTATGATGGCCTCACTTGCAATAGGCGAGTTATCAAAGCCCACGATCCGAAATTCGTCAGGCAGAGTTCCGTACTCTCTGACGATGATATTCAACAGAACATTTGCGTGAGTATCGTTCGCCATAAAAAGTCCTTTTTTCATGTTCGGATACTTCTTTTTTATATCCTGAAGAAGTAAAAAAATGCAGTCATAGTTTTCCTTGTAGGTGTTACCGAGATCCGTTAAAATTAACTCATGCTTGATGTTTTCTTTCTCGCAAATGTCGAGAAAGCCCTTTATTCTTCCGTATGCCGGTATGTCGGACGGAAACTCGGAGTTAATATGGATAAGGATATCACATTTGTTTTTAATCAGCAGGCTTGTCGCCTGAACCGCACCCATGTAGTTGTCGGTGTTTACGCTTGAAACATATTGATCCTCACGCTCAATCGTCACAATCGGTATGTTATAAGACGCAAGCTCCTTTGAGGGTATGGTATGACTCAATATGATCATTCCCTCAATGTTATACGCCAGAAGCTCCTG
>JBJEPQ010000003.1:0-1843 GCA_051881315.1 Acutalibacteraceae bacterium | reverse complement strand
GGTGCCGACAAAAACAAGGAATTTATAACCGTACTGCTCATAGCTTGAAAGAATCTGGTTCAGCATTTCAGAGTAGTAGTGCATATAAAGATTCGGTACAATAATCCCTACAAACTCGCTTTTACCGTTTGCAAGAACCTTGGCCAGCTTGTTTTCGTGGTAGTTGAGCGCCGTCAGCGCCGCTGCTATTTTCTCCTGATTCTCAAGAGTAAGGGAATCGGGATTGTTAAAATACCGCGAAACGGTTGTTTTTGAAAAGCCTGTGTATTTCGCTATGTCGTCAAAGGTAACCTTTTTCTGTTTCAACTCTTACGCCTCCGTGTTATGTATGATTTAAGTATAGCAACTTGAGTACAAAAAATCAAGTAAAAAATAACCGGTTACTTAATCGGTTATTTTTTTTTTGAAAAAACTATTGACAAATTCGGAACAAGGTAGTATTATGAAGCTGAAAAGTAACCGGTTACTTAATCGGTTACTCAAGTCTGAAATTTACTTGAAAGGAGCTTTTTGATGAGGAGAAAACTATCAGCCGTTATTGCATTGATGCTGTCTGCCTCCTGTTTCCTGACCGGATGTCAGACTTCTGTCCCGTCTCCCGGTGATATTGAAGGCTATGACGCCGGCGAAGAGTATCTGTCAATCTGGGTTCACACCATTGAGGATACCGACGAGGGACGGTGCTATAAGGAATCGGTTCAAAAATTCAATGAAGCATACAACGGAAAATATTTTGCCGATATTGAGTTTATCCCGAGAAACGACAGCGGAGGCGGTTATTCCGACAAAATCAACGCTTCGGTTATGTCAGGCGGTTTGCCCGATGTCATTACCGTCGACGGTCCGAACGTTGCGGCATATGCGGTAAACAATATCATTCAGCCGCTTGCACCGCTTACTGAACAGGAACGCAGTGAATATCTTGAGTCTATTATTGATCAGGGAACATATAACGGAAAGCTTTATGCTCTCGGTGCAATGGAATCAAGCGTCGGGCTCTACTATAACAAGGATATTCTGAAAAGTGCGGGTGTGACTGTTCCCGAGGCTGACGATCCGTGGACATTCACCGAGTTTTTGGAGGTTCTTGAAAAAGTCCAACCTGTTGTTGAAAAGAAAAACGGATATGCGCTTGATATGACCTTTCCTGTCGGTGAGGCAACTATCTATTATTATGCGCCGTTTTTCTGGTCAAACGGCGGAGATATGATTGATGAAACAGGACTTATTGCCGACGGCGTGTTTAATTCGCAGAAAAACAAGCAAACCGTCGAATACTTCAAAACGCTTCTTGACAAGGGATATATGTCGGCAGTTCCGGTTGACAAGCTGTTTGAAGGCGGCAGAGCTGCTTTTAAATTTGACGGTGCATGGGAAGTAAATACGATTTACACAAGCTATCCGGATATTGACATTGGCGTTGCTCCATATATCGTAGGCGATGATTGGAACGGAGAACGCTACACGCCGACAGGCTCATGGGCATTTGCGGCAACCTCTAAAACAGAAAATATTAAAGGCGCAACAGAGCTTGTCAAGTGGATGAGCGGCGCCGAGAGCGGCTCTTTACTTTGCCAGAAAACAAAAAGTCTGCCGTCAACCTATAAGGCATTTGAGGAAAACGATATTTTTCAGACGGACGAAAATTACAGGGCACTTTACAATCAGCTTAGCAAATACGGTCATCCGAGACCGAAAACACCTGTTTATCCGCAGGTCAGCACATCTTTTCAGCAAACTCTTGAGAACTGTATTCTTTCGGGACTGGATATACAGTCGGAGCTTAACAAATCTGTAGAAAGGATTAACGCAAAGCTGAAGCGTTACACATACGACAATGAAT
>JBJEPQ010000002.1:0-61215 GCA_051881315.1 Acutalibacteraceae bacterium | reverse complement strand
ATTCACATACAACTTAATATTTAATTTTGTCTAAACTTTGGGGTTCACTTCATTTGAAAACAATGATAAAAATTTATCTCTTTCTGAACTGTCGCAGCGTTAGGAAAACAGTCCGGTGGACTGTTTTTAGTCTGCGACCGCAGCGGCTACGCCGCGAGGACACCGCAGTAAAACAAAACCCCGAAAGAGGATATCTTTCGAGGTTTGATATAATCTGTATCTGATTATCTCTTTGAGAACTGCGGTGCACGGCGAGCGCCTTTGAGACCGTACTTCTTTCTTTCCTTCATTCGAGGATCACGAGTGAGGAAGCCTGCCTTCTTGAGAGTTGCACGGAGCGACTCGTCATACTGAAGGAGAGCTCTGGAAAGGCCGTGACGGATAGCACCTGCCTGACCGGTAACGCCGCCGCCGTTTACACGGCAAACGATGTCGAACTTCTCGGTTGTGCCTGTAAGCTCGAGAGGCTGACGAACGATAAGCTTGAGTGTCTCAAGTCCGAAGTAATCATCAATATCTCTGTCGTTGATGGTTACCTTGCCCGTACCTGCATAAACACGAACACGAGCGACTGATTTCTTTCTGCGGCCTGTGCCGTAGAAATAAGGATTAGAATCGTACATTATTGTTGCCTCCCTTCATTAAAATGCCCACTCTTCGGGCTTCTGTGCGGCATGCTTGTGCTCTGCGCCTGCATATACACGAAGTCTTGTGAGTGCTTCACGTCCGATTACTGTGTCGGGGATCATACCCTTAACAGCCTTCTCAACGGCGAAAGTCGGCTTTGTACGCATAAGGGTGCTGTACTTAACCTTCTTCATGTTGCCGATGTAACCGGTGTGATGATAATACATTTTCTGATCGAGCTTGTTGCCTGTGAGGACAACCTTCTCAGCGTTGATTATGATAACGTGATCACCGCAGTCTGCATGAGGAGCAAACTGAGGCTTATGCTTACCGCGAAGAAGAACCGCAGCCTCAGCCGCAACACGGCCGAGCGGCTTTCCCGCTGCGTCAAGCACATACCACTTGCGGACGATGTCGCCCGACTTAGGCATATAAGTTGACATAAACTTACCTCCAAATAAATTTTTACTGCTCGAATATATTAACACAAGCTTGCAAAGCTGTCAAGACTTTTTTCTCGATTTTTTAATTTATCATTCACGAACTCCCGTATGCTCGTTTTTTCTCCGTTTTTCATATGTTTTTCTCGCTAATAATTTATAAAAATTTTTCATCAAAAACAGCGTACCGAGCAGATCGGCACGCTATTTTTTATTCTTTTTCTTTATCCTTGCTTCTTGAGCCTTTTCTGTCGTCGTCATCGTCCTCGTCGTCGTTATCCTCAACGGGAAGAATTTCAACTCTAACTTTCTCAATACGCCTGTTTTCGACCTCAAGGACGGTGAACTTGATGTTCTCGAACATAACCTCGTTATGCTCTCCCTCCTTGGGAAGATAGCCGAGACGGCTTATTATATATCCTGCTACGGTGTCGTAGTCGCCCTCGGGAAGCTCCTTGCCGATTATCTCGTCAAGCTCGTCGATAGCCGTCAAGCCGTCAATCGTAAACGTGGTTTCGTTGATTTTGGAGATTTCCTCCTCCTCGTCGTCGTATTCGTCCTGAATATTGCCGACGATCGCCTCAACGATATCCTCAAGAGTTACGATGCCCGCCGTTCCACCGTATTCGTCAACAACGACAGCCATCTGAGTGTGGTTGCCCGTCATTTCCTTGAACAGGTCGCCGCAGCTCTTGGATTCGGGAACATACATCGGATCACGCATAATCAGTTTCATTGCGTTTTCCGGCAGATCCGTTCCTATATATTTGAGCAAGTCCTTAACATAGATGATACCGATTATATTGTCGGGATCGTCGTCAAAAACGGGGATTCTCGAATATCCCGATTCAATGGCCGTCTGAACAACCTCTGTCAGAGGATCATTCACATCAACCGCCGTCATATCGGTTCGGTGAGTCATAATATCGCCTGCGTCAAGGTCGTCAAACTCGAAAATGTTGTTTATCATTTCCTTTTGAACGTCCTCGATAACTCCCTTTTCGCCGCCGACATCGACCATCATTCTGATCTCTTCCTCAGTCAGCGTTTCCTCGTCGGCATGAGGATTGAAGCCGAAAAGTCTTACCATTGCGTTTGTCGAAACGGAAAGCACCTTGACGAACGGGGCAAAAATCTTTGAAAAGAAAAGCAGTATTCCGACAATTTTAAATGAAATCTTTTCGGGTGCCTGCATTGCAATCTTCTTGGGTGTCAGTTCGCCGAGGACGAGGGAAAAATAAGACATAATAATGGTGATAAGCACGATCGAAATTCCGCTGACCACGCTTGCACCGAGAGCTTTGTAAACCGCCGTGCCCTCAAGAGCACGAACAATCATATCGGCAAAGGTCTGCGACGCACTCGCAGAGGTAAGAAATCCGGCAAGCGTAACGCCGATCTGTATGGTTGACAGAAACTTGCTGGAGTTTTCCGTCAGCTTAACGACCTGTTTCGCTTTCTTGTGGCCGTCCTCCGCCATTTTTTCTATCTTATTGTCATTGAGGGATATTATGGCCATTTCACTCATTGCAAAAAATGCATTAACTAAAATAAGTACTAAAAGTAAAATCAGCTTGAGAATAATCCCGCCCGGGTCATCCATTGTGGACTAACTCCTTTCGTTTATAAAAAATTTTAGTTATTATATCACAATATAAACAATTAGTCAACCGCCGCCATTTTATCCTTGTAAATTTTATTGATTTATTATATAATAATATGAAAAGGAGGCGGTTCAATGTCAATACCCTTGGCTCAACAGCTCAGACCGCAGACGCTCGATGAGGTAGTCGGTCAGCGGCATCTGATCGGCGAAAACAAGCCGCTGCGGAACATAATAGAATCAGGCGAACTGCCGAATATGATATTCTACGGACCGTCGGGAGTCGGCAAAACGACCGTCGCTTCAATCATTGCAAAGGCAACGGACAGGAAGCTCTGCAAGCTCAACGGAACGACAGCAGGCACGGCGGACATCAAGGCTATCGTGGCTCAGCTCGATACCTTTGAAGCGCCGAACGGCATCCTGCTCTATCTTGACGAGATCCAGTATTTCAACAAAAAGCAACAGCAAACCCTGCTTGAATATATCGAAGTCGGCTCGATAACGCTGATCGCCTCAACGACCGAAAATCCGTACTTCTATGTTTATAACGCAATTCTCAGCCGTTCCACCGTTTTTGAATTTAAGGCTGTTGAGCCGTCGGAGATCGTGCCGGCGGTCAATCGGGCGTTCGAATATCTTGAAGAAAAGCGTGGATTGAAATTCAGAGTTGACGAAGCGGCGATAAAGCACATTTCCACAGCCTGCGGCGGCGACGTCCGCAAGGCGATCAACTCGGTTGAGCTTTGCGCCCTTTCTACAAAGCCCGACGGAAACGGTTTTATACACATCACAGCGGAAGCCGCCCGAGAGCTTACACAGCGAAGCGCAATGAAATATGACCGTGACGGTGACGAACACTATGACATTGTTTCCGCTTATCAGAAATCTATGCGCGGCTCAGATCCCGACGCCGCTCTCCATTACCTTGCACGGCTTCTTGACGCAGGCGACCTGCCCTCGGCTTGCCGCAGACTGATGGTCTGCGCCTGTGAGGACGTAGGTCTTGCCTATCCGATGATAATTCCGATTGTCAAAGCGGCGGTCGATGCGGCGATGATGGTCGGACTTCCCGAAGCAAGAATACCTCTTGCCGATGCGGTCGTCCTCGTCTGCACCTCACCGAAATCGAACTCCGCATACAACGGAATTAACTCGGCGATGTCGGATATTCAAAAAGGTAAAAGCGGACCTATCCCCCGTCAGCTTCAGAACAAGCATTTTGACGGCGAGGACAACCCGAACAAGGGACAGTTTTACATCTATCCCCATGACTACGAAAATCATTGGACATATCAGCAATACCTGCCCGACGCAATAAAGAACGCAAAATATTATGAGTTCGGCGACAACAAAATGGAACAGGCCGCCAAAGCGTATTGGGATAAGGTCAAAGGGAAGAAATGAAAAAGGTGGCGATCGCTTAGTGCGACAGCCACTTTTTTATATATCGTCCGAAAATAACTCATCAAACGGAACGTTAAGGATTTATAGTTTTTATAAACCACATTAAAGATAAATATAAACTTTAGTTTTTGACAATCCCTCAGTCAGCTTCGCTGACAGCTCCCTTACAAGGGAGCCGAAAAGTTTCATCGAAATTTGAAAATCAAATGTCTAAAATCTAATATCTAAAGTCTAACGTCTAATTATACACCTCATCCGCCTCGTTCCTCGGCACCTTCCCCTCAAGGGGAAGGCAAAATAGACTTTAGATTTTAGAAATTAGACTTTAGACGAGAAAAAATAAAATTCTGCATCAACCATATAAGCCTCCACTTACAAAAGAAATTTTGATAACGTAAAAAAATCAAGCCCGTCGGTTAATTCCCGATGGGCTTGATAAATTTATTCAGTTTTACGGCAATGAAACATAATCGAGGGGATCGACCGTGTCGCCGTAGTATCTGATCTCAAAATGGAGATGCGGTCCGGTTGACCAGCCAGTACTGCCGACCTTTGCAATTATCTGACCTCTCTTAACCGTCTGTCCTCTGGAAACTAAAAGCTGACTGCAATGGCCGTAGAGCGAAGTGTATCCGCCGCCGTGGTCAATGATGATATAGCTTCCGTAGCCTGTACTGTTCTCGCTTTCAGGTGAGGAAAGGATAACGGTACCGTCTTTCGTTGCGACAATATTCTTGCCGTAAGCGTCGCTCATTGAAATATCAATTCCGCTGTGGTACTTATATTCGCCCGTAATCGGGTGATAACGGTAGCCGTAATAAGAGCTGAGATAAACTCCGCTGTACGGAAGCGGCCACGCAAATCCGCTTGCGCTGACATTGGAATTCATACTTCCGTTACTGCTGCTACCTGATGATCCTCCCGAAGACTGATTGGCTTCAGCGATCGCTTTTTTAATTTCGCTGTCAATCCTTTCCATCTTGGAATTGTACTCGCTTATTGAAACCTTGAGATCCTGAGTCTGAGCGTTCAAAGCCTTGAGCTTGGCTTCAACCTCCTCGGTTTTCTCCTTGATCGTGTTGTGGGTTGCGGTCAGGTCGTCCTCCGTTGCCTGAAGATCGGCTCTCTTACTTTCAAGCTCCGTCTTTTCTTTCTGGAGTGCCGCTTTCTTTTCTTCAAGCTCCTCCTGCATCTTCTTGATCTCGTCTATCTCATTCTTGAGCTTGTTTACAAGATCCTGATCGTTCTCGGTAACTCGGCGGAACATTTCAAGACGGTTGAGAAAGCTCGACAGATCCGATGAGGACATAAAGATCTCAAGAACAGAGGTCTCGCCCGCCATATAATTTGCTCTCATTCTGTCGCAGAAAAGCTCGACCGTGTCGTCAATCTCTTTATCCTTTGCGGCAATCTTTGCGTCAAGCTCTGCAATCTCATTGTTGAGGTCGGTTATTTTCGCCTCGGTCTTGCCGATATCTTCGCTGATGAGATCCTTCTGAGCGGTTATATTCTCACGCTCCTGATTGAGCTTTGCAAGCTGGATATTGAGAGCGGAAACAATCTCCGTCTGATCTGCCTGCTGACTTTCAAGCTCCTTGATCTTTTCCTCGCTCTCGGCAACCTTATCCTCAATTTCGGCATACTCGTCCCTGAGCGAAGAAAGTGTTTTCGCCTCCGCTTTCGGTGCCGACCACATAAAAGAAGCAAAAACAAAAGCTGCGCTCAAAACAAGTGAAATTATTTTATTCAGTTTCTTCATACACAACTCCTCCGCGTTCTTTCAGGTATTTCTGTATGGAAATAAGGCTTCCGATACCGCCCGAAACAATTCCTATCACGAGGAAAGCAACAAGAATGTATACTGCATAATCGAGGAAGGATACTGTTGTAAAGCCTCTGCTTACCATTGTGAGCATAGACGATACAGAAGGCTGAACAAGCCTGTACAGTCCCCAGACAACCGCCAGGGAAAGAATACCCGATATCGCACCGAGCACCATACCCTCAACCATAAACGGCCAGCGTATGAACCAGTTTGTTGCTCCTACGGATTTCATAATATTTATCTCAAGTCTTCTGCTGTACATCGTGATACGGACTGTATTTGCAATAATGAACAGAGAAATGAGAAGCAGAACGGCAATTACGCCGATACTTACATAGAAAATAGTCTGTCGAATCTTAACAAGCGTCTGTGCGATTTCTCTGTTGTCACGAACGCTGTCAACTCCGACGAGCGTTTTAAGCTCAGCGACCGTCTTGTCAAACTTCGTCATATCGCTGACTGAAACCTTAAATAGATCGGGCAGAGGGTTGTCAACTCCCTCAAAGTAAGTTGCGTCCGTGTCCAGCTCCTCCAACTGCTGTTTGAAGGCGGTTTCTTTATCGACAAACTCACACTTTTTAACATTCTGCATAAGCGTGATCTTTTCACGCAATTCGGTAATGGCTTCGCCCTGCACCTCGTCCTTGAGATACACCATAACAACGTTCTGACTTTCAATCTCGCTCATAACATTGTTGACATTGACAATGACCATAAATGCCGCACCCATCATAACAAGGCAGGACATCAGCACGGCGATTGAAGCGATGGACATAAGGTGATTAACCCTGATATTTCGGAAGCCCTCTTTTGTCAGATAGCCTATACGGCCTCTTCTTTTCTTCACTGATCCTCACCGTCCTTCTTTGCGTTGTCCTGTTCGATATAGATACGGTAAGAATCCGTGTCGCTGATTATTGCATCCAGGAACTCCTCATCAACCGCTTCTTCCTTTTCCTCGGTCTTGGGCTGTTCCTCCTTGGAGGAATATTTCTCCTCCATTGTTTTCTTTTCAAGGTTGAGGTGAGCCGCCGACTGAACAGGAAGCTCTCCGTTCTCTATCATACCGTCGGCAACGACCTCGCCGCCCTCAAGGGTGATAACACGCTTGTCAAATTTCTTGACAAGATCGTGGGCATGGGTAACCATTATAACGGTTGTGCCCGCCTCGTTCAGCCTTGTAAGAAGCTCGACGATTTCAAGAGACATCTGCGGATCGACGTTGCCCGTAGGCTCGTCGGCAATAATAATATCTGCGTTATTTGCAAGCGCACGGGCAAGAGCAACTCTCTGCTGTTCGCCGCCCGAAAGCTCGTTAGGATAGTTTCTCGCCTTTGCCGAAAGACCGACAATATTTATAACATAAGGCACTCTTTTTCTGATGTCCTTTTCACGGGCGCCGACAACTCGCATTGCGAACGCAACGTTGTCATAGACGGTCATGGTCGGAATAAGACGGAAATCCTGGAAAACAATACCCATATTCCTGCGGAAATACGGTATTTTCTTTTTCTTCATCTCGTTGAGGTTGTAGCCCTTGATTACGATAGAACCCGATGAGGCGACCTCCTCACGCATAATGAGCTTGAGAAACGTACTTTTTCCCGCTCCCGAAGCTCCGACAACGAAAACGAACTCTCCCTTGTCAATATGTATATTGACATTGCTCAGAGCCTTGGTTCCGTTATCGTAAACCTTGGATACGTTTTTGAAATCAATCATTTTCTATCTGTCCTTAATAGCATCAGTATTTGATCGGATTGGCATCAAGATATCTCTTTACCATAAGAGCGACTTTGAATACGATAGCGTCGTCAAACTCTCTGAGATCAAGTCCCGTAATTTTCTTGATCTTCTCAAGGCGGTAAACGAGAGTGTTTCTGTGAACAAACAGTTTTCTTGAAGTTTCACTGACATTAAGGTTGTTTTCAAAGAACTTCTGAATAGTGAACAGGGTTTCCTGATCCAGACTTTCGATAGAGCCGCGCTTGAAAACCTCACGCAGGAACAGCTCGCAAAGAGTTGTCGGGAGCTGGTAGATAAGCCTTGCGATGCCGAGGCTGTCGTAGCTGACGATCGTTTTCTCGTTGTCGAAAACCTTGCCGACCTCAAGAGAGATCTGAGCCTCCTTGAAGGAACGTGCAAGCTCCTTGATTCCTGCAACCGTTGTTCCTATACCGATCACGGCGTGAACATAAAGCTCGGTTGAAAGGGAGTCCGCAATGGAGCGTGCAAGCTTTTCGAGATCCTTGGACTCGATATTGCTCTTAACCTCCTTAACAAGTGCAATGTCGTTTTCGTTGATGCTGATAACGAAATCCTTGGACTTGTCCGGGAAAAGATTCTGGATGATGTCGAAAGCGGAAACGTCTGTCTGGTTCGGGATTCTGATAAGCAGTACGGCACGGGTTGCATCGTTGTTAAAACGAAGCTCGCGAGCCTTGAGATAGATATCTCCGGGAAGAATATTGTCAAGAATAACGTTCTTGATGAAATTGTTCCTGTCGTACTTCTCGTCAAAATACTGCTTGAGATTGCTGAGTGCAACGGCGCTGATATTGGTGTACTTCTCGGCAAGCTCGTCATCGCCGTCAACGAAAACCGCATATTCGGGATGGATCTGATTGCCGAAGGTCTTGTAGGTGCATCCGTCAACGACGCATGCCTCCGTGTCCATAAATGCGCTTGCAGCAGCAGTTGACACTATCTCGCCGATTCTTCCGAGCTCGCTGCACGAGATGATCGTGCCCGTCTCATCAATAATACCGATTGTTCTGTCGATTGCGCCCCTCATCTGATGGATAACGCCTTGGAAAAGTCTGTTTGACATATTATCTCTCCTCGTGATTGTTTTTCACTTCATCATTCGCATTTCAAAATGACCGACAGGATCATTTTTAGGTAGGTTTATACAAAATGCCAATCTAAACATATACATTTTACACAATTCAAAAGAATTTTTCAACCCTTTTGAGCATATTTTTTGAAAAATCTTTTCAAAATCAGGCTGAAAGAAAAATAATTTTATAAAAAATGACTAAACAATACCATTTTTCGCAAAAAATATCCCTTGTGTAAAATCACCAAATATTGAGAAAAAAAGCAAAAAACAGTCGGTTCGGCACTATATTTTGGAAAACCCTTGTCATTTTCACCAATAGAAAGAAGCCCGGCAAATAAAGCCGAGCTTCCTTGAAAAAACCGTAATTTTTAGTTTATCAATATCCGTTTCCGAAGAAATCTCCCCAGTCGTAACCGCCCTGCATCTGGCTCTCAGTCGTGGTTTCGGTCTCGTTTGAATTGCCCTTGTCCTCAACGAGGGTTGCTTCAACGGTAAAGGTGTCGATCGAATAATCGGAATTGATCCTGCAAAGCTCAAGCTTCAGTTTATCGCCGACCTTGCCGTTCTCGATCTTGTCAAGGAGCACGTCCGCCGTGTCAAGATCCTCGCCGTTGACCGCCGTAATGAGATCGCCGACCTTTGCCTTGCTGTTTGCAAGGGAGCTGTCGCTGTTTATTGAAGCGATAACAAGCGATCCGCTCGGCAGATCCTTGAGCTTGACGACCATTGCGTACTGCTGATACTTTTCAGCCGCAGCGTAGGAGATACCAAGCTTAGGTCTGTTGGTAACATATCCGTTTGCGATTATATCGTCTATGATCTCCTTAGCGTCGGAGATAGGAATTGCGAATGCCATTCCCTCATATCCTGTGCTTACGATCTTAGAGGAGTTGATTCCGATAACCTGACCGTATTCATTCATCAGCGCGCCGCCCGAATTGCCTGAATTGATCGGCGTTGTGTGCTGAATACACTTCATCTCGTATCCGCTCTCGCTGCTTATCGGTCTGTCGATCGCCGAAACCATACCCTGTGTGAAGGATCCGAAAAATTCCGAGCCGCCCGGATTACCGATAGCGTAAACGGTCTGACCTTTTTTCAGAGTTGTCGAATCGCCGAATTCAGCGGCAACAAGTCCTGTTTTTTCAATCTTGATAACACCGACGTCTGTCTTTGAATCGTAGCCGACGAGGATACCGTCATAGCTGTTGCCCTGATAATCCGTGACCGTCATCGTGTAACCCGAAGTCTTGACCGCACTGATAACGTGGGCGCAGGTTACAATATATGTGTATTTCTTTGAGCTGTCAACGCCCATTACAATACCCGATCCCTCACCGACAAGTGAGTTCTGTGATGAAGACGAGAATATCGACTGCGACTGTCCGTAGAGCTTGATACCCACATTGAACTTCTCCGCCTTAGCCGCTATTTCCTCGCTGGTAGGAATTGACGACGTCTTTTTGACCGTCGGAGTTTCGTTGAGAGTAATCTGCGTATTATCTCCGGCTTCGACCTTGCTCTCTCTTTTCGATACCAGCGAATAAACTCCGAGCACAACGGCAACGCAAACCACAACTGCGGCAAGGGCAATCAGGAAGCCTTTAAAGCCCTTGCTCTTTTTCTTCTTTTCGACAGTTGAATTGACCGTTTTCTGATACTGCTGAGTATAATAATCATTTGTCTGTGACGTTCCCGAATTATCTGTGTGATAGGGCTGCGAATTGTAGGGGCTGTAAGGCGGCTCCTTGGGTTCATCTGCCACCCCGTCATTGTATCGGCTGAAGTCGTTATAGTTGTTGTTATATGCCGGCTCAGTCTGCCGAGGTTCACTGTACCCGGATTGCGCCGGCTCTGCTGCGGGATCGGTATAGGTCTGCTGAGTCTGCGGATCAGAGGCAAAATTCTCGGCAGGCTCCGAGTTTTCCGTGTTTTCATAATATCTGTTTTCGTCACTCATAATTATTCCTCCTGTTTCGGATTGGATTGTCTAAAGTATAAACCCGTCTTTTTACAACATTTTTTATAATTTGTAAACAAAAATTAAACGTTGGGCAGCCAGAAAACAAATTCCGTATATTCTCCGAGCTGACTGTTGCACACTATCTGACCGCCGTGCAGCTCAATAATACTCTTGACAAGATAAAGTCCGAGTCCTGCGCCCTTGACGTCATAGCTTCGGGACTTGTCAATCTTGTAGAATCTCTCAAATATTTTGTCCGCTTCTTCGCGTTCAATTCCCGATCCGCTGTTTCTTATGCTGACAAACACCTTTTCTTTGTCGTGGTAGGTCTTGAATTCGATATATCCGCCCTGCGGAGTAAACTTGACGGCATTGTCTATCAGATTATAGATAACCTGCATCATCATATCCTCGTCGGCATTTACGGGCACGGAATCCATCTTATCCAGTCCGACAATTTCAATTTCCTTTTCATTGATTTTTCGCTCAAAAGAAAGCAAGGTCTTGAAAATATCCGCACTGATGTCAAACTGCTTTATATTTGCCTGCATTTCGCCGGCTTCCAGCTTGGACATATTCAGCATACCCGTAACAAGTCTTGAAAGCCGTTTCACCTCGTCCGAGACAAGCTTCAGATAATAGTCGTATTTATCTGCGCTGATCGTTCCGTCGAGCATTCCGTCAATGAAACCGCCGATCGAGGTCATCGGAGTTTTCAATTCATGTGAGACATTGGCAACAAAGCTTCTGCGTGAGCTTTCGAGCGCCGACAGCGACATTGCCATAGAGTTGAACGCCTCGGCAAGCTGTGCCATTTCATCGTTGCCCCTGACTTTAACCTTGTAGCTGAAATCGCCCTGTGCGTAATGCTGAGTTGCGGTTACCATATCCCTCAGCGGTCTCGTCAGCCTGTAACTCAGGTAATAAACCGTCAGGAAGGATATCAAAAGCGAGAACAGAGCCGCTATAAGGAAGATCTGCAATATCCTCTTTGCATAGCTGTACCAGCTTGAGGTTATTTTTTCACTCGCAATGACGATTGCCACCGTTTTTCCGTTGAGCTTGATCGGAGAGGCGGAGCTGAGCTGAGTTTTAACAAAGGCTCCTCCGAGCCTGCCGACCTCGGTATAGTCCTTATCGGACGCCTTGTCAATTATGGACTGATCTATTTTGTAGCCTCGGTGAACGACGCATTTTGCACTTGAATCGAAGCGGAATTTATCGCTCATCATCTCCTTGCAGACAACGACCTCTCCGTCCATATTGATAATAAAGATATCGGCGTCAATCGCAGAGGACATATTCTTTATTGTATTGCAAATCATCGAAAGCGGAGAGATGTCCACTTCCTCTCCGCTGTCGAACTTTCCGGAAAACTCGCTGAGTATTCTCTCGGAGTTTTCGGAAATTATTTTCGTATTTCTTTCAAGCGTTCCGAGCTGTTCCTTGTTCCAATAGCTTGACGCTATTCCGAGATAGGTCAGGCACACGATCAGAACGCTCAGCAGACTGACCGACGTGATGACGGAAAGATATTTATAGAACAGCCTTTTACGCTTTGGTTCATATGTTTTCTTTTTGCCCATGGATCATCAGTCCTTGGTTTCAAATTTATATCCGACGCTCCAGACGGTTTTGATCTCCCATTTGTCGGAAACGCCCTCAAGCTTTTCACGGATACGCTTAACATGAACGTCAACCGTGCGGCTGTCACCGTAATAATCAAAGCCCCATACCTCGTCAAGAAGCTGATCTCTTGTGAACACCCTGTTCGGATTGCTTGCAAGGTGGTAGAGAAGCTCAAGCTCCTTAGGCGGTGCGTCAACCTTTTCGCCCTTTACACGAAGCTCATAGTTTGTGAGATTGATCGACAGATTATCGTAGGACACCTGCTTGATCCGGCTTTCATTCTCAGGAGACGAAGCGTTTGACGTTCTGCGTAAAACAGCCTTGATTCTCGCAAGGACTTCCTTTGCTTCAAAGGGCTTTGTGATATAATCGTCGGCTCCCAGCTCCAGTCCGAGCACCTTGTCAAAGGTCTCGCCCTTGGCGGTGAGCATAATGATCGGTTTGTTAGAATACTTTCTGACCTCACGGCAAACCTGCCAGCCGTCAAGCTCCGGCAGCATTATGTCAAGAAGCATAAGATCGGGCTGATGCTCGGCAAACATTTTGACCGCCTGCATACCCGTATTTGCGATGCTCACGTTGTAGCCCTCTTTTTCAAGATAGAGCCTGAGAAGCTCGCATATGTTCGTATCGTCATCGACTACAAGTATTTTTTCCGTTGCCATAATTTTTCCTCCGTTTCAGTAATCCCCGTCCGCCTTTTTTCGGCAAGCCTTACGGATTGTATTTATTGTAAATATTTAATTTGTCCATTTTATGAACTAATCAAAAATATTCTTTAAAAAACATTTATTTCAAAGGTTGTTTTCGATCTGAACTCCTCGCCTGCCTTAAAGGTACACTGGGGGAAGCTCGGGTGATTGGGTGTGTCGGGATAGTATTGGGTTTCAAGGCAGAGACCTGCATGCTGAACGAGTGGAAGTCCGCCCTTGCCGATTACCGTGCCGTCAAGGAAGTTTCCCGTATAAAGCTGAACGCCCGGAAGATCGGTATAAACCTTGAGCTGTCTGCCGCTGACAGGCTCGTAAACAACTGCGTCCGCCTCGCCCTCAATATGCTCAAGGCAGAAGTTGTGGTCGTATCCTCTGCACATAACGAGCTGTTCGTCCCTGTCGTGTATTCTCTTGCCGATAGCCGTCGGATTTGTGAAATCAAACGGAGTGTTGGCAACCGAGCGGAGCTGACCGGTCGGAATACTGTATTCGTCCGTCGGAGTGAATTTTCTTGCATTGAGCTTGAGAATGTGGCCGAGCACATCGCTCATTGCAGAGCCGCTGAGATTGAAATAAGTATGGTTTGTAAAGTTGATAACCGTGTCCTTGTCGCTGACTGCGCTGTATTCGATCTCAACCTTGTTGTCCTCTGTCAGGGTATATCTGACCTTTGCGTCCATTTTGCCCTCAAATCCGCTTGCGCCGTCGGGACTGGTGCATGAAAGCTCGACCGCATTGTCACCGATTATCTCAGCGTCCCATACTGCGTCCGAGAACTCGCCTGCGCTGTGCAGACAGGTTCTGTCCTTTTCATTTTTTGTGAGCTGAACTTTTTTGCCGTTGATCTCAAACGCTCCGCCCGCAATTCTGTTAGCATATCTTCCTACGACCTTGCCCTGATAATCGGTAAAATTCAGATGACCGTACAGGCTGTCAAAGCCGACGGTTATATCGTTCACCCTGCCGTATTTATCGGGCGTATAGAGAGCCTGAAGCGTTGCGCCGAGGGTTATAACCTGAAGAATAATTCCGTTGGAATTTTTAATTGTAAAAAGCCTGACCTCTTTGCCGTCGGGCATATTTCCGAAAAATGAACTGTTTACAGACATAGTTTATTATCTCCTTTACATTGTGTCAGAGGGTGAAAGAAATACGTGGAGCGGAAACCACTGCTGAATATTCGCAGGAAGCTCGGCTCTGTCCGCCTCAAGATTTGAGAAAAATACTCTTGTCGCCTTGTGGTGATCCATTTCAAGCTCCGCCTCGCCGTCGAATTTTTCTACCTTTACTTCGTTGTTCTGCACTTCGATTTTGAGCTTTTCGTCGCCGTATTTGCCGTGGATAAGCACGGTCATAACTCCGTCGCAGAGCTTTGCATAGCTCGACTTTGCATTGAAAGAGGCACGGATAAACTTTTCAAAATCATATACCAGTATCATCTCACAGCCGCCGATGCCGAAGCCGTCCGCATTCTCATCAAAGAACTTTCTCTTGTCCGTTTCAAACGGTGCAACGGTGAAATTCACGTTGTATGACTCGGTTTTTTCCATAACCGCCGCCACAAGATTCGGAAGGTACGCAGGATCAACAACATCAAATTCCGCAACACTTTCCTTTGAATAGTCAAGTATAAAATATCCGACAAATTCGCCGTCCTTTTTCAATATGTATGGACGATCTCTCCATGAGCAGAGGACATCGTAATAGCTCTCCGGCTTACGGTTGGATCTGACGGGAAGTCTTGAATAAAGCTTATCTATATCCGCAATACCCTGAGCATCGTCCGCTTTCAGCTCCTCAATCTCAAATCCGCTGGGAATTGCCTTGAGAGAGTGCCTGTACGCATTTCTGCTGAAGCCGTATTTGAACGAGGTTCCCGACGACTCAAAGCCGAAGTAGCCGTAACGCTGGCGCTGACCGCCGAGGTATGCAACATCAACGCCGTTTTTCCGCATATCCTCAACCGACAGCTCCATAAGCTCGATCATATATCCCATCGACCTGTATTCCTTGCCGACAGCAACGTTGCCGATACAGCACGCCTTGATCTGCTCTCCGCCGACCGTCATATCGTTATAAAAACTGCCTATCGCCGCACGGAATGTTCCGTTCCCGTCCTGAACAACAAAGTTGTTGTATGCCGGTCTGTACTGATCCTTGTAGCACTTTGGGAGAAGATTTAAGAAGTCTCTGCCGTACTCATCGTTTGTAAAGAACACCTCGTCAATGAATTTGATAAGCTTCTTGTTGTCCTCGTCTTTACCTCTGCCGTAATATAAGTTATTTGCCATTGCTTTAATCTCCTTGATTTTAATATCCTTGCGCTTCCTCGTTTTTAATAAGCTTAACTATTCTGCTCGTGCCGAGCCTGTCCGCTCCGAGCCTTATAAATTCCTCGGCGTCCTCAAGCGACGCTATGCCGCCTGCCGCCTTGATTTTTGTGCCGTTTGAAACGTGCTTTGCAAAGAGGGCAACATCCTCCCTCGTTGCTCCTGCCGCAGAAAAGCCCGTTGACGTCTTGATAAAGTCCGCTTCGGACTCCGAAACGATCTCGCACATTTTTATTTTTTCTTCCTCGGTCAGAAGGCAGGTCTCGATAATGACCTTTAACAGCTTGCCTCCGCAGGATTTTTTTACGGCATTTATCTCGTCAAGGACATAACCGTATTTCTTGTCCCTGAGAGCGCCGATGTTTATTACCATATCAATTTCTTCTGCGCCGTTTTTGACTGCATCCTCTGCCTCAAAGCACTTTGCCGCCGTGGTCGAATATCCGTTCGGGAAACCGATGACCGTACAGACAGGGATTTTTCCGCCGACATATTCCGCCGCCTGATTAACATAGCTCGCAGGAATACAGACGGAAGCGCAGCCGTATTTAATTCCGTCGTCGCAGATCTGCCTGATCTCCTCCCACGTTGCCGCCTGAGAAAGCAAGGTGTGATCCACCTTTGAAAGTATTTCTTTAATATCCAATTTAAGTTCCGATCCTTTCTCTAAAATCGTTTGAATAATTCAGACAAGCTCGCCCGTCTGAATATTGACGAGATTCTGGAACAGGGCAATCTGAGACGCAGAAACAAATTTGTCCTCGTGCAGACTGCCGAAAAACCACCGCTTGTAATCGCAGTTGGAGCTGAGCTCCTGCAAATAGGCATTCAGTCCCGAAACCGTCAGAGGTTCGTTGTCCTTGAGCCGCAGAAAATTCTTTATCTTCTGTGCAGGCTCATGGGTGATTATGTAATCGACCTTGTACTTGCATCTTTCAAGATTTTCCGCACCCTCACGCATCTCATCGGGAGTGGGAATTTCCGCCCTCGACCAGGTGTCGTGATCCATTCTCATATCAATGTCGGGGCTTTCGCCGCCGCCCATTGTGAAATATTTTTCTCCCTCGATCTCAAATACCTGTCCTCTCATAAGGTGGTAGATATTATCCCTGATCTTGTGAGCCTTGCCCCCTGCAAAGCTTACTACGGGATATCTCGAAATCAGGTCAAAATTTTCGTGAGTTCCGTCAATAAACAGAATCTTATACTTTTTTCTGCCGAGCTTATCAAGAATTTTTTTCTCCTTTGAGTCGCCCCGCCATATAAATCCGAAATCTCCGCAGACAATAAGTGTGTCGCCGTCTTTTATGTTTTTGAATTTTTTCTGCGAAAACAGGGCATAATCGCCGTGCATATCTCCGGTTGCGTAAACCATGGTTTGTTCACTCCCCAAAATGTGATAAATTTTTTAATTTTCATATTTATTTTTACAGTTCAATCTGTTATAATATTTCAAGATATATAATACTACAAGTTTGGGTGTCTTGTCTATGAAAAAATTTATTATTTTTATATGTTGCGCCGCTTTAACTTTAATTTCCCTGACCGTTCCCGTTTCCGCCGCCGATTACACGTCGGACGTCGAGCTATATTCAACCGTTGATCTGCTTATCAACACCGACAGCAACGCCGTAATAATTGATAAAAATGCGGACAAGCAAATCGATCCGTCGGGACTGACAAAAATTATGACAGCTCTCGTCGTTTTGCAGAATGAAAAGGATCTCAGCCGCAAGATCACCGTTTTGGGAGCTTCGCTTGAAAGCCTTTACGGAACAGGCTGTATTATGTCGGGGCTTCAGGACGGCGAGGTAATCAGCGTGCACGATCTGCTCTGCTGTATGCTTATCCCCGGCGGAAACGATGCCGCCCTTGTGCTTGCCAACGAATACGGCAAGGGCATCGACAGCTTTGTTGCCAAGATGAACGCCGCCGCCAAGAAGCTCGGCTGTACCAAGACAAAGTTCACCGATCCTCACGGTCTTGACGATACAAACCAGAAATCCACGGCAAACGACCTTGCGAAAATCACTTCTGCCGCATTGAAGTATTCCGTATTTCAAACAATAGTCGCAAGTCTGACCTATGAGCTTCCTCAGACCAATAAAAACGAGTCGAGAACCATAGTTTCCACAAACTATATGCTCAACTACGGCTTCCCCGATTATTACTACGATTACTGCCGGGGAATAAAGACCGGCGCAAGCGAAGCCGAAGGTCAGAGTATGATATCCTATGCAACCAGAAACGGCTACACCTACCTTGCGATCGCAATCGGCGGTCCTTACAAGGATACCGACAACGACAACGACACGGAGAATCAGGCGATACTCGACAATATGAGAATGTTTGAATGGGCTTTTGAAAACCTCAGCTATGAGATTGTCACGAAGCAGGAACAGTTTGTCACCACAATCCCTGTCAACTACTGCTGGGAAATGGACAACGTTCGTCTTGTTGCTAAAAATGAAGTTCTTGCCCTTGTTCCCGAGGGTAACGGAGCAGAGAGCGTCAGCTTCGAGCCGATTGATATGCCTGAAGCTTTGGACGCACCGTTCAAAGCCGGCGACACGGTATGCAAGGCGAAAATTATGTTTGCAGGACGGCAGATCGGCACGGTTGAGCTTGTCGTTGCCGAGAGTGCGAATATGAGTATGCTCCTCTATCTCAAGGCGGCAATCAAGCGAATGACGGCAAGCACGGTGTTCAAAATTCTGATAGCCGTTGCAGTAATATTTATCGGCATATATGTTGCAATGTATATCCGTGCCAATCGCAGACGCCGCAAAAACCGAGAGTTGAAAATGTTCAAATACAGCGAAACTCAGGACGCAAAGCAGAACGAAAGAAAATAATGACAATATTCTATTAAAAATAATATCAGCAAACCTCCCTTTGAATTTTCATTGGGAGGTTCGATTTTTTTCATCTATTTCCGACTTTTTGCGATTTTTTTCGACTTTTGTGATTGCCGACATAGCTAATTTTTTCACAGAAAAGCAAAAATTGTTATTTATTTTCACTTTTTTGTTGACAAGCTGATATCATAGTATTATAATATAAAACGTTAATTTAAATCACATATCGCTGGTGATATTATGGATGTAGAGTATTGTGTTACGGAGAGTACAATCTACTTTGATAATTGTCAATTTAATTCCTACGGCATTTCAGCAGTCATCAAAACTTCCGCAAAAACCTCCTCCGAATTTCCTGATATTTCATTTGATAAAAACTTTGTGGAGAAGATAACAAATTTATTAAATTACTACGAAGTCGATGAATGTCAGTTTAAAGAAATAATAATTGACGAGCTGAACAGGTAAACATTCAATAATAAAACACAGAGACTTTTATATCATCTCTCTGCGCGGTTTCGCATACTCTGTTTTTTAAACTTCTATCAGATAAATTTGCAGAAAAAACGAATAAAAAGACGAAGATCAGATTTTTTACAATTCCGATCTTCGTCTTTTTTTATTTTGTTACAAGTTCCTTTTCTGCCTCTGTTTGCTCAGTTATTTCCTTGTTCACATCATCAACCAATTTGCCGTGGTGATAGGGAACAAACTTGAGGAAAACCCACGCAGCAACCGCACCGATTGAATTGAGTATAATATCGCCCATTGTATCCATTATCGGCCATCTGCCAATGTTCTTAGGATCAAAAAGCGTTGCCCCCTTCGGAGTACCCTTGGCAAGCTCGTAGCACCAGTGCTGAGCGTCTCCGATTGCGCCTGTTGCAGGATTTGTCATAACCTGATCCATCGTAAATTCGATAAGCTCCCAGCAGGTTGAAACGAAAAACGAAAAGCCTAAAGCACAAAGAACTGCAACAGGAACAGAAACCGTCTTTTTGTCCCGTCTCTGCATTGCGACAACCACCTCGTAACCGAGCAGAACGCAAAGAGCTCCGCTTATCAGGTGCATTCCCGAATCCCACAATCTGATATCGTAGTAGAAATTCAGGAATTTTCCGCCGAACGAGCCTGCAAAAATCATTATGATCGAAACGTCCTGAACGAGCGACGGCATATGCCTTACAAAGCTTTTTTCGGGAAAGAGCATAAAAATTTCCCAAGCAAACATTGCGATAAAATTCGCTCCGACCTGTAAGGGGTCGGATATATCAAAGGGAACTCTGAAAAATCCGGCGATGAAAGCGTATATCATCAATCCTCTCAGTATCCACCAATAGATAAGCTCCCATGTTTTGCACGATGACCTTATCCGACCTATGTATTCTTTCATTCCATCACCTTTTCCGTTCTTTGATAAGTGTGCTTTTCATAATACGACAAAATCCGTGTTTTGTCAATAAATTATTCAAGCTCTTCCGAATAATCCTCTTTGGAGAAATCGAAATCCTTATCAATCTCCACCCTGCCGAACTTTCTGCGCTTTGAATACTCTGCGGCGTTGCGCTTGTAAATCGTGTTGTTAAAGCAGGTTCTGTGGGAACCGTTGTGGTGGCAGACATGACCTTTCTGCTGAACGCACATCATCAGCGCCTCTCCGTTGCAGTCAACGTCAATGGACATAACACGCTGTGTGTTTCCCTTTTCTGCACCGAATTTATACACCTTGTTATCCTCTGCGGAATAATAATATGCTCTGCGTGTTTTCAGCGTATAGGCAAAGGCCTCCTTGTTCATATATGCAACCATCAGTACCCTGTTTGAGCCGTACTCCACGGTTACAACAGGCATTGTTTTTTTATTTTCCCAAAGCTTGTAAAGATCCATTTTTCTTTCCTCCGTAATTTAAAATCCAAAAAAGCTCATCTGTGTGCTCTGCGGCAGACCTTCAAGCGCTCCGCAGGCTTCGAGCGTTTCCATAACCGATTTGCTGACTCCCGACCTCTGCTGGAGATCGTCACGGGACATATATTCTCCCTCTCCGTCGTCACGGGCTTTCATCAGCGCAACAGCCGCCGACTCTCCCGTGCCCGACATTGACATGAACGGAAGCCGAATTTTTCCGTCCTCGATTTTATATATCGTTGCGTGCGATTTATACAGATCGATCGGCAGAAATTCAACGCCTCTTGCCATCATTTCATTGACAACCTGCATTGCGACAAACATATTTTCTTCCTTTGCCGTTGCGTCGTGTCCTTTGGCGGTGATGGAATTCATAAGCTGTTTAACAGCCGCTCTGCCTTCCATTATAGCAACCGTGTCAAGATCCTCGCCTCGGACGGTCATATATGTTGCGTAATACTCGGTCGGTTTATATACCTTGTACCACGCAAGGCGCATTGCCGCGCTGACGTAAGCCGCCGCATGAGCCTTCGGGAACATATACTTTATTTTCATACATGAGTCAATGTACCAGTCCGGCACATCATGCTCCTTCATCGCTTTGATATGCGTTTCCGTGAGAAGCTTCGTTGCGTTACCCTTACGCACGATCTCCATTATCTTGAATGCCATATCAGGCTCAAGTCCCTTGTGCATAAGGTAAACCATAATATTGTCTCGTGTTCCGATAACATCGGAAATCGAACAAGTGCCGTTCTTGATAAGCTCCTGAGCGTTGCCGAGCCAAACATCGGTACCGTGCGAAAGTCCCGAAATCTGAAGCATATCCGAAAAGTTTTTCGGCTTCGCTTCCATAAGCATTCCTCTGACGAACGGCGTACCGAGTTCGGGCAGAGAAAGCGTACCCGTTTCACAGCCGATCTCCTCGGCAGTAACTCCGAGCGGTTCGGGCGAGGTCAGAAGCTCGTAGAGCTTGGGATCGCAGATATCAACGTCAAATACATTTATTCCCGTCAGATCCTCAAGGTGACGGTAAAGCGTCGGCACATCGTGACCGAGGTTGTCAAGCTTGAGAATAGTATCGTGAAGCGAATGGAAATCAAAGTGAGTTGTTCTAAGTCCGCCCGAAACATCGTCGGCAGGATGCTGGATAGGTGTGAAGTCCTCAGCGTCGTTGCTTGCAGGCACAACAACCATTCCGCCGGGGTGCTGACCTGTTGTACGCTTAACTCCCGTACAGCCCTTTGTCAGCCTGTCCTCCTCGGCACGGTTGACCGTTATTCCCTTGACCTCAAGCCACTTCTTGACAAATCCGTATGCCGTCTTGTCCGCAATAGTGCCGATCGTGCCTGCCTTAAAGGTGTGATCCTTGCCGAAAAGCTCCTCCGTGTATCTGTGAGCGTAGAACTGGTATTCGCCGCTGAAATTGAGGTCGATATCGGGCTGTTTATCGCCCTTGAAGCCGAGGAAGGTTTCAAACGGGATATCGTGACCGTCACGGTGCATCGGTTTTCCGCAAACGGGACAGTTTTTCGGTGGCAGGTCATAGCCCGATCCGACCGATCCGTCCATAAAAAACTCGCTGTGCTTACATTCTGTGCATATATAGTGCGGCGGCAGAGGGTTAACCTCCGAAATACCTGCCGCATGGGCGACAAAGGACGAGCCGACAGATCCTCTCGATCCGACATAATAGCCGTGTTCCTCGGAGTTCTGCACAAGCTTCTGTGCGATCATATAGAGAACTCCGAAGCCGTTGGAAATGATCGACTTCAACTCCTTTTCAAGTCTTGCCGCAACATTTTCGGGAACGGGATCGCCGTAGTCACGCTTTGTGCGTTCCCAGCAGATTCTTGTCAGATCCTCGTCCGCACCCTCAAGGCTCGGCGGAAACGTTCCCCTCGGGAACGGAGTCATTCCGCTTTCGCAGAGGTCGGCAATTCTGTTCGGATTGGTTATGACGATCTCCTTCGCCGTCTCCTCGCCGAGGAAGGCAAATTCGGCAAGCATTTCCTCCGTTGTTCTGAAATAGAGCGGAGCCTGCTTGTCCGCATCGGAAAATCCCATGGAAGTCATAAGGATCTCACGGAACACCGCATTGCCGGGATCAATGAAATGAACGTCGCAGGTGGCAACGACCATCTTGCCGAGCTTGTCGGCGATATGAATTATCTGACGGTCAACATTTTCGAGATCCTCAACCGTCTTGAACCGCTCATAGCGTTCGTCCTGACTTCTGAGCATAAAAGCGTTGTTGCCGTTCGGCTGAATTTCAAGATAATCGTAAAACGACGCTATTCTGAGAATATCCTCGTCGCTCTTCTGATCGACAATCGCCCTGTAAAGCTCGCCCGCTTCGCAGGCACTTCCGACGATAAGTCCCTCACGGTATTGCATCAGCCTGTGACGTGGTATTCTCGGTCTGCGCTTGAAAAATTTCAGATTGGAATCCGTTATCAGCTTGTAGAGATTTTTAAGTCCCTGAGTATTTTTTGCAAGTATGATTATATGATATGTCTTTTCGGCACGGACTTTTTCTATGTACTCGTCGGGGATTTCGTCCTCTGCGCCGAAGTTGTATTCACCGTAAAAATCATCGTCGTCAACAAGGTAGCCCTCCATGCCGTAGATGATCTTGATTCCTGCCTTTGCGGCTGTGTTGCACGCTTCGGGGAAGGACTGAACAACACCGTGATCGGTTATTGCAATCGCCTTGTGTCCCCATGCCGCCGCACGGCTGACAAGCTCCTTTGCACTCGTCATACCGTCCATTGCAGACATATTTGTATGCAGGTGAAGCTCAACCCTTTTTTCGGGAGCGTTGTCCTGCTTCTCGATTTTTTCTATCTCCGTAACCGCTCTGGCATTGATGAGATAGGTGTGCATATAGGTGTCCATATTGATCGCACCCCGGACAAGAACAGTCTTGCCGTCCTTGAGGTTTTCAACAAGATCCTCGCACTTCTTCTTTTCGCCGAACACCTTTATCGGGTAGGACGAGGTGTAGTCGGTAATATTAAAATTGATGATACTGTATCTGCCGTCCTTTGACTCCCTCGTTTCGAGTGAGAACACGTCGCCCCAGACAACAACCTCGCCGTCCTCCGGCAGACAATCCCTGATCGGCTTCGGCTTGCCCTTGACTATTGAGCCGAACAGCGGCTTTGCATTGGTTATCGAAATCGGCAGATCCTCGTATGTTTTTTCTTTCGGCTTTTTCTGTATCGGAGTTTTGGAAACCGCCACGGGATTTGCCATCGGTGCGGCAGTCTGGATTTTTTCGTTCTCCTTTTTCTGGAGAGCTTCAAGAGCCTTAATATCGTCCTGCGCCGTTACGTTGCTGACAAATTCAACCTTTATCAGTCTTTCAAAACGGCGGTCAACGGTCTTTTGAATAAATTTGTCACAGCCGAGATTGACAAGCACATCTTTTCCGTTGGCCGCAAGCTCAACGGTCAGCCTGTCGCCGCTGAGGTTGTACTGTGCGCCCTCCAAAATGGATTTTGACGCAGGGAAATGCTCGTATATCTCTTTGACAAAGCCTGTCATATAGTTTATATCGAAAGATTCGGGCGGAAAATGAACGCCGAAATCAAGTCGGTTCAGACTCATCACCCGAATAAGCTCCTCCCTCGCCTTTTTGATGACAGAGGAGTCGATGGGCGCAGGAAATCTGACGAGCATACTGACGCTTCGTTCAGCAAGGCTCGCCTCAATGCTTTCAACCGTTGCACAGTCAAAATATGCCGCAACGCTTTGATCTATGTACTCACCGAAAAGGGTGAGGAAACCGATTTCCTTCAAAATTACACTCCCAAATTACATTTTGTCTATTTCAGCCAGCAGTTCGCTGACGATGTCTTCTTCTTTTATCTTTCTGATTATTTCACCTTTTTTGATAAGAACGGCACAGCCGTCGCCGCCTGCGATGCCGATGTCCGCCTCCTTAGCCTCACCGGGGCCGTTCACGACGCAGCCCATGACCGCAACCTTGAGCGGCTTGCGGCAATCCTTGAGAGCGTCCTCGACCTCTCCGGCAACCTTTATCAGGTCGATTTTCGTTCTGCCGCAGGTCGGGCAGGAAACTATCTGCACCCCGTCCTTGCGAAGTCCGAGAGCCTTGAGAATGTCAATGCCTGCATAGACCTCCTTGACGGGATCGGCGGTCAGCGAAACACGAATTGTGTCGCCGATGCCGTGCATGAGCAGACTGCCTATGCCTGCGCTCGACTTGATAAGTCCCATTCTTGCCGTGCCTGCCTCGGTAACTCCGAGATGAAGCGGATAAGCGCACCTTTCGGCAACTGTCTCGTATGATCTTATCATATTTTCAACATTAGATGATTTAATCGAAATGACGATGTCGTCAAAATCAAATTTTTCAAGCAAAGAGGCGTGGTACATTGCGCTTTCCGCCATAGCTTCGGGAGTCGGTGCTCCGTACTTCGCCAGTATCTCCTTTTCGACCGAGCCTGAATTAACTCCGATACGGATAGGAACACTCTTCTCTCTGCACGCTTCAACGACCTTTTTAACTCTGTCGTCCGAGCCGATGTTGCCGGGGTTTATTCTGACCTTGTCAACTCCTGCCGCAACGGCCTCTATCGCCAGTCGGTAATCAAAATGAATATCGGCAACTATCGGAGCGGAAACCGCCTCTTTCAGCGCAGGGATAAGCTTCACGGCTTCCATATCGGGAATTGCCGCTCTGATTATCTGACAGCCTGCCTTTTCAAGCTCGACCGCCTGCTTCACGCTTTCTTCCGTGTTATGGGCAGGCTTGTTGAGCATCGACTGGACGGTTATCGGAGAGTCGCCGCCGATGAACAGATTGCCGACCTTTACTTTTTTCGTGTTTCTGCGTTCCATCATATTACCTCAGTTCTAATTCACAATCAGAGAATAGATATCCTTAAACGTTATCGCCGCCATAAACAGCAGTAATATCACCATACCGATCGCATGGACAAGCGATTCGTACTTCTGATTGATCGGCTTTCTTCTGACAAGCTCGATCAACAGGAAAAGCAGTCTGCCGCCGTCAAGAGCAGGTATAGGAAGAAGATTGAAAACGCCGATGTTTATTGTTATAAGAGCCATAATGCTCAGCAGTCCCGTATAGTCCGCCGTTTTGACGGATTCCTGCGCCGCGTCGGAAACATAATCCACCACTCCGACAGGGCCCGAAACGTCCTTGACGGAATACTTGCCCGTCACAAGGTCGAAAAGGCTGAGCCACACCATTCGGAATATGCTGACCGATTCCTTGAACGTGTCCTTGAAAACCGTGCCTGCGGTCTTTTCAACGCCGACCATAACGATGTTTCTGTATGGCATTTCAACATCGTTTAATTCAACCTTTTTCCCGTCACGCTCAACGAGAATATCGGCAGTCTTGCCCTCGTCACGGCTGAGAAGATAGGATACATCGGTGTAATAATACACCCTTTTTCCGTCAATTTTCAGTATTTTATCCTTTGATTGCAGTCCGTTATACTCAGCGACCTGCTTGCCGTTGTCGTTGAAGAAATTGACATAGTTTGTGCCCGAAAGTCCTTCCGTCACGCTGAGCATAACGGCAACGATTATCAGTCCGAGAATAATATTGACCATTGCGCCTGCAACGACAATAACTATTCTCTGCCAGCAGGGCTTTTTGTTAAAGGCACGCTCGTCGGTGCTCTCCTCGTCCTCGCCCTCCATGCTGACATAACCGCCGATCGGCAGAAGCCGCAGGGTGTACTGAGTTTCGCCTTTCTTCTTTTTCAAAAGCTTCGGTCCCATTCCGATAGAGAACTCATTGACCTTTACTCCGAAAATCTTCGCAAAGGTGAAGTGTCCCAGCTCATGAACAATAATAATTATACCGAAGAATAATATTGCAAGCAGAATAGTCCATTTACTTGCCAGTGCGGATAAAAATTCTATTTTAATCGCCTCTTTCAGATCAAGGAAATATGCCGTTCGGCCTTTTCTCAACCGTTTATTTTTTCTTTCACATAACCCCTCGCCCGATCGTACATCTCCAGAACGTCGCCGAGCTTATAATCCTCAACCTTGGGAGCGTCCGCAACAGCCTGAGCGACAAGCTCCTCAATCTGTAAAAACTTGATTTTGCCCTGCCTGAAAGCGAGGTTTGCCTCCTCGTTCGCCGCATTCGCACAGGCAGGATACAGTCCTCCGTCATTGATCGCCCTTCGGCAGACATTGATAAGTCCGAAGGTTTCGTAATCGGGTTTATCAAAGGTCAGAGTTCCGTAATCGGTCAGGGAAAGCTCGCTGACGGGTGATGGTATTCTGTTCGGATAAGTGAGCGCATACTGGATCGGTATTCTCATATCGGGAACGCCGAGCTGAGCGATCACCGAGTTGTCGCAGTATTCTACCAGCGAATGTACCACGCTCTGACGGTGAACGACAATTTCAATATCCTTGGGATCCATGGAGAAAAGCCAGACAGCCTCGATAAGCTCCAGTCCCTTGTTCATCATAGTGGCGGAATCAATCGTAATCTTTGCACCCATACTCCAGTTCGGGTGGTTGAGAGCCTCCTTGACCGTTACGTTTGCAAGCTCGTCACGTTTTTTGCCGAAGAAAGGTCCGCCCGAAGCGGTAAGAATAAGCTTCTTTATCTCTTTCTTATCTCTGCAACCCTGCATAGACTGAAAAATTGCAGAATGTTCGCTGTCTACGGGCAGAATGTTTACGCCCTTTTCCTTGGCTCGCTTCATAACAAGCTGACCGCCTGCGACAAGAGTTTCCTTGTTGGCAAGGGCGATCTCGCTACCTGCGTCGATAGCCGCAAGAGTCGGCTCAAGTCCTGCCATTCCGACAATGCTGTTGAGCACATAGTCCGCACCGAGCGAAGCGCACTCGCAAACGCCCTGCAAGCCCGAAAGCACCTTTGTGTCCGTGTCGGCAACTCTGATTTTAAGCTCCTGTGCCGCTTTTTCATCAACCATTGCGGCATAAGCGGGTTTAAACTTTCTGATCTGTTTTTCTATCTCGTCAACCCTGACGCTTGCCGTCAGAGCCTTGACCTCATAGCCCTGCATCTCGATGACTTCAAGAGCCTGTGTTCCGATCGAGCCTGTTGAGCCGAGGACGGTAACGGTTTTACTCATAGTATCACCTTAAATTCTACTTTTAAAATGTCCTGATTATGCTCAAAATTCCGTACATCATCGGGAATACAAACAGCGTGCTGTCAAATCTGTCCATAATTCCGCCGTGTCCGGGTATCAGCTTGCCGTAGTCCTTAACGCCGTAATTTCTTTTGATAACAGAGGCGGAAAGATCGCCGAAAATGCTGATTACAGAAAGGACGAGCGATATCGGAATGACCGCCCACCAATCCCAGAGGAAGAACTGTCCGTCGGGGAAAAATTTATTTGCAAATACAAAGTAAAGTCCGACATTCATCGCCGCCGTCAGGACAACGCCGCCGATTGAACCCTCCCACGTTTTCTTTGGACTGACTATCGGAGTCATCTTGTGCTTTCCGAAAAATACGCCTGTGAAATATGCAAAAATATCGGTAAACCAACAGCAGAAAAGCGTGAACAAAATCAGGTAGACCGCACTTGCCTGAGTAAATCTTTCATCGAAAAACTGAAGGTCATTCATTCTTATCCAACAGCCGAGAGATTCGGGAACGGCAACCGAAGCAAAAACGGAAATTGCCGCCTGTTCAAACTTTATCTCGCTGTGCCGCCTCACCATCAGTATAAGCATTGCAATAACATAAAATGCAAAAGCGGAAAAGTAAGGAATGTGTATCTTTTCAAGCAAATTATATCTTATTTCAATCGGAATATATGCGCCGACGATGATCGACGGAATTGCAAGCGAGAGCTTGACGCCCGCAACATGGTTTATTTCGTAAACCGCAATACCGCAGATCAGAGCAAGCAGTATCGGCAGAGCCGGCGTGTTCATAACAAACAGCACGGCAATTATAATAAAGGAGTATAAAACTCCGGAAATAATTCTTGTTTTCATCCCTTTTTACCAATCCTTTCGGGTGGGGAAAATATATTTTTCTGCACCTCATCTGCTTCGCTTTTCTCAGCACCTTTTCCTAAAGGGGAAAGCTGATGAAATTGCAGAGTTTTTAGTTGTCGGGCTAAACTCCCTCCGTCACGGCTATGCCGTGCCACCTCCCTCACGAGGGAGGCTGTTGTGCTGCCCCGAGCGAAAAATGCGCTGTGGACAAATTTAATCAGACACCGCCGAAACGACGGTTGCGGTGATTGTAGTCCTCAATCGCCCTGTCGAGATCGGCAGGGGTAAAGTCCGGCCAGAGAATATCCGAGAACCAAAGCTCGGAATAGGCGGACTGCCATGTGAGAAAATTGGAAAGACGGTATTCGCCGCTCGGACGGATTATCAGGTCGGGATCGCTCTGACCGGCGGTGTAGAGATTGGCGGAGATATCGTCCTCGGTTATATTCTCGGGTTCAAGCTCACCGTTTTTGATTTTTTCGCCGAGTTTTCTGACGGCGTCTACAATTTCAAGCCTGCCTCCGTAGTTGATCGCAATATTTACATCGTATTTGTCGGCGGATTTTGACTCCTCCTCGGAGGCGTCAAAAAGATTGAGAAGATCCTCGGGAATACCCTCACGGTGTCCGATGAAGTGCATTCTCATTCCTTTTTGAAGATTTTCCGCCTTTCTGTCCTCCGCCTCGTGCATATATTCACGGAAGAGATCCATCAGCGAGGAAACCTCCTCGGGCGGACGTTTCCAGTTCTCGGTGGAGAAAGCATAGAATGTAATACTGTCTATTCCTATCTCTCCGGCATAATCGCAGATCTGCTTGAACACCTTTGCGCCTGCCTTGTGTCCCTCGGAACGGGGCAAGCCTCTCTGCTTTGCCCAGCGGCCGTTGCCGTCCATAATTATGCCGATGTGCTTAGGCACTTTTCTTTCTTCCATATCGGGTTCTCCTTTATTGACAACAGGCAGACCGTGAAAGCCTGCCTGTAAACGATCTGCGGATTATATTGACATAACTTCCTTTTCTTTTGCCGAAGCGGCGGAGTCAATCTCCTTGATAAATTCATCTGTAATCTTCTGAAGCTCGTCTTCGCCGTTCTTGAGGTCGTCCTCTGTGATCTCCGAAGCCTTCTGCATCTTTTTGATCTTGTCAATCGCATCACGGCGAATGGAACGGATAGCAACCTTTGAGTCCTCCGCCATCTTCTTGATGTCCTTAACAAGCTCCTTACGTCTGTCCTCTGTAAGCTGAGGGAAGGTCAGGCGGATAACGGAACCGTCGTTCTGCGGATTGATGCCGATGTCGGAAGCCTGAATTGCCTTGTAGATCGGGTTAAGAGTTGACTTATCCCACGGCTGAATAACAAGGATTCGAGCCTCGGAAACCGAGATTGCCGCCATCTGATTGATCGGCGTCGGAACTCCGTAATAGTCAACAAGAATCTTGTCGAGTACACCGGGATTTGCACGTCCTGCTCTTACCGCCGCATAGTCCTTATTAAGAACTGATACGGTCTTTGTCATTTTTTCTCTGGTATTGCTGTAAACTTCTTTCATAAAAAACTCTCCTCACTGATATATTTATTCTTTAACAAGTGTGCCTATGTTTTCGCCGTTGACGGCTCTGATAATATTTTCGGGATCGGAAAGATTGAAAACGAGAATATCAATCGAATTGTCCCTGCAAAGCGAAGCCGCCGTGCTGTCCATTACCTTTAAGCCCTTGGCAAGAACCTCGGAATGGGTAAGGGTATCGTACTTGACAGCGTCGTCAAACTTATTCGGATCCTTATCGAAAACACCGTCAACATTGGTTGCCTTGAAAATAACATCTGCTTCGATCTCTGCCGCTCTGAGCGCCGCCGTTGTGTCGGTCGAGAAGAATGGGCAGCCCGTGCCGCAGCCGAAGATCACAACCTCGCCGTCATTGAGATGTGCAACAGCATCTCTTGCAACATACTGTTCCGCTATCGGCTGCATACCGATCGCAGACATAACCCTCGCCTTAACGCCGAGCTGTTCAAGAGCCTCGCAAAGAGCAAGCGAGTTCATAACCGTTGCGAGCATTCCCATATTGTCGGCTCTCGTGCGGTTCATCGTTCCGCTGCTTCTTCCTCTCCAGAAGTTGCCGCCGCCGACAACCAGTCCGACCTGAACGCCCATATCGGCAACCCTTTTGACATACTTGCATACGTCGGTCACCATGTCGAAATCAATTCCGTGTCCCTGCTCGCCGGCAAGAACCTCACCGCTGAGCTTGAGCAGAATTCTTTTATACATATAGAATACCCCCACTGCCTGATTATAGCAATCAGATCATATCGTATATATTTTACTTTAAAACGGCTGTTCTGTAAAGTAGAAAATGATATTTTTCACGAAAAATTCAAATTTATTTTCAGACATAAAAAACGGGCAGGCAAAAACCTGTCCGTTATATTTATATTACATTGCCAAGCAGACCGTAGAACAATGCGCCGACAATAAAACCTGCGATCAGAACGCCGAGGGCGATGATCGGGAGAGATTTTTTTATTCTTATATCCATAATATCGGCAACAAGAGCGCCTGTCCAGCCGCCTGTTCCGGGCAGAGGAATGGCAACGAGCAGGAGAAGTCCCCACGCTCCGTATTTCTCAATGGTGTGCCGATGCTTCTCTGCCTTGCTTTCAAGCTTGCGAACAATTTTACCGAGATGCTTTGTTCTTTTCATCAGCTCGAAAACCTTACGCAGGAAAAGAAGAATGAACGGGATCGGAAACATATTTCCGACATAGCATATCGCAAACGCCCGTATTACATCCATATCCAGAAGCTTTGCGGCTATCAGGCCGCCCCTGAGCTCAAGAATCGGGAGCAAGGAAATAATGAAAACCGTCAGTTCATTCGGTATTTTGTCTTGAAAAAACACCGTAATAGACTGAATTATTGATTCTGTCATTTTAATCACTCCGTTATAATCTTTTTATTTTGAAGATATTCATAAGCCTTGGCAAGAATATTCCTGTCGTTTTCAAACCTCAGCTTGCTGAGAGCCTTTTCGTAGCCGAGCCAGATATAGTCCTCAATCTCTTCCTTTTGGATAATCGTCTGAGTATCCTGAGTTGCGGCGAGAAAGATGTTTACGTTTTTCTCCACCTTGCCTTGAATTGTATATTGGCTTTTGGTGATAAAATCGGGATGAATGGTAATTCTGATACCCGTCTCCTCAAGAACCTCACGGTAAGCGGTCTGAAAATCATTTTCGCCCTGCTCAACGTGTCCTTTCGGGAAACCCCAATGAGCGCTTCGTCTGTTCTTGATGAGCAGGAAACGGATCATTCCGCCGATGTTTCTGTAAACAACGGCTCCGCAGGAACGCTCATAAAGACATTCAAGCGTATGCTTCTTATCCCTGACTGCAAAATCAATTCCGTTTGCAATGTCAATGTTAATAAATCTTGTACTCTTCGGTGCCACAACCCAATCTATTTCATTGCTGCCGTCATACCTGACAACGCCGACAACCCTGCCGTCAAAGCTGCGGACGGGATGATTGATCCCCATGATAAACGCACCTTTGACAGAGGCGTTGAACTGTTTAGCCCCCTCGACCTCACCGTAGTTAAGCTCATAGGTAAAGCCCTGTTCATTGCTGTAAGAATGGATCGGATGAGTCACCTTGATACGAACATATTTTCCAAGCATGTTCTTAACTCCTCCACCGTGTACCGAATGTACACGGATTTACCGCAGACGCAACAAAATACATTGTTTTTTCGCCCGCATTCAATTTACCGTAACATTATACATTCATTTTGTTTAAATTACAATAGGAAAATTGAAATAATAAAAAATGTTTACGATGTAAACAAAGCCTCACCCCGACTTTTTGTCAGGATGAGGCTGATTTTTTATATTACTCCCTTATCGAGAGCAGATTCAACAAACTCAGCAAAGATTGAATTTGACCACGCAAACCACGGGCGTGTGAAGTCGGAAGCGTCGTCGGCATTAAAGCCCTCGTGCATATAGCCTGTGTCGGCGTCGGTCGCAACGAGCAGATCAATAAGTCCTTTGATCTCCTCGGGATCGGTCGAGGTAAGTCCCTGCATGGAAAGGGCGATATGCCAGATAAAGTTTTTCGGCGTGTGCGGACTGCCAACGCCTGCTCCCTCCTTGCCTGAGAAGAAGAACGGGTTATCGGAGCTGAGAATAAACTTTCTCGTGTTTACATAAACGGGATCGTTGACATCACAGTAGCCGAGGTAAGGCGCACTCAGAAGGCTCGGCACGTTTGCGTCATCTGCAAGGACATAGTTGCCGAAGCCGTCGGTTTCGCAGGCAAAGATCCTGCCGTATTTCGGGTGAAGATAAGTTCCGTAGGTCCTTATTCCGTATTCTATCTCCTCACGGAGATTTCTGATCTTTGTCAAAAATTCTTCGTCGTCAATTCCCTGTTCACTCAGAAGCTCGTCCATATATCTCAACACTACGGCGGCAAACATATTTGATGCAATCAGATATCCGAAAGTACAGCTGTCGTCGCTCGGACGGAAGCCGCTCCATGTCATTCCCGTGAAATTGACGGGATAGCCCTTGCCGCCGTTTTGGAGTGTGTCGATCCATCTTGTATTGAAACGCCGGAAAGTGTAGGGAGATTTTTCAAAATGGTGCTGTTCGGTTATCCAGAGGTCAACCACCGTCTTTGCCGTTGCGATAAAATCCTCGTCAATTATCGAGGTGTCGCCTGACTGCTTGCAGTAGAGATATGCAAGACGGAACGGATAACAAAGCGAGTCGATCTCATATTTTCTCTCCCACACCCACGGATCGTTCTTCGGTACGTCCTCAGTATGACCGTGACCGTTGCTCTCAATATTGAAAGCGTTTGCATACGGATCAATCCTGATGCAGGCAAGCTGACGGACAATGAGTCCCCTGATTATCGAGCGGATTTCGGGATCGTCCTTTGTCAGCGGCAGATAGTGAGTGACCTGCGCCGTGGAATCTCTCAGCCACATTGCAGGGATATCGCCCGTGTAAAGGAAGGTTGAGCCGTCGGGCATAATCTCCGCAGTTGTTTCAAGCGTATTGGGATAGCAGTTGCGGTACAGCTTTTCAAGCTTAGGATTTTTTGCAAGCTTTTTTGCGACCTCGTCAATGTGTTCGGTTACTGATTTGGGGATATTTTTCATACCTGAGTCTCCTTAAAACTGAGTGTAAACCTCTGAATATTTTTCAAGCAATTCCTCTGCGACTTTGATTGTATCTTCCTCGCCTATTCCCGTCTTTCTCGGAATATAGTTTTCAAGGAAATTGTTCTCAAAAAGCGCAAGTCTTTTCGCCTGGTAAGAGCCGTTGTATTCATTCCTGTCAAGCGGCTGTTTCTTGGAATTGTCCTTTAGCTTCTTGGGGTTGTCGAAGTAAGCGGCAAGGGAGCGGTAATACATATGCCACCTTGCTTCGTAATAATCCTTGACCAGTCCGCCCCACTCGTTCCACACGGTGTCGTAAAGTATCGAGTGGTCGAACGGTCCCCATATCGTGTGAAGCAGAAGATAGTTGATCTGCAAGGCTTCCTTTTCTTCTTTTCCGTTTCCAAGCTCCTGCGCCTCAACATATTTCGTACAGAAATTCGTTTCCTCCCTCGTTCTGAGAAGTCTGTCAATATCCTCGCAGATTTCAAGGAAAAGGTTGCTCGCCTGTTCAAAATTTCTGACATTTTTTTCTCTGAAAAATTCCGTTGCCCTGAGATAAACGGGATAGGCAAGATCGGAAAGAAACTGGCGGACAATCGACTGGAGGTCAGCTCGCATTGTGTCAATCTTTTTCGCATCGGAGCCGAGAATATTTTTCGCTATGTCATACAGCTTATGAAAATCATAACTGCGTTCCATTGTATCAAACGGAGCGGTGTGCTTGACGTTCGTACACGGTCGGGCGCATATTATCGAGCCGCAGCACTCGTCGCTGTCGCAAAGGTCGATAAGCGAAATTATATCATCGCCGAAAGCGTCGGTCTTGTAACGTTTGCGGCAGAAATCCCGTACAAATTCATCTCTGTCAAAACCGCCGTCAGCGGTCATAGCTTTAAGAGCCGCCGCGCAGAAAACGGGATTGATTTCAAATGTGTCAAATGCCAGCGCAGCTCCGAGCGGAGACTCGGCGAAAGGATCGTCGCACATTTTTTGAACATTGCCGTAAATTCCCGTCCTGCCGTAGCGGTTGCCGCTGAGCTCGGTGATATATTTTTTTCCGTCAAGAAGTTTCGAATTTTTCGCCATTCCGCAGTCGTCAAGGAAAATATATCTTTCGCCCTTACACTCCTTGAAAAAGTCGGCATTGACCGAGCTTGTGTGCATATAGCAGACGGCGTCTTCGTCAAACTCACCGAGCATTTCCTCCAAGGCTTTGCCGAGATCGGTAAGGTGGGAGTTGTAGCCCTTTTTGTCGGATTCATAAATTCCCTCGAAAATGTAGCTGTGAGTTTCACCGAGAGCCTCACGCTGTATCGTCAGGAATTTTTTATTAAATATCGAGTAGAAGGCGTTCTTCGGTCTGATAAAGAATATCGGCGGAAAATTGTACCACATAGGAGCTTTGAATATATCCATCTTGATATATTTCCTTCTCAGGCTGAACGGAACGCTCGGCAAAGCGGCAGGAAATATCGGCTCAATGCCGAGACTTCTCTCACGGTCGGAGATAAGCTTGCCGACGGTGATTTTTCTGTCAAGATATTCTTTGCTGTTGACGGAATTTGTTCCCATAATATTGCCCGTGAGCTGATTCATCAGAAACGCAGGGCCTGAGGAAAACTCAAGGCAAAAATTTTCGGGCATACCGATATCGGTCAGCGTTCTGAAAAGCACGCCGTCAAAGCCGACAGGCTGGAGCGCTCGGTTGATTCCGTGCATAGCCATAAAGTCGATTTCCTTTTCCCAGCGGTCAAAGCCCCAGAAATTTCCCTCAAGCGAAAATTTCTCATAGCTTGTCATCGCACGGAGCTTTTTCTTCACCGTGCGGCAGATTTTTTTCTCAGGCAAGGGTGCGGAAGAAAGCGTTGAAATATCATAATCTCCGCTTGTAATAACAACGCCGTGGAACCTGTTGAGATAGTCATAATAAGCCATCGCCTGACTCAGAACACAGTTACCTGCAAGCACAACCTTTTTATCTTCGGCATAAATCTCATAGCAGTCATATCCGTTGTCCGATTCGATCGTTTTCAGAATAAACTGATCTGCGATCCTCGGAGTGTTTCGTTTAATAAGATCAAGCATTGCACCGTCTCCTTATGGTTTATACAAGAGGTATTATACTCTATTATACCGACAAAATAAAGCAAATTTTTTGTGAATTTTCAAACATAAAAAAGGACGGCCGAAACCGTCCTTTAATTATTGGATTTTTAAATCACTTATGCCTGCTTGAGGAACTCCTCAAGAACGCTGAGTACAGTAATGAAGAATCCGAGGAAGAGAAGAGCCTGCTGCTTTGCCCAATCCTTAAGTCTCTCCTGCCATGTGAGAGTCTTCGGCTGATGATAGAAGCATGCTGTATCAAAAACGATATCGTCTTCAGAGTCACCGTTAAGAACGATCTCTGTGAAGTTACCGTCAGCATCCATATAGCCTGCTGTGCCGTAAGCACCGTCAACCGTCCAACCGAGATCGTAGCCGCCGAAGATACCGATGTTACCGAAGTCAACACCGTACTCCTCGGGAACCTGATCTGTTGTCTCGATGTTTACATAACCGATGATAACGCCCTCGTCAGGAGTTGAGAGGAGAGTGCTGAACTGATCCTTGTTGATTGAGAATGTGAAGTAGCTGTCGCCGACTTCCTCGTTGAAACCGATTTCGATACGGTTTTCTTCATGGATAGCGTCTGTGCACTCGATGCTTGTGATTGTAGCATAGCCCTTTGCGTCCATGTCGTTAAGAAGTGCAATTCCGTTTGTGCCTATGTAGAATGTCTCTGCCTCCTCAGGAAGCTTGTCAAGATAATCAGCATAGATTCTGATAGGAATCTGATATGACTGTGACGGCTCAATGTAGGTGTTGTCGATAGAAACAACGATCTTACCCTCGAGCTTGCCGATGTTTGCCGGCATCTCTGCCGGAGCTTCTTCTGTCTCACCCTCAGCAAATGCAGCGACGCCGAGTGTGAAGATCATAATTACAGAAAGAAGAATTGCTAAGAATTTTTTCATGTGAAATCTCTCCTTTTGTTTTTTTGCATTTTCATGCGCTTTATTTTGCATAGTGTTCGGAAACACTTCGCTTTGTACTAATGATAACACGAATTTATTTTTTATAATTCTATTTTAGAAATATATTCACTTTTTCATAAAATTTTCATAATTATTTTTTCATTTTAGTATATTATGAAAAGTAAATAACAATATATTGTATCAATCGCAAACTTCCTGCATAACTTCGTTTACGACCGAGCCGGCAACCGAAAGACCCGAACCCGATTTTTCCACAACGCAAACAACAGCGTAGGGTGCGTCCTCCCTCTGAGAGAAGCCGACAAACCAGGCGTGCGAGCCGCCCTCGACCTCCGCCGTTCCTGTCTTGCCGCACATTTCAAGTCCGGGGAAGGTGTCGTCGGAATAATAGTTCACAACGTTTGAACGCAGAAGCTTTTTCATCTGTGCGGCAATCTGCGGATCAAGATTAACCGTTTTGTTGACCTCGTTTTTTCCGATTATATCCGTCTTGCCGTCGGGATACACCATATTTTTGACAAAATACGGCTTTGTCGCAACTCCGTTGTTTGCAATCGCACCCATAAGAGTGAGCATATGGTAGGGATTTACCATGGTTGTGTACTGACCTATTCCCGCCCAGCCGAGATCGGTTTTGGTGGTCTTGCTGACATCAAACTTACTTGCGGAAACGGTGATCTGTCCCATATCCTCTTTTGTGTTAAATCCAAGCTCGCCTGCCGTCTGCATAAGCTTCGATTGACCGAGCTGAATGGCAATCTGAGCGAAAGCCGAATTACAGGAATGGTTCAGCGCCTCCTCAAAGTCCACCGTGCCGTGAACTCCGTTACAGATGATTTTTCCGTCACCCGTGGCATATTCACCCGTACATTCAAATGTTTGAGAATAGATGTCGGGAATATTTTCAATCGCGCTTATCGCCGTGACAACCTTGAATATCGAGCCGGGAGTATACAGACCGGAAACGAAACGGTTGAGGTAAACTCCCTCGTATTCATCGGGATTATCGTCGATATCGTCCGGTTTATTCTGCGGATCGTAGGACGGAGTTGAAACCATACACACCATCTCGCCCGTCTTGTAATTATAGACGGCGATCGTACCCTTTCTGCCGTCCATCGCCTGATAAGCCGTTTTGCAGATATCTGCGTCAAGGGTGAGGTTGATATCGTTTCCCCTGTTGTATTTTTTCAGATTATATACTCCGTTGACAAAATCGTAACCCGACAGCTTCGAGCTGTAAACATACTGAACGCCCGTTGCAATAAATGACGAGTTGTCGCCTACCGCATGAAGCATCGCCTTGCGTACCGTTTTATCGTCATTGTAAACTCGCACTCCGTCCTCGCTGTAAACAAGCTTTGTGCCGTTGCGGTCAAAGACCGTGCCTGCGCTTGAGATCTCGCCGTTTCTATATATGTGCTGATTGACGAGGTTCGACGTCCATTCCGCACCGTGAACGTAGAAATTATATATCATAAATCCGAGACCTGCAAAGAACGCAATTATTACGAAATATAAAACAAAGGCTCTTCTTGTTGTATTTCTCATCGTTTGGTCCCTCCGTTCGGAGGCTTTCTCCGTGATATCGGGATATCCTTTGAGCTTTGCGGCGAAGCAGTCCGTTTTTTACTGACAGGAATATCCTTGGCGGAGGAAGTCGTTTTTTTCCTGCTGACAGGTATGTCCGCCGCCGGCTTCTTTGCCGTTACGGGTTTGTTGACGACAGGCGGTATATACACCTGTCTTTTACTTCTCTTGCCGATCATAATGTTATCGGGATAAAGCGGATGATCGGGCAGAATTGTCTTTGACAGCTTGGGATATGTTCTGATATCCGCCGACTTGATAAGCGCAAGCATACCCCACGAGGAAATGACGCTCGATCCGCCTCGGCTGATGAACGGAAGCGTAACTCCCGTAAAAGGCAGAATATCAGTTACGCCGAAGATATTAAGGCTTGTCTGGAATAACAGCAGACCTGCCGCCGCGCAGGCGGCAATAGCATAGAATGCGGAACGGGTGTTCCTTGCCACCTTGATGGCATAGAGCAAAATGAAAGCATAGGTTATGACAATCGTAAAGGCGATTATCATACCCCATTCCTCGCAAATCATACCGAATGCAAGGTCTGTCGAGGCAAAGACAACGTTTCTCAGCTCGCCTTTTCCGATTCCGAGTCCGAAAAGTCCGCCGCTCGCCGAATAGATCAGCGTTCTCGTCTGCTGCATACCCTCGTCGTTGATAAGCTCCCAGATATGCCTGTATGCACGGAAACGTGCGGCAACGTGCGGCTTGAAATAGACAATCATTATCGCTCCGAGCAAAGCCGCCACACAAACAATGGCAATAGTTCTGACGTCACCCGAACGCATAAATGCAATTATAATAAAGGTGAAGAAGAAGATAAGTGCCGTACCGAAATCCTTCATAAGGAAAAGCGCACCCACACAGCCGAACGAGAAGATGAGATACTTAGTCAGGCTTCGTGCGTTTTGCAGCTTGTCCAGAGACGCCGCACCGACAAAGATGAAAGCAAGCTTTACAAACTCTGACGGCTGAATGGAAATGCCGCCGATCGTTATCCAGTTCAGCGCACCGTTGGTATATTTTGCAAGAGCAAGATTGACAACAAGCAGTCCGATTGCCGCCACGGCAACAGGCATTCTCAGCTTCATCACGATGTCCGTCCGCCTCATGACAACAAGCATCGCAATAAACACGAACAGTCCCAGCACAATCGCCACGACCTGTTTGAGAGCGTAGCCGTCATCGACCGTTGCAACATTCGTCAGTCCGATGCCCGAAAATAAAAATCCGATTATTTCAATTTCAAAATTGTTCTGTCCGAAGAAAGTTGAGGCAATTATAAAATATCCCCATTCAAGGATTATAAATCCTGCATAGATCGCAAAAAGCTTGTTGTTGAAACCGTTGCCCGTTATCGCAACAGTTCCCGTCAGTACCTGAAATATTGTAACGAGGATCAACGCAAATCCCCAGTGAAATTTATTATTCAGCTTTTCGCCGCTCACGGTATTCCTCCTTTCGGCTTCTACGGTTTATTCATTATAACCCATTTGTCGGAAAATCTCAACATATTTGATATTTTTTTACATTTATGATATAATTCTAAAAAAAGAAAAGTCGGGTGAGATAATGGATAACGAAAAAATTTTAACGCTTGCGGAATTTATAAACACCTCAAAGAAAACCGTCTTTTTCGGCGGAGCGGGCGTTTCAACCGAGAGCGGCGTCAAGGACTACCGAAGCGAGGACGGACTTTACAATACCGTGCGTGAATACGGCGTTTCTCCCGAAACGATACTCAGCCACAGCTTTTTCGTTTCAAAGCCCGATATTTTTTACGACTTCTATTACAAATATTTTCTTGAGCTTGATGTCGAACCGAACACGGCTCATCTTGTTCTTGCCGAAACGGAGAAAAAAGGCAAGCTCTCCTCGGTCATAACTCAGAACATCGACGGACTGCATCAGAAAGCAGGAAGTAAAAATGTAATCGAACTGCACGGCACAACCGCCGTCCACTACTGTATGAAATGCGGCAGACCTTTCCCTCTCGATGAGCTGAAAGCCTTGAAGGGCAAAGTGCCGAAATGCGAAAAATGCGGAGGACTTGTCCGCCCCGACGTTGTGCTTTATGAAGAGCCGCTCAAGGAAAGCGTCGTTGAGAAAGCGATTGACGAAATTTCCGCCGCAGACCTGCTGATTATCGGCGGCACATCGCTTGCGGTCTATCCTGCGGCGATGTATATTCGGTATTTCAAAGGCTCGCACATTGTTCTTATCAACAAAGGAAAAACCGATCTCGACTCAAACGCCGACCTCGTTTTCAGAGACAGCATAGGTCAGGTTCTCGGAGCGGTCAGAAATCATATTAAGGGGGTGAAAAAATGTTCAGAGAAATGAGAAGATCCAAACAGCAGCTTTCGCACGAGGAATGTGAAAGGATTTTGAAGCAGGGTAAAACGGGTGTGCTTGCCGTACTCGGTGACGGCGGATATCCCTATGCCGTTCCGCTAAACTATTACTATTCCGACGGCAAAATATATTTTCACTGCGCCAAAGAGGGACACAAGCTCGATGCTATCGTTAAATGCCCAAAGGTTTCATTCTGCGTTATTGACCGTGATGATATCTTTCCGGAAAAATTAACAACGCTTTACAAAAGCGTCACCGTTTTCGGCAAGGCGGAAATAATCAAAGACGAGGCACAGGCTCGCACCTCGGTAACAGACCTGAGCATAAAATACTGCCCCGATCAGCTTGACAAAATCGCAGAAGAAACAAACCGTGACCTCGGCAGGCTGTGTATGGTGAAAATCAGCATCGAGCATATGACAGGCAAACAGGGAAAAGAACTTATGAAGGAGGAAATCGGATGAGAAATAAAGTTATAAGACTAACTTCATTTATTCTGACGATCATTTTAGCTATGAGCACACTATTTTATACCTCGGCATTTGACGAAACAGGACAGATAAAAATAACCGAGCCTACTCCGCTTCTCAAAGAGGACGGAAGCCTGACTCAGCCCGGATATTGCTTTACCGAGCTTTACCGGTACGACCGTTCTGCGATTAAGGCGAACAAGACAAGGATCAAGGAATGGGATTTTTATCAGATCTCGAACAGCCGTTATGTCCTTCAGGTCACAATGGCTGATATCTCCCTCGGCGGAGCGGCAAACGTAACCCTCTTTGATATGCAGACGGGCAAGAGCTACAGTGCGGTTTCGCTGAGACTTCTCAGCTTCGGAAGATTCGGACTTTCCGAAAACGCTATGTCGCCCCAGACCTTTTCACGTCACAAGCTCGGCTTCAATCTCGATGTGAATGTCACACAAACGCAAAGAACGATCCGATTCAGCGGCAAAACAGGCGGCAAGCCATTTACCGTTGATTTGTCAATGGATATGTTCCCCGACCATGAGTATCTTGCGATGGCTCTGCCTTTCGGCAACAGGGACAGCAAACAATTCTACTACAATCAGAAAATAAACTGTATGCCCGTCACAGGTACGGTGAAAATCGGAGATATGACCGTCAGCTTCGATCCGTCCGATTCATTCTGCGTGCTTGACTGGGGACGGGGCGTCTGGCCTTACCACACAAACTGGTACTGGGGCAACGGAAGCACCCGTCTGGAAAACGGCGATATCTTCGGCTTTGAAATCGGATGGGGCTTCGGCGATATGAGTGCGGCGACGGAAAACACAATTTTCCTCAACGGCAAGGCTCACAAGCTCGGTGAAATTTATTTGCAAAAGGACGAAAACGACTGGATGAAGCCTTGGGTGTTCACCTCGTCGGACGGCAGATTTGAAATGACAATGACTCCGTTCTACGATAATTACACCAAATCAAGAGTGCTCTTTATCGGCAACATATGCCATCAGGTTTTCGGCAAATGGAACGGTACGGTCACGCTTGACGACGGCACGGTCCTTGAAATACACGATATGGTCGCATTCTGTGAAAATTCTGATAATATGTGGTAAATAAAAACCAAAGGGGCTGTCGCAATAAGATGAAGAAGCCGTTTTTTTCGATGCCCGGCGTATGTTTATACGTCAAATCGGAAAAAACGGCTAAAAAGAAACATCTATTTTCTTATTTTGTTCTAAATAAGAAATTCAAAGACTTGTATCGGTATTAAAAGCCAATACAAGTCTTTTGATTTAATAATTGTTTCTTTTGTTCTTCGCTTATTGCGGCAGCCCCTTTTTATGCCGCCAATTTAATTCTCTGTACCAGCTTTGCTCTGTCAAGTACAAGCTCGGCAAAGATGATCTCGATAACCGACATCACAACAACCTGAATCGCTCTCGTTGCGAGCAGGGCGGTGAACGCCTTGGTGTAGAGGATCGAGATAAACAGGGTGTTCAAAAGGAAACCGCAGACGATCTGAGTTGAAAGCACCGCAATAACAATCCTGCCGATGTTGCACTTCTTATAGAGCAGGAGACCGAAAACAAGTCCGGTCAGAGCCGCCGTTACCGTAAAGCCGGGGAAATAAGGTCCCGTCGGCAAAAGAATTGCTCCGATGAAGTCGATCAGCGCACCCGTAACCATTCCGCCAATCGGTCCTGCAATGCAGGCGGCGAGCATGACCGCAACGAATGAAAATTCGATCTTGGTGTTCCACAGGCTGAGAACGGGGACAAGTCTGCCCAGTACAACACCGACGGCGATCAGCAAGGCGAGGGCGCAAAGCTGTTTTGTGAAATTTTTTTTGTTGATTTTGTTCATAATAAAAAACCTCCTTATTACCCGTTTTGAATAATAAGGAGACAAGTCGCATATTACTCAGCGGGATGCGACAGAAGAACCGCAAGAAATCTTTTCGTCCGACGGACAACTCCCCGTTCCGTCGGCACTTAACGCTCATCTGTCTACTCTGAACACTGTTATTATATACCCGATAATCTAAATGTCAAGGGTTATTTGTTAAATCCTTCAACTTTCATATAATCTTTTGATTTATACTTGATGAACACGGTCAGAGCCGCACCGAACGGTATTGCCAGTACGGTCAGGAATTTTCTCGGCGACTCGGAGATGAAGTGCTTGTTTTTCATCAGAATCGAGCTTGAAACATAATGAATACAGTTGCGTATGACGTCTTTCGGCTGAGGGAAAGCGGTCATATCAAACTTTCTCAGGAATGCAAAGCCCTGCGGATTTCTGAGATACTGACGGTACATATTCGTGCTTGAACCGTCCGCCATATACTCCACCACGCAGACAGGCTCATTCATTATTATCAGCGTGTACTGCAAATCGGCAAGGGTGTATTTATACGACAGCGGAACATACTTTTCGCCGGGGAAAGTGGGATAAGGCGGAAAGCTTTTCATAATATCCGTGCGATAGATAATTTTTTTATCGCCTCTGCCGCCCCTCTGATAGTAGGAATAGAATGTTGTGTCAAATCGGTCGGTTTCAAGCTCCTTGCCGATCACCTTGCCGTTGTCAAAAATATCGAGCGCAAGTATTCCCGCATATTTTTCATCGCCGTATTTTTTCCAGCAGTTGACGATCTTTTCGACCGCATCATCGGTCATATAGTCGTCGGAGTCAATGCAGGTGTTCAGCTCAGTGTCGATGTTTTCGTAGGCTGTGTTATGAGCCGTGTGCATACCGCCGTTTTCCTTGTAGACATACTTTATCTCAAAGCCGTTGTCAGGCACGGACTGCCATTCTTTGATAAGCTCGGCGGTGTTATCCGTTGAGCCGTCGTCAACGACCAGCCAGACAAAGTCCTTTAAGGTCTGACGGCGCAGGCTCTCATAGCATTTGTGAATAGTATATGCGCGGTTGTATGCAGGTGTGAACACGGTAAGAGTTTTCTTTTGCGAGTCCATAGTACGACCTCCGAAGCTTTTCAGACTTCCCCTATTGTGTAAAAAAACCGCCGGGCAAAACCCGACGGTTTAAACCTTGATTTAATTATACAATCAAATAAGCTTTTTGTAAAGAGCCGTAATTTCTTCAACGCTTGTATCTTTCGGGTTGCCCGGACGGCAAGCGTCGTCATAAGCGGACTGAGCAAGGAACGGGATATCCTCTTCCTTAACGATCTCCTTGAGATCTGCCGGGATTCCTACATCCTTGGAAAGCTGTCTTACTGCTTCAATGGCCGCCTTGCGAGCGTCCTCGATGCTCATGCTCTCCGTACCCTCAACGCCCATTGCCTTTGCAATGTCACGGTACTTGTCGCCTGTTGCAGGAGCGTTGTACTCCATAACGGTCGGGAGAAGAATTGCATTGGCAACGCCGTGCGGTGTGTCGTAGAGTGCGCCGAGCGGATGAGCCATTGAGTGAACGATGCCGAGACCTACGTTTGAGAAGCCCATACCTGCAACATACTGACCGAGAGCCATTCCCTCTCTGCCCTCTGCTGTGTTCTCAACAGCGCCTCGGAGATTTTTGGCGATAATCTCGATAGCCTTGATGTGGAACATATCGGAAAGCTCCCATGCGCCCTTGGTGATGTAACCCTCGATAGCGTGGGTAAGAGCGTCCATACCTGTTGCGGCGGTAAGTCCCTTGGGCATTGACGACATCATATCTGGATCAACAACAGCAACAACGGGAATGTCATGCACATCAACGCATACCATCTTGCGGTTTTTCTCAGCGTCGGTGATAACGTAGTTTATTGTAACCTCGGCGGCTGTACCTGCCGTTGTCGGAACAGCGATAATGGGAACGCACTTGTTCTTTGTCGGAGCAACGCCCTCAAGAGAACGGACATCTGCAAACTCAGGGTTTGCAATGATGATGCCGACTGCCTTTGCGGTATCCATTGATGAACCGCCGCCGATTGCAACGATGCAGTCTGCGCCGCAAGCCTTGAATTTTTCAACGCCTGCCTGAACGTTCTGGATAGTCGGGTTCGGTTTGATATCGGTAAACAGTTCATATGCAATGCCTGCATTGTCAAGAACATCGGTAACCTTCTTCGATACGCCGAATTTTACAAGATCGGGATCGGAAGCAACCATTACCTTGCTGAAGCCTCTGCTCTTGATCTCATCGGGAATTGCATTGATTGCGCCTGCGCCGTGGTAAGAAGTTTCGTTAAGTACAAATCTGTTCATAATAACACTCTCCTTAATTGCCGCCGAGATAAGCGGACTTTTTGTCTTTTTAGCCGAGAAACGTCAAAAAATGAAAACGTTTACTCTAACCTTTAATTATATTATAACACCAAATCTTGTAAAATTTTTGGTGTTATTTTAACAAAGTGTGAACTTTTCGACTTCACGGACGGTCAGTATACCGCCGTCAACCGTAAAGCGAACCTCATATCCCGCAAACCCGAACCCGTAGACTCTTTCGGGATCGTCCTGATACTGAGGTCTGGGATCAAGCTCCAGCACCTTTATAAGTGCCGCTTGCTTGTTTTCGGGAATTTTCGACATCAGCCCGTCCGAAAAAACGACCTTCAGCCTTTCGCTCCCGTCCTTTGAAAAACCGCCGACAGCGTCGGGGTGACAGTCGGCATAGGGAACATACGGCTTGATATCGACTATCTCGGTGCCGTCCATAAGATCTGCGCCTGAAACAATCAGATCTGTGCCGTCAATTTTTTCGAGCCTGACACAGGACAGACCGATATTGTTCGGGCGAAAAGGCGAACGGGTTGCGAACACTCCCATTCTGACATTTCCGCCGAGCTTGGGCGGACGGACAGTCAGCGATCCGCTGTTTTCGGGAGTGTTGAATTTCCACAGAAGCCAAAGGTGAGAAAAACCGTCAAGTCCCCTGATCGCATCGGGACTGCGAAACTCAGGCTCAAAGACTATCCTGCCTTTAAGCTCCTCTACAAGTCCGCTCTGTCTCGGTATACCGAATTTTGTCGAAAAGTCCGTGTGAATTATTGCAACCGTTTTCATTCCGTCAACGCTCCTTTCTGAGGCGTTTTACAGTTTGTCAGGGTAGAAAATTATATTTTTGCGTCCTCCCAGTTAAATTTTGTCAGCTTGCCCGAACAAAGCAGGTCGGGATAATCCCACTGTCTGAGCACCTCATACACGGCGATCGCCACCGAATTTGACAGGTTGAGGCTTCTTGCCGACGAATCGTTTATCATCGGTATTCTGACGCACTCGTCGGGGTGGTTAAACAGCAGCTCCTCGGGCAGACCTTTGGTCTCCTTGCCGAAAAAGAGATAAACATTGTCGCCGTATTCCACATCAACATAGCGGTTCTGCGCCTTGGTTGTAAAAAATCTGTACTGTCCGTTCGGATTTTTTACAAAAAAATCGTCAATATTTTTATAGTAGGTAATGTCGAGAAGATGCCAGTAGTCAAGTCCGGCACGTTTCAGCTTTCTGTCGTCTATCTTAAATCCCATAGGCTCAATTATATGCAGTCTTGTACCCGTTGCGGCGCAGGTACGGGCGATATTTCCCGTGTTCTGCGGAATTTCGGGTTCGACAAGAACGATATTCAATACAGCCATTTTTCAGAATTCCTTTCTTCCGCCTCTCACTCAAGCGATTTGATAAGATTTTTTATTTCAGGCTCAAAGCAGAGTCCGTATTTTCTGTCGGTTTCAGCCTCAAGAGTTGCCTCAACGCATTTGCAGGTGAAGCCCATTGCTGTCTGCACCGCATCGGCAAAAGCCTTTCCGTTCATAACCGCCGCCGTCAGAGCCGAAGCAAAGACATCGCCCGTTCCGGGAAAACGTCCCTCGGTTTTCGGAGTAAAGAACATATTCGCTCTACCCATAAGGCTGTCATAAACCGCACAGCCGATCTGACCGTCGCCGAGTTCAACACCTGTTACAACTATTCTTGCAGGAGTGATGTTTCGCAGAGAAACAAGCAGTTCCTTTACAAAATCCATACCGTAACCGTCAATCTCAGGTTCAATATCCGCAAGCATACATGCCTCGGTGACATTCGGAACGATAATGTCCGCCGCAGAGCAGAGAAAGCGCATATCGGCGATAAACGAATCGTCAATACCCTTATAAAAAACACCGTTGTCACCCATGACGGGATCAACAATGCAGAGGGTATCGCTTTTTTTAAAATCAAGCAAAAAGCGCTGGACGATCTCCGTCTGCTTCCGGTTTGCAAGATATCCGCTGTAAATGCAGTCAAATCTGATTCCGAGACTTTTCCAGTGCTCGATAAACTGCTCCATTTTATCCGTCAGATCTTCCTTGACGAAGCCCTCAAACTCCGTATGGGCGGAAAAAATTCCCGTCGGTACGGGAACACTTTCAATCCCGCAGGCGGAAAGTATCGGCATCGCCGCCGTCAATGAGCATCTGCCGATGCAGGATATATCATTTATGAGCGCGGCCTTCTTTTGTTTTTTCAAAAAAATCAGCTCCAAATTTTTCTTTGGTTGATTATAACACAATAAATCGGAATAATCAATTCGGCGGCGGATAAAATAATAACAAATACAAAAACGGAGGTCAGAAAATGAAAAATTCGGGTTCTTCGATTGCAAAGGGTATCGGCGTCGGTATGCTCGTAGGCGGCGCAATGACCATTATCGGTTCATCAATGATGAACAATAAAAAGATGAACTACAAGAAGATGGCAAAGAAAGCCATTAAATCTGCCGAATCCTTTATGGATTCCATGATGTAACAGACACACATACAGCCCCACGGCGGAAAGATCTGCTGTGGGGCTTGTGTTTTTATATGATTTATCACGGGACTGTCACGATGTGCGACAGTCCCGTGATTTTTCTTTTTCGTAAAAAAGGGCGCAATAATCCCGTTTTTATCGCAAATTTTATCGAATTTTGTCGAAAATCAACTTAACAAGCTTCAAGATATCATTTATAATAAGTCGAAGATTGTCGAATAATGTCGAATTATTTGAATTGTATTCATCGGGAGATATCGTTTCACCGTCAAAAACCGTAAACCTCGGATATTCCGCAAAGGTTTCAACCGTACCCTGTCCGTCATATCTCATAAATGTCCTCATCATAACGTCAATGGTATCCGTTTCCTCTGCGTGTTTCAGATTCTTGACAAACCAAGTCTGCTCGGGGAAAAGGCAGGTCGAAGCGTCAACCGTTTTGTCGGGCGAAATGTACTTTGCATCGGACGTGATATTCTCAAGCGTTGCGCCGAAATCGGCGGCTGTCGCTCCGAACGAAGCATATTTCACGTCAACAATTCCGTCTCCCATATTGTCTGCCGACGGTGTAATCGGCAGAGAGGAATAACCGTATCGGGTAATCACATACACATTACATTCCTCATTCACTTTTTTGAGAGTTTCAGTCTTTTTACAGCGGACAAGCTCGTTGTAGTTTTCGATCTTTGCCCTGAGTGCCGAATAGTCCGTTTCGCTGTCGCCGTATATAGTGTTGAAAACATAGTCCGTTGCTTCCTCGAGGTATTCGTCGGGGACCATCGACCAGATTGCAAGCCAACTGCCGAAAAGCGGAACGACCGATCGGGCGCAAACTTCTTTCTGAATACGGGGTGTTATGGAATTTACCCACTCGGTCACAGCGTCAAGAATACCTGAGTCGTTGAAAATCTTTATCACCGTATTGAGAAGATATTCATACTCCGTTCCCTTAAAAGCATAGTAAAGATAGTTTGTCAGAGAGTCTCCGCTGAAATAGAGCTTTCCCGTCATCAGCTCGCCCGTGTAGGTCTCGCCGTAGATTGCAGTTGAGTTGAACACAACGGTTTTCACCTTATCACAGCCGTAGAGCGTGAAATATGTAATTCCGACAACTCCGCCGAAGCTGTGACAGGTCAAAGCAACCTGATCGCAGTCCGAGACTTCAAGAACATAGTCAATAAAATCATTCAGCTCGGCGGCTATTTCGATCGGATCTTTTCGCCAGTCGTATTTGAAATAAATGTCGCTGTCGGCAGTTATCTCGTCCTCGGGCGGATATTCAAAATGAACTCCCGAGCCCTCTTTGACCGTGCCGTCGGGATTGTTCATCGCACGGGCAAATACATCGGCCGCAATGTCGCCCATCTCCTCACCGAAGCGATCCCAGTTTTTGGTCAGGGCAAGCTCGGCAAGAGCAGGCACGCTCGACTTGACTGCGCCGAGAATTTCGTCCGAGGTCGGCGGCCATGCCGGCAAGGATTCGGGATCGTCAGCATCCTCATATACCGTTGTCCCCATAAATCCGTGCACCCAGATTCTCGGACAGATTTCTGTCTTTGCCGAAGCGGCAACCGTCAAAATCGGAATAATCAGTATCAGCAAAGCCGTCACCGCCGCAACCGTTCCTTTGATTATTTTCCTTTTCATAATATAGTCCCCTTTGATTTTATTACAAAATCAGTATAGCAAAGCAAAATTTTTTGTCAAGAAATTTTCCGTATTTACGATTCCTTTTCGGAGTCTTTTTTCTTTTGTCGAAATTCAGCGGATTTTAGGATATTTCATCGAATAACTTCACAAAAAGCCGAGTTTCCGTAATTTCCGTCGTAGAAAAATATAATGAATTCCGTTCAAATAATGGAAAGGATTGATATATATGGAAATCGAAATCATACTCAGAAAATTGGGCATAGTCAGTACATACAAGGGTTACCGTGCGGCGGTTATCGCCGTCAGTCTGGCGTTGGAGAACGAGGATCGCCTGCACTCGATCACCAAGGATATTTACGCCGAAACCGCAAGACTGATGGGAGCAACTCCGTCTGCGGTCGAAAAAAATCTGCGTACCGTCGCAAGACGTGCATGGGACGTAAACCGTACAGACCTTGAACGTATGGCAGGTTATCGGCTTTGCGCTCCGCCGAGCGTGTCGGAATTTTTGGATATTCTTTTCAATTATATTCAGCGAAGCCGACTGCACCGCCGACAAAAATAAAAGAGCCGTTGCCTCTGCAACAGCCCTTGAAATCAAATCAGAATTTTACAACAATGTTTTTCTCGGCAGACTCGAACATTGCCTCAACAACCTTGATAAGTCTCCTCTGCTGGTCGAGAGTGACGATAGGCTCAGCCTTGCCCTCGATAACATCGCAGATATTGTTGTAGAGTGTATGCTCTCCGCTGAAGCCCTTGTCTTCGACCTTCGGGAGCGGGAACGTGTCGATCGAATCGTCCGTTCTCGGAGCCATAGTCTTTGTAAGGCCTACGCCCGTCCTGACAGGAACAGCGTCCTTGTTTTCCCAGTCGGAAACCATAACGACCTTACCGCTGAGATCCCATTCGCAGACAGCCGAGCCGTTGATGCCCTGAACGTGCCAACGGGGATAATCGATAAAGTTGTTCGTGCCGACTGAAATTGAGTAGACGGAATCATCGTCATAGGTCAGCGAGGCAATGAAGCCGTCGTCAACCTCGTCATTTGTAATGTTAGTAATCTGACAGTAGACCGAAACAAGCTTCTTGTCATTAAACATCATAAGAGCCTGATCGAGGATATGAATACCCCAGTCGAGGATCATTCCGCCGCCCTGAGCCTTTCTCTGACGCCAGTCGCCGGGAATACCTCTTGAGCCGCTTACACGGGATTCAATTCTGAAAATTTTACCGAGAATGTTCTCGTCATAAAGGCGCTTGACCGTCAGATAGTCGGGATCGTATCTTCTGTTCTGATGAACGGTGAAGAACTTGCCCGTTCTCTCACTCGCTTTAATCATATCGTCAAGAAGCTCGCTTGACATTGTGACAGGCTTTTCACTCATTACGTTTTTGCCTGCTTCAAGAGCGGCAATAACGATATCGTGGTGTAAGTCGTTCGGAGTTGCGACGACAACGAAGTCGATCCTGTCGTCGGCAAGAAGCTCCTCCTGAGAGGAAAAAGCATGCCAGCCCTTTTCCTCCGCCGCCTTGTTCTTTTCGGGATTGATATCGTAAATTCCGACAAGCTCCATGCGGTCTTTCATATATTTTGACATCTTTTCGGCGTGCCAACTGCCCATTCCGCCGCAGCCGATGACTGCGCCGCCTATTTTACCGTTAACCATTATTGTATTGCTCCTAATTGTTCTATATGATGTTTCGGAATGATGTTTTTGACAAAGAAATCGGTGTGCTATGCTCAACTCTAAATCGTTCAGAGTGCGCCGAGTTCAAGGAAGAAAATCGCAGGAATACACAGGTATTTCAAACATTTCTGACGAAGAAATCGGTGTGCTATGCACAACCCTAAATCGTTCAGAGTGCGTTGGTTTCAAGAAAGAAATGTGCAGGAATACACAGGTATTTCAAACATTTCTGACGAAGAAAACAGCGTGCTATGCTCAACTCTAAATCGTTCAGAGTGCGTTGGTTTCAAGAAAGAAATGTGCAGGAATACACAGGTATTTCAAACATTTCTGACGAAAAAACAGCGTGCTATGTACAACCCTAAATCGTTCAGAGTGCGCCGAGTTCAAGGAAGAAAATCGCAGGAATACACAGGTATTTCAAGATTTTCTGACGAAGAAATCGGTGTGCTATGCACAACCCTAAATCGTTCAGAGTGCGCCGAGTTCAAGGAAGAAAATCGCAGGAATACATAGGTATTTCAAGATTTTCTGACGAAGAAATCGGTGTGCTATGGACGATTTAAGCCCACCACATTTCTGTTGTTGCTTCAGTAATCAGTGCGTTTTTCAGGGTTGCAACAGCCTTTGACAAGCCCTCGTTCTGGCTCATAAGACTGTCCTCATGCTCAATGCTGATGGCATAGTCATAGCCGACAAGGCGGAGATTGCTGATGATATCCTTCCAGTAAAGCTCGTCGTTGCCGTAGCCGACGCTGCGGAAGATCCATGAGCGGTTGATCTCGTCAGAATAAGGCTTTGTGTCAAGAACGCCGTTGACCATGGTGTTGTATTTGTCGATCTTCGTGTCCTTTGCGTGGAAGTGGAAGATAGCATCGCCGAGCTTGCGGATGCAGGCAACGGGATCCATACCCTGCCAGATAAGGTGGCTCGGATCGAAGTTTGCGCCGATTTCCGGACCGACCGCTTCACGAAGCTTGAGAAGGCTCTCCGTGTTGTAAACGCAGAAGCCGGGATGAAGCTCAAGAGCGATCTTGTTGACGCCGTGAGCCTTCGCAAATGCAACAAGGTCTTTCCAGTAAGGAACAAGAACCTCGTCCCACTGCCATTTAAGCACCTCGCTGAAATCCTCGGGCCACGGGCAAACTACCCAGTTCGGATGCTTCGATTCGGGACAGTCGCCGGGACAGCCGGAGAAAGTGTTGATCTGATGAAGTCCGAGCTTTTCGGCAAGGAGAATCGTATCACGGATCGTCTTGTCGTAAGCGGCGGCAATTTCCTTGTTGGGGTGAACGGGATTGCCGTGACAGCTCAGTGCGCTGATCTGCATATCATATTTATCAATCAGTGCAACAAACTCGTTGAACTTCGCCTCGTCGTTAAGGAGAGTTTCGGGATCACAGTGTGAGTTTCCGGGATATCCGCCGCAGCCAAGCTCAATCATCTCGATGCCGAGAGATTTAAAATATTTGAGAGCTTCCTCAAGAGGAAGATTTTGTAAAAGTGTTGTAAAAACTCCTAATTTCATAAGTTTACGCTCCTATATTAAAGATTTGCCTTAAAATAAGCCATACTTCTTGTGATATCCTCTACACCTGTCGGCTCGGGATCGTCGTTTTCAAGCACAAGCCATTCGATGCCCGTCTCCTTAGCCGCCTTGAACACGCTGAGAAGGTCGTTATCACCCTCGCCCAAAGCCTTGGGATGTCTGTCGATACCGTCCTTTATGTGGAGAAGCACGATGTCGTCCTTATGCTGTGTTATGTATTTATAATTGTCCGCACCGCCGGCAAAGCTCCAGTAGGTGTCAATCTCAAGATATGCGCCCTCGGCTATCCTGTCCATGACAAGCTTTCCGTCGATCTCGTTTTCAAACTCCTCGGTATGGTTGTGGTAGTAGAATTTCATTCCGTCCTCTTTGACGCGCTCGTTGGCGTTGGAGAAAACATTGACGATCCTGTCGATTTCCTCCTTAGTCGAATGAGGCGCACCGCCGATACCCATATATTTCATTCCGAGAGTCTTGCCAAGCTCAACGGACTTCTCAAGCTTTTCGCCCTCATAGTCCTCCAAGCCCATATGACAGCCGACCGCAGTAAGTCCGAGCTCATCGAGCTTAGCCTTGATGACCTCAGGCTCAAGTCCCGCATAGCCTGCAAACTCAACGCCCTCGAAACCGATTTCCTTTACCTTTTCGAGAATTTTGAGAAATTCCTCGCCGTTTGAATAGTCGTTTCTGAGCGTATAAAGCTGAACCGCTAATTTCAAATCAAAAACCTCCGCTTACAGTATTATGGTTTCTTAGATTTTACATCATTGAGACAGGCATTTCAACCTTTTTATTCGATTTTTTCAGAAATATTTCGTGCTTTTATTCACAAAGAATATACCAAACGCTAACAGAAAGTTCATACGAGGTTAACATTTGCCCGTTATTATCTAACTGTACTCAATGAGAGAGCCGCAACTCCCATGAGTACATACCCCTCCTCAATAAACCCCTCAATTATTGGAAAAAGAAGTCGGTTAACCCCGGCTTCTTTTTCTGTCTGTTTATATATCAAAGTTAAAAACCGCTCGCCAAAGCGAACGGTTTTTGATGCTTATTTGAACTTTCTTTTACGAGCGGCCTCAGACTTCTTCTTGCGCTTTACAGAGGGCTTCTCATAATGCTCTCTTTTACGAACTTCCTGGATAACACCGTCTCTTGAAGTCTGTCTCTTGAATCTTCTGAGTGCGTTGTCCAAAGACTCGCCTTCTTTAACTTTTACCTGACTCACTGTATTCCCTCCCTCCGCAGATTGCAGGGGTAATCTTTATAATTTGCAACATATTTTATCATATTAACGGTACTATGTCAATATCAATTTGCAAAAAATGCACTTTTAAAGAGAAAAATTAAAAAACGGGATATAAAAACAGTTTCTCTCAAGCAGGTATTATAGGTCTGAAGTCTAATGTCTAAAATCAGACTGTAGACATTAGATGTTAGATTGTAGACGATATAGTTTTAAAATTTTATAAAACATTTCGGCTCCCTTGTGTAAAGGTAGTGAAGCTGACTGAGGGATTGTTGAAATACTTAACATTTCTCTAATTCTTTTTTTGTTTGCACTTATCCCCTCCGTCGCACAAATGCGACACCTCCCCTTGCCATTCAACAAGGGGAGGCTTAAAGGGTTTCTGCAAACTTTAAATTTTCCTCGTCTAATGTCTACTGTCTAAAATCTAAAGTCTAACTTTCCACCTCATCACCGCCTACGGCGGAGCTTCCCCTCAAGGGGAAGCCTTGCATAGTTTCATCAAATTTTAAGGTTTACCGTCTAAAATCTAATCGACCGCAAGCGTCTCCTTTCGGATTACTTGCAGTCGATTTTATCTGTTTACAACTTTTTTGCCGTTATCCTCTGATCGCTCTGACTACCTTCTCGCAGTCCTTTGCGTCCATAATCTTAGGAACGGGATAAAGCGGATTGCCCTCCTTCAGCGCACGTTCAACAATGGTCGGAATATCCTCGTCCTTGATGAAATCAAAATGCTCGGGGATACCCATATTCTTGTTCATCTGCTTGATTGCGTCGATGAAGTTCATAGCTTTGTCAGCCTGTGAATAGCCCTTGAGACCGACAATCTCGGCAAGCCTTGCAAGCTTGGGATATGCCGCCTCGCCGTAATACTCAAGAACATGAGGAAGAATTACCGCATTGGCAAGTCCGTGAGGTGTTCCGTAAATTCCGCCGAGGTTATGTGCAATAGCGTGAACATAGCCGACATAAGCTCTTGTAAATGCCATTCCTGCATAGAAAGATGCGATAAGCATATTCTCACGGGCTCTCAGATTTTTACCGTCGTTATACGCTTTTTCAAGATTTTCAAAGATAAGTATTGTTGCTCTCTCGGCATAATCGTCGGTTGACTTCGTTCCGCTCAGACCGATATATGCCTCAACTGCGTGAGTAAGAGCGTCCATACCCGTTGTTGAAGTGATCTTCTGCGGAAGTCCGGTCGTCAGCTCCGGATCGAGCACGGCATACTTGGGACGAAGCTTGGGATCGTTGATCGCATACTTCTCATGCGTCTGCATATTTGTAACAACGGCGGCAAGTGTAGTTTCCGAGCCTGTGCCTGCCGTGGTGGGTACTGCGAAAAACGGAGGAAGCTTGTGTCTGATTTTCAGCTCACCTCTCATCTGGGAAACAGTAAGATTGGGGTTGGTAACTCTTGCGCCGGCAGCCTTTGCACAGTCCATCGGTGAGCCGCCGCCGAAAGCGATGATACCCTCACAGCCGTTTTTGAGGTAAAGTCTGCGAGCTTCTTCAATATTTTCAATGGACGGATTGGGCTGAACTCCGTCATAAACGGTATATTTAATTCCCTGAGCGTCAAGCTGCTCAAAAAGACCTGCAAGGAGGTTGAGACTCATAAGTCCCTTGTCCGTTACAACGAGCACGCTCGAAATGCCTTTTGATTTAACAAGAGCGGGAAGCTCCTTAACCGCACCGGGACCTCTGAGAAGCTCAGGCTCCGACCAGTCGAAGAAACATTCCGCAACCATAAAGGTTTTCTGATAAGCTCTGTAAAAAGCTTTTGTTGCCATATCTGCCATAAAAAACCCTCTTTTCATAAATTATAGATTTATTTTACCAAATAATACTATACTTTTACAAGAGGTAAACGGATATTTTTTTAATTTTTACAAAAAAGTTGCCGATTTTTTCTGTCGGCGAGCATATTCCGGCAAAAAACAATTTATAAATTCAAACATTAGCCTTGCAATCAAAAAAATTAAAAAAAGTGTTGACAAAAGTTTTCTGTTGTGGTATAGTATACGAGCGTTGAGTCGCTGGTGTAGCTCAGTTGGTAGAGCAGCTGATTTGTAATCAGCAGGTCGGGGGTTCGAGTCCGTCCACCAGCTCCACATTTTAATTTGGGAGAGTTCCCGAGTGGCCAAAGGGAACAGACTGTAAATCTGTCGTCAGTGACTTCGGTGGTTCGAATCCACCCTCTCCCACCAAATCGGGTGTCATTACAATTCGTGATGACACCCGATTTTTTCTTTGTATTTTTATGTATCAAACAGGTTTATGAAATGATGCCAAACAGCAGAGGGATTAAAGTTTTTTATACAATAGATTTACAGTTGTCAAAGAAATAAATGTCAGGCACACATGGCAATTATAACAATCGACAATGTGATCTCATTGATCTGTCGGTTCGGGCTTTTTCATTATATGATCGAAAGCTCTGTTATACAGCTTGATAATATTCCCGATCAGCACGGCGGCGATGACGCTTCCCTCGCGCACACCTTGGAGCTTGCCTGTAAAAATCAAAGACACGGCTCCTGCCAAGAGGATATACAGCACATCGAAAAAAATCTTCACATTTTCATAGCGTTTTCCTGTTGTGAGGCTGATAGCCCGATTCATGGCTTCACCGGGCAGCATAGCCACCCCGCCTTTATACTGTATCCAAATGCCTAACGCCAATACAACGCAGCCCACCAACATCCAAATTAACTTTTCTGCATAACTGTTCGGCTGAATCCCGGACAACAGACGGCAGGAAAAATCCGTCATATATCCATAAACAAAAGCCAGAACGGTCTGAATGATGATTTCCGCAGGTTTACATCTGCGCCTAAGCAAAACCACCTGCACCAAGATCTGAATTAAGCTCCAAATATTGAGCCACCAGCCAAAGGTCAGCGCATGGTTTACTATGGATACAGAATATGGTACCGAAGCGACCGGTGATGTTCCGAGCCCGGCTTTTGTAGAAAACGCAACACCTAAAGAGGCGATAAAAAGTCCGATCAGAAATATCCCATAGCGTTTAATTTGGCTTTTAAATTTCATTTGCCCATCACATCTTTCGCACTGAATTTTGATTGATAGCTATATTATAACATTTTTTATCAATCAAAAAAAAGAGGAAATTGAAACAGCAACAAAGCAAAATGTTATGAAACAATAACTCATTTTCTGATGGTTTGATTTTTTAATTTATATAAATAAAGACAAATATTATTCACTTTGCCTTTATCGTTCACCTTCGTGTTCTCCTTTCATATAATGAAATATGAAAGGGAGTGATATCTTGCACAAAGGCGACAATAAGTCTTTTGACTGCGGTGCCGAGCCTTATGCGGTAAACATTGAAAAGGCTTCAATGCAAAATCAAAACTACCGTACTGCGCTCTGGACGGGAAATCATTTGCAGTTGACCTTGATGAGTATTCCCGTCGGCGGCGATATCGGACTTGAGGTGCATCACGACACCGACCAGTTCATCAGGATAGAAAGCGGAAACGGACTGGCGCTTACAGGCACGGACAAAAACCGTCTTTGTTCCCGTTGGCAGATTTGCGGAGGCTACGCTGTCTTCATCCCTGCCGGAACATGGCACAACATAATCAACACGGGAAACTGTCCGCTTAAAATCTATACCGTTTATACTCCTCCGCATCACCCTCACGGTACGGTTCAGGAGGTTAAGCCCTCGGATAATATTCATGAATAATCAAAAACGTATCACCTTTCATTTCCTGAATGTTCGGTGATACGTTTAATTTTTATCTGTTAAGATTTAAGAGAAGCTTTGCTTTTGCAATTCCGCTTTCGGCTATCAGCCAGTTTTCAATTACCTGCTTTTCGGAAAGCTCGCTGAAATTCAGCGTTGCGGCTGTGTTCTTTTTCATCATCTCGTCTATTTCTTCATAGCTCATCATATCGCTGTGAATATCAAAAACTCTGCGGAAATAATTGCCGATTTTAGTCCTCACATTTATTTATTCCTTTCGTTTCCTTTTCGTCCATGTGTACCGCCTCTTAACCGTTTTTGTTAAAAAGTATTATAATATAGACAGCGTAAATTTACAACATACAGAGCGGATAATATGCAAAATAAAAATCATTGTAAGCCGTCGGATTGTCTGATATAATAAGTCCGCAAGATAAATCAAGTAATTATGCGTAATGTCCTGTATAATGAGCCTGTCAGTTGAGAGAGGTGATACGATGAACGAATGGAATAAAAATGTGCAAACGATAGTCGGAGAGATAGATTTCTGTATAAAAAGCCGCAGCGATGAGGAGCTGACCTTGAAGCACCTTGCGAAAACCCTCGGCTATTCCGAATTTCACGTTTCAAGAAAATTCAGCGAGATATCGGGAATGTCGCTCAGAAATTATATGCGTTACAGGAGGCTTGCGTTTGCGCTCAAGGAAATCAGGGACAGCGACCGAGGTATTCTCGATATTGCGCTTGACTACGGCTTTTCGTCCCATGAGGCTTTCACGAGAGCGTTCAAATCGGCTTACGGAACAACTCCGAGCGAATACCGCAGAAATCCCACTCCGATCGTGCTTCGCACCGTTATCAAGCCTTTCGACTGCTATCTTTTAGGTATAGGAGGATCAGGTATGATAAACTCAGCACAGGATGTAAAAACTTATTTTGTAACGATCCCTGCCCACAAATTCCTGCACATCAGGAACTATGAGAGCGTCGGCTACTGGGATTTCTGGCAGAAGCAGAGCCTTATTCCGGGGCAGGACTGCGAAACCGTCTGCGGTCTGCTTGACAGCATTAAGGGCAAGCTCGACGATGTAGGCGGATCGGAAAACGACAGCGGAAGCGGTCAGCTAATGGCTTTTATCAATGAGCCGACAGGCAGAATATGCAGTTGGGGTATTCCCCTTGCCGAGTGCTACGGCGTCAGACTGCCTGCCGATTATTCGGGAGAAGTACCTTCTCAGATGATACTGACCGATGTTCCGGAGGGGGAATACATTGTCTTTGAGCACGGACCGTTCGACTTTGAGACGGAGAATGCCGCAGTCGAACAGAAAATCGAACAGGCTATGAAAGATTTTGATTATTCGGCTACGGGCTATGAGCTTGACCTCACACAGGACAGAGTGTTCTACTTCTACCACGACTGCAAACGTTTCTGGAAATATGTCCGACCTGTCAAAAAGGTTAAATGATAATACGGGGCTGTCGCAATGCGGCAACCCCGTGTTGTTATTTGGTTGTGCTTCCGAAACCTCCGTTGCGAATACCTACAGCCTCATCATCAACGGTGATGCCGTATTCAACGAAAATTCCCTGGGCAAAGCCCGTCCCTTTTTTGACTTCAACGGTCTTGTTCTCGTTGGAGTCATTTGTTATTTTGATAAATATATGTCCCTCATTGTCGGAGTAAAAATAGTCGCTGTCGATTATGCCGACCGTGTTGTTGAGCTGAAGACGGAACTTGAAGCCGAGCCCGCTCCTCGGATAAATTTTCAGCACCCAGCCTTCATCTATTTCACAGCGTATTCCTGTCGGAATTTTGATCGTCTGCGACGGTGCAAGGGTGAAATCGAACGGAGTGAAAAAATCGTAGCCTGCCGAGCCTGATGTTGCACGGACGGGGAGCTTGATACCCTCGTACATTTCTTTTATCTCTGTTTCGCTGAAATCTTCCTTACAGCTTTCATAAAACTGCTCAAAACTTACCTTGTGGAATTTTGCAATTCTTTTCATCTGTTTCACCTTTATATCAGTTTGCTGACATTGCTTTCGCCCGTTTTCATATTAAATCTGAGAGTTTTGCTCTCGCCGTTCTCCGTGTAGCAGACCTGCATTTCGTCCTCATTGACAAAGCCTGCCGAAGTGATAACGGCGTCACTCTTTTTAAAGAACTTTTTGAGAAGCTCAACGTCTGCGTCGCTGTAATCGCCCACATTATCCGAAACAAAAAGGACATCGCCGCAAAGGTTGTTCACCTTGGCAAGCAGGAGCTTCTGCTCCCTTGTAAAGGTGAGGTTCTTTTCTCTCAGGAAGAATACGTCGGGATCGTTGCAGAAAACTCTGCCGTTGAGCTGACGGCGGAAGATCGAATTGAGCATTGCGTTCTGCGCCGAGGGAAGCTCACGGTTTACCCCGAGCTTGTTATAGTATTTCGGTGAATATTTCAGGTCAACGTCACAGCTTATGCGGCATGCGTCAACAACGCCGAACGACGGGCCGAGAGGAACGCCGCAGCCGAGTATCAGCTTATCCTCGCCGACACATTCACGAAGGAACTCCATTCCCTCGCACATAAGCTGACCTCTTGATTTGCCGTTTCTCGGCTGCATACCTGCGGCATACAGGAAGTCGAGCTTGACCATATCGTAGCCCCAGTCACGGAGGATAACATCGAAGAAGTGACGGATATATTCCCTTGCTCCCTCGTTGTAAATATCAAGAACATAGGTTATTCCCCAGCTTGCGCTTCCGATGAGCGGCTTGCCCGTCCTGTTGTCCTTGACGAGCCATTCGGGATGGCTTTGGGCGACCTCGGAGGTTTTCTGAGCAAAGAACGGAGCAAGCCAGATTCCTGCCAGATAGCCTTTTTCGTGGATTGCGTCGGCAAGCATTTTCATACCGCCGGGGAATTTTTTCGGATCAGGCACAATCCAGTCGCCTATCTTGCTTTCAAAACCGTCGTCGATCTGGAAAATTGAAACCTCGTCCTTGGCACGGTCAAGACCGTCAAGGTCACGCAGAATGATTTTCTCATCAATCTTCTTGAAGTAGTTGTACCATGAGGTGTAGCCCGAAAGGTGGTCAACCCCCGGCTTTCTGAGCTTCATTGAGCCGAAATAAGCGTCAAACGCTTCGTTGTAGTCGCCCTTGAAACGGAAAAGCTCAAGAAGCATCAGCTCGTCCTCGGTCTCGATACCCTCAACATCTTTTTTTATCATAAACTTGTTGAACGCATAGTTGACGGAGAATATCGTATAGCCGACCTTTTCGCTGAGTGAGCCGAAAAGCTCTATCTCATCGCCCAAACGGAAATATGTATATGTGAAAGAATGGAAATCACCCTTTTTGCCGTAATCGGTAAAGTTGTAATCACCGGGAGCTACGGCAAGATCCTTTGTCAGCCCCGTTATTCCCGCAAGTCCGAGAATACCCTTTACGGTTTCATCTGCGCCGTATTCCTTGGTTGTAGTCCACGACTGAAAGCCGTTTGCAAAGAAAAGCTCGCCCTCGGCAAATTTCTTGATCGCCGAGAGATTGAATTCGATCAGCTTCATCTTAACGTGAGGAACAAGCTTACAGCTTATGCCGCTTTCGTCAATTTTCAGATCAAGCCGATAGTTTTCACATTCGGTTTTGCTGTTCTCGTAGACACGTCCGTTGTACTTGTACTTTATAAAAGGTTCAAATCTATACATATGCCTGCCTCCCGAAATTCTTGCCATATTTTTCAGTTCCTATAATATCATATTTCTTTCGACAATACAATATTTATTTCGCTAAATACAAATAAGTGATAAATGTATGTGTTAAAATGATGTGACCCAAAAAGAAAGAGAAGTAACTTCAAAATATG
>JBJEPQ010000001.1:0-19600 GCA_051881315.1 Acutalibacteraceae bacterium | reverse complement strand
GATTCTTTATGAAGCCGAAAAATCCCGCGCCGTTGTAATCCATGCCGTAAAGCTCAATCAGCCTTCCCCAAAACAGACTTTAGACATTAGATGTTAGATTTTAGACGGTATCGTTTTGAATTTCGATGAAACCTTTCGGCTACCTTGTGTAAAGGGAGCTGTCAGCGAAGCTGACTGAGGGATTGATAAAAAAATACAGTTTATATTTATCTTTAATGGTTTATAAAATCAATAAATCTCCACGTCTAATGTCTAACTTCTAAAATCTAAATTCTAAATTCTTTCTTCTCTTATCCCCTCCGTCTCGTCGTACCTCCTCGCCACCTTTCTCGCTGCGGCTCGGTCACGCCACGGCTCTAAACGTCCACCGGACGTTCATTCACTCCCGTGGCGCCGCTTCGCTACCTTGCAACAAGGGGAGGCTACAATGGTTCCTGCAAACTTTAAAGTATCCACGTCTAATGTCTAACGTCTGAAATCTAAAGTCTAACTTGGGGAAGGTGACGAGGAACGAGGCGGATGAGGTGTGAAAAGCTGAAAACCAAATAAAAATATAATGTCATCAGACTTGCTCCACCTCATCACCGCCTGCGGCGGAGCTTCCCCTCAATGGGAAGCCTTGAAAAAATCAATTAAACCTTTGGGAAAACACCTCAGTTAGTTACATCATCCTCATTGCGCTCCCGGCATTACAAATCCAACAAGCCTGAGTAGAAAAAGAAATAAATAGTATTATCTTCTTTTGACACACACATTACCAAACCTATATCATCACAGTAATCTTTTGAAAAATAATAGGGTTTTGAAATTCCCGTGACAAAATCGGAATGAGCCTTTTCCCTGACTATTTCACTCGATGTAGGAAATCCTCTGCGTTCTGTCCATTCATATTTTCGAAGAATTTTGTTGTAGTATTCCTCGGAAACCTTTATCTTTCCTGATGCATGGCTTTCCAATGCACCGCTCATAAACATCACATCCGCCTGCCAATAACAATCCCCGTCTACAATTGGAATATCTTCAAGTTCATTAAACATATATTTTATTTCTTCGATATCGCTGATATGATGTTCCTGCTTTTGATATATGTTGTTTGCAACAAATAAAACGATAACTATCGAAATTAATGAAGCAAAAACAATAGAGGAGATTTTAAAGAATTTTTTTGCTTTTTTCATATCTGCATCACATTACCTTGTATAAGTTTGATGGAGTATAATTTTTCATCCAAACAGTACTATCATAATTTCCTCGTGCCCAATTCAAGCGATATATAGCCAAACCATGTGTATAAAAGGATTTCGCCCAACCCAATGTTTCAAATCTACCCGGTTTTCTTACATTTACCTCCATGAAACGAGTAGTATTACTAAATCTTTTCGTTATTGGAACTTTATCATCGGTCTGTACGAAACAAATATACCGTAATATGACAACTGATACATACAAACGGAACATTTCGACAAGATTTGCGCCAATTCACTTGATTTATATACATTCGGATCTTTAATCAGGAAACAGATCGTTTCCTCGTATGTTTCAAACGGTTTTATTGTTCTCGGGCTATATGAACTTCCAAGCTTTTCCGGAATTATCCCATTGTTTTTTCGCAAATTTTTAATTGTAATATACAAGTCATTTATCGGAAAAGGCGTTGAATTTTTAATCTCAAAAGTGCAATAAACCCATATATATTCCTTTGGGTTTGACACGATCTCATCAATTTCCGTTTCGGTTATGTCAAACCAATCCCTTAATTGAACACGCATATCCTTTTCGGAATAAAATTCGGGAGAATCATACGAAAAGTAAGTATTGAAATATTCATAACTCACATCCGAAACACGGGCTGTTGTTGAGACTCCAAAAAACATAACAGATAAATATAATAAAGTCAGAATCACGACCGCTAAAATCACCTTTTTTATAATCTTCACAGGATAACTTACCTCCCACTTATAATATGTATTTTCTCTTTTTGCAGAATCTTCAAAAAACCAGCTTTTTCATCCGCACATCTTGGAACTGTATGAGCATAATAGTAACAATCGACTGTTTGTTATCGGAATCGGCACTGCCCGAAACCTTGATATCGGTTACATTACCCTGCGAATTGTATTCTTTTATAATTATTTAATTTTCATACTTTAAAGTATATTTTTCCAGAGTTTGAGCTTCTGCATAAATAGTAGGAAATTTATTTTTTAATTGGTTTTCATCTATTCCTTTTACCAAAAACGAAACCGTCAACGGACCTACTTCTGTAAGCGCATCAGACGAATACACTTTTGTAGCCTGAACCAAACTACCATCGTCAAACATCGCATAGAACCTGACCTCATCGCAAGAAGCCTTTATATGATGAGTACGACATAGTGAATACTCAACAATATATCCATCATCAGTCTCAAGAACACTTTTTATTTCCGATTCATTTAAATCTATTTTTATTTCTCTATCGACGTCTGTCAAAAGCATTGCTGAAAAAGGTATGCTTATGCCTAAAATAACACCAAATATAACGGAAATCAAAATTGTCAAAAATAGTTTTTTATCCATAAATCACCGCATCCTTGTCTTCTGTAATCGTGATCCTGTTGACAGGAGTTCGTTCCTGTCCGCTGTCAGAAGAAAAATCTCCGTATGGGATGAGATTAACCGCATTGTTTTCATTGGTGGAATAAGATACTATATCTCCGTCAGCATTATATTCAGTATATGAGAAATTACCGTCATTGTCAACGCTTGACGTTTTCTTCATATCCTTATCATACTGCTGAAGAACAACAAATTTATAGTCATAATCCAATCCGTTGTATTCAAATCTTCTCTGATGCACGGAGTCATATACAATAGTGATCGACATATTGTTGTTCGTTCCGATATAAGAGAATTATTGCTTGTGGTTACCGTCAGCTTATCCGCAAGGGGAACGCCGTTATAAAAATATTATTCTTTTTTATTTTACCATCCTGTTATGTCAAAACAACTGATAAACTCACAAAAAACTGGTATTTACAACATAAAAAACACAACCCCATAATAGCTGAATTACCAACATTTGATTGGCTTCCTTATACACTATTTACCGGAGATTATCAAGCCCATCTTCCAAAACGATTAAAAAAACGTCAAAAACGTTATGTTTTTGACGTTCTCAGACTGTCGAAAACCGTGTCTTGCTTGATCGCAAAACACGGTTTTCGACAGTCTGAGGCGAAGCCGTAAAGGTTTCGCCTGTTTTTATGTATTCGATGTGAATTTTAAATATCAAAAGATATTATAACGAGCTGAATTTTACAAGGATCTGTGCTGCCTGTGCTCTTGTGAGGGCGTTAGTCAGGTTGAAAATTCCGCAGCTCTTTATCAGGTTGAATGTAAGGGAGAGAGTTCTGACCAGCCTGAAAATATTTGCGCTGTCCGCAAAAGCCGAGCGTAAAAGTGCGCCGACAAGGGTGAACATATTAACCTCGCTTTCGGGAGCGAACGAACCGTTGTCCGCACCTAAAATACCGCTGTCGCAAGCCCAGACAATTGCATCAAATGCAGGATCGGAGCTGTCTACATCGGTGAACGAAGCGTCTGTTGTTTCAACAGCGGGATTACCCGCAATGCTGTAAAGAGCCTGTGCAAGAGAAGCCTTTGTCAAAGCGGCGTCGGGACTGAACTGCGTGTCCGAGGTGCCTGCAATAATGCCCTTTCTGTATGCACATTCGATTGCATCGTAATATTCTGAGCCGGGCGCAACATCGGTGAACGGGAAGCCTGCGTCGGGCAGAGCCTCAAGAATTTTGTCAGCCATAAAGCGGTGACCTGCGGCGTTCGGATGATAAGTGTCGCAGATTGTGCCCGTAACGTCAACAAAGGTGTAGCCGTATTTCTCGGCGCCCTCTTTCATCGGCTTGTTTGCCATTTCAACGATAGCTCTGTCAAGGGTAAGCTTGAAGCCCTCCGCCTCGCTTGCGGCAACATCCTCTTCGCTTTTAAGATTATTTTCAAAGAGTCCGATTACAAGCAGTTCAACGTCGGGATTCAGAGCATAAATATCCTCAATCATAATGTTCCAGTTCTCGAAGAAATGCTTCAGACCGTAGGCAAGAGCCTGCGGAAGAACACGGATAAGCTCAGGCATAGCGTCCATCATAACGGCAAGGTCAACAAGCTGATCGAGCTTTTCGGAGGCAAGTCCGTTCTCCGCAAGAAGGTCTCTGGCGGCCTTTACAAACTCACTGCATTTACCCTCTTTTTCCAAAATATCGGCGATAACCCATGTGAGCATCGTTCCGAAATCGTTGCCGCCGACCTCAAGAGTTATAAGTCCTGCCTCGGAAATGGCACGGCGATATTCGGGGATTCTCGCTTTCATAACTTCGGGATCGTGCGCGTCATGGAAAAGATATTTGTCGCCCTCATAATCGTCCTCGAGCATATAGCGAATCTCGATTGTTCTGAATCCGGGGCACGCCATCGGTATATACTCAACTCCGAGATCATCGGCAACATAAGCACCGTATGAATCGTCAACTCTTTTGAACTCAGAGTCAACATACACAAGGTCGTTATGTCCGCTTGCAACGCTGTCGCCGAGCAGAACATAGGTGCCGTAATCATAGTATTCTTTTCCCTCTGCGGCAAAGCAGGTGACAAAGCCGCAGGTCAGCACAAAGGCCAAAATAACAGCAATGGCCTTTTTGATTGTACGCTTCATAAAAACGCCTCCTGTGAATTATTTGTCTGATTTGACAATTTTAAATTATCACAAAAAAACAAAAAAATCAATGCTTTTTTAGAAAAAAATAAGACATTGTCCAAAAAAATGTATAGCAAACGAAAAGGAACTGTCGCACTAAGCAACAGTTCCTTGAAATAATATCGGGATTACGGTAATTCAATTTTAATTTCTTCCTCTTTGCCGCCGGGGAGATAGTCGGGCGCAATATTGTTTTTGTCGCAGATGATGAAAAGAAGAGTTGCTATCATTCCGTACGGAATCGGACAGAATTCACCGGGATTGACAAGCGACATCATAAACAGACCTGCGTAGGAAACGAACAGGGTAAGATTGAAAACCGTCACCCTTTCCCAAACGACCTTCATCCTGTTGTAAAGCTGGAAAAGGAAAGCCGCAACGCCGACAAGTCCGAAGCTTCCGAGAACCTGGAACGGCGAGGAATGATACCAGCATATCGCAAATTTTGCAGGGTTGTGCACATCGTTGTTGCCGCTGTAGCCGAGACCTCTGCCAAACAAAATGTTTGATTTGAAATCCTCAAGCGCACGGCGGATAAGTCCCTCACGGATTGAGTCGCCGCCTGCAAGCCGCATCAGCACCGGTCCGAAAAAATTCATCAGCGGAACGATGAAGACGGAAAGGGCAACCGTGACGATCGAAGCAATGGTTATCAGCGTCTTCTTTCTGTTCTTTTTATCGCAGTAGACAAGAACGATCAGGCAGAGCGCACATTCGATAGTGCCGCCGAGCGCACCTCCCCTTGAGCCGGTGAAAAGGATTGCAATATATTGCAGTCCGCCGACGAAAAGGAACGGATATTTGTGGATCGACAGGTAAAAGGCAAACGGCATTGACAGCATCAGAATCGTCGATGCGTTATTTCTCCATTGGAAATATATCGGGCTGAGCTTCGCCATAAAGTTCGGCCAGAAAAGTATGTAATGATGAACGATCATAAACACACAGAAAAGTCCGGTGAGCATCATTATAAAGGAAAATTTCAGCCGCAGAACATACTTGTCGCTTGCGTGATAGTGGGTGTTCATTATCATATACATCAGGAACATACCTATTCCGAGACCGAAGGTGTAGAAAAGAGCCGTGCCGCTGAAATATTCGGCGGCGGTTATTTTGCCGAGACCTCCGAGCGTGACCGCAACGGCGACCGCCGCTGCTCCCGGCCAGGTCTTGCCCATATCGAGCTTCCGCCGATAGACGACGAAATGAAATATCAGAACAGCAACAATCAGCGGTGCCAGCGGTAAAAGCTTGATGTAAATATCAAAGGAATTGTAGCACTTGATCGAGATACAGCTTATCAAAAGAAACGGCATCAGCGTTGCGATAAGGTCATCACAGACAACGAGGATAAAGCAAAGTATCGCTCCGAGGACGAGATTGCCGTAAACGAGGGGCATAATATCGCCCTTACCTCTTGCGACAACAAACGCCGCACCGATAACGCAGAGAATTATCATAAAAATTTTTGAGCAGAGAAAACTGCGAAGCTTTCCGATCGCTTTATTCTGCTCCATTTTTTCGCTCAGTCTTGTTTTCGTAAAAGATCGCCTCCTTTTTCAGAGCCGTTGTCAGTATATCATACATTATATATAATATCAACTTAAAATTCGTCGCCGAGAACTGCGTGAGCACAGCGTATTCCGTCAACGGCTGCCGAGACAATACCGCCTGCATAGCCTGCGCCCTCGCCGCAGGGATAAAGTCCCCTTACCTTGAGCGACTGGAAAAATTCATCTCGCATAATACGCACGGGTGAAGATGACCTCGTTTCGGGAGCGGTCAGCACCGCATCGGGACGGTCAAAGCCCTTGAGCTGAGTTCCCCATTTCACGATCGCCGCCGCCATAGTCTCGGTGACCTTCTGCGGAAGAACCTGACGGATATCGCCGAGCTTAACTCCCGTAGCGCAGGAAGGATTTACATCTCCGAGCTGAGTTGATTTGACATTCTGAAGAAAATCGCCGACAAGCTGAGCCGGAGCGGTAAAATCACCGCCGCCGCAGACAAACGCCTTTTCCTCAATTTCACGCTGAAGCTTGAAGCCGGCAAGGGGATGATCGCTTCCGAAGTCCTCAGGCTCAACGCCGACCAGCACCGCAGAGTTTGAATTTTCGCCGTCACGGGCATAGTTGCTCATTCCGTTTACGACAACTCCGCCGTTCTCGCTCGCCGCCGCAACGACCGTGCCGCCCGGACACATACAAAAGGTGTATGCGCCCCTGTGGTGCAGAGAGTGGTTGGAGAGCTTGTAGTCCGCCGCACCGAGAGCCGGGTGACCTGCAAAATCGCCGTACTGCGACCTGTCGATCATTTCCCTCGGATGCTCAATCCTTGCGCCGACGGAAAACGGCTTTTGCATTATGTCAAGACCTTTTCGGTAGAGCATCTCAACCGTATCCTTTGCCGAATGACCTACGGCAAGAATTACGCTGTCGGTTTCAAGGTCAATCAGCTCGCCCTTTTCGTCCTTATAGGTGACGCCGTGGACAACGCCGTTGGCGATTATTATATCGGTTAAACAGCAGGAAAAATAAACATCGCCGCCGAGCCGCTTTATCTCCTCACGAATGTTTTTCACGACCTGACCGAGCTTGTCGGTGCCGATATGCGGCCGCCATGAATAGAGAATATCCTTGGGTGCGCCGTATTCGACAAAATCAAGAAAAACCTTGCGGCAGAGCTTATCTTTAATTCCCGTTGTGAGCTTTCCGTCGGAAAAAGTGCCTGCGCCGCCCTCCCCGAACTGAACGTTTGAGGTTTCGTCCAGCTTTTTTGTCGTCCAGAAGCGGTTGACGTCGGCAGTTCTTGCGTCAATGTCACGTCCCCGTTCAAGGACGATCGGTCTGAGCCCTGCCCTTGCAAGTGTCAGCGCCGCCCATATTCCGCCCGGACCGAAGCCGACAACGATCGGTCTCAGCTCGCTTTTTCGTCTGTTTTCGGGCATAACGTAGGTAAACGGCTCAACCGAAGCCGCTTTTTTGTTTTTGCTCCTTGCAAGTATTTCCGCCTCGTCGCCGTCAACGGTCACATTGACGCTGTAAACGAAAAAGAGATTTTCTTTTTTCCTTGAGTCGAGGGATTTCCTGACGATCTCCAGCGAAAGAATCTTCCTTTTGGCAATGCGTAACGCCTTTGCCGTTGCCGCAAGAACATCGTCATATGTACCCTCAAGCGGAGTTTTAATTTCATTGACTCTTATCATATGCCCATCCTGTTTAGAATTTTTTCGTGTATTTTAAAAGCTGAAGACTGTTGCTTTTCGAGTTATACATCACGCTGTAAAAGGTGTGCTTTCCCGATTCGGGCACAGCGTTGAAGCTGTTTTCGTCACAGTCGAAGAAAAGATAACAGTCGTAGCCCGAGCTGTCAATCAGAGAGAAAGGGAGACCGTTCAGCTTTTCGGGAATTTCCCTGAGCCAGACCGGATCGGCGGAAAGGGATTGTTCAAATTCCTCTGCCTGTTCGTCCGTGTAAATGACCTCGGTGCAGGAATAAAGCTTTTCCTGAGCAAGGAACGACTTGATTTTATCAAAAAGATTGACCTTACTGCTTTCAAAGTCGGACGTAATGCTGTCCGTCGTGGTCGCACTTCCCTCTTTCGGGAAAGCAATTCCGAGGAGATTTCCTGCCTGCGTCACGTAGCTGTAATCGGAGGAATATCCCTCTGTACCGAGGGTGATCTGTGACGAATCAACGGGAGAAAAGAAGTTGATTATATGAAGCGCACAGAAAGCAAGGCAGATAAGCTTGATTATCCGCTCGAAGCCGATCCTGCCCATATAAAAATAGATGAAGAAAAGAGAAGCGAGCGGAACAAGCAGAAAGATTATCGGTATCCATAGGGGAGTTGTGCCGTGAACGCTGTACCAGCTTTGGATAAACGAGCGGCAGAAGATGATCGCCGCAAGGTTTATCACAACTATCAGCACACGCATCAGCAAAAGCGAACGGCGAATCGGAACAGGCTCGCCGAAGTCCTCCGCCGAATAATCAAATTCGGGAGGACGTTCGCCGAAAATTTTTTCACGCAAGGTGTTTTCGGGTTCTTTTGACGACATATTTTCACCGCTTAGGATTTCACGCTTTAAAGAAAGCGGAGAAAGCCTTGTGAGCCATATAAACGTCGAGCTTTGCGATAAGCTCAAACGGGGAGTGCATTGAAAGCACGGGAACGCCGACGTCGATGACGTCAACATCAAGGTTGGCAATATACTTTGCGACCGTTCCGCCGCCGCCTGCGTCAACTGCGCCAAGCTCGCCCATCTGCCAGTTTACATTTGCATTGTTGAAAATTCTCGTGACCTCGCCGACAAACTCTGCGCTTGCGTCCGAGGTGCTGCCCTTGCCTCTGCCGCCCGTGTATTTTGTGACGACTATGCCCTTGTTAAGATAAGAGGAATTTCTCGCCTCAAACGGAGTCGGGAAGGTCGGATCGAAAGCCGCATTTACATCGGCGGAAAGGCACTTCGATTTTGAAAGCACATCGTGAGCCATAAGTCCTTCCGCTCTTGCAAGATCGGCGATAAAATACTTCAGATATGAGGAATTAAGTCCCGTGTTGCCGTCGGAGCCTGTCTCCTCCTTGTCGGCAAGGACTGCGATCGCCGTGTAATCGGGAGTCTCGTCAAGTCCGAGAATTGCGGTAAATTCGGGGTAAGCGCAGACACGGTCGTCGTGACCGTAGCCGCCGAGCATACTGCGGTCAAAGCCGATGTCCGTAACCTTTGCGGCAGGCACCATTTCAAGCTCTGCGGTGAGGAAGTCCTCCTCGGTCATGCCGTATTTTTCGTTGAGAAGCCTGAGAATGTTCAGCTTGACAAGCTCACTGCCCTTGTCCGCCTTGAACGGGAGAGAGCCGACAATAACGTTAAGCTCCTCGCCCGTGATACCGCCCTCAAGCGTTCTCTTGTCCTGCTCCTTGGAAAGGTGGGGAAGAAGATCGGAGATGACGAACTGAGGCTCGCCCTCTTTTTCACCGACGCTGACCTCAACCTCGGTGCCGTCCCTGAGAATTACAACGCCGTGAAGCGACATCGGAATTGCCGTCCACTGATATTTTTTAATTCCGCCGTAGTAACGGGTTTTGAAAAGTGCAAGCTCGTTGGATTCATAGAGCGGATTGGGCTTGAGGTCAAGACGGGGAGAGTCGATATGAGCCGCCGCTATTCTGACGCCCTCGCCGACGCTCCTTTTGCCCATTACGGCAAGTATAACTGCCTTGTTGCGGTTGAGATAATACACCTTGTCGCCGGGAGCATACTTCTTGAATTTGTCAAAGGGAACGAAGCCCTTTTTCTCCGCCTCAGCCACAACAAAGCCTGCAACCTCACGCTCGGTCTTGTTGTCGTTGAGGAATTTTTTATAATCCTCGGCATAATCCATTGCTTTTACAAACTCCGTTTCGTCAACAAAGTTTGCGCTGTGCTTCTTGTTTATAAGCAATTTTTCGCATAAAACTTCAACTTCTGTCTTTTCTTCTGCCATTGTGATTTCCTCCTTAAAAATTCGACTGATTTATAGCATACATATTATTTTTCGCCTTGCCCGAACCGACAGTTTGCGCAGGGCGATTGATTTATAATTCACTCAGTTGATCGGTAAGATTTTCGTTTTTGTTGTTTCGGATAACGATATCCGCCCTTTCAATATAGTATTGTTCATTTTTCTGAGCGTTTATTCTGTGCATCGCCGTCTCACGGTCAATGCCGTCACGCTTCATTATCCTTTCGGCTCTGACGGCTTCGTCTGCGGTGACAACGATCATCCTGGTGCAGTATTTCGGAAGCTCGCAGTCAAATATCGCCGCTGCGTCAATAACCGCACCTTTCATATCCGGCTCAAAACTGTTCCTGATTTCCCGGAGCGTGAGCTTTGTAATCGCCGGGTGGGTGATTTCGTTAAGCCTCTGCCGCTTCTGCTCGCTTGCGAAAGCTCTTTTTGCAACCAGACTGCGAACGAGCGTTCCGTCGGAAGCGATAACATCATCGCCGAACTCCGCCGCAAGATTTTTGAGAACCTCGGGATCCTCGACCGCTTTCCTTGCAAGAACATCGCCGTCGATTATCAGATAGCCTTTCTTTTTCAGCTCGGCGGCAACGGTTGTTTTGCCTGCGCCACTCTGACCTGTCAGTCCGTAAATAACAGGCGGATTGAGTATCTTGAACGCCGCCGCACGAAGCAAGCGGTTGTAAACACCGAGTCCCACGCCGTCAGCCGACGGAGCACGGACAAACACTCTCTTTGCTCCCATTTCATCAAATTTTCTGAGATCGTCAAAAAGGCTGTGCGCCTGTTCGGACGAGTGATCCTCTCTGCCGAAGCTCAGGCACGGAATGGAAAGTCCTTCCTCTTCACCGTCAAAGCAGAGCACCGCATCTCCCTCACGGGGATCGGATTCTAACTGATATTTGAAGCTCGGCAGACTTCCGTTTACTATATATACTTCCGCTTTCGGGGAATAATGCTTGTATTTCATTCCGGGAGAGGCAGGACGCTCGCCCTCTTTAAGCTCCGACAAAACCGCAGGATCGACCTCAACGTGACCGAGCACAGCTTCAAGCTGTTCGAGCGTTATTCCGCCCGGTCTGAGAAGTCTCGGCACCTCGGCGGCAAGAGTGACTACCGTGGATTCAATTCCCACGTCGCAGGCTCCGCCGTCAACGACAGCTTCAATTTTGCCGTTCATATCGTCCATAACGTGCTTCGCCGTTGTGGGGCTGGGAAGTCCCGACGAGTTTGCGGACGGAGCGGCAAGAGGAACGCCGGCGGCATCTATTATCGCCCTTGCGACGGGGTGTGACGGGAAACGAACCGCAACGGTCGTCAGTCCCGGACTTACCTCATCGGGGACGGTGTCCGCTTTCGGCAGAATTATCGTCAGCGGTCCCGGCCAGTATTTCTCGGCAAGCTCCTTTGCCTTTTGCGGAACGGATTTAACGAGCTTGTAAAGCTCCTCAAATCGGCAGATGTGGACTATCAGCGGATTGTCAACAGGTCTGCCCTTCGCCTTAAAGATTTTAACGACAGCCTCTTTGTCAAAGGCATTTGCCGCAAGTCCGTAGACCGTCTCGGTCGGAATTGCGACAAGTCCTCCGCTTTTCAGTATTTCGGCGGCTTTTTCAATGCTTTGCCGTGAGCCGCCGTCAAGAAGTTCGGTTTTCATATCATTACTCAGCTTTCAGTTTTTCGGCAGTATCGGCGGTGATGAGCGCATCAATAAGCTCGTCCAGATCGCCGTTCATAATTGCCTCTATTTTATATAAGGTCAGCCCGATTCGGTGGTCGCTGACTCTTCCCTGAGGGAAGTTGTAGGTTCTTATTCTCTCGCTTCTGTCACCTGTGCCGACCTGTGATTTTCTTTCGCCTGCGATGGCTTCGTTCTGCTTCGCCCTTTCGGCTTCAAGTATCCTTGAACGCAGAATTTTCATCGCCTTATCCTTGTTTTTGTGTTGGCTTCTCTCGTCCTGACATTCAACCACCGTACCGGTCGGAATGTGAGTAATTCTGATTGCGGATTCGGTTTTGTTGATGTGCTGACCGCCTGCGCCGCTGGAACGGAAGGTATCTATCTGCAAGTCGGTCGGGTTGATCTGAAGATCAACCTCCTCGGCTTCGGGCAGTACGGCAACGGTCACGGTCGAGGTGTGGATTCGTCCCTGTGATTCCGTTTCGGGAACACGCTGAACACGGTGGACGCCGCTCTCAAATTTAAAGCGTGAATATGCGCCGTCACCCGTTATCATAAAGCTGATTTCCTTAAAGCCGCCCAGCTCCGTCGGATTAGAGTTAAGCACCTCGGTTTTCCAGCCCTTTGTCTCGGCGTACATCGAATACATTCTGAAAAGTGAGTTTGCAAAGAGGGCGGATTCCTCGCCGCCTGCGCCGCCTCTGATTTCGATGATAACGTTTTTGTCATCGTTCGGATCTCTCGGCAGGAGAAGAATTTTAAGCTCCTCCCTGATTTTTTCAAGAGCGTCCCTCGATTCCTCAAACTGCTCCTGCGCCATCTCACGGAAATCCTTATCCAGTCCGCTCTCGTTGAGCAAGGACTGAGCCTCCTCAAAGTCGGCGTTGACCTTCTTGTACTCACGGAATTTTTCGACAACGGGAGTCAGGTGTTTCGCCTCCTGCATCAGCGAACGGTATTTTTTAATATCCGAAACGATGTCGGGATCGCAAAGCTGTGAGTTAATATTATCAAATTTTTCTTCAACCGATTGAAGCTTATCTATCATAAAACAATCCTCCGAAAATAATATTTTTTTCGGAAGGTGCTACTCCTCCGGACGGATTATCTTGCGGATATTTTTTTCCGCCTTTGAACGGGGAACCATGACCTCATGTCCGCATTTTTCGCACTTGATCTTAAAATCCATTCCCGATCGCAGCACTTCAAAGGTATTGCAGCCGCAGGGATGATTTTTCTTCATAACAAGCTTATCGCCTACACGAACGTCCATTTGATCGCTCCTTTCGAGATTTTCCGTCAGTAATACAGATTTACATTATATTATAGCACATTTATTGCTGAAAGTATAGATGTATTTGTCATTAAAGACAATATAAATCATATAAATTAGTAGAAAAAATTTTATCAATAAAACAAAGGTGGTAAAACTTATGCAAAATTTTAAACCCGAAGGACAAACAATCCACACACCGTCAAATCAGGCGGCTCTATCTTCTCCGAACGCTTTGCACGAGGCGTGTATAATGAACGAAACCTTAGAGGCCCGTGCGCTCCTATGCGACAAGGAGCACAATCTGCGTGTTGATCTCGGCTGTATGTACGGAATTATTCCGCACAACGAGGGTGCTCTCGGAATTGACGACGGCTCGGTCAGGGATATTGCCCTGATCTCACGGGTGAATAAGCCCGTAATGTTCAAGGTCGTAGGTTTTCAAAAGGACGACAATGACCGTGAATACGCGATACTCAGCCGCAAGGCGGTACAGCAGGAATGTATGGACAAGTACATTTCAAAGCTTCGTCCGGGCGATGTGATAACCGCAAAGGTTACGCATATGGAAAATTTCGGAGTTTTCCTCGATATCGGCGCAGGTATCAACGGACTTTTGCCGATCGACAGCATCTCCGTTTCAAGGATCCCTCACCCGTCCGTCCGCTTTTCGGTCGGGCAGACGATAAGGGTTATCGTCAAGTCGATTGACGAGCAGGGACGCATTACCTTTTCTCACAAGGAACTGCTCGGCACATGGGAGCAGAACGCCGATGAATTTGCCCCCGGCGAAACCGTTCCGGGAATAGTCCGATCCGTTGAAAGCTACGGGATTTTCGTCGAGCTGACGCCCAATCTCGCAGGACTTGCCGAGTATTCGTCGGGCATATCCGCAGGCTGTCACGCAGGAGTGTATATCAAAAGTATGCTGCCCGAAAGAATGAAAATCAAGCTGATTATCGTGGACGCTTTCGAGGCTGAATATCCCACACCGCCGATAAAATATTTCACCGATCTCGATCATATCGACAAGTGGGTATATTCTCCTGCTGAGTGTTCAAAAATAATAGAGAGCAGTTTTTCATAAAACTTTGCTTTTCCCACAGAAAAAAATAAATTCTTGCATTTTCAACCCATTTGTATTATAATATAATCAGAATAATATTGCGGTTTTCGTTGAAATGGGAGGATTTTAAAAAAATGATCTGTGATTTACATTGTCATACTAAGCTCTCGGACGGATCTATGGGCATAGATGACATAATTGTCTTGGCTGAAAAATGCGGCGTTACCAACCTGGCTGTAACCGACCTCGATTGTCTCGCAGGTACGGTGAGGGCTCGTCTTATAGGCGAACGCCACGGCATAAAGGTTATTCAGGGCGTCGAAATTTCCGCTTATGACAGTGAGAACGACAGAGAAGTTTTTGTTCTCGGCTATATGAGCGATTCTCCCGACCGCTTGGAGGGACTTTGCCACCGCAACCTCGTCGCGAGGAAGAGGGCGGCACAGTTTATGATGATCAAGGCGGCTCAGCGTTATCCGATAACGACTGATCTCGTTCTCAAATGCGCACAGGGATCGACGAATGTTTATCCCGTTCACATTATGGCGGCTCTCGTTGAGTGCGGCGTTACGACTGAGCTTTTCGGCGAGCTTTACAGGGAGCTTTTCACCGAGGGCGGAGAAAACAGTATTCTTATTAAACCTAAGTTTTCCGAAATGTCCGAGGTTATTCAGGCTATCCACGATGCAGGCGGAATTGCCATTCTTTCACATCCCGGAGATTATGAGGGAACAAATATCGTTGAAAAAGCGCTTGAAGCAGGCATTGACGGCTTTGAGTCATGGTGTCCCGAACACAGCGAGGAAACGGCGGAGAAATTTGACGTCCTTGCAAAGGAAAAGGGAATTCTTTCGATCGGAGGCAGCAGCTTCCGTGGCAGACACAACAAAAGCTGCGTGACTCTCGGCAGTATTGTAACGCCGGAGGATGAGTTCACGGAGTTCTCAAACTATAAGGCAAAGATCCGCCGTCAGAAAGCGAAGGCGGAATAATCGGAGACAGGAAAATGGCAGAGGACAGAGACATCAAAATATATGCCGGCAGGAAAGCAACGGATCAGAGCGACTTTCAGCGCATTTCCGAGGATATTGACCGCAACAGGCGCAACGGAAACAGCGAAAAGGCAAAGGCACTCGGAATAAGGCTTGCCAAGATTCGTCCTGACTGCAAGAAGCTTGACCTTCACTGCGAAAAAATGCAGGCGTCCGAGCTTTACTGTATTCGTGTTCTGCTCACCTTTACCGCCGAATACACCGTCCGCAGGAAGATCGAACAGGAGGCTCTTGCCGATGCGGTCAGCTCCTCGATGTACGATTACCTCAAAACCGAGGAAAGCGGATATTATGACAATATCTCTGACGGCAGTGCGTTTACCTTCTATCTTCTTGCTCTGAAAAAGGACGGAGACACCGCACGGAATATCGGCGAGCAGTTTGCTCAGCGGTGCGGAATGAACAATGAAGAATATTCCGATATGGGCGCAAATTTTTTCATCAAGGCGCAGGAGCTTTTCTCCAAAATAATTGACGAAACCGAATTTATAAATGAATAAAACTATGGGCTGACGCTAATGCTAAAACGTCAGCCCATTTTATTATACCAGAACTACCTTTTCGCCCGAGACGGTAAGCCTTGACGGAATAAAGTTTCCGTCCACAACGAAGTAATAATATCCGACTCCGCCGTCCTGAAATTCCGCCCCGTCATAGGCGGTTCGGCTCACCTGGGTGAAAATGACAGATTGATTTTCAAATTTTTTGATAAGGAAAACACCGTATTTGCTGGAACGGTGCTGTGTATCGTCAACAAGCGAGAAAGGAAGCGTCAGCTTGCCGTTCTTTTTGTTGAAGCAGTAGTTCACATTAACTCCGCTCCCTCTTTCGGCAATACACACAACGCCCTCGTCACACTCGAAATACGTCACAAGCTCCTCGTGATAGCGATAGGCGAAAAGCTTTTCGACCGAGGTGAACGAACAAATATAGTTTTCAACCGGTATGAGGAAAGAGGCGGCGGTCAAAATGATTGAAACAAACGCCGCCGTAACTGCGGCTTTACCTTTTTTCTTTGACACAATGCAAAGCACGGTCAAAAGAATTACAAAAAGCACCGCTCCGCATATCCATCGGATTATGTCATATGCCATAGTAAACTTCCTTTTGTTTTGACTGTCGGTCACAGAGCCTGACGCTCCTTTTGTCCGACGGATTTTATTTCTTCAATAATATCATACGGTGCAGAAAAAGTCAATTTTTGCAGACGCATAAAAAACAAAAATCTCCCTTAAAAAGAGAGATCGGCTTTTATTTTCTTTTTCCGATTCCGAGAATGTAGTCCGAAGATACCTTGTAAAGTGAACATAGTGAGATCAAATGATGAATTGGGAGTTCATTTGCGCCCCGTTCGTATCTGGCATACATTGTCTGAGAAGTGCCGAGATATTCAGCAACCTCTCTTTGTGTTAGATCATTGTCTTCTCTCAAATCCCGGATTCGTTTAACATAATCCATCAATTTATCACCGCTTTTATTATAAGGATAAAATGTCCGTTTAATGTCTATTAGTACACAAATTTACTGCATCATTTTGCTTTTTACGAAATAAAAAGCGACAAGAATTAGATAATAACATATTTAAAACTTGTGCAATCATACAAATTTTTATTAAAATCGGGGTGTGACAGCCTTGTAAAAAATTGAAATAGCTGTCACATCTTGCGTTTTATTGTTATCAAGAGTAAAATAACGATTAGTGATTTGTCCTTAATGAAGGACAGATTTTCGACGGTTTGTTGCCCGAATGTATCATATCGGTGCAGGTCGGGCGTCCAAAGCAAAGATGGGACGGGTGTAACTCTCTATTCTTTGCAGGGGGGAAATTTATATATTTTTGTAAAGATGAAGTGCAGGTATCGTCTTTGGGGGACAAATTTTATAACAGGGAAGAAAAAGTCTGTATCAGATGTTTAGTCGCTGATACAGACTTTTTTTATTCAATATTTTTCGGTGTAAACGCTTCCGGCAGAAGCTCGGAAAGGGAATATTTATTATAGGTATCGTTTCCCGTCACGACGAGGATTGTAAAATCGGGAGAGCAAAACTCTGCCATAACCTGACGGCAAACTCCGCACGGCGGAAAAGCGCCGCCGATGATTCCGTCCCTGCCGCCTGCAACGGCAATCGCTTTGAATTTTCTTTCGCCTGCCGCAACCGCTGTGAATAAAGCCACCCGTTCGGCACAGACTGTCGGAGAATAAGCCGCATTTTCAATATTACAGCCGGTGAAAATCTTACCCGATTCGGTCAGCAGAGCCGCACCGACCTTGTATTGAGAATATGGCGCATAAGCTTTTCCCATCACCTCGATCGCCTTGGAACAAAGCTCTTTTTCGTTCATCATATCACCCTTTTTGCAAAACTGAAAGTCCGTTCCACGGGGACAAATTCAATCGCTGAACAGCTCGGTGCTGAAATATCTTTCGCCCGTGTCGGGGAGAACGGTCACGACCGTTTTGCCCTCGCCGAGCTGTTTCGCAAGTCGGAGAGCCGCCGTAACGTTTGTGCCGCTTGAAATTCCGCAGAGAATACCCTCCTCGCGGATAAGGCGGCGTGAGGTTTCGAGAGCTTCCTCGTCCGTCACAATGTCGATATTTTCGTAGATTTCCGTGTTCAGATTTTTCGGAATAAGACCGTCGCCGATTCCCATTTGCAGATGAGTGCCGATGCTTCCGCCCGAAAGAATTGCGGCGTTCTGCGGCTCAACCGCCCAGATGCGGATCTCGGGATATTTTTCTTTGAGCGTTTCGCCTATTCCGCTGAGCGTGCCGCCCGTGCCGACGCCCGAACAGAAGCCGTGGATCGGTTTGCCGACCTGCTCTATGATTTCCAGAGCCGTGTGATTCTTGTGAACCGACGGGTTGGCAGGATTTTCAAACTGCTGAGGAATCCAGACATTTTTGTCCTCCCCAGCCATTCTCAGAGCCGTTTGCAGACATTCGTTGATACATTTGCCGATATCGCCGTCGTCATGAATAAGCACCAGCTCTGCGCCGTATGCCCTGACGAGTTTGCGGCGTTCCTCGCTGACGGAGTCGGGCATAATGATACGGACATGATAGCCTCTGACAGCTCCGATAAGAGCAAGACCGATGCCCTGATTTCCGCTTGTCGGCTCAACTATGACGGTATCGGGAGTTATGATTCCTTTTTCCTCTGCGTCGCAGATCATATTATATGCAGTTCGTGTTTTGATCGAGCCGCCGATGTTGACACCCTCATATTTAACGAGGATTTCCGCGCTTCCTTCGGGAACGATTTTTGAAAGGCGGATCATCGGCGTATTGCCGATCGCTTCAAGAACGTTTGAATAAACCAAGATAATTCCTCCGATGTTTAATATATGCTTAAAAGCTTACAATATATAATATTAAAAAAGCATACCGCAAGAAACTATTTTATCATATAAATCGACATATGACAACTTTTTTATTTACAAAATTTTTCAGTTGTATTTTTGAGGATAAAGCAAAAGATATAATTGCAAACGCAATTAAATTGCGAAGGGGTGAAATGTAATGTCAAGCAGCAAGAACGTAGTTCCTCAGGCAAGAGAGGCTCTCGACCGTTTCAAGATGGAGGCTGCAGCCGAAGTAGGCGTAAACCTCAAGAACGGTTATAACGGTGATCTCACATCAAAGCAGGCCGGCTCAATCGGCGGTCAGATGGTTAAGAAGATGATCGAGTCATACGAGAAGAACATGAAATAACCTAAAACAGAACGAGGCTCTCTGAGCCGATCCACACGAATAAGCAACAAAGGGGAGCGTCTCCGACTCAGTCGGAGACGCTCCCGAATTGTTCTGCTTTCTGTTTTTATTATATTTATAAATCAATTTTTTATCAGTCACAACGTGCAGGCTTTCGGCAAATCGGTCAGCCTCCCTCATGAGGGAGGTGGCTTCGGCATTTATGCCGAAGCCGGAGGGAGTAAGATTTGATGAAACCTTGCCCCCTCAGTCAGCTTCGCTGACAGCTCCCCCAAAATTAGATGTTAGACATTAGATGTTAGATTTTAGACCATATAGTTTCAAGTTTTGATAAAACTTTCGGCTCCTTGGATTGACAATCTAAGGAGACTAATACGATTTCTGCAAGCTTTTTCTGCCTTCCCCTTGAGGGGAAGGTGGCACGGAGGAACGACGTGACGGATGAGGTGTAAAAGCAGACATTAGATTTCAGATGATTAAGTTTCAAATTTCGATGAAATTATCCGGCTCCTTAGATTGTCAATCCAAGTGCAACACTTTTTTGATGTATTCATTAG